>DXMA01000014.1 GCA_019414445.1 Collinsella sp.
TTTTCCGGTTCGACGAACAGCCGATCGTGTCAAATTTGGTCTAACAGAGCCTTTTTAATACAGAATCGGATGGGCGGTACGGGTAGTCGAATGGGCGGCGGAGGGTCTTATGCGGCGGAGGAGGCATCGTCCTCGTCCAGGACGGCGAAGAGCTTCTTGCCGTCAAGGAGACGTGTGGTGACGTTTCTCATGCGGCCGATCTCAACGGTACGCAGCGTGTCGTCGGCTCCTCGCGCGCCATAGACCGTTCCCAGCAAATACGAGATGCCGTCTCGTTGCTTGATGGCAAAGGGCCGGAGTGTCATCCGTGCCACTTCGACCTCTCCGCGTGCCGTGACACTCGAAATATCAAAACTCACCGTGGTTCCGTGGTCGATGGCCTGCTCGATGAGCTCGCAGGCATCGATGCGCTTGACGGGCGTGCGTGTGGCCTTGGTGGATTTGTCGCCTGCGCTTGGAGCAGGCTCGGGTGCATCGAGGTAGCCGCGAACGTCGGCACTCGCCATGGCGACCAGGTGCTGCGCCATGCTCTTTCGAATGGCGATGGGCGTGGAGCGGTTGCGCATGACCATGCCGTGGAGCCGGATGATCTCTTCGTCGGTGAGCGGACGGGTCAAGAGTCGATAGCCCACGCCGCGCTTGTACTCAATTTCGTATCCGGCATGGCGAAGTGCGGAGATGGCGGTGTAGATGCTGCGCCGCGCCGCCGAGATGGGCATGCGGGCGGGGTCGTCGGGATGGGCGAGGCGCCGGATCAACTCATCGGAAAGCATGGCCTTGTCCTCGCCGGTGTTTTCGCTTAATAGTTGCAGGATGCGAACGGCGCGATAGGCTGCCATCGAGGCGGCGCCCCTCGTCGTGGTCTCGTAAGTTTCAACAGCGGTTTCGGTCATGGCGCCCACGTCCTTTCCGTTTTGGGTGGCGACGGTATGGAGCCTAGGACGCGGGGCTTTCCCAGGGGCGCAGAGCACTCTGGGCGGTCGGTGGCCGTCGGCAAGCGGCGGGTCGAGTTTTCAACAGCCCTGCCCAACTGACCAAAAACTTGCCAAAAGCTTGACGGATGCTGTTGAAAAAAGCGCCCCTCGGCTTGCCGAGAGGCGCTGGCGTGATGCGCTGGAACGCGTTTGGTGGCGCTGTGGCGATTAGAAGTCGGCGTTGCCCACGGTGCGCGGGTGCGGCAGGACGTCGCGGATGTTGCCCACGCCGGTGAGGTACATCACCAAGCGCTCGAAGCCCAGACCGTAGCCGGCGTGCTTGCAGGAACCGTAGCGGCGCAGGTCAAGGTAGTACTTGTACTGCTCGGGATTCATGCCCAGGTCCTTGATGCGGGCCTCGAGCAGATCCAGGCGCTCCTCGCGCTGGGAGCCGCCGATAATCTCGCCGATACCGGGAACCAGGCAGTCGGCGGCGGCGACGGTCTTGCCGTCCTCGTTCATGCGCATGTAGAACGCCTTGATCTCGGCCGGGTAGTCGGTTACGAAGGTCGGTCGCTTAAAGTGCTCCTCGGTCAGGAAACGCTCGTGCTCGGTCTGCAGGTCGATGCCCCAGCTGACGGGGTAATCAAACTGGTGGCCAGCAGCGACTGCCTGCTCCAGGATTTCGACAGCCTCGGTGTAGGTAACGCGGGCAAAGTCGGAGTTTGCCACATGGTCCAGGCGCTCGATCAGGCCCTTGTCCACAAACTTGTTGAGCATATTGAGCTCGTCGGGGCAGGTGGCCATAACGTCCTTAAGGACGTACTTGAGCATGGCCTCGGCGTTATCCATGTAGTCGTTCAGGTCGGCAAAGGCCATCTCGGGCTCGATCATCCAAAACTCGGCGGCGTGGCGCGTGGTGTTGGAGTTTTCGGCGCGGAAGGTGGGGCCAAAGGTGTACACGTCGCCAAAGGCCATGGCAAAGTTCTCGGCATTGAGCTGGCCGGACACGGTAAGGCTCGCGTGCTTGCCAAAGAAGTCCTGGCTCCAGTCGACCTCGCCGGACTCGGTGAGGGGCGGATTTTTGGGGTCGAGCGTGGTCACGCGGAACATCTCGCCGGCGCCCTCGCAGTCACTCGTGGTGATGATGGGGGTGTTGACGTAGACAAAGCCCTGCTCCTGGAAGAAGCGGTGGATGGCGGCAGCCGCGACAGAACGGATGCGGAACACGGCGCGGAACAGGTTGGTGCGCGGGCGCAGGTGCTGCTGGGTGCGCAGGAACTCGACGGTTGCGCGCTTCTTCTGCAGCGGGTAATCCGGGGCGCTGACGCCCTCGACCTCGATGGAGGTGGCAGAAAGCTCGAAGGGCTGGGGCGCATCGGGGGTCAGCTTGACGGTGCCGGTGCAAATGAGTGCGGCCGAGACGTTTTGATGGGCGATCTCGTCGTAGTTGTCGAGTGCCTCGCGGTTCATGACGACCTGCAGGTCGCGGAAGCAGCTGCCGTCGTTGAGCGTAACAAAGCCAAAGTTCTTCATGTCGCGGATGGACTTGACCCAGCCGGCGACGGTGACGGTCTGGCCGCCAAGCGACTCGGCATCGGCGTAAAGCTGCGCGATTTTGGTGCGGTTCACGTATCCTCCCATAACGGTTGAATGATAGTTATCCATACAGTTCGATATTCTAGCAGCTCGGCTCATTTGGGCTATACAGATAAGGCATTGGCGGGATGGTTTTTCAAACGAAAAGCGCCCACGGCAAATGCTCGTGGGCGCTTTTCGTGTTGCCTTTTGGCTGTGTGGCGCGGGGCCTGGCTACTTGGTCTTGGCTACCAGCAGCGGGTCGCCCAGCTTGACGAGCGGGTTGCCGCCGATAAGCGTTCCGGACTCGCCGACATGGTCGATGCTCTTAAGACGATCGAGCTCGGAGATGATGACGGTCACGATGTCCTCGTGGCCGGCGGCCTTGATGGCCTCGCGATCGAAGCTGATGAGCGGCTGGCCGGCCTTGACCGTGTCACCCATCTCGACAAAGCGGGCAAAACCCTTGCCGTTCATTTCCACGGTGCCCAGGCCAACATGGATGAACACGCGAAGACCGTCCTCGGTGATCATGCCGATGGAGTGGTTGGTGACGGTGGTGGCGCCGATACGGCCGTTAGCGGGGGCGTAAATGGTGCCGGTAATGGGCTCGATGCCGTAGCCCTGGCCGAGCATGCCCGAGGCGATGGTCTCGTCGGGAACCTCACCCAGATTGACGAGCACGCCGTTGACAGGAGCGTAGATGACGCCTTCGCGGGTGGCGAAGCTTGCTGCGGGCGGAACGGACGCCTCGCCCGACGAAGTGAACGTGGACTTGAGCGAATCGAGCAGACCCATAGATGCCTCCAACGTATCAGGCGCGCATGTTGCACGCGTGTGGTTTGCCGGAAACGTTTCGTACGTGTTTCCCAGCACGGTCAGCGCTCCTATTTTACGCTGTCCAACGATACCTCTGAACAGCGATTTTGTGATATATCAGTTGAAGGCCAACTTATTGCGGGGGTGTTTCTGCGCCGCGGGCTCAAGTGGGGTACGCTAAGGTGCGAAAAACGAGTGCGCACGAATCGCACGGAGGGAGCACCTATGATTATTGAGAACCATGCGCTGTGGGGCGAGGAGCCGACCGAGGATTATCCGGCGACGTTTACGTATCTGGGTGCCGAGCCGCTGCCCGACAAGCCCAATGGCCGCCGCCCCGCGGTGATCATCTGCGGCGGAGGCGGGTTTACGCATATCGCTCCGCACGAGCAGGACCCGGTGGCGTTTGCGTTTTTGGACCGCGGCTACCAGGCCTTTGTGCTCAACTATGTGACGAGCGCCACGGGCGACGTGAGCTTTCCGCACCCGCAGGCGGACCTCGCCAAGATGGTCGCTACCGTGCGCGCCAACGCCGACGAGTGGCATGTCGATCCCAAGCGCGTGTGCATCGTGGGTTTCTCGGCGGGCGGCATGATCTGCGCCTCGTTGGCAACGCAGTGGAAGACCGGACCTTTCGCGGGCCTTGCCGGGGCTCGTCCGGAGGATATTCGTCCCGACGCCGTGGTGCTGGGCTATCCGTTGCTCGACCTTGCCTATGTGCGCGATATGCAGACGCGCGACCCGCGCATCGACCTGCGCGTGCCCAAGACGGGTGGCAAGACGGGGCGCGATTTGCTCAACGACTATCTGTCGATGGTGACGGGCGGCGAGGCGACCGATGAGCACCTGGCCGACATTTGCCCTACCACGCACGTTTCGCGCCAGATGCCCCCGACCTTTGTGTGGGGCGTTTCGGACGACAAGACGGCGCCGATTGCGCAGGTCTATCCGTTTGCGCAGCGCATGGCCGAGGAAGGGGTCGCATGCGAGATGCACGTCTTTGACCAGGGTGGCCACGGCCTTTCGCTCGGCAACGCCAATACCGCGATCGACAACGAGGACAAGCAAGTGGCAGTCCGTCCTTGGATCCGCCTGGCCTTCCGCTTCCTGGAGCGCCATATGTAAAAGTAGACTACTTGCCCGTTTCAAAAAGTCTGCTTAGAGGAGGAGCCATGCTTGAGGGTACGTATGTGGTTTTGGCCCAGACGCCGGTGGGGAGCAAACGCGGCGAGGTGACGTTTTCGCATGGGGTGAACGGCGCGCTCAGGGCAGTACTAAACGTCAGGGGTCTCAATATCGCTCTCTCGGGTGCCCGCGCTGAGGGCGATTTCTTTGAGTTCTCGGGCACTATCTCCCACGTCTTGATGGGCAAGGCGCCCTTTACATGCACGGGGTCGGTTGAGGGTGATCGACTCACTGCTACCGCGCGGTCGGGTTCCATTTCGATCTCGCTGAGCGGTATGCGCAAAGAGCTTTCGGGGCGCACCGCATAAAGTTTGCGCAGGTAAACATCGGTATTTGACTTTATATAATAGTTCAGAGCGCTATCATTTGTCGTTACGAGTTGGCTAGCCCCGGTAAACGGTTAACCGCGTCTAACGAAAGGATGAGCGCGTGAAGCTCGATACACTCGAGATTGGAAAGGACGCCGTTGTCGCATCGGTGGCATCGGACGATCAGGCACTCCGACAGCATATTTTGGACATGGGCCTAACGCCGGGCACCGAAGTCACCATGATGAAGTACGCTCCTATGGGCGACCCGCTCGAGATTCGCCTGCGTGGCTACGAGTTGACGCTGCGCAAGGACGATGCTGCTCGCATCGAGCTCGTGGGTGTTCACGACACAGACACGGGTCCGCGCACTAACGCCGCAATCGGCATGACGGAGCACCCGGCACTTGGCGAGGGGACGTATTCGCCCCGTGCGGCAAAAACGGCCGTGCCCGAGGGCGCACCGCTGCATTTTGCCCTCGCCGGCAACCAAAACTGCGGTAAGACCACGCTGTTCAACCAGCTTACGGGCTCCAACCAGCACGTCGGTAACTTTCCCGGCGTGACGGTCGACCGCAAGGACGGCACCATCCGTAACCATCCCGAGGCAAGCGTTACCGACCTGCCCGGCATCTATTCGCTGTCTCCGTACACGGGCGAAGAGATCGTCAGTCGCCAATTTATCCTGGACGAAAACCCCGACGCCATCATCGACATCATCGACGCTACTAATATCGAACGCAACCTGTACCTGACGCTGCAGCTTATGGAGCTCGACCGCCCCATGGTCATCGCGCTCAACATGATGGACGAGGTGACGGCCAACGGCGGCGCCGTGGACGTCAACCTGCTCGAGAGCCTGTTGGGCGTGCCTGTTGTCCCCATTAGCGCTGCCCGCAACGAGGGTATCGGCGAGCTGGTGGATCATGCCTTGCACGTGGCACGGTTCCGCGAGCGCCCCGGTCGCCTGGACTTCTGTGCGCCCGATGGCTCGGACGGCGGTGCACTGCATCGCTGCATCCACGGCATTGCCAACCTGATCGAGGACCATGCCGTGACGGCGCACATTCCGGTGCGTTTTGCGGCGACCAAGCTGGTTGAAGGCGACGAGCTGGTGACCGAGGCGCTTCACTTGGATCGCAATGAGCTCGACGCTATCGAGCACATCATTACCCAGATGGAGGGCGAAGCCGGCACCGACCGCCTGTCCGCGCTGGCCGATATGCGCTTTAGCTTTATCGGCGACGTGTGCGGGCGCTGCGTCGTCAAGCCGCATGAGAGCCGCGAGCACGTGCGCTCCGTCAAGATCGACCGCATCCTGACGGGTCGCTACACGGCCATTCCGGCGTTCCTGGTGATCATGGGCCTCGTCTTTTGGCTGACGTTTGGCGTGATCGGCACGGCGTTGCAGGGACTCATGGAGGACGGCATCGCTGCCGTCATCGCCTCGGCCGATGCGGGCCTCAAGGCGTTCGGCACCAACGACGTGGTGCGCTCGCTGGCTGTCGACGGCGTGCTTACGGGCGTGGGCAGCGTGCTGACCTTCCTGCCGATTATCGTCGTGCTCTTTTTGTTCCTCTCCATTCTGGAAGACTCCGGCTACATGGCGCGCGTGGCCTTTGTCATGGATAAAGTGCTGCGTCGCTTTGGCCTGTCGGGCCGCAGCTTCGTGCCTATGCTCGTCGGTTTTGGCTGCACCGTGCCGGCTATCATGTCAACCCGTACGCTCCCATCCGAGCACGACCGCAAGATGACCGTCATGCTCACGCCGTTCATGAGCTGTTCGGCCAAGTTGCCGGTCTATGGTCTGCTGTGCGGGGCGTTTTTCCCGCAGGCGACGGTTCCCGCCATGGTCTCGCTCTATTTGATTGGCATTGCGGTCGGTTGCATCGCGGCTTTGGTGCTCAATCGCACGGCATTTAAGGGTGACCCGGTGCCGTTTATCATGGAGCTTCCCAATTACCGTCTGCCGAGCGTCAAGACGACGGTGATGCTGGCATGGGATAAGGCCAAGGACTTTATTACCAAGGCCTTCACCATTATCTTTGCCGCCACCGTGGTCATCTGGTTCCTCCAGACGTTCGATATTCGCTTTAACGTGGTCGCCGATCAGTCGCAAAGCCTGCTTGCCAGTTTGGGTAGCATCATCGCGCCGGTGCTGGCGCCGCTCGGCTTTGGCGACTGGCGTGCGTCGACGGCTCTCGTCACCGGACTTATCGCCAAGGAGAGTGTCATCTCGACCCTCACGGTGCTTCTGGGCGCAACCTCGCCCGCCGCACTGTCGACTATGTTCTCGCCGTTCACCGCCTATGTGTTCCTGGTCTTTACGCTGCTGTACCCGCCCTGCGTGGCGGCCATCGGCGCCGTCAAGAGCGAGCTGGGCGCGCGCTACGCCGTGGCCGTGTTCGCGTTCCAAGTGACGGTTGCCTGGATTGTGGCGTTTGTCGTGCATTCGGCAGGCATATTGCTGGGGTTGGCTTAGCTATCTATTGACGGCGTAACCTCTGCGCATCGAGTTGATTTCGGCCTCGCATCTGTTGCTGACGGATGCGGGGCCGTTGCTATATAATCGCCCCCGCTCAAAACGAATCGGAGAGGTTCTTTGTATGACTCAGGCTAGGCAAGACGGCATCACGCTCAGGCAGTGGCTCCCGCTTATCGGGCTCGCCTGTTGCGCGTTCGTATTCAACACGTCGGAATTCATGCCCATTGGCCTTCTGATTGATATTGCCGCATCGTTCTCGCTCACCGAGGCCCAGGCAGGCATCATGATCTCGGTCTATGCTTGGGGCGTCATGCTGCTGTCGCTGCCGCTCATGGTGTTTGCCTCACGTTTTGAGTTCAAACGGATGCTGTTGGGCGTGCTTGCCGTGTTTTCGCTGGGCCAGTTCCTGTCCGCCGTGGCGCCCACCTATCCTATTTTGGTCTGCGCGCGCCTGGTGGTCGCCTGCGCGCATGCCGTGTTCTGGTCGGTCGCCTCGATTATGGCCTCGCGCCTGGTCGATACCCGCCACGGGGCGCTCGCCATCAGCATGATTGCCACGGGCTCGTCCATCGCGCAGATCTTTGGCCTGCCGATCGGCCGCGCCATCGGACTGGCCGTGGGCTGGCGCATGACATTCGCCGTGGTCGGGGCCCTCTCGGCTGTCGCGGTTGTCTACCAGGCCGCGGTGCTCCCGGCCATGCCGGCGGGCGAGCGCTTTACCGTCAAACAGCTGCCCGAGCTGCTCAAGAACCCGTTCCTGATTGCGCTCTACGCGGTCACGGTCTTTATGGCGACCGGCTATTATGCGGGTTACAGCTATATCGAGCCGTTCCTGGCGCAGGTCGCGCACGTCGACGCAAGCGCTATTACCATGACGCTGACGGCGTTTGGCTGTTCTGGTCTGCTCGGAAGCTGGCTGTTTGGCCGCCTGTTCGATGGGCATCGCTTCCCGTTCTTGGCTATCACGCTCTCCGGCGTGCCGGTGGCTCTGCTGCTCGTGGGTCCGGTCGCATCGTCGCTCGTAGCAGTGCTTGCCGTCTGCGCGCTATGGGGCTGCTGCTCCACGGCCTTTAACGTGGCGTTCCAGGCCGAGCTCATCAAGTACACGCCGGCAGACTCGTCGGCCGTCGCCATGTCGATCTTCTCGGGCCTGTTTAACCTCGGTATCGGCACGGGCACCGCGGTCGGCGGCGCCGTGGTGTCGGGTCCCGGCATCGCCTGGATCGGTTGTGCGGGCGGGGCGATTGCCGTCGTGGGTGTCATTCTCGCTATCACGGTGCTATTCCCGGCCATACACCGCGCAAAGCCTGTCGCCTAATCACGTCTCCTCATCAGTTGCGGTGAAATACGGACTGCTGAGCCCAATAAACCCGGCAAACAGTCCGTATTTCACCGCAACTTAGAAAGGGGCTGGGGTAGCTAAAAGAGCCCCGTCCCAAAATAGCTACCCTGCTGGGCATACAATGGATGTCGTTGTGTTGAGCTTGCCGGGAGGTTGCTATGTGGGCATACGAGACGACGTTCTATCAGATCTATCCGCTGGGCTTTTGCGGAGCTCCGCGCGAAAACGCCGCGCCCGTTGCCGAGGATGAGCTCGCCCAGGCTGCCAACGCTGCGCCCAACCCCGATGCGCCCATCATGAAGATCGCCCAATGGGCAGACTACCTGCAAAAACTCGGTATTGGCGCTGTTCTGATTAACCCGCCGCTCGAGTCTGATAGCCACGGCTACGATACGCGCAGCCTGCGCCATATCGACCGCCGCCTGGGCGGGGATGCCGATTTTGCCGCCGTATGCGAGACGCTGCACGCCCATGGCATCCGCGTGGTGCTCGATGCGGTCTTCAACCATGTGGGCCGTGGCTTTTGGGCCTTCCGCGATGTGCAGGAGCGTAAGTGGGACTCGCCGTACAAGGATTGGTTCCACATCAGCTTTGACGGCGATTCCTACTATGGCGACGGCTTTTGGTACGAGGGCTGGGAAGGCCATTTTGAGCTCGTGAAGCTCAACCTGCAAAACCCCGCCGTGGTCGATTACCTGCTCGAGTCCGTGCGCCGCTGGGCCGAGGTCTTTGGCGTCGACGGTCTGCGCCTGGACGTTGCCTATATGCTCGACCGCGACTTTATGCGTCGCCTGCACGCCTTTACCCGTGAGCTCAAGCCCGACTTTGTGCTGATCGGCGAGACGCTTCACGGTGACTACAACCAGATCGTCAACGACGAGATGCTCGACTCCTGCACCAACTACGAGTGCTACAAGGGCCTGTACTCCAGCTTTAACTCGGTCAATATGTTCGAGATCGCGCATTCGCTGCATCGCCAGTTTGGCGGCGATCCGTGGTGCATCTACCGCGGCAAGCACCTGCTGTCGTTTGTCGACAACCACGACGTGCCGCGCCTGGCAAGCATCCTCACCGACAAGTCGTGCCTGCGCCCCGCTTATGGCATGCTCTTTGGCATGCCGGGCATTCCGTGCGTCTACTATGGCAGCGAGTGGGGGATTCCTGGCGAAAAGGGCGGCCCCGATGGCGACTGGGCGCTGCGCCCTGCGCTCGATGAGCCTGCGCCCAACGAGCTGACGGCGTTCACCACGCAGCTCACGCACCTGCGCTCGGCCGACGATACGGCGGCCCGTGTTCTCAACTACGGTGCCTATCGCAACGTGGTGATCCAGAACAAGCAGCTGCTGTTCGAGCGCGCCTGCGACGGCGCGACGGTGCTCGTGGCGGTGAACGCCGTGGACGAGCCTTACACCTTTGGCGCCGGCGAGCTCAGCGGGTCCTTTGTCGACCTGCTTGCCGACGGCGTGCCTACGGTCGAGCTGTCTGGCTCCCTTGAGCTTGCGCCCTACGAGGTGCGCTATCTGCTGAGGGCCTAGCTCGTGGCCGCGCCGGACGAGGGCTATCAACATATTGAGCATGGGTTTGAACCCGTGTTTGACGAGCGTTCGCGCGTTTTGGTGCTGGGGTCGTTACCCTCGGTGCTCTCGCGTGCCAATGATTTTTATTACGGCAACCCCCAGAATCGCTTTTGGCGCGTGATGGCCGCGTGCCTCGGTGTGCCCGTGCCGCCCAACGAGGGCGACCTTTTGGCGGACAGCGAGCCTGCGACGCTCGACGCCTCGATTGTCGCCAAGCGCTCCATGCTGCTGAACGGCGGCGTGGCCCTGTGGGACGTGATCGAGAGCTGTGACATTAAGGGCTCGAGTGACGCGAGCATTCGCAACGTTGTGCCGGCACATATCGAGCGCATTACCGGCGCAGCTCCCATTGAGCAGGTGATATGCAACGGAGGTACAGCTGGCCGGCTCTACAAGCGCTATCTACAAGAACGCACCGGGCTGCCCGCCACCGTCCTGCCCTCGACGAGTCCCGCCAATGCCGCCTGGCGTCTGGAGCGTCTTGTTGAGCGTTGGCACGAAGCCGTTGACTGGGCCGCTCTCTAATTTAGATATCTGATTGGGCGCGGGCGCCGAGGCGTTTCAGAACGCCTCGCCAGATCGGCGCGGGCACGGCTGGCTCGGCGCAAACCATGCCGTCGACGTTGACGTTGACGGCATTGCCGCCGCCAAGTCGCTGCGCATGCTCGACGGAGCAGCCCATGCGAACGGCGCCTACGAGCTTGTCCATCGCTTCGGAAAATGGCCGGCGCAAGAGGCCCATACGCGGGGAGTGGCGAAGCGCCGCAATACCGCTGCCGGCACAGACGACAACGCCGCCACACCACAATTGGTCATGGCGCTCACATGCCTTGTGCAGACGAACGGCGGTCCCGCGCGCCTGCTTAGCGCCCTCTTGTGCGGCTCGAATCGCGGCATAGACGCGCGTTCCCGTACCGCCAAAGCGTTCAAGCGCCTGCTCGATAGCTGTCAACGTCTCATCGTCAGCCACATCTTCAATGGCTAGCACGATGCCATCGACTGCACCGGCATCATCCGCTTCCAAATCGATCGGGCGGGGGAGCGCGGTGTCGGAAAGCTGAGCATAGGCGGCGATGGCATCCTGCAGGTCCCAGAGCAAAAACTCAAGATCGGCGCTATCGGGAATGCTGATATACGCAATGGTTCGCAACGTTTTTGGCACATCGCCGCGTGTGGTCGTCTCCATGCCGCCTCCTTTCCGGTTGGTTTCCGTTTAGGTTACACCGTCTGGCGGTGCCTCGCCGCGCTATCCTAGTGCAACCCTTACGAAAGGAACGCCATGCGTCTGCCCATGAACACCTCGCTTGCCACGCTCAAGCCCTCCGGCATCCGTCGGATTAACGCGCTCGCTGCCCAGTACCCAGGATGCATTGCGCTCGCGCTCGGCGAGCCCGATTTTTCCACGCCCGATATGATTAGCGCCGAGGTGACCGCTTCGTTGGACCGCGGCGACACGCACTATCCGCCCAACAACGGTCGCCCCGCTCTGCGCGAAGCGCTGTCTGCCTACATGGGGGATGCGGGCCTTACGTTTTCGGCCGACGAGGTCATCCTGACCGACGGCGCGACCGAGGCCCTGTCGGCAACGTTTATGGCCATGCTCAACCCCGGCGACGAGGTCATTATCCCCACGCCGGCCTTTGGCCTGTACGAGAGCATCGTCGTTGCCAACCACGCCAAAGCGGTCTTTTTGGATACGGAGCCTGCGCAATTCCAGATTGACGAGGACGCACTTCGTGCTTGCGTGACACCGGCGACCAAGGCCATCGTCATCTGCTCGCCCAACAATCCTACGGGCTGCATCCTCGACGCGGCATCGCTCGACGCCGTGGCGCGCGTAGCGGAGCAGGCGGGCATCTACGTAGTCTGCGACGACGTATACAACCGTCTGGTCTATGTGGATGGCTACGAGCGCTTCGCCCAGCGACACCCGGAGCTGCGCGAGCAGACAGTGATCATCGAGAGTTTCTCCAAGCCCTGGGCCATGACCGGCTGGCGCTTGGGTTGGCTCGCAGCGGCAGCCCCCGTCATCGCCGAGATCGCAAAGGCCCACCAATACCTAGTATCGAGCGCCGTCTCCTTTGAGATGGACGCCGCGGCCCGAGCCCTGACCGTCGACCCAACCCCCATGCTCAAAGTCTACCGAGCCCGCCGCAAACGCGTGCTCGCAGCCTTAAACGCTATGGGCCTCGACGCAGTAGAGCCCGCAGGAGCCTTCTACACTTTCCCGAGCATCAAAAAGTTCGACCTAACCAGCGAAGCCTTCTGCATCAAAGCCATCAAAGAGGCAAACGTAGCCCTAGTCCCCGGAGACTGCTTCGGCTGCGAAGGTCACGTGCGCCTAAGCTACTGCGTAAGCGACGAAAACCTAAACGAAGGCCTCCGCCGCCTGTCCAACTTCCTTTCAACCCTGTAGCCCAACGGGACCAAACCCATCAGCCCACCGACCCAAGCATTATGCGCGGGGCGCGCCGGCCAACGGGCGCGAGGATTCGCAACAAAGGCAACGTAGCTCCGGTCGGGAGGGGCAGGGCGAGTTTTCCGTAGATTCCGCACGAGCCGAAGGCCACTTAATGTGGCCTTCGTGCGAGCCCAGGACTTGACCGAGCGGAAAACTCGCCCTGCCCCTCCCGAGCGGAGCGTATGCAGGGTTTGTGTGCGAATCCTCGTGCCCGTTGACCGACGCCGGGGTCCCCGCCATAATACTTTCGGTTCACGCACGAATCCGCTGCCAGAGACAGCCGGTGCAAACGGGCATCGCCCGCGAGCTTAATGGGATATCCCGCCAGCCGAGGTGGTCGAGTAGATATGTCTTCTCGCCCCCGTCGCTCATGCAGCGCGGGGGCTTTCTTTTTGGACATGCCCCCGTCACGTCCTTGTGGCGGACCGTGCCCGGAAAGAATTCGAGGAGGTGTAATTCATGCCCCAGCAGTACAAAATCGACAAGGTTGCAGAGATCGAGTCCCGTATCGCCGAGAACGCCGGTCTGTTCGTCGTCAACTACAACGGTCTGACGGTTAAGCAGGCTCAGGAGCTGCGTCATCAGCTTCGCGAGTGCGGCGCCGAGATGAAGGTCTACAAGAACAACCTGGTCAAGATCGCCCTCAAGAACCAGGAGCAGCCCGAGCTCGACGAGATTCTCGCCGGCCCCGTCGCTTATGTGTTCTACGAGTCCGAGCCGGTCGAGGCCGCTAAGGCCCTTAAGGACTTCTCCGCTAAGTCCAAGGGCGTCCTTGAGATCAAGGGCGGTATCTCCGACGGCAAGGCCGTTTCCGCTGATGATGTTAAGGCTATCGCCGAGCTTCCCACCAAGGATCAGCTTCTCGGCCAGATCGCCGGTCTCATCTCCGGTTTCGCTCGCGACATCGCTGTCTGCGTCAACGGCGTTTCCTCTGGTCTCGCTCGTTCGATCCAGCAGGTCTCCGAGCAGAAGGCAGCCTAGTCGCTGTTTTCACCCGCGGCGGCAACGCCGCACCCCTGGCGCATTCGCGCCGTGTTTTAACTGATCTCCGTGCACAGACACGGAAACCGAAAGGACTTAGAAATGGCTAAGCTTACCACCGATGAGATCATCGATGCTCTTAAGGAAATGACCCTTCTCGAGGCTTCCGAGCTCGTTAAGGCTATCGAGGACACCTTCGGCGTTTCCGCCGCTGCTCCTGCCGCTGTTGTCGCCGCTCCCGCTGCTGGCGCTGCTGAGGCCGAGGAGAAGACCGAGTTTGACGTCGTGCTCGAGGGCTTCGGCGACAACAAGATCCAGGTCATCAAGGCCGTCCGTGAGCTCACCAACCTTGGCCTGAAGGAGGCCAAGGAGGTCGTCGAGGGCGCTCCCAAGGCTGTTCTCGAGGGTGCCAAGAAGGAGGACGCCGAGGCTGCCAAGGAGAAGCTCGAGGCTGCTGGCGCTGCTGTCACCCTCAAGTAATCAGGCTTTCTCGCCAGATTTCTTTGCAGACGGGGTTCGCATTGCGAGCCCCGTCTTTTTTGTTTTTCGGTCCCTCGGCATCGGTTGCTCAAACTGCCATGTTCTGTGATTTGCGTCGTATCGGGTGCCCTGCCGTTGGGCAATAAAATTGCACCATTCGAGCAATAATTTGCGTTGACCTGCTGAAGAATTGTCTCTGCCTTGTAGCGACATATAGTTCCAGCGGTAAGATGCTTGGGTATCGCAATTTGGTCTGCGGCTGTGTGCCGCACGCACAGGGCGCACTCTGCGCCTGCGAAAGGATCCTTGAATAACATGAAGGCAATCATTCCCGCCGCCGGTCTTGGTACGCGTTTTCTGCCTGGCACTAAGTGCACGCCCAAAGAGATGCTGCCGGTGCTCGACAAGCCGGTCATTCAGTATGTCGTTGAGGAGGCACTCGACCCCGAGGAGGTCGACGACGCCATCATCGTTACCTCTCCCGGTAAGCCCGAGCTGCTGAGCTACTTCCAGCCCGACCGCTCGCTCGAGAACCTGCTGCGCGAGCGCGGCAAGAACGCCTATGCCGATGCCGTCGCCCACGCTGGCGGTATGCCGGTCGACTTCCGCTATCAGTACGAGCCCAAGGGCCTCGGCCATGCTATCCGCTCTGCTGCCGACGCCGTGGCAGGGGAGAACTTCCTGGTTCTTCTGGGCGACTACGTTGTGCCTAACCGTGACATTTGCGACAAGATGCTCGCCGTTTCCAAGGAGCACGGCGGCGCTTCGGTTATCGCCGTTGCTGCTTGCTCGCCCGAGGAGGTCAGCCGCTACGGCGTTATCGCCGGCGATCGCGTTGGCTCGCTCGAGGGCTTCGAGAATGCTGCCGACGACGAGCCCGGTGCCGTTTGGCGCATCGGCGGTCTGGTCGAGAAGCCTGCTCCCGAGGCGGCTCCGTCCAACCTGTACATCGTCGGTCGCTACCTGCTGAGCCCGTTGGTCATGGACCTGCTCGCCGATCAGCAGGCCGGCAAGGGCGGCGAGATCCAGCTTACCGACGCCATGGCCCGCTCGCTCGACCGCGAGGCCATGTACGCCGTCGTCATCGACCCGCTCTCGGGCTACGATACCGGCACCCCGTCTGGCTGGATGGCCACCAATGCCCTCATGGCCGCAAGCGATCCTCGCTTTGCCGGCGCCTTCTGGGACGCCATCGACGAGCGCGGCGGTTTGATGCGCAAGTAAGCCTTCGGGCATCAACATTTACGGGTGCGGACTTCGGTCTGCACCCGTTTTTTATAAGAGCTGCGATTGCCGGCTCCCTGTTCACAGAAAATATATGAACAGGTGTTCGATACATACCTATCTACCTGCACCTTTTCTGTTGAAAAACTTTGCTACTCCAAAAACTTAATCGCGTCAAGGCTTTTCTTGCTCAACGGTCGGTACCTGATAAACTATTAGGTTGCGATAACTGGCGAAGCCATGCCTCGCCAATCCACCGAGCATTTCCGTGAAGGAGGAAAAACCTGGTGACCTACGCATACACTGCCACTGAGCGCAAGCGCGTCAGCTTCGGGAAAATCCCGGAGGCCATGGAGCTCCCCAACCTTATCTCTGTTCAAAGGGAATCCTTTGAGCGTTTTAAGGACGAGGGCCTTCGTGAGGCGTTCAAGGAATCCAGCCCCATCCAGAGCCAGAACCATGTTCTCGAGGTTACCTTCGGCGAGCATCAGTTTGGCGATCCCGCGCACACCGTCGAGGAGTGCCGCGAGAAGGACATGACCTATCAGGCTCCGCTTCTGACCGACGTCCGTCTCACCAACAAGGAGACCGGCGAGATCAAGGAGCAGCTCGTCTTTATGGGCGACTTCCCCATGATGACCGATCAGGGCACCTTTATCATCAACGGTACCGAGCGTATCGTCGTCTCGCAGCTCGTCCGTTCCCCGGGCGTGTACTACAGCTCCGAGATGGATTCGGGCAAGCAGATCTACAAGGCTCAGATCATCCCGTCCCGCGGTGCCTGGCTCGAGTTTGAGGTCGACAAGCGCGACCAGCTCATGGTCTCCATCGACCGTAAGCGCAAGCAGAGCGCCACGATGTTCCTGCGCGCCCTTGGCATCGCCGTCACCAACGACGACATCATCGAGCTGCTCGGCAACTCCGATGTGATCAAGCGCACCCTCGAGCGCGATACCGCCCTCACCCGCGAGGATGCTCTCATCGAGATCTACCGTCGCCTGCGCCCGGGCGAGCCTCCCACCGTGGACGCTTCCCGCAGCCTGCTCGAGGGCCTGCTCTTTAACCCGCAGCGCTACGATCTGGCCCGCGTCGGTCGCTACAAGGTCAACAAGAAGCTCAACCTCACCACCGAGGAAGAGGTCACGGTGCTCACCGACGAGGATATCGTCGCGACGTTGCGCTACCTGCTGTCCCTCGCTGCCGGCGAGCAGGGCTTCAAGGTCGACGACATCGACCACTTTGGCAACCGCCGCATCCGCACCGTCGGCGAGCTCGTCGCCAATCAGTTCCGTATCGGCATGAGCCGTATGGAGCGCGTCGTCCGCGAGCGCATGAGCTCCCAGGACATCGACGAGATCACCCCGCAGTCGCTCATCAACATCCGCCCGATCGTGGCCTCCATCAAGGAGTTCTTCGGTTCCTCGCAGCTCTCGCAGTTCATGGACCAGGCGAACCCCCTGACCGGTCTGACCCACAAGCGCCGTCTGTCCGCACTCGGCCCTGGCGGTCTTGCCGGCCACAAGTCGGGCTCCAGCCGCCGCACCAACGTGCCGACGGCCGTCCGCGACGTTCACAACTCGCACTACAGCCGCATGTGCCCGATCGAGACCCCCGAAGGCCCCAACATCGGCCTGATCGGCTCGCTCGCCCTTTACGCCCGCGTTAACGAGTATGGCTTCATCGAGGCCCCGTTCCGTCGTGTCGAGAACGGCGTTGCTACCGACCAGATCGACTGGATGACCGCTGACGAGGAAGAGAAGCACGTCATCGCGCCGGCCAACACGCCGCTCGATCCCAAGACCAACGAGTTCATCACGACCGATGCCGAGGGCAAAATCGTCCGTCCGCACACCGTGATCGCCCGTACCCGCGACTTCGACGGCTCCTTCGGCGCTCCCGCCGACGTGCCTGTCGAGGACGTCGACTACATGGACGTCTCGCCTCGTCAGATGCTCTCCGTCGCAGCCACGCTGATCCCGTTCCTCGAGCACGACGACGCCAAGCGTACGCTCATGGGCGCTAACATGCAGCGTCAGGCCGTGCCGCTGGTTCACCCCGCCGCTCCCTATGTCGGTACCGGCATGGAGCGTCGCGCCGCCCTGGACTCTGGCGAGGTCACCCTGGCCAAGAACGCCGGCGAGGTCATCTTTGCCGACGCCTCCAAGATTATCGTCAAGCACGCTGGCGGCATGGACGAGTATCACCTGGCCAAGTACCAGCGCTCCAACCAGTCCACCTGCATCAACCACCGTCCGCTCGTGCGCGTCGGTGACACCGTTGAGCAGGGCGAGCCTCTGGCCGACGGTCCTTCGACCGATCATGGCGAGCTCGCACTGGGTCAGAACCTCACCGTGGCATACATGCCGTGGGAAGGCTTTAACTACGAGGACGGTATCGTCGTGTCCGAGCGCCTGGTGGCCGAGGACCTGCTGACGACCATCAACATCACCCGTCACGAGATCGACGCCCGCGACACCAAGCTCGGTCCCGAGGAGATCACCCGCGAGATCCCGAACCTCTCCGAGGACATGCTTGCCAACCTCGACGAGGACGGCATCATCCGCATCGGCGCCGAGGTCGGCCCTGGCGACATCCTGGTCGGCAAGGTCACGCCTAAGGGCGAGAGTGCTCTGACCGCCGAGGAGCGCCTGCTGCGCGCCATCTTCGGTGCCAAGGCTCACGATGTTCGCGACACCTCCCTTAAGATGCCTCACGGCGCTTATGGCCGCGTCATCGACGTCGTCCGCTTTAGCCGCGAGAACGGCGACGACCTGGCCCCCGGCGTCAACGAGCAGGTGCGCGTCTACGTCGCCCAGCGTCGTAAGATCCAGCAGGGCGATAAGATCGCCGGTCGCCACGGCAACAAGGGCGTTATCTGTAACGTTCTGCCGGTCGAGGACATGCCCTACATGGCTGACGGTACTCCGATCGACGTTATCCTCAACCCGCTGGGCGTTCCTTCGCGTATGAACGTCGGCCAGCTGCTCGAGTGCCACCTTGGCTGGGCTGCTGCCTGCGGTTGGGATACCGAGGATGCCGACTCCGACAAGTATGTTCCCGGTCCGTTCTTCGTCTCGACGCCCGTCTTCGACGGCGCCAAGGAGGACGAGATCGCCGAGGTCATCCGTCGTGCCAACAAGAACATGCTCAACAAGGCCACCGCTGCCTTTGGCGATCACATGCGCCCCGAGTTTGTCACCCAGCTTGACGAGCGCGGCAAGACCCGTCTGTTCGACGGCCGCACCGGCGAGGAGTTCCGCGAGCCCATTACCGTGGGTACGTCCTACATCCTCAAGCTCGGCCACATGGTCGACGACAAGATCCATGCCCGTTCGACCGGCCCTTACAGCCTGGTTACCCAGCAGCCGCTGGGCGGCAAGGCTCAGTTCGGCGGCCAGCGCTTCGGCGAGATGGAAGTTTGGGCACTGTACGCATACGGTGCTTCCAACGTCCTGCAGGAGATCCTGACCGTCAAGTCCGACGATACCGTGGGCCGCGTCAAGACCTACGAGTCCATCGTCAAGGGCGAGAACGTCCCGGTTCCGGGTATCCCCGAGTCCTTCAAGGTTCTCGTCAAGGAGATCCGTTCCCTCGCGCTGGACATCGAGCCCATGCACGATGCCGACGAGGACGCCTCCGCCCCTGTGACCGCCGAGGAGACCTCCGCTCTCGACGACCTGGCTGCGCTCGCCGGCGTTGACGCCGACGTCGAGGCCCAGGATTCCGAGACCGCCGAGGCACCCGAGGCTGTCGCCGCCACGACCACTGATAAGGAGTAGTTGACTGTGGCAGATTTCGAAGCTACTGATTTTGACTCGGTAAAGATCTCCCTTGCCTCCGCCGACCAGATCCGTTCCTGGTCGCACGGTGAGGTCAAGAAGCCGGAGACCATCAATTACCGTACCCTCAAGCCCGAGAAGGACGGCCTGTTCTGCGAGAAGATCTTCGGTCCCGCCAAGGACTGGGAGTGCTCCTGCGGCAAGTACAAGGGCATCCGCTTTAAGGGCATCGTCTGCGAGCGCTGCGGCGTCGAGGTCACCTCGGCCAAGGTGCGTCGCGACCGCATGGGTCACATTGAGCTCGCCGCTCCTGTGTCCCACATCTGGTACTTCAAGAGCCCCACGAGCTTCCCGATGAGCCGTATGCTCGACATCAAGTCCAAGGACCTCGAGAAGGTTCTGTACTTTGCCAGCTACATCATCACCGAGGTCGACTACGAGGCTCGCGAGGCCGACGCTGACGACCTGCGCGAGGAGCTCGCCGCCGATCTGGAAGAGATCGATGCTGAGTGCGCCCGCCAGATCGAGTCCCTCAAGGAGCAGGGCAACCCCGAGAACTTTGACGAGTTCTCCGACGAGGAGCCGCTGACCCCCGAGGAGATTGCCTCCGGCATCGTCGACATCGAGGAAGAGTGCAAGGACGAGAAGCAGCTCCGCACGGACGCCTTCAACGCCTTCATGAAGCTCTCCGAGCGCGACCTCATCTCCGATGAGCCGCTGTTCCGCGAGATGACCCGTTACTACTCCATGTACTTCAAGGGTGGCATGGGTGCCGAGGCCGTCCGCGACCTGCTCGCTGCCATCGACCTCCCCTCCGAGGCCGAGAAGCTCAAGGCCATCATCGCCGACGAGGACTCCCAGAAGCAGAAGCGCGAGAAGGCCGTTAAGCGCCTCGAGGTCGTTGACGCCTTCCTGAAGGGCGGCAACAGCCCCGCGAACATGATCCTGGACGTCATTCCGGTCATTCCGCCCGATTTGCGCCCGATGGTCCAGCTTGACGGTGGCCGCTTCGCCGCGTCCGACCTCAACGACCTGTACCGTCGCGTGATCAACCGTAACAACCGACTCAAGCGCCTGCTCGACCTGGACGCCCCTGCGATCATCGTGAATAACGAGAAGCGCATGCTCCAGGAGTCCGTGGACGCCCTGTTCGACAACGGCCGTCGTGGTCGCCCGGTCTCTGGCCGTGGCGGTCGCCCGCTCAAGTCGCTCGCCGAGGCCCTCAAGGGCAAGCAGGGTCGTTTCCGTCAGAACCTGCTGGGCAAGCGTGTCGACTACTCCGGCCGTTCGGTAATCGTTACCGACCCCAAGCTGCTGCTGCACCAGTGCGGTCTGCCCAAGACCATGGCGCTGGAGCTCTTCAAGCCCTTCGTCATGAAGCGCCTGGTCGAGCTTGGCAAGGTCGAGAACATCAAGGGCGCCAAGCGCGCTATCGACCGCGGTGCCACCTTTGTGTGGGATATCCTCGAAGAGGTCATCGACGGCCGCGTCGTGCTGCTCAACCGTGCACCGACCCTGCACCGTCTGTCCATCCAGGCCTTTGAGCCGGTGCTGGTCGAGGGCAAGGCTATCCACCTGCACCCGCTGGTCTGCTCGCCCTTCAACGCCGACTTCGACGGCGACCAGATGTCTGTCCACGTGCCGCTGTCCAGCCAGGCTCAGGCCGAGGCCCGCGTGCTCATGCTCTCTGCGAACAACCTGCGCTCGCCGGCATCCGGCAAGCCGGTCAACATCCCTTCGCAGGACATGATCATCGGTGTGTACTACCTCACCCAGGTTCGCGAGGGTCTGCCGGGCGAGAACCACGTGTTCTCGAGCTTCGACGACGCGCTGCACGCCTATGACTGCCGCTCCGAGGTCGACATGCAGGCCAAGATCCAGGTCCGCGTGTCCGCTGCCGATGCCAATGTCATCAACGAGGACGGCACCCGTATCTTCCGCGTCAAGAACGGCAAGAACGAGTTTGTCGACTACGACGTCACCGGCAACAAGACCGCGCGCTTCGAGACTTCTATCGGCCGCATCATCTTCAACCGCCAGTGCCTGCCCGAAGACTATGAGTTCATGAACTACAAGATGGTCAAGGGCGATGTGGCCAAGCTGGTTGCGGACTGCTGCGATCGTTACCCCGAGGCCAAGGTCGGCCCGATCCTCGACGCCATCAAGTACTCCGGCTTCCACTACGCTACCCGCGCCGGCCTCACCATCTCGGTGTGGGACGCTCTCATCCCTGCCGAGAAGCAGGAGCTGCTCGACCGCGCCCAGGCCAACGTCGACCAGATCAACGAGTACTTCGAGGAGGGCTTCATCAACGAGACGGAGCGCCACATCGAAGTCGTTAACGAGTGGACCGCTTGTACCGATAAGGTTGCAGCGCTCATGCTCGACATGTTCGACGAGGAGAACCCGCTGTACATGATGGCCGACTCCGGCGCCCGTGGTTCTAAGACCCAGCTGCGTCAGCTCGGCGGCATGCGTGGCCTGATGGCAGACATGTCCGGCGAGACGATCGACCTTCCCATTAAGGCGAACTTCCGCGAGGGCCTGCTGCCGCTTGAGTACTTCATTTCGACCTACGGCGCCCGTAAGGGCCTGGTCGATACCGCATCCCACACCTCGGACTCTGGTTACCTGACCCGTCGTCTGGTCGACGTGGCCCAGGACGTCATCGTCCGCGAGGAGGACTGCGGTACGCACGAGGGCGTCACCTACAACCTCATCATCCCCGGCACCACCGACCTCAACACCGACCTTGTCGGCCGTTGCTTCATCGAGGACGTCGTGGCTCCCGATGGCACCGTACTCTTTGAGCAGGACGGCTACATCGAGAAGGTCGCCGACATCCAGAAGATGGTCGATGCCGGCCTTAAGAAGGTCAAGCTCCGCGCGCTGCTCACCTGCCGCTCCAAGTACGGCGTTTGCCAGAAGTGCTACGGCTGGGATCTTTCCACTCGTCGTCCGGTCGCCATCGGTACCGCCGTCGGCATTATTGCCGCCCAGTCCATCGGCGAGCCCGGTACGCAGCTTACGATGCGTACCATTCACTCCGGCGGCGTCGCTGGCGTCGACGATATTACGCAGGGTCTGCCTACGGTCAGCCGTATGTTCGATATCGTCGGCAACGTCAACGAGAAGATTCTGGGTCGCGAGGCCGAGCTGGCTCCGTACTCCGGTCACCTCTCGATTAAGCCCGAGAAGTCCGAGTACGTGCTGACGCTCACCGACTCCGAGGATCACACCCGTGTCCTCGACGAGCGTCGCGTCCCCGCTTCGGTGCGCTTCATGCCTGAGATCGAGGACGGCTGCGAGGTTCGCGCCGGCGACCAGATCACCAAGGGCTTCGTCAACTTCCGCAACCTGCGCAAGCTGACCGACATCGAGTCGACGATGCACACCTTCGTCGAGAGCGTCAAGGACGTCTACACCAGCCAGGGCGTCGACCTGAACGACAAGCACATCGAGGTGCTCGCACGTCAGATGCTGCGTCGCGTTCAGATCACCAACCCCGGCGACTCCAAGTACCTGCTTGGTCAGTACGTCGACCGCTACGAGTTTGCCGACGAGGTCGAGCGCGTTGCCCGTCTAGGCGGTCAGGCTCCCGTGGCTGAGCCCGTCATCCTGGGTACGCTCAAGGTCGCGTCCAACATCGACTCCTGGCTGTCGAGCGCTTCGTTCATCCGTACCGCTGGCGTCCTTACCGAGGCTGCCATCGAGGGCAAGGTCGACCACCTGCTCGACCTTAAGTCCAACGTCATCGTCGGTAAGAAGATCCCGGCCGGTACCGGCCTCAAGCCGTACGCCAACGCCAAGCTGACGTATCGCACGGCCGACGGCTACGTGGACATCGACGGCCCGGCTTCGCCCAACGCCAAGTCGCTGCCCGAGTGGGCTCCGGTTGAGCTCAAGGACCTGGACGAGCAGCTCCCGCAGCAGCTCGACTGGGCCGGCTACGACGAGTTTGGTGGTGCTGACGGTTCGTTCACCCGCAACGGCCACACCATCTCCGCCGAGAAGGCTCGCCTGTACCTGTTCGACGACCTGGGCGTGTCGCAGCGCTGGACCAACAAGTTCAGCGAGGTCGGCATCGAGACGGTCGGCGACCTGGTCGGCAAGTCCGAGGAGGATCTGCTGCGCATCGATGGCATCGGTGCCAAGGCGATCGAGGAGCTCCGTGATGGCCTGGAGGCCCACGACCTGCTCTACATCCTCGAGAACAACGACGACGTTGCCGACGAGGAAGACCTCTCGCAGCTGCTGCAGATGGTCTTTAGCCCCGACGGTCCGGACGACATCCTGCTGGGTACCTCCGCTCCGACGCATCACGCTGACGCCGACGAGGAGCTCCTGGGCGCCCCGATCGACGACAAGAAGGCTCCCGCCAACGGTGCGATCAACGAGGACATGGCTTCCCTCGACGAGCTGCTCAACCAGCTCGTGGACACCGACGACGCCGAAGAGGCCAAGGACAACGACGAGGAGTAACTAGTTCCGCCGTTCTAACGAACGGCGGCGACCTCCGTCGCTGCGCAGCCCCCTGAGCTACAATCTGTCATTCAAAAGGCAGGGCATGACCAAAAGGTCAATGCCCTGCCTTTTTCATGCCACCTTGTACGCTCTGGGGGCCGCTCGCTTATGCGCGCTCAACCTGTTGCGTTTCGTTAACCCCTTGGGGACGGAGGAAAACGGATCATTTTGAGGTGCGATTTCGGAAGTATGCGTCAAAATCTTGATGGGTCGACCACACCGCATATGCTCAAGCGCTCTACCTGCAGGTTTGTTATCGCAAAACCCCTGTGCGCTCAGCAAGATCAAAATTTGCCGCATACTTCCGAAGACGCCGCCGATTTCCATGCGACAGATGAGAGCAGATCAACGCTGGAGCGCGACGTTTCCCCAGATAAAACCGACCAAAATAAACCTGTTCCTATTTGGAAGGGAACGTTGCCCCGACAAGCACGTCGGATTCCCGGCCCGGTCCGGGAATCCGCCCACGCGCACAGCAGAAGGGATTCCTTTTGTGTAGGCTTTGCGGAAATGTGCCAATTTTGGGATACGCCCGGCGGCGTGGTCTGTTGACGGCACAGCTAACGCCACGTATCCTATCGAACTGCGTGTTTCGTAGGGGGATGCTGACCCCTCGATTCAAGCCGTTGCACTTTACAGAAAGCTGGAATCATTCGAGAAGGAGTACGCTTTGCCTACTATTAACCAGCTGGTTCGCCAGGGCCGTCGTTCCGTGCCCAAGAAGTCCAAGAACGCTGCTCTGCAGCACAACTCCCAGAAGCGCGGCGTGTGCACCCGCGTCTTCACCACGAGCCCCAAGAAGCCGAACTCGGCTCTTCGTAAGGTTGCCCGTGTTCGCCTTGTCAACGGCATCGAAGTTACTGCTTACATCCCGGGTGAGGGCCACAACCTGCAGGAGCACTCCATCGTGCTCGTCCGCGGCGGTCGTGTCCGTGACCTCCCTGGTGTCCGTTATCACGTCATCCGTGGCGCCTACGACGCTGCTCCGGTCCAGAACCGTATGCAGGCCCGTTCCAAGTACGGTGCTAAGCGCCCCAAGGCCAAATAAGCCAGATAACGTTTTGATACTTTCGCCGTGTGCCGCCTAAGCGCCGCACGGTAGACACTTAAGGAGATTTCACATGCCGCGTCGTGCAGCAGCTAATCGTCGTGAGGTTCAGCCTGACGCCGTTTACAACAACCGCCTGGTGACTCAGCTCATCAACAAGGTCCTTCTTGACGGCAAGAAGGCCACCGCTGAGCGCATCGTTTACACCGCTTTCGAGATCGTTGCCGAGAAGTCCGAGGGTGGCGACGCTCTCGCTACCTTCAAGAAGGCTATGGACAACGTCAAGCCCACGCTCGAGGTTAAGCCCAAGCGTGTCGGTGGCGCTACCTATCAGGTCCCGATGGAGGTCAACTCCCGTCGTTCCACCGCTCTGGGTATCCGCTGGATCGTCAACTTCTCCCGCGCTCGCAAGGAGAAGACCATGGCCGAGCGTCTCGCCAACGAGATCCTCGACGCTTCCAACGGCCTGGGCGCTTCCGTCAAGAAGCGTGAGGACGTCTTCAAGATGGCCGAGGCCAACCGCGCGTTCTCTCACTATCGTTGGTAAGTTAAGGTAAGGAACTAACATGGCTAAGCCTAAGTACAAGCTTTCCGATACCCGTAACATCGGCATCATGGCCCACATCGATGCCGGTAAGACCACCACGACCGAGCGTATTCTTTACTACACCGGTAAGACCCACAAGATCGGTGAGGTCCATGAGGGCGCTGCCACCATGGACTGGATGGTTCAGGAGCAGGAGCGCGGCGTAACCATTACCTCCGCTGCTACCACGTGCTTCTGGAACAAGGACGGTAAGGACTACCGCATCCAGATCATCGACACCCCGGGCCACGTTGACTTCACCGCCGAGGTCGAGCGCTGCCTGCGCGTCCTCGATGGCGCTGTCGCCGTCTTCGACGCCGTTGCCGGCGTTCAGCCCCAGTCTGAGACCGTTTGGCGTCAGGCTTCTACCTTCAACGTCCCCCGCATCGCCTTCATCAACAAGTATGACCGCGTGGGCGCTGACTTCTTCAACGCTATCGAGACCATGAAGGATCGTCTCGACGCTAACGCCGTGGCCGCTCAGGTCCCGATGGGCGCCGAGGACAACTTCTGGGGCGTCATCGACCTGGTCACCATGACTGCATGGGACTTCAAGGCCGACGAGAAGGGCATGACCTACCCCGAGCCGATGGACGAGATCCCGGCTGAGTTTGCCGACATCGCTGCCACCAAGCGCGAGGAGCTCCTCGACGCTGCTGCCAGCTTTGACGACGAGCTCATGGAGAAGATTCTCATGGAGGAGGACTTCACCGTCGAGGAGCTCAAGGCTGCTCTGCGCAAGGGCGTTCTGGCCAACGAGCTCAACCTCGTCTTCGTGGGTTCCGCCTACAAGAACAAGGGCGTTCAGGAGCTGCTCGACGCTGTCGTCGACTACCTGCCCAGCCCGCTCGACGTCGAGGCCGTCACCGGTACCGATCCGGACACCGGCGAGGAGATTCAGCGTCATCCTTCCTTCGACGAGCCCTTCTCCGGCCTGGTCTTCAAGATCATGACCGACCCGTTCGTCGGTAAGCTCACCTATGTCCGCGTTTACTCCGGCCGCGCCGAGTCCGGCTCCTACGTGGTCAACGCTTCCAACGGTCAGCGCGAGCGCCTCGGCCGCATCCTCGAGATGAACGCCGCCGAGCGTATCGACCGTGACGACGCTGCCGCTGGCGACATCGTCGCTTGCGTCGGCTTCAAGAACTCCACCACCGGTGACACCCTGTGCGCCGAGGGCAAGGAGATCGTCCTCGAGAAGATCGAGTTCGCTAAGCCCGTTATCGACGTTGCCATCGAGCCCAAGACCAAGGCCGAGCAGGACAAGATGTCCCTGGCTCTGACCAAGCTCGCCGAAGAGGACCCGACCTTCCAGGTGTCCACCAACCACGAGACCGGCCAGACCATCATCGCCGGCATGGGCGAGCTGCACCTCGAGATCATCGTCGACCGTCTGCTCCGCGAGTTCAAGGTTGACGCTAACGTTGGTAAGCCCCAGGTTGCCTACCGCGAGACCGCTGGTCACGACGTCGAGAAGGCTGAGGGCAAGTTCGTCCGTCAGTCCGGCGGTCGCGGTCAGTACGGCCACGCCGTCATCAAGCTCGAGAAGATGGAGGAGGGCTTCGGCTACGAGTTCGTCAACGCTATCGTCGGCGGCGTCGTGCCCAAGGAGTACATCCCGTCCATCGACAAGGGCATCCAGGAGGCCCTGAACACCGGTGTTATCGCCGGCTTCCCGGTCCTCGACGTTAAGGTCACCCTGTTCGACGGTTCTTACCACGAGGTCGACTCCTCCGAGGCCGCCTTCAAGATCGCCGGTTCCATGGCTATCAAGGACGCCCTCAAGAAGTCCGATCCGCAGCTGCTCGAGCCGATCATGGCTGTCGAGGTCGAGACCCCTGAGCAGTACATGGGCGACGTTATGGGCAACCTCTCCGGTCGCCGCGGCAAGATCGAGGGCATGGAGGATCGCAAGAACAGCAAGCTCATCCGTGCCAAGGTGCCGCTGGGCGAGATGTTCGGTTACGCTACCGACCTTCGCTCCCAGACCCAGGGCCGTGCATCCTACACGATGCAGTTCGACTCTTATGAGCCCGCGCCCAAGTCCATCGTGGACGAGGTCATGAGCAAGAACGCCTAAGTTCGAGCTCCCTGTTACGTAATCCGCGAGAACATCTCTCGCACTCTTTGGAGGTTTAAGTTGGCTACCCAGAAGATCCGCATTCGCCTCAAGGGCTATGATCACGAGGTCGTCGATCAGTCCGCGAAGCTCATCGTCGAGACCGCTCAGAAGACCGGCGCTCGCGTTTCCGGTCCTGTCCCCCTGCCCACCGAGCGCAACCTGTACACGGTTATCCGCTCGCCGCACGTGAACAAGGACTCCCGTGAGCAGTTCGAGATGCGCACCCACAAGCGCCTCATCGACATCCTCGACCCCACCTCGGGCACCGTTGATTCGCTCATGCGTCTCGACCTCCCCGCTGGCGTCGACATCGACATCAAGCTCTAAGCGATATCGCTCATAGCTTATAGAGCCCCGCTGCCATCTTGGTAGCGGGGCTCTTTTGTTTTGAGTTTAGATTTTGGGATAGCGAATTCGTCTGCCGAGCTGATGGCTGCGGCGCCCTATTCGCTCAGGGGGCGCAAGGACGCTTCTTCGAAGTGGAAGACGCACAAGCCGCTCTCGGTCTCAATGCTTGCGCGGCCGCAATCGTCGACCGTTCTAAATATGCCGCGTGCCAGCTCGTCTCCAGCGGGGGAGCGGGCGATAACGTGCTCCCCAATCCAATTGAGGTGTGCGACATATTCGTCGTGGACGGGCGCGAGCGGTCCGGCGTTTTCTTCCATGGCGTTGAGGCGCTCTGCCCAGGTATCTACAGCGTCTATAACTGCGTGATAGACCTCATCGAGGAGCATGTCGACGGCGGGAACGCTCTCGTTGAGGTCCGAGAGGCCAATTGCCGCCAGGCCGCCATCGGGCACCTCTTGGGGCGTGTAGTTTACGTTGACACCAATGCCGCAGACGGCGAAAGGTTTGCCTTCGTTATCGCGTGCGGCCTCGACCAGAATGCCGCCGAGCTTGCGTCCTCGCGCGACCAGGTCGTTGGGCCACTTGAGGGCTATTTCGCTTGCAAGGCCTTGCTTTTCGAGTGCTTCGAGCACCGCTAGGCCGCTGACGGCGGCAAGACCAGAGTACTTTGCGGGATTAACGCATGGACGCAGGACAATCGAAAGCAATAGGTTGCCGGCGGTTGAATCCCACTTGTGGCCGCGCCGGCCGCGTCCTGCCGTTTGCGCGCGGGCGGCAAGTCCTGTGCCGTGCGGCGCACCCTGTTTTCCTGCCTCGAGCAGGTCATCGTTGGTCGATCCGGTTACATCGACAATCGTTAATTGGGCATCCATAGCGGCTGCTACCTCCTTATTGAATAAGTGAATGACGCAATGGTGTCGAGAGATAGACACAATGTGAAGCCTTTGTCGCATTTGGACAATTTAATGTTAACACGTCAACAAAGACTGAAATGCGTTATCCTCTCTTGGTCGATGTAAACACGTCAACAACTCAAAGGAGGTTAGTGATGGGTTTCACGATTCTTGGAACAGGTTCGGCACTTCCTGAGCGCAGTGTTTCCAATGACGAGCTGTCTGAGTTCCTCGATACCTCGGATGAGTGGATTTTTACTCGCACAGGTATCAAGAGCCGCCACGTCTGCACCACCGAGTCACTTGACGACCTTGCCGTAGCAGCGAGCGAGCGGGCACTCCAGGTGTCCGGAATCGACGCGAGCCAGCTGGATCTGATCGTCTGCTCGACGACGACGGGTGACCACCTTGTTCCCGCCGAGGCGTGTGCCGTTGCTGAGCGACTAGGCGCGACGTGCCCTGCCTTCGATGTCTCGGCGGCTTGTGCCGGCTTCGTATTTGCGCTCGATGTCGCCGAGGGCTATATCGCCCGCAGCCGTGCCGAGCGCGTGCTTGTTGTTGCTGCCGAGCAGATGACGCGCGCGCTCGAGTGGACCGACCGTGCCACCTGCGTGCTATTTGGCGATGGGGCAGGCGCCGCAGTGATTGAAGCTGGGGGAGACAACCCCCTTGCCGTTGAGCTTTCGACGGCGCCCGACGTCGAGACGTTGCGCGTTCCCGGTCTGGTCGGTACCTCGCCGTTTAAGGCTTCCGCAGATAGCGCGAGCGTGCTGTCCATGAATGGCCGCCGCGTGTTCAAGTTCGGCGTCAACGCCATCTGTGACACGGTCCATAAGCTTGCGATCGATGCGAGCATTTTGGTCGAAGACATCGATCATTTTGTATTCCATCAGGCTAACGAACGAATCCTGAGCCAGGCGGTCAAGCGTCTGGGCGTGCCGGACGAGCGTGTGGTTCGCACGTTGCGCGAGACCGGCAACATTTCGAGCGCATGCATTCCGCTTGCCCTCGACCGGCTGGCAAACGCCGGTGCACTTCACACGGGCGACACGATCGCCTTGGTTGGATTTGGCGCCGGTCTGGATATAGGTGGCTATCTGCTTCGTTGGAAGTAGTCGCACATAGGAAATAAAAACGCCCTAGGGCACAACCAAAGGAGAACTACCATGGCAGATCAGAAGACCTTCGAGCGCGTTTGCGACGTTATCCGCGAGACCGCTGGTCTTGACGACGTTGAGATGAAGCCCGAGTCCACGCTCGAGGAGATTGGTCTCGACAGCCTGGGCACCGTCGAGATCCTCGTCGCCGTCGAGGACGAGTTTGGCATCCAGCTCGATACCGAGGAGAACCCCAAGACGGTCGGCGAGTTCGCCGATACGGTCGAGGCGGCATTGGAGAAGTAGAGATGCTCAAGACTCCTCTCTGCGATCTGCTCGGCATCGAAAAGCCCGTGTTCCAGGGCGGTATGGCCTGGATTGCCGATGCCTCGCTGGCGTCCGCAGTGTCCGAGGCGGGTGGCTTAGGCATCATTGCGGCCATGAACGCCGACGCCAACTGGCTGCGCGACCAGATTCACGAGCTGCGCGCCAGGACGGATAAGCCCTTTGGCGTCAACGTCATGCTCATGAGCCCGTTCGCCGACGAGGTTGCACAGGTCGTGATTGACGAGCGAGTGCCGGTCGTCGTGACGGGCGCCGGCAATCCCGCCAAGTACATGAAGGCGTGGAACGAGGCGGGCATCAAGGTCATCCCGGTCGTTGCCTCGGTGGCGCTGGCGCGCCTCGTGGCACGTCGTGGAGCCACGGCGGTTGTTGCCGAGGGTACCGAATCGGGCGGCCATATTGGCGAGACCTCGACGATGGCACTGGTGCCGCAGGTCGTCGATGCGGTTGACATTCCCGTCGTGGCCGCCGGCGGTATTGCCGACGGCCGCGGCGTGGCGGCCGCCTTTATGCTGGGCGCCGAAGGCGTGCAAGTGGGTACGCGCTTTCTGGTCGCAGACGAGTGCACCGTCTCGGAGCAGTACAAAGAGATGGTCCTGAAGGCCAACGACACTTCAACGCGTGCGACCGGTCGCTCGACGGGACATCCAGTGCGCGCCCTCAAGAGCCCCTTCACCAACGCCTATGCCAAGAGCGAGGGTTCCGGCGCGAGTGCCGAGGAGCTCGGTGCTATGGGAACCGGTGCGCTGCGTAAGGCCGCCAAGGACGGCAACTACGAAGAGGGTTCGTTTTTGTGTGGACAGATTGCCGGCATGGTTAGCGAGCGCCAGAGCGCACGCGAAATCGTTGACGATCTGGTCGATGGCGCCGAGCGCGTCCTGAAGGGTGCGTCCGCATGGGTAGCGTAGCGTTTCTGTTTGCCGGCCAGGGTGCCCAACACCCCGCGATGGGCGTCGACCTGATCGAGACATCGCCGGCGGCCGCCGAGGTGTTCACCATTGCCGACGAGGTGCGCCCGGGGACGAGCGAGCAGTGCCGGAGCGCCTCCAAGGAGGAGCTCTCGCAGACCGAGAACACGCAGCCGTGCGTGTTCGTTCACGACCTGGCAGCGGCTGCCGCCCTGCGTGAGCGCGGCGTGGTACCTGCCGCCTGTGCGGGATTCTCGCTGGGCGAGGTCGCCGCGCTCACCTTTGCGGGGGCGTTCGATACGCGAGCGGGCTTTGAGCTCGTGTGCGAGCGCGCGGCGCTGATGGCCGCGGCTGCCGAGCGCCATCCGGGCGGCATGCGCGCCGTCATCAAGCTCGATGCGGCGCAAGTCGAGGGCCTGGCAAAACAGGCCGGCGAGGACTGCTGGCCAGTCAACTACAACAGCCCACAGCAGACGGTTGTGGCCGGAGCGCCCGATGCGCTGCAGACCCTCGACGTCCTAGTAAAAGAGGCTGGCGGCCGCGCCATGAAGGTCGCGGTGTCGGGTGCATTTCATAGCCCCTATATGGCCGAGGCGACCTGTGGCCTTGCCGCATATATTGAGGCCGGTCACGCGCCGTCCCCGTTGCTCATTCCTGTTTTGGCAAATATGACAGCGGCGCCCTATCCGGCGGATCCCCAGACGGCATCGGATGTCTTGGCCAATCAGGTGAGCCATGCCGTACGCTGGGTCGATACGCTGCATGCTCTGCAGGATCAAGGCATCGACACATTTATTGAGGTCGGCCCCGGCAAAACGCTGTCCGGCCTGGTCAAGCGTACGCTGAGCGACGTTCGTGTGTATTCGTGCGAGACGGCCGAGCAGGTCGCAGCTATTGCCGACGAGCTCGCATAGTCCACAGGGCTGTAACCCGAAAGGAATGACATGGGCAACTTGAACAATGGCGCGCTCGAGCGCAACGACTCACGTCGCGTGGCACTGGTCACGGGCGGCTCGCGGGGTATCGGCCGCGCCTGCGCTATCGGTCTGGCGGAGGATGGCTACGATATCGCCGTCGTCTATGCCGGCAGCGTCGATGCGGCGCGCGAGACGTGCGACGCCTGCGAGGCGGCTGGCGCCACGGCGCGCTCATATCAATGCGACGTGGCCGACCCCGCTGCCGTCAACGCGTGCGTGGAAGCGGTCCTCAACGACTTTGGCTCCATTTGGGCGCTCGTCAACAACGCTGGCATCACCCGCGATGGCCTGCTCATGCGCATGGGCGATGACGCCTTCGATCGCGTGCTCGATGTCAATCTTAAAGGAACGTTTAACACGACGCGCGCGCTCACCAAGACCTTTATGCGCCAGCGCGGCGGCTGCGTCGTCAACATGAGCTCGGTCGTGGGCCTGATGGGCAATGCCGGGCAAGCCAACTACGCTGCCTCCAAGGCGGGCGTGATCGGCCTGACCAAGGCGGTGGCGCGCGAGCTTGCGCCCCGCGGCGTACGAGTGAACGCGGTTGCCCCCGGGTTTGTCGAGACGGATATGACGGCAAAGCTCTCGGAGAAGGTGCGTACGGTAACCGAGGAGCAGATTCCCCTTAAGCGTATGGCGCGCCCTGAGGAGGTGGCCGGCGTAGTGCGCTTTCTGGCGAGTGATGCGGCTGCCTACATTACGGGTGAGGTCGTGCGCGTCGACGGCGGAATGGCGATGTAGAAACCAGGGCCGAAGAACGGCTTGGATGAGGAGACCATGATGGAACAGAGAGTTGCAATCACCGGTATCGGTGCCGTGTCGCCGCTCGGCAACACCGCGCTTGCCACCTGGGCGGCCATGTGCGCCGGCACGTGCGGCATCGGCCCGATCACGCACTTCGATACCGATGCGTTTGCCGTCAAGGTGGCAGCCGAGGTCAAGGGCTTTGACGGCAACGAGTACTTTGGCAAGCGTGACGCCAAGCACCTGGACCCCTGCGTCCAGTTTGCCCTGGCGGCGTCAGACGAGGCCATGCACGATGCGGGCTTTGATATCGAAGGCGCCATCGATCGCGAGCGCCTGGGCGTCTACGTGGGCTCGGGCGTGGGCGGCATGACGACGCTCGTCGACAACGTCCATACGATTGCCGAACGTGGGCCCCGCCGCGCATCGCCCTATATGATCGCGATGATGATCCCCAACATGGCATCGGGCAATATCGCAATCCGCCACAAGGCAAAGGGCCCGACCCTGCCCGTGGTGACCGCGTGCGCAACCTCGGCCCATGCGGTGGGCGAGGCGTTCCGCGCCATAAAGCACGGCTATGCCGACGCGATCCTCGCGGGCGGCGCCGAGGCCGCAATTATCCCCGATGCCGTTGCGGGCTTTACGTCCTGCCGCGCATTGACCACCAACCCTGATCCCGCGACGGCTTGCCGCCCGTTCGATGCAGACCGCGATGGCTTTGTGATGGGCGAGGGCGCCTGCGTGCTCGTGCTCGAGAGCATGGAACATGCGCAGGCGCGCGGTGCGCACATTTATGCCGAGGTCGTGGGCTACGGCAACACCGATGATGCCTATCACATCACGAGCCCTGATCCCGAGGCTGCCGGCATTGCCCGCGCGATATCGCTGGCGGTGACCGAGGGCGACGTCAGGCCTTCCGAGGGCCTCTACATCAATGCCCACGGCACATCGACCAAGCTCAACGATTCGTCCGAGACGGCGGGCATTAAGCGTGCGCTCGGCGAGGACGCGGCGCGCGCCGCGCACGTCTCGTCGACTAAGTCGATGACCGGCCACATGATCGGTGCCACGGGCGCCATCGAGGTCATGGCCTGCGCCATGGCGCTCGAGCAGGGCGTGGTGCCGCCGACCATTAACTACCACACGCCCGATCCCGCCTGCGATCTTGACTACACGCCCAATCGCGCGGTTCGCGCCGACCTTACCTGGGCGCTTTCGACCAACCTGGGCTTTGGCGGGCACAACGCCGCCATCGCGCTGCGTAGATATACGAGGAGCTAGAGCATGGATTCCAAAAGACTTGCCGAGATAGCCGATGTTATGGAGGACCGCGGCCTCACGCGCGTACGCGTTGAGGAGCCCGATGGCACCGCGGTCGAACTCGAGCGCGCGAGCGCCGCACAGCCGGTTGCCGTGCCCATGCCCATGCCGAGCGCTATGGCCGCTCCAGTTGCAGCTCCCACAGTCGCGCCTGCCGCACCGGAGCCCGCCGCGCAGACACCTGCCGCCGCACCGGAGCCCAAGGGCACCGAGGTGACCGCTCCCATGGTCGGCGTTTTCTATGCTGCCCCGGCGCCGGGCGACGAGCCGTTTGTGCACGTGGGCTCTAAGGTCAAGGCCGGCGAGACGCTCTGCATCATCGAGGCCATGAAGGTTCTCAACGAGGTAACGGCAGAGGCGGATGGCGAGGTGCTCGAGATCTGCGTGGCCGACGGCGACCTCGTGGAGTTCGGCAGCTGCCTCATGAGGATCGGATAGGTGATATCCATGAACAAAGAAGAGCTTAAAGAACTGTTACCGCATCGCGAGCCGATGCTTTTGCTCGACGAAGCCGAGCTGGTGGGCGACGAGGCCCACGGCAAGATCACGATTACGGGCGACGAATACTTTTTGCAGGGGCATTTTCCGGGAAACCCGGTGGTCCCCGGCGTGATTCAGTGCGAGATGCTCGCCCAAAACTGTTGCGTGCTGCTGATGGGCGATGAGGAGGCGCGCGGCGCGACGCCGTTCTACACGAGTCTGGACAAGGTGCGCTTTAAGCGTCCGGTGCGCCCGGGCGACACGGTTGATCTGGTGTGCACCATCACGCGTGCGCGCGGGCCGTTCCGCTTTGCGACGGGTACTGCGAGCGTCAACGGTGAGGTTTGCTGCCGCGCCGATATGTCTTTTGCACTCATGCACGAAAGTTAAGGAAGGCTTCATGTTCGACAAAGTGCTCATCGCCAACCGCGGAGAAGTCGCGGTCCGTGTTATCCGCGCGTGCCGCGATATGGGCATCAAGACCGTCGCCGTTTATTCCACGGCCGATGCGGACGCGCTGCACGTGCAGCTTGCCGACGAGGCGTATTGCATCGGCGGCCCGTGTCTTGCCGAGAGCTACCTCAACGACGATGCTGTGCTCACCTGTGCCGTGAAGTCGGGAGCAAAGGCGATCCATCCCGGCTATGGCTTCTTTTCCGAGAAGGCGAGCTTCGTGCGCGACTGCGACAAGTATGGCCTGACGTTTGTCGGTCCTTCGGCCGAGGTGATCGACAGCATGGGCGACAAAGATGCCGCACGTCGAACGGCTGCCGCGGCGGGCGTGCCCATCGTACCGGGCTGCGATTTGCTCAAAAGCCCCGAGGAGGCGACGGCCGAGGCCGAGCGCATTGGCTGCCCCGTGCTTATTAAGGCGCGTGCAGGTGGCGGCGGTCGCGGCATTCGCAAGGTCGAGCGCGTGGAAGATGCGGCAAAGGCGTTCATCGAGGCGCGTGCCGAGGGCGAGGCCGTTTTTGGCGACGGCGAGTGCTACATGGAGAAGTTCGTCGCGCCGGCGCATCACGTTGAGGTGCAGATTATGGCCGATAAGCAGGGTCATGTGTTTTCGCTCGGCGAGCGCGAGTGCTCGGTGCAGCGGCGCAACCAAAAGCTGATCGAGGAGAGCCCCGCGCCGTGCCTCGACGGACACGACGACATTCGTGCTCGCATGCACAAGGCAGCGCGTGACCTGGCTCGTGCCGTCGGCTACGAAGGAGCCGGTACCATCGAGTTCCTGTATTCGGACGACGGCAATTTCTACTTTATGGAAATGAACACGCGCTTGCAGGTGGAGCATCCGGTTACGGAGTTTGTGACCGATACCGACTTGGTCAAGTGGCAGCTGCGCGTGGCAGCCGGCCAGCCTCTGCCCTTTGAGCAGGAGGACATGCCGGTCCGCAACCACGCCATGGAGTGCCGCATCAATGCCGAAACGCCGGACTTTCTGCCGTCATGCGGAACGGTCACCGCGTTGCGTGTGCCGGGTGGTCCGCGCGTGCGCTGGGATTCCGCCATGTTTACCGGTGCAAAAGTTCCGCCGTACTACGACTCCATGCTTGGCAAGCTCATCGTGTGTGCGCCCACGCGTGACGGCGCCATTCGCAAGATGCGCTCGGCCCTGGGCGAGCTCGTGATTGAGGGCGTGAGCGAAAACAGCGAGCTTCAGCTCGACGTGCTGGCAAACGACGAGTTCTTGTCGGGCATGTATCACACCGATCTGATGGGGCATCTCTATGCTGATGAATAGAAAAGCGAAGACGGTCAACGTCCTCGAGGGGCCGATGACCGAGTCGTGCGCCGAGTTTCCCGCGCGCCATGTGTTTATCAAGTGCCCGGAGTGCCGCCGCGTGATCGATGAGGCGCGCCTGCACGACAACCTCGAGGTCTGCCCTCGTTGCGGAAAACACTTTCGCGTGAGTGGTCGCGCGCGCATGCGCATGACGGTCGACGAGGGCACGTTTGAGGAATGGGATGCCAATCTGGCGTCGGAGGACTTTCTCTCGTTTCCCGGCTATGCCGACAAGCTCAAGAGCGTGAGCGAGCGTTCGGGCGAGCGTGATGCCGTCGTGTGCGGTAGGGGTAAAATCTGCGGCTTCGATACCGCGCTCTTCTTTATGGACGCCAACTTTATGATGGGCTCGATGGGTTCCGTGGTGGGCGAGAAGATCTGTCGCACATTTGAGCATGCGACCGAGTTGGGATTGCCGGTCGTTGGCTTTACCGTATCGGGTGGCGCCCGCATGCAGGAGGGCGTGACCTCGCTCATGCAGATGGCCAAAATCTCTGCGGCGGTTAGGCGTCATAGCGAGGCGGGCGGCCTGTACATCACGGTGCTCACCGATCCGACGACCGGTGGCGTGACTGCGAGCTTTGCCATGGAAGGCGACATCATCTTGGCCGAGCCCGATGCCCTGACGGCGTTTGCCGGCCCGCGCGTGATCGAGCAGAACATGCACAAGCGCTTGCCCAAGGGATTCCAGCGCTCCGAGTTTTTGCTGGAGCACGGCTTTTGCGATGCCGTTGTTCCGCGTGGCGAGATTGCGCTCACGGTAGGCGAGCTGCTGGCGCTGCACGAAGGGCGCGCACCCGGCCTGGGGGCACCACATGAGATCGTGCATACGGGCCGCCGCGGCAAAAAGCTGGGACATTTGTTCAAGCGCTCGGCCGCGCCAAAAGCCGCACTCGAAATTGTCAAACAGACGCGCTCGGCAGATCGTGCCACGGCGGGCGAGATGATCTCGCTGGGCCTGGATGGATTTGTGGAGCTGCACGGCGACCGCTACTTTGGCGACGATGCCGCTGTGGTGGCTGGCATTGGCTGGAAAGACGGACGTCCCGTAACGGTCATCGCCATCGAGCGCGGCACCACGACCAAAGAGCGTATGCGCCGCAACTTTGGCATGGCGCATCCCGAAGGCTACCGCAAAGCGCGTCGCCTTATGCGCCAGGCCGAAAAGTTTGGTCGACCGGTTCTGTGCCTGGTCGATACTTCGGGCGCGTTTTGCGGCATCGGTGCCGAGGAGCGCGGTCAGGGCGAGGCGATTGCCCAGAATCTCATGGAGATGAGCGGCCTTAAGACACCGATTGTCTCGGTGGTGACAGGCGAGGGCGGCTCTGGTGGCGCGCTGGCGCTGTCCGTGGCCGACCGCATCCTGATGCTCTCGAGCTCGGCCTATTCAGTCGTGAGCCCCGAGGCCTGTGCGTCGATCCTGTGGAAGGATACCGAGCGTGCGGATGAGGCCGCCGAGGCGCTTAAGCTCACGGCCCCCGATCTGCTGGCGCTCGGCATCATCGACGGCATTGTTGACGATAAGGGCCTGTCGCATGAGGAGATCGCCGGTGCCGTCATGTCCTCGGCATTTGATGCCTTCGATACGCTTGGGCAGCTCGACGACGCGACCCTCACAAACCTCCGCTACGAAAAGTACCGCGCAATCGGTCGATACCGCACGATGTGACAAAGGGACAGCCCGCATGTCATATTGGGAAAGGCGTTCCATGCTACAAGTTTCTAACACCTCGTTTACAACGTCAGTTTCATCAAACGCCATGGCCGTGGTGGACTATCTGTCCAAAAGCATGATGTCGGCGCTGCCGTTTATTGTCTGCGCGGCGTTGTTCCGCACCGTCGCTGTCATTATGGGCGAAGGCATGCTGGGCCTGTGGTCTGCCGATTCCGATATCTATCGCCTGTTCTACAGTTGGCTCTATAACGCCGGCTACTACTTTTTGCCCATTTATCTTGGTTGGGCGGCCGCCCGCCAGCTCGGTTGCTCGGAGCAGCTGGGCATGATGCTGGGCGGCGTATTGATTGCACCCGATTTACTCAAGCTTGTCGATGCCGCATCGACGACGGGGGCATCGATGACTTCCGTGTATGGTCTGCTTCCTGCGCCGGTCAACGATTACACGACGACTGTTATTCCGGTTCTCATCTCGGTGCCCGTGCTATGGCGAGTGGAGTGTTTCTTTAAGCGCGTTATCCCTAAGGCCGTGGCGTTTTCGTTCGTTCCGTTTGCGACCATGCTTGTCATGGTTCCGGTTTCGCTGTGTATTACGGCGCCGGCGGGCAGCTATCTGGGCATGCTGTTGGGCCAGCTTATGTTTATGCTTGGCAATTCCGGTGGCATCGTGTCGCTGCTCACGCTCATGGGGCTTGCTGCGGGCTGGGAGTTCCTAAAGATCGCCGGCGTCAGCAACGTTGTCCTATCGCTCGCCTATGCGCAGTTTATGAGTGTGGGAACGGATTCGTGCATCCTGATCGCCGCGACGATGGCAACGTTCGCCGTTTGGGGCATGCCCTTTGGCGCGTCGCTTCGCGTTGCGGATAAGGACGAGAAGGCGCTCATGCTGGGCTATTCAATCTCGGGTGTTCTTGGCGGCGTAAGCGAGCCGGCGCTGTACGGTTGCGGCTTTAAATATGGCAGGTGCCTGACGTGCATGGCCATTGGCGGCGCCGTCGGAGGCCTTGTTGCGGCCGTGGGCCACGTTACGGCCTATACCATCGGCATGACGAATGTCCTTATGGTCATTGGCTTTGCCACGGGCGGCATCTCGAACCTGCTGTGGTGCTGCGCTGCCGGCGGTGTGGCATTTGCGGTGTCTGCGGCGCTGAGCTACTGCTTTGGCGTGGTGCCGGCGAAGGGACAGACGACGGGGGACGGAGCCGATTCACCCGAAACCTCGAAGAGCGTGGCCGAAGTAAGCGCGTAAACCTGTGCGACACAAGGACGATTCCTTTGCCATATTCCAAGGCCGTGGCCCGTGTGGGTTGCGGCCTTTTTTGTATCTGGGGGACAAAGTGGCTACACTACAATCCGTTTGAGCAATAGATATATAGGTAGTACCGTGGGGGCGGATGTAGATGGTCGAGTGGATTGTTAAGCGTGCGCAGGGTGACCGTGCGCGCGTGGGCACGTTGACGGGCGTGGTGTGTATTCTCGCCAATGTGGCACTATGCGCTGCGAAGGGCGTAATTGGCGTGCTGTCGGGATCGGTTTCGATTGTGGCGGATGCCATGAACAACCTGTCCGATGCAAGCTCGAATATCGTGAGCGTGCTGGGCTTTAAGCTGGCGAGCAAGCCGGCCGACCCCGAGCATCCTTACGGCCACGGTCGCTACGAGTATCTCTCGGGTCTGGTCGTAGCAGCACTCGTGCTGCTGATTGGCGTTGAGCTGGTGAAGTCCTCGGTTGAGCGCGTCATTCACCCCGAGCCTGTCGAGTTCTCGCTTGCCCTGGTGGCGGTCCTTGTGCTTTCGATGGCCGTAAAGCTGTGGATGGCGGCCCTCAACCAAAAGCTCGGCGATCGCATTGAGTCCGAGACGCTGCATGCGACCGCGCAGGATTCCAAGAACGATGTCCTTGCCACAGGCGCCGTGTTAGCGTGCGCAATTGTTTCGCAGGCGACGCACATCAATCTTGACGCATGGGTCGGCCTTGCCGTTGGCGCCTATATTGGCTGGAGCGGTTTTGAACTCATCCAGGATACGGTGAGCCCGCTTTTGGGCCAGGCGCCCGATCCCAAGCTGGTCAAGCACATTCGAGACAAGATCATGAGCTACCCCGGCGTTTTGGGCGTTCACGATTTGATGGTTCACGACTACGGCCCGGGCAGGAAGTTCGCAAGCGCTCACGCCGAGATGGCGGCCGAGGCCAGCCCGCTGGAAAGTCACGACACGCTCGACAACATCGAGCAGGCGTTTAGGAACGAAGACGGCATGATCGTCACGCTTCACTACGATCCCATCGTGACCGATGACCCCAAGGTGGCGAGCATGCGCTTGCGCATTCACGCCATGGCCCAACAGATCGATAGCCGCCTCTCGATTCATGATCTGCGCTGTGTGCCGGGTCCCACGCACACCAACGTGATCTTTGACTGCGTGCGTCCCTCGGATCTGCAGATGAGTGCCGAAGACGTAAAGCACGCGCTGGCAAAACGGGTCGAATCGGAATATCCCAAGTCGATTGCCAAGATTACGATCGACGAGGACTACGTCGGCCATACCCACGAGTAGAGCTGTGCCGGCAAAGCAAATTATGCAGAAGGGGAGAGCATGAAGCGCCTATACCTACTCCGTCACGGCCAGACGGAATTCAACGTCAAAAAGCTGGTCCAGGGCCGCTGCGATTCACCGTTGACCGACCTGGGCCGCAAACAAGCGGGAATGGCAGCCGCATGGCTCAAGGCCCACGACGTTGTCCCCGACAAAGTGGTCTCTTCGCCTTTGGGTCGAGCCATGGACACAGCTCAGCTCGTCGCAACCGAACTCCTCGGCCCGGACGCTGCCGTCGAGCCCTGCGAAGGCATCATCGAGCGCTGCTACGGCACCTTCGAAGAAGGCCCCCACGACGCGCTACCCACCGACGTCTGGGATCCGGGCGAGGACCTGGTCCCCTTCGGAGGAGAAGGAAGCCGCGCGCTGCAAGAACGCATGGTAGGCACCCTCACCAATCTCATGGGCTCCGAGGGCATCGAGACCCTTCTAGCGGTAAGCCACGGCAGCGCCAGCCGCCAATTTATCAAGGCCGCAGCCCCAGAGGGCTTCGAGCTCCCAACAAAACTCCCCAACTGCGCCATCATGATCTTCAATTTTGATGAGGCAAAGCCACAAGCAGAAGGCGAGCCAATGCAATGCAAGTTCACCCTCCAGCAAATAGTGGACCCCCAACAAAGTCATTAGCCTGAACGAGCAGAGTTACGCAGACATCAACGTGTCGTCTCCCGAGCACGGCGGAGGGCCGGAGAAATATATTAAGGTCATCGCGAGTTCCGCACGCAAAGAAGGCCACTTAATGTGGCCTTCGTCTTGCGCAGGACTGTAGAGCAGGGACCTTAATATATTTCTCCGGCCCTCCGCCGTGCTCGGGAGACGTGCCACGCACTTTACCTGCGTAAACAATGTGAGTGAAATATGAATCTCGATGGATACGCCCGCAGCCGTGTATACTAAACAGCTGTGTGTAACCAAGGGAGTATTCTGGCTGGACAAAATGCCTGCTTAATAGGGTTGTCAGGTAGTCCGGACGCAATACAAGGCTGGGGAGCACGTCGTGTAAGTAGTGGTCCTCTAGGGGCGTACGCTCGGTGGTGTACGCATTGTCCCAAGACCACGCGAGAGTTGGGATCATATCTTGATCAGCATGATTCTCGGCCGCAAGATTGGCATGACCCAGGTTTGGGACGAGGACGACAACGTCGTTCCCGTCACGGTCATCCAGGCTGGCCCCTGCGCTGTCTCGCAGGTTAAAACTCAGGCAACCGACGGCTATGACGCCGTCCAGATCGGTTTCGGCGACATCAAGGCCAAGAACGTGAACAAGCCCATGGCTGGTCACTTCGCCAAGGCTGGCGTCGAGCCTGTCCGCTTCCTTCGTGAGGTCCGCGTCGAGAACGGCGAGGAGCACAAGGTCGGCGAGGTCGTTACCGTCGCTGATTTCGCTGATGTCGAGAAGGTCGACGTCATCGGTACCTCCAAGGGTAAGGGCTTCCAGGGTCGCATCAAGCGCTGGGGTCAGCGCCGCGGTCCTATGACGCATGGTTCTCACTTCCAGCGTCACCCCGGTTCTATCGGTCAGTGTGCCTATCCTGCGCGCGTCCTCAAGGGCGTCAAGATGGCCGGTCACATGGGTAACGAGCGCGTTACCGTCAAGAACCTTTCCGTTGTCCGCATCGATGCCGAGCAGAACCTCATCTTGGTCAAGGGCGCTGTCCCGGGTGCCAAGAATGGTCTCGTCGCCATCCGTATGGCCTAAGGGCCCAGCCCATTTAGCCCAGCGTCATACCAAGGAGAACACTTAAATGGCAAAGTTTGAAGTAAAGAACAGCGAGGGCAAGAAGGTCGCCGAGGCCGAGCTCGCCGCTGAGGTGTACGGCATCGAGCCGAACATCCACGTTATGCACCACATCGTCAAGTGCCAGATGGCCTCTTGGCGTCAGGGCACCCAGTCTGCTAAGGGTCGCTCTGAGGTTTCCGGTGGCGGCAAGAAGCCTTGGCGTCAGAAGGGCACCGGCCGTGCCCGCCAGGGTTCCATCCGTGCTGCCCAGTGGCGTCACGGTGGCGTTGTCTTCGCCCCCAAGCCCCGTTCCTACGCTAAGCGTATGAACAACAAGGAGGTCAAGCTGGCTATGCGCTCCGCGCTGTCCGCCAAGCTGGCCGATGGCGAGCTCGTGCTCGTCGACGACTACGGCTTCGAGAAGCCTTCCACCAAGGCTGCCGTCGCCATGCTCAAGGCTCTCGGTCTTGAGGGCAAGCGTCTGACCATCATCGTTCGCGATGAGGACGTCAACGCCTACCTGTCGTTCCGCAACATTCCCAAGACGTTCATCATCACCGCTGACGAGGCCAACACCTACGATCTCGTCAACAACAACGCTGTGCTGATGCCCGCCGACATCGCCGCTCACTTCGGGGAGGTGCTTGCATAAATGACCGCCCACGAGATCATCATCCGTCCGATCGTGTCCGAGCGTTCCTTCTCCGGCATGGAGCTGAACAAGTACACGTTCGAGGTCGCCAAGGATGCTAACAAGTATCAGATCAAGGACGCTGTCGAGGAGATCTTCGGCGTCAAGGTCGTTCGCGTGAACACCCTGACGGTCAAGCCCAAGACCAAGCGCGTGCGCTATGTCGCCGGCAAGACCCGTTCTTGGAAGAAGGCCATCGTCACGCTGGCCGAGGGCGACACCATCGAGGTCTTTGGCAACCAGGCCTAAGACTCGCTGCTGTTGAGTGAGCTCATGCCTCCCAAATAGGGGAGGCGAGAGCTCAAGGTTTTGGGCGTATAAAATGGACACGCCCGGAACCGTGTATACGTCCGGTGTCATCGCACCCGAGGCAGAACCTCGAATCCCTGTCTGCGATGGCTAACGGATTCCTATTGAAAGGGATTGTAATGGCTGTAAAGCACCTTAAGCCGACCTCCGCTGGTAGGCGTTGGCAGACGATCTCCGATTTCTCCGAGATCACCTGCACCAAGCCCGAGAAGTCTCTTCTCGAGCCCCTGCCCAAGAAGGCCGGTCGTAACAACAACGGCCGCATCACCACCCGCCACCAGGGCGGCGGCGTGAAGCGTCGTTACCGCGTGATCGACTTCAAGCGCAACAAGGACGGCGTGCCCGCCAAGGTTGCCACGATCGAGTACGATCCGAACCGTTCCGCTCGCATCGCTCTGCTGCACTACGCTGACGGTGAGAAGCGCTACATCCTGGCCCCCAAGGGCCTCGAGGTCGGTCAGACCATCATGTCCGGTTCTGACGCCGACATCAAGCCGGGCAACGCTCTGCCCCTCGCCGACATTCCCGTCGGTACGCTCATCCACGCCGTCGAGTTCCAGCCGGGCAAGGGCGCTGCTATCGCCCGTTCCGCCGGTAACTCCTGCCAGCTGATGGGTAAGGAGGGCAAGTACGCTATCGTCCGTATGCCTTCCTCCGAGATGCGCCGCATCCTCGTTACCTGCCGCGCCACCGTCGGTGAGGTCGGCAACGCCGATCACTCCAACATCGTCATCGGCAAGGCCGGCCGTAAGCGTCACATGAACGTGCGCCCGACCGTCCGCGGTACCGTCATGAACCCTGTCGACCACCCGCACGGCGGTGGCGAGGGCAAGAACCACACCTCTGGTCGTCCCTCCGTTACCCCCTGGGGTAAGCCGACGAAGGGCCTTCGTACGCGCAAGAAGAAGAAGGTCTCGAACCAGCACATCATTCGTCGCCGTAAGAAGTAATTTCGGATACCGAGTTTTAGGAGAAAGCACTTATGAGCAGAAGTCTCAAAAAGGGCCCGTTCGTGGAGACTCGCCTTCTCTCGCGTATCACCGCGATGAACGAGGCTGGCAAGAAGGACGTCGTGAAGACCTGGTCCCGCGCGTCCACCATCTTCCCCGAGATGGTTGGTCACACCATCGCCGTCCACGACGGCCGCAAGCATGTGCCCGTGTATGTTACCGAGTCCATGGTTGGTCACAAGCTCGGCGAGTTCGCGCCGACTCGTACGTTCCGTGGCCACAAGGCCAAATAGGGGGTTAACCGTAAATGGCAACTAAGTCTATTGAAACTGAGGCCACCGAGGTTCGCGCCGTCGCTAAGTACGTGCGTGTTTCCCCCAGCAAGGCCCGCCTGGTGGTCGATCTGATCCGCCGCAAGCCTGTCGCTCTGGCCTTCGACATCCTCCACTTCTGCGACCGCGCCGTCGCCGTGGATGTCGAGAAGGTTCTCCGTTCCGCCGTTGCGAACGCCGAGAACAACAACGGTCTGCGTGCCGACAACCTGGTTGTCGCCGCTGCCTATGTTGACGAGGGTCCGACGCTTAAGCGCATCCGTCCCCGCGCCAAGGGTTCCGCTTCTCGCATTCTGAAGCGTACTTCCCACATCACCGTCGTCGTTGCTCCTCGAAAGGAGGCGTAAAGCTGTATGGGTCAGAAAGTCTACCCCACCGGCTTCCGTCTTGGCATCACCGAGAACTGGCGCTCCCGCTGGTTCGCAGAGAAGGATTACGCTAAGACCCTCGGTAACGATCTCGAGATCCGCAAGTACCTCGAGAAGCGTCTTTCCCGCGCAGCTGTCTCCCGCGTCGAGATCGAGCGCGCTGGCGACAAGGTGAAGGTCATCATCCTCACCGCTCGCCCCGGCGTTGTCATCGGTAAGAAGGGTGCCGAGATCGATACCCTCCGCACCGAGCTCGAGAAGGTTGCTGGCGTCTTCAAGGGCCAGCTCTCCGTCGACGTTGTCGAGATCAAGCGCCCCGAGCTCGACGCCAACCTCGTTGCTCAGTCTATCGCCGAGCAGCTCGAGGGCCGCGTTGCCTTCCGTCGCGCTATGCGCAAGGCTGTCCAGTCCGCCCGCAAGGCCGGCGCTAAGGGCATCCGTATCCAGTGCTCCGGTCGTCTCGGCGGTGCCGAGATGGGCCGTCGTGAGTGGTACCGCGAGGGTCGCGTGCCTCTGCACACCCTCCGTGCCAAGATCGACTACGGCACGGCTGTCGCCAGCACCACCATGGGCGCTTGCGGCGTGAAGGTCTGGATCTACCTGGGCGAGAAGCTCCCGGGCCAGCCTGTTCCCAACCCTGCACTCGAGGGCTCTTCCCGTCCTCGTCGTCGTAACTCCGAGAGGAGGGGTCAGTAGTGCTTGCCCCTAAGCGTATTCTTCACCGCAAGGTGCAGCGTGGCTCCATGAAGGGCCAGGCCAAGGGTAATACCGAGCTGCATTTCGGCGAGTTTGGTATCCAGGCTCTCGAGGCCCATTGGATCACCAACCGTCAGATCGAGGCCGCTCGTATTGCCATGACCCGCTACATGAAGCGTGGCGGTCGTGTGTACATCACGATCTTCCCCGATAAGCCCATCACCAAGAAGCCTGCTGAGACTCGCATGGGTTCTGGTAAGGGTAACCCCGAGGAGTGGGTGGCCGTCGTCAAGCCCGGCCGCATCATGTTCGAGGTCAAGGGCGTGCCCGAGGAGGTCGCTCGCGAGGCTCTGCGTCTTGCACAGCACAAGCTTCCCATCAAGACCAAGATTGTTGCTGCTAAGAACGCTGAGCAGCGCATCGAGAAGGAGATGGCTGAGGAGGCCGCTCTCGAGGCCAAGTGGGCTGCTGAGGACGCCGCCGCCGCCAAGGAGGAGAACTAATGAAGCCCGCAGAGATTCGTGAGCTCTCGGACGCTCAGCTCGTTGAGAAGCTGAAGGAAATGCGCGCCGAGCTCTTTAACCTTCGTTTCCAGATGGCCACCAGCCAGCTGGACAACACCGCTCGCGTCAACACCGTGAAGAAGGACATCGCTCGCGTCCTCACGGAGCAGCGCGCCCGCGAGATCGCAGCGGAGAAGTCCGCTGTCGCCGAGTAGGACCTAAGGAGAGAACATGACTGATTCGCGTAACTCGCGTAAGGTCCGTACGGGTGTCGTTACCTCCGTCTCCGGTGCCAAGACCATTGTTGTCACCATCACCGAGCGCAAGCGTCACCCCAAGTACGGCAAGATGATGACCAGCTCCAAGAAGCTGCACGCTCACGACGAGGAGTGCACGGCTGGCGTGGGCGATACCGTCCGCGTTATGGAGACCCGTCCTATGTCCAAGATGAAGCGTTGGCGCCTCATCGAGGTCGTCGAGCGCGCTAAATAAGCAGTCGCTCTTACGACTTGTACGTTTCCGAAGATGTGCGTATGCCTGGCTTGCATACCACGGGCCGTATAAAGGCTGCGCACCTCTCTTCGGTTCTTAGTTCGGAGGAACATCTACCATGATTCAGATGCAAACCATGCTGAACGTCGCCGACAACTCCGGCGCTCGCAAGATTCGCTGCATCAAGGTGCTTGGCGGTTCCAAGCGTCGTTATGCAGGCATCGGCGATGTGTTCATCGGTGCTGTCCAGGAGGCTACCCCTGGCGCCAACGTCAAGAAGAAGGACGTTGTCCGTTGCGTCGTCGTTCGCACCGTTAAGGAGATCCGCCGCAAGGATGGCTCCTACATTCGCTTTGATGAGAACGCCTGCGTTGTCATCAACAACGATGGTTCGCCCGTCGGCACCCGTATCTTCGGGCCCGTCGCTCGCGAGCTTCGTGACAAGAAGTACATGAAGATCGTCTCGCTCGCTCCCGAGACCCTGTAGTTAGGGGAGATATATGTATATCAAGAAGGGCGATAAGGTCCAGGTTCTCTCTGGTAAGGATCGCGGCAAGCAGGGCGTTATCCTGCGTGCTCTCCCCGCAGAGAACAAGGTCGTTGTCGAGGGCGTTTCGGTCGTCAAGAAGGCCGTCAAGCCCAACGCTGCCAACCAGCAGGGCGGCATCGTTTCGCAGGAGGCTCCCATCGATGCCTCCAACGTCAATCTCGTTTGCCCCGAGTGCGGTAAGGTTACCCGCGTCGGTCACGAGAAGGACGGCAAGAACAAGCTGCGCGTCTGCAAGAAGTGCGGCCACAAGTTCTAAGCTGCCCGCAACATCAAGTTGCTAGCAATGGCCCGGATGCCACGGCACCCGGGCCTTTTTCTATCCCCACTCATTTGGTATCCCTACTCATTGGGGACAGACTTAAATGAGTACCCTAACTGGGTAAGCATACACTCATTGGGGACAGACTTACATGACTGGTCGTTTGGGACGTTCTTAAACGACTAGCCTATGAGGACAGTCTTTAGATTAATATATCTGGCCATCTGGGATGGGCTTCAACGAAAGCGGTACTTAGGGACAGTCCTCAGGTGCCGGCAATTTGGGACGGTCCTTTGATGTCTGATGCCCCCAGAGGGGTGAAGTAATACAGCCTTCTCTGTCTTTTAGGGCTTTGTTTTTTCGCCCCTTTATGTTTCGCAAGGACTTTCGCACGCGCATTTATGCGCATATTATTGCGCGATAATGCGTGTAACGGCGCAAACATGCGCAAACTATGGCTAAATAGTGACTGAAAAGCAAATAGACACGCAAATACGAGCAAATACGCGCGCAATTGTGCGAATATAGGGCTGTTAGAAATGAAGAACCTTCGATGACTCAGGAGGCACATGATGGCAGATTCCAAACAGGCTCCGCTCGACGCCGAGGCAGCCGCAAAGGCGGCGTTTGCCTCGGTCCAGGATCAGCCGTTCCCCGATGATATCTTTACGGCCCCCGAGCTCCGCTGGGCCGTGATCGGGTGCGGCGTTATCGCCAACCAGATGGCCCAGTCCCTCGCTCTGGCCGGCCGCAAACTCGCGGGTGTCGCCAACCGTACGCTGTCCAAGGCCCAGTCTTTTGCCGAGCAGTATGGCGTCGAGAAGGTGTACGAGACGGTTGAGGACCTCTACGCCGATCCGGACATCGACGCCGTCTATATCACCACGCCGCACAACACGCATATCACCTATCTGCGTGCCGCGTTGGCCGCCGGCAAGCATGTGCTCTGCGAGAAGGCCATTACCCTTAACTCTGCCGAGCTCGACGAGGCCCGTGCCATCGCCGACGAGCACAACGTGGTCCTTATGGACGCCACCACGGTGCTTCACATGCCGCTGTATCAGGAGCTGCGCCGTCGCATGGATGCTGGCGAGTTTGGCCACATGAATCTCGCTCAGCTCAACTTTGGCAGCTACAAGGAGTACGGCGATCTGACCAATCGTTTCTACAACCGTAGCCTTGCCGGCGGCGCCATGCTCGACATTGGCGTGTATGCGCTCTCCGTCATGCGCCTGTTTATGGCCAGCCAACCCGCCGAGGTCGTCTCGCTGGGCAATACCTGCGAGACTGGCGTTGACGTTGCGGGTGGCATTGTCTGCCGTAATGCTGAGCAGCAGCTGGGCGTCGTGAGCCTTACGCTCCACTCCAAACAGCCCAAGCGCTCGGTCATCAGTTTCGATAAGTGCTATATCGAGGTCAACGAGTATCCGCGCGCCGACCATGCGACCATCGTGTGGACTGCGGACGGTCACCGTGAGGAGGTCCACGCTGGCACCGAAGCCTACGCACTGTGCTACGAGATGGCCGACCTGGAGAAGGCCGTTGCTGGCGATGATTCGAAGCGCGAGCTTCTAGGCTATGCTTCTGATGTTATGGATCTGATGACCAAGCTCCGCGCCGATTGGGGAGTCGTGTACCCCGAGGAGGAGTAAGCGATGCTTGCGGAAGATAGGCTCAACGCGATCGTGTCGATGGTGCAGCAGGCCGGCTCGGTTACCGTGCCGGAGCTTGCTGAGGCCCTGGGCGTGACGGCGTCTACCATTCGGCGCGACCTGCAGACGCTCGACCGCGCACACCGTATCGCCAAGGTACACGGAGGCGCGACGAGTCTGGAGCGCGCGCATGTGACGCGCGACCTGACGATCGGCGAGCGCAGTGATCTCCATAACGATGACAAGGAGCGCATCTGCGCCCGTGCTGCGGCCCTGGTGGAGCCCGATAGCTTTGTGTATATCGATTCGGGCTCCACGACCCTCAAGCTCATCGAGCATCTTCCGCGCCTTGAGGGCGTCACCTATGTGACTGATTCCGTGCTTCACGCTCAGCATCTCGCCCTGCGCGGGATGCGCACCGTTGTGCTGGGCGGCGAGCTCAAGCCCGAGACCGAGGCGCTCGTCGGCCCCGATGCCTTGGCAACTCTGGACCGCTATAACTTCAACTGCGGCTTTTGGGGTTCCAATGGCATCGCCGCCGAGCAAGGTCTCACCACACCGGATATCGAGGAAGCGCAGGTCAAGCGTGTCTCGATGCGCCATACCGCCAAACGCTTCGTAATCTCGGACGCCAGCAAATTTGGCATGGTGGCGCCCGTCAAGTTTGCGGACTTCCGCGACGCAACGATTATTACCGCGGGTGAGGTGCCAGCCAAGTACCAGTCGATGGACAACGTCATCACGGTCTAGCGATGGGACAAGGCCAAAACCACCACAAAGGTGCCTGTCCCCATTGTGGTGGTTAGTAACGAAAACCGAATAGTTTTCTCAATAGAAAAGCGGCAACGTCCATTACGGGCGTTGCCGCTTTCGTTGTCTACCGGTTTAGTCTAAATCTGTAACATCTGGGACCGATTTTGCCGAGTCATTGTTACAGATTGAGATTTTCCCTTAAGGGGGATTCGAATGTCTCGATCTGTAACAGATAGACCGGAAAATGGGCTCTAACTGTTACAGATCGAGACGTTTTGGGACCGCGGCTGGGCCATTGCGGCAAAACCACCACAAAGGTGCCTGTCCCCATTGTGGTGGTTTAGGGCTCCCAGGGGCAGGGGGCTTCGATGTGGATGTGCTCGCCGGTTACGGGATGCGTAAAGGACACGCTGTGGGCATGGAGCATCAGGCCGCAGGGACGCGGCGTGCCGTAGAGCTCGTCGCCAACCAGGGGATGACGCTCGCTTGCCAGGTGCACGCGGATTTGGTGCTTGCGGCCGGTGAGCAGCTCGACATCGATATACGAGCGCGTGGGCAGGCCACGACGGCTCTTAAGACGCTTGAGCACCTTCACGCGCGTTTGAGACGGCTTGCCGCTGGCGCCGACGCGCATCTTGCGGCTGTCGTGGCGGTCGCGGGCGATGGGCTTGTCGATGAGCTTTTCGTTCCAGTCGATCTTGCCCTCGGCGAGCGCCAGGTAGTGCTTTCCGAATGCGTGGTCGATGACCATCTGGTCAAAGGCGGGCTGCGTCTGCTTGTCGAGCGAAAACAGCACTACGCCGGTGGTGTCGCGGTCCAGGCGGTTGAGCGGCTGCATGTCGGTCGCGGCAAAGCCGTCGCCCATCGCCAGCAGCAGGTCGCTGGCGTAGTCGGTAAGCGTGCGCTCGCCGGTGCCGTCGCCGTGGACGATCATGCCGGCGGGCTTGTCGATGGCCATGAGCCAGGCGTCGCAGTAGAGGACTTGAGGTTCTTCGTTCACGTGTAAGCCTTTCGGTTAGCTGATTCCCACAAACATGCAGCCCGAGGTCGCCCCGCGCAGACGGGCGGCGGGCTTACGGCCGGCCTGCGCTGCTTCGATGGCACGACGGACGCGGGCGACGGCACGGCCCACCTCATCCGTCTCGAGCAGCGTTCCGTCTACCATGAGACGACGCACGCCGGCATCGAGCAGCTGAGGGACCTGCGGCGTGAGGTCGATGGGGTAGGCATCGTACAGGCGAGAGCGGCCGTGGATGTCGGTGCGGACGGGCATGACCTTTCCGTCGATATTCTTGAGCGAGAGCTTGCGGGCGCGCAGGCGGCAGTTGGCGCAATCGTGGATGCAGCCGTTGGCAACCTGCAGAATGCAGTGCTCGCTTGTCATGACGCGCGGGCGGCCAAAGACGGTGATGCCCAGAGCCGCGGGCGCGGCGGCGCCGAGCGAGACAATCTCGTCGAGCGTGATTTCGGGCGAGAGCCAAAACGCACCGGCTCCGCGCTCGGCAAGCGCCTCCATGCAGGGCGTGTTGTGCACCGGCAGGCAAGAGCGAATCTCGGCCGTGGCGCCGGCATGCGCGGCTACGGCGAGCTCGGAGATATTGCCGACGGCGACGGTGGCTCCAGCATTGATCCAGAGATCGACGCGCTCGTGGTCGACGGCGCGGCAGACCTCGTCGAGTACAGGCACGATACCCTGCTCAAATGCATCGGCGGGGGAGAGCCCGGCCGCATCGAGCGCGTCGGTGGTCATGTAGATGCGCGTTGCACCCTCCACGCGCGCTGCCTCGGCGGCTTCGAGCGAGGTGACGGCGGCGCAAATCTGCGGCTCATCGCGGTAATGCTCGGGCGCGGGGCGGGAATCACTGGTTACAATCGCCGGCAACTCGAGCGTTTTCGCACGCTCCTCGTACGGTGCCAGAATGGCCTCCTCGAGCGCTTTACAGGCGGCGGCGCGCACCTTGTGCACGGCGGAGAAGCCCATACCGCAGCCGGCGTCGAGCGAAATGTCAAAGCTCGCTGCCTCAAAGGGCGAAGAGCCCATGCGGCCCACATGCTCAACCAGGTCTGCCGCCTCGACGGCGCGGGTCTTGGCGGCCTCGACGGTAAAGCCGGTGGCGGTGGCGGTAAGCGCGGGGTCGTCGCAGCAGGTGAGCGTAACGGTAAACGGCTCGCCCAGACGCGCCACGACGGACACATCTACGGCGCGGCGGCGCAGCACATCGCGCTTGAGCGCGGCGCCGGCAGCGTCAATGGCGCGTTGACTGCGAATCACGCGCACACGGCAACCCTCGGGCATGCTACGGGGCACGCGGCACTCGATGATATCGCCGGCTGCGGCATCATCGGCGGCAATGGTGGTCAGGAATTGGTCGAACTCATCGTCGTGGCGAAGCTCCAGCAGGTCGCCCTTGCCCACGGGCTCAAACAGCTCAATACGGGCGATGGCGGCACGTCGACGGCGGTCGTCGGGCTTGAGGCCTCGCACATCGCGGTTGGCCGGGCGGCTGCCCAGCACCGTGCCCACGATCTGGCCGCGGTTGTTGGAGCGCTCGTAGCTCATCATCTCGTCGCCCGAGGTGCCGTCCTGATAGGCGTGCGTAAAGTCGCGGTTGAAGCAGCGCTTGAGCTGGCGCTGGCGGGCGGCTTCCTCGTCCTTGGCAACGGCGACCCCTGCCAGCATGTCATCAATTTCGTAACGATACACATCAACGATGGAGTACACGTAATCGGGCGCCTTCATGCGGCCCTCGAGCTTGAGCGATGCGGCACCGGCGTCATACAGACGGCGAACAAGCTGCGAAGTGTTGGTGTCGCGCGGGCATAGCGCGCGCTCGCGGCCGGCGGGGGAGAGCGCGCGGCCGTTCTCGTCGATCAGCTCGTAAGGCAGGCGACAGGGCTGAGCGCACATGCCGCGGTTGGCCGAGCGGCCCGCCATAGCAAAGCTCGACAGCAGGCACAGACCCGAGTAGCAAAAGCAGATGGCGCCGTGGCTAAAGACCTCAAGGTCCACATCGGGCGCGGCATCGTGAATGGCGGCAATCTCGTCGATGGAAAGCTCGCGCGAGAGGGTCACGCGGTCGGCGCCCTGCTCGCGGCACCAAAGGGTTCCGCGGTCGTCATGGATGTTCGCTTGGGTCGAGATATGCGTCTCGATGCCGGGCATGGTGCGCTTGACCTCAAAGAACAGGCCCCAGTCCTGGATGATGAAGGCGTCGGCGCCCAGCGTGGAGCAGCGATGGATGAGTTGCAGCGCATCGCCCATCTCGGACTGCTTGATGACGATGTTGACCGTGACGTAGACGCGCGACCCGGCCAGGTGTGCAGCACGGCAGGCCTGCTCAAAGGCCTCGTCGGTAAAGTTGGTGGCCTTGCGGCGGGCGTTGAAGCTGCCCATGCCGCAGTAGATGGCGTCTGCCCCGGCGGCGAGTGCGGCGGCAAAGGGCTCGGGCCCTCCGGCGGGCGCCAAGAGCTCGGGTCTGCGGTTGGTGGTTCGACTGGCGGTTACGGTCATATCCTGCCTTTCAAAATGCTCAGATACTCAAAAGTATAGTGGTGCTGTTGCGGCGGACGAGCCCTGTGGCCCAAGCAGGATAAAGTCTTCAGCAGCCCTTGCAGCAAAAATGATCCGTTTCCCTCCGTCCCCTATGGATCACCTGATCCGATGGGGACGGAGGGAAACGGATCATTTTGAGCTTCACCGTCCGGTCGTGCCGTTCAGCGGTCGACAGGCGCCGTTGAGCGATAAAATATTCTCGCAACGTGATAATAATCTTGCATCGCGCGGAAACCTTGAGTACTATCCCAAATCAAGCGCGGTGTTCAGACCGAATTGTGCCTCCCGGTGTGAACGCCGCGCTCACGCTCTCTATCTGATCGTAAGGAGAAAAACATGAGCAAGACCGTCGTGTCTTCCGATAACGCACCTGCAGCCATCGGCCCGTATTCCCCCGGCATCCAGACCGGCAACATGGTGTTCCTGTCCGGCCAGCTGGGCATCGACCCCGCAACCGGCAAGATGCCCGAGGGCGTCGAGGCCCAGGCTAAGCAGTCCCTTGCTAACGTCGAGGCCCTGCTGGCCGCTGCCGGCGCCACCTTTGCCGATGTCGTCAAGACTACGGTCTACCTGGCCGACATCGCCGACTTCGCTGCCGTGAACGAGATCTACGCTTCCAAGTTCGAGGCTCCGTTCCCCGCGCGCAGCGCTTTCCAGGTTGCCGCTCTTCCGGCCGGCGGTCTGGTCGAGATCGAGGTCGTCGCCGCTCTCTAAGACGCTGGCGAAAACAAAACATGACATGCAAAAAAGACCCTGCAGTGCGTGTGAACTGCAGGGTCTTTTGTCAAGCGATGCGACAAAAATGATCCGTTTCCCTCCGTCCCCAAGGGTTAACGTTTAGCCTTCCTTGCGGACTTTTTGCAGGTAGCGGTAGACGCTGGGCTCCGAGATACCCAGCGCGGTGGCGGCGCAGGCCACGGCGCCCTTGAGCATAAACACCCCGTTGCCGTTGAGGTGGCGAATGACGTCAACGCGGTCGCTCTGACCAAGCGACGCTACATCCAGCCCGCGCGCGCTCAGCAACTCGGAAATACTGCGGTCGATGAGCTCCTGCGTAGACTCCGAAAGACTTTCGACCTCGATAGACGCGGGCTCCGACTGCCTTGGCACAGCGTCGAAGCAGGCCATGAGCTGCTGAGTCATGGCGTTGATGGAGCGTATCGTGGAAAGATCGGTGTTGACGCAAAGCATGCCGACGATCTTGTTGTCCTCACGGATAAAGTACGTCGCCGACTCCAGCGTCTTGCCACCGGCACCGCGTCCCTCGTAGCCCGTAATAAACGGCAGGTCGCGATACTTGGCGTCGTGCATGATCTTGAGTGCCAGATCGGTGGCGGGACCGCCGACCTTGCGGCCGCTCACGATGCCGTTGCGAATATCGACGATGGCGTGGTCGGGATCCGAGAAATCGTGCAGCACGATTTCGCTGTTTTTGCCGAGTATCTGCTCCAGGAAATCGACCATCGGCAAAAAGCGACGTACGGTCTCGTTCACGGGCAACTCCTTTTGGTTCTATCGAAGTGTTCATAACAATTTTTTATCATGGTAACACGCTGCTCATCATCTCGTATATCCGCAGGTACATTGCGTAATACAGACGAACGGTAGGAATTTAGCGGTAAACGGTTGACCAAAAGAAAAGTAAGATGTTATTTTGACCAGACACTTTCCTGACCTGCGGAAATGCGTTATCTCAGCTGAAGAATAGTCTGATAACAAAAAATTATTATTGAGAATGAGAATCATCTTTAATACGATATGAAACGAAGGCACAACCTCAACCCCGACTGCGTCACAATAGAGCGTTAGATGCGAAAACAACTATTTCGAGGATTGGTGGTCAAATGACCCAGGAGACGGTTACGAACGGCACTGAAGCCCTGTTCACTCGCGAAGGCGTGCCTCCCGTTAAGGAAATGATCCCGTGTGCCCTTCAGCACGTACTGGCATCGTTTGCCGGCATCATTACCCCGGCGGTCATCATGGCCGGCGTCTACGGCTTTAATAGCCAGCAGAGCACCGACATCATTCAGGTTGCGCTCATTCTTTCGGCAATCGACACGGCCCTTCAGGCCTTCGCTCCCTTCCGTCGTATCGGCGGCGGCCTGCCCATCGTCATGGGCGTTTCGTTCGCGTTCCTGCCGGCCCTGCAGGCCATGGGTGCCTCGGGCTTTAGCTTTGGTGCGTTGCTGGGCGGCGAGATCGTCGGCGGTGCCGTTGCGGTCCTTTTTGGTCTGGCCTACAGCAAGATTAAGTGGCTGTTCCCGCCCGTCGTGACCGGTACGGTCATCTTCTCCATCGGCGTTTCGCTGTATCCCACGGCCGTCAAGTATATGGCCGGCGGTATGGGTACGCCGCTGTGGGGCACTCCGCAGGCCTGGTGCGTCGCTCTTATCACCTTCGCCGTGGTCTTTGCGCTCGCCAACTTTGGCAAGGGCACGCTCAAGCTGGGGTCCGTGTTCTTTGGCATGATCGTTGGCATGATCGTTTCGATCCCCTTTGGCATGATCGACTTCTCCAGCGTCGCCACCGCTCAGGTCTTCGCCCTTCCCAAGCTCATGCCCTACGCGCTCGAGTTTGATCCCGAGGTCTGCATTACCCTCGCCGTCGTGTTCCCCATGGTTGCCATCCAGGTTATCGGTGACGTGTCCGCCGCCTGCCTGGGCTCCATCGACCGTATGCCCACCGAGCGCGAGCTCTCCGGCGCTATCGTGTCCCAGGGCCTCACCTCTATGGTCGGCGGCCTGCTGGGCGGTCTTCCCACCAGCGCCCTTGGCCAGAACGTGGGCATCATCTGCTCCAACAAGGTCGTCAACAAGTGGGTCTTTGTGATCATCGCGGCCGTCTTTGCCATCGCCGGTCTGTTCCCGCAGCTTTCTGCCGTCCTTTCCGCTATCCCGCAGCCCGTCATCGGCGGCGCGACCGTCGGTGTCTTTGGCACCATCACCATGAACGGCGTGCGCATGTTCACCCGCGAGGGCCTCACGCAGCGCACTACCACCATCGTCGGTACCTCCGTCGTCTTTGGCCTGGGTATCTGGATGGCCAGCGGTTGCCTTGCCGGCGAGGGTATGCCCGCCTGGGTGTCCACCGTCATCGGCTCCAATGCCGTAACCCCCACCGCCATCATGGCCATTGTCCTTAACCTGATCCTTCCGCAGACGCCGGTCGTGGCTCAGCACATCGATGCTGCCAAGGACGCTGCCGTGGATCTGGTCTTGCCCGAGAGCAAGAAGTAACCAATTCGGTGCTATTCGTCGGCGGACGCATCGCCTCGTCCGCCGACGCCATGCGGCGCCAAGCCGCACTTCAAAGGGCTTGTCCCTTTGGTGAAGCGTTGACGGGAGAGGGCCCGTTTCCGGTGTAGGCCGGCGCTTCGCACTCCGCCATGTCAGAGGTGTCAAACCCCGCCCCTGATGTTGAAGGGAGCATCCATGCTTCTGGTCGCTAACGGTTCCGTCTTTACCCGCAACGCGCAGGCCCCGTTCATTCCAAACGGTGCGGTCGCCATTGACGGAGATACGATCGTCGAAGTGGGCCCCGAGTGCGAGCTCAAGGCCAAGTACCCGGATGCCGAGTACGTCGACGCCCAGGGCAACCTCATCATGCCCGGACTCATCAACTGCCACACCCACATCTACTCGGGTCTGGCCCGCGGCCTTGCCATTAAGGGCTGCAACCCCACCAACTTCCTGGAGAATCTTGAGCAGCAGTGGTGGAAGATCGACGACAACCTGACGCTCGACGGCACCAAGGCCAGCGCCTATGCCACGATTCTTGACTCCATCCGCGATGGCGTCACCACGATCTTCGATCACCATGCGAGCTTCTGCGAGATCCCGGGAAGCCTCTTTACCATTAAGGATGCAGCTCAGGAGCTGGGCATGCGTTCGTGCCTGTGCTACGAGGTCTCGGATCGCCGCGGCCAGGAAAAATGCGACCAGGCCATTGCCGAGAACGCCGAATTTGCCCAGTGGGCCGCCAAGGAGCGTCGCGATAACGACAACCACATGATCGCCGCCATGTTTGGCGGTCACGCCACCTTTACGCTGTCGGACGAGACCATGGACAAGATGGCCGAGGCCAACAACGGCCTGACCGGCTTCCATATCCATGTGTGCGAGGGCATGAACGATGTGTGGGATTCCCGCCTCAACCGCGGCGGCATCAGCCCCGTCGAGCGCCTGCTGCAGCACAACCTGCTGGGTCCCGACACCATGCTCGGCCACTGCATCCACGTGACGCCTGCCGAGATGGATATCGTCAAGGAGTCCGGCACCTGGCTCGTCAACAACCCCGAATCCAATATGGGCAACGCCGTGGGCTGCGCTCCCGTGCTCGAGTTCTTCCGCCGCGGCATTCCCGTGTGCATGGGCACCGACGCCTACACCCACGATATGCTCGAGAGCCTCAAGGTCTTCCTGATCATTCAGCGCCACAACGCCGCCATGCCCAACGTGGGCTGGTGCGAGGCCATGACGATGCTGTTCGAGAACAACGCCAAGATGGCGAGCAAGTACTTCGATCGCAAGCTCGGCGTGCTCGAGGCCGGCGCTGCCGCCGACGTCATCGTTATGGACTACAAGCCCTTTACGCCGCTGAGCGAGGAGAACATCGACGGCCACATGCTCTTTGGCATGATGGGCAAAAACTGCCGCACCACCATCATCAACGGCCGCGTCCTGTACAAGGATCGCGAGTTCGTTGGCATTGATGAGGACAAGATCAACGCGTGGACCATGGCTGAGTCCAAGAAGCTCTGGAGCACGCTCAACGATCGCACCTACTAATTACAAGTAGATTCACGCGCGCCGGATGTTTCGCCGCATCCGACGCGCGTATAGGCGACCTCCGCGGGGTCGTCGGCGCTGTGCTAGCGCTACACCGTATTTGCGCCCGCCGCGCGGTCTCGCCGGGCGTTACAGAGAGGAGCTCACTATGAGCGACATCATGAGGCCGATCCCGTTTTCGCAGCTGATGAACTGGATCATCGAGGAGCACAAGACTCAGGACGCCATCTTTGGCGTGCGTAAGATGGTCACGACCAATCAGGAGGGTGCGCTTCCCATTTTTGACGAGCGCATCGAGACTCCGTTTGGCCCGGCCGCCGGCCCCAATACGCAGCTTGCCCAGAACATCGTGGCATCCTACGTGGCCGGTTCCCGCTTCTTTGAGCTCAAGACCGTCCAGGTTATGGACGGCGAGGAGCTCTCCAAGTGTGTGAACAAGCCCTGCATTGTGGCGCAGGACGAGTGCTACAACTGCGAGTGGTCGACCGAGCTCGAGGTTCCGCAGGCCTTTGCCGAGTACGTGAAGGCATGGTTTGCCTGCCACCTGATCGCTCGCGAGTACGGCCTGGGCAGCCCGGACGGCTTTGTCTTTAACATGTCCGTGGGCTATGACCTCGAGGGCATCAAGAACCCCAAGGTCGACGCCTACATCGAGGGCATGAAGGACGCCAGCGGCTCCGACGTCTGGAATGAGTGCCGCGCATGGGCGCTTGCCAACCTGGACAAGTTTGAGCATGTCGACGCCGCGTTTGTCGAATCCATCCCGGCACGCGTCTCCAACTCCATCACCGAGTCTACCCTGCACGGCTGCCCGCCCGCCGAGATCGAGCGCATCGCGACCTATCTGATCACCGAGAAGGGCCTCAACACCTACATCAAGTGCAACCCCACGCTGCTGGGCTATGAGTTTGCCCGCCAGCGTCTGAACGAGCTGGGCTTTGACTACATCGTCTTCGACGATACGCACTTCCGCGAGGACCTGCAATGGGCCGACGCCGTGCCCATGTTCGAGCGCCTGATTGCCCTGTGTGCCGAGCGCGGCCTGGAGTTTGGCGTCAAGCTGACCAACACGTTCCCCGTCGACGTGACGAGGAACGAGCTGCCCTCCACCGAGATGTACATGTCCGGCCGTTCGCTGTTCTCGCTGACCATCGAGGCTGCTCGCCGCATTACCGAGCAGTTCGATGGCAAGCTGCGCATCAGCTACTCCGGCGGCGCCACGGTCTACAACATCCGCGCCCTGTATGACGCCGGCATTTGGCCCGTCACCCTGGCGACCGACGTGCTCAAGCCCGGCGGTTACGAGCGCTTTAGCCAGATGGCCGGCGAGTTTGCCGACCTGGACGGCAAACCGTTCGCGGGCGTCTCTCTCGACGCCGTGACCGCGATCCAGACTGATTCGCTCACCAACCCGCTCTACAAGAAGCCGCTGCGCCCGCTGCCCGATCGCAAGGTCGCCGGCAAGAGCCCGCTTTCCGACTGCTTTACCACGCCGTGCCGCACGAGCTGCCCCATCCAGCAGGATATCCCCGCCTATCTGGCGGCTGTTGACGAGGGCCGCTTCGAGGACGCACTCAACATCATCATCGAGCGCAACGCCCTGCCGTTCATTACCGGCACCATCTGCCCGCATCCCTGCGGTCGTGCCTGCGAGCGTGCGTTTTACGAGCCCGAGGGCGCCCAGATCCGCGCCAGCAAGCTCAAGGCCGCCCGCGAGGCCATAACCGCCGTGCTGCCCAAGCTGCGCGCCCAGGCCATCGCCAACGACGGTGAGCGCAACGTTGCCGTTATCGGCGGCGGCCCGGCCGGCCTGGCGACGGCGTTCTTCCTGACGCGCGCCGGCGTGCCCGTCACTATCTTTGAGGCCCGCGATTCACTCGGCGGCGTGGTCCGCCACGTGATTCCTGAGTTCCGCATTGCGAGCGATGATATCTCCCACGATGCCGAGCTCTGCCTGGCCTTTGGCGCCAAGGTGCAGCTCAATGCTCGCGTGGATTCTATTGACGAGCTCAAGGCCCAGGGCTTTACCGACGTGGTCGTGGCCACCGGTGCCTGGATGCCCGGCTCTGCGGGTCTGGGCGAGGGTGCCGAGCTCGACGTGCTGGAGTTCCTCGAGGCCGCCAAGAAGGGCGAGAAACTCGAGTTGGGCGAGGATGTCGTGGTCATTGGCGCCGGCAACACCGCCATGGACGCGGCCCGCGTGGCCAAGCGCCTGGCCGGCGTGAAGAACGTGCGCCTGGTGTATCGCCGTACCAAGAAGCAGATGCCCGCCGACGAGGAGGAGCTCGATCTTGCTCTTGCCGACGGCGTTGAGTTCTGCGAGCTGCTGGCGCCCAAGGCACTCAACGGCGCCGTGCTGACCTGCGATGTTATGGAGCTCGGTGAGCCGGATGCAAGCGGCCGTCGCAGCCCCGTCGCCACGGGCGAGACCGTCGAGCTTTCCGCCACCACGGTGATCTGCGCCGTGGGCGAGGGCATCGATGCCAGCCTGTACGATGCCGCGGGCGTCGAACACGACCGTCGCGGTCGCCTTGCCGCCACCTCCACCGGCGTCGAGGGCGTCTGGGCTGCAGGCGATTGCCGTCGCGGTCCGGCCACCGTGGTCGAGGCTATCGCCGACGCCGCCGAGGTTGCCCGTGCCATTGCCGGTGTGGACTATAACAAGTACGCCGACTGCAACGAGCAGGCCGGTCGCGAGGACACCTGCTACGAGCGCAAGGGATCGCTGTGCCGCGACAAGCGCAACTGCACCAAAACCCGCTGCCTGGGCTGCGGCTCGGTGTGCGAGGTCTGCTGCGATGTGTGCCCCAACCGCGCCAACGTTGCCATTAAGGTGCCGGGTCTCGCCAAGCATCAGGTCGTCCACGTCGACGGCATGTGCAACGAGTGCGGCAACTGCGCTGTGTTCTGCCCCTACCAGGAGGGCCGTCCCTACAAGGACAAGCTCACCCTGTTCTGGAGCGAGCAGGACATGGAGAACTCCGAGAACGAGGGCTTCCTGGCTGTGGACGAGGACCACTTTAAGGTCCGCGTCGCCGGCACGGTCCGCACCGTCTCGGTCGATGCCGTCAACACCGGCCTTCCCGAGGCCGTCCGCCTGACCATCAGGGCTGTGCGCGACAACTATCCGTATCTCCTTAAGAAATAGGCGAGTCTCTTATGGCCAAATCCATTCAACATAACGTGGCCTACGTTGCCTGCGGAAGCGGTTGCGCCTCCGCAGGCGGCGACGCCCGCTGCAGCGAAGGCTGCATTGGCTGTGGCGCCTGCGTCACGGCCTGCCCCCACGGTGCCATTGCGCTGGTCGATGGCATCGCCCGCGTGGATCGCTCAAAGTGCACGGGCTGTGGCCTGTGCGGCATGGCGTGCCCGCAGCGCGTGATTGCCTTCGTTCCCGGCTACCAGAATATCCTGGTGCGCTGCAACAACACCGATAAGGGCGCCATCGCCCGTAAGATTTGCGATACGAGCTGCATCGGTTGCGGCATGTGCGCCAAAAAGTGCCCTGCCGGCGCTATCCGCATCGAGGACAACTGCGCCCATATCGACGGTGCGGATTGCCTGTCGTGCGGCATGTGCGCCGTCGTCTGCCCGCATGGCGCCATCCACGACCGCACCGGCATCGCCGCCGGCGTGTAGAAGGGAATCACCATGGCACAGGAATTCACTTTTACCGTTAACGGCGTCGAGCGCACGACGACGCAGAACAAGCCGCTGCTGCGCTACCTGCGCGACGACCTGCACATCCATTCCGCCAAGGACGGCTGCTCCGAGGGCGCCTGCGGTACCTGCACCATCCATGTGGACGGTGCGGCCGTCAAGGCGTGCGTGCTGACCACCGCTCTTGCCGCCGGCCGCAACATCGTGACCGTCGAGGGCCTGCCCGAGGACGTGCGCGAGGCCTTTGTGTACGCCTTTGGCGCCGTGGGCGCCGTGCAGTGCGGTTTTTGTATCCCAGGCATGGTCATGGCGGGTGCGGCGCTCATCGCCGAGGACCCCGAGCCCACCGAGGAACAGATCAAGTACGCCATTCGCGGCAATGTCTGCCGTTGCACCGGCTACAAAAAGATTATCGAGGGCATCTTGCTGGCCGCTGCGGTGCTCCGCGGCGAAAAGCAGATCGACGAGGACCTGGAGCGTGGCGATGACTACGGCGTGGGCAAGCGCGCCTTCCGTATTGACGTGCGCAAGAAGGTGCTCGGCGAGGGCAAGTATCCCGACGACATCGACGAGCTCGATCAGCCGGGCCTGACCTATGCCAGCGCCGTGCGCTCCAAGTATCCGCGCGCCCGCGTGCTCTCCATCGACACCTCCAAGGCCGAGGCCCTGCCCGGTGTGGTGGGCATCCTGCGCGCCGAGGACGTGCCGGTCAACCAGGTCGGCCACCTTATCCAGGACTGGGACGTCATGATCGCTCAGGGCGATATCACCCGCTGCGTGGGCGATGCCATCGTGCTGGTGGTCGCCGAGGACGAGGCGACGCTCGAGAAGGCCAAGAAGCTCGTAAAGATTGACTACGAGCCGCTGGAGCCCGTGCGCAACATTGTTGAGGCCAGGGCCGCCGACGCCCCGCGCCTGCACGACAGCTTCTTTGCCTTTGGCAACACAGTGGAGCTCAAGGACAACGTGTGCCAGAGCCGTCATGTGACGCGCGGCGACGCCGCCAAGGCGCTGGCCGAAAGCGCGTTCACCGTGACGCAGCGCTTTACCACGCCCTTTACCGAGCATGCCTTCTTGGAGCCCGAGTGCGCCGTTGCCTTCCCGTACAAGAACGGCGTCAAGGTGCAGTCGACCGACCAGGGCGCCTACGATACGCGTAAAGAGTGCGCCCACATGTTTGGCTGGGATAGCGAGCCCGAGCGTGTGGTTGTAGAGACTATGCTCGTGGGTGGCGGCTTTGGCGGCAAGGAGGACGTGTCCATCCAGCACCTGGCCGCGCTCGCCGCCCATAAGTTCCAGCGTCCTGTGAAGTGCAAGCTCACGCGTGCCGAGTCACTCGCTTTCCATCCCAAGCGTCATGCCATGGACGGCACCTTTACACTGGGCTGCGACGCCGAGGGCAACTTTACCGGCCTGGATTGCGAGATCAACTTTGATACCGGCGCCTACGCGTCGCTGTGCGGCCCGGTGCTCGAGCGCGCTTGCACGCATGCTGTCGGCCCCTACAAGTACCAGAACACCGACATTCGCGGTTATGGCTACTACACCAACAACCCGCCCGCCGGCGCGTACCGTGGCTTTGGCGTCTGCCAGTCCGAGTTTGCGCTCGAGAGCCTAATCGACCTGCTGGCCGAGAAGGTCGGCCTGGATCCGTGGGAGATTCGCTACCGCAACGCCATCGAGCCGGGCGAGGTTTTGCCCAACGGTCAGATTGCCGACTGCTCCACGGCGCTGAAGGAGACACTGCTCGAGGTCAAGGATGCCTACTATGCGCATCCCGGACACGCCGGCATTGCCTGCGCCATGAAGAACGCCGGCGTGGGCGTGGGCCTGCCCGATGCCGGCCGCTGCAAGATTCGCATCGAGAACGGCGCGGCCGTGGTCTATGCCGCCACGTCCGACATTGGCCAGGGCTGTAACACCGTCTTTTTGCAAGACGTTGCCGAGGCATGCGGCCTGCCGCTTCGCTGCATCGCCAACGGCGAGTGCTCCACCGAGAACGCTCCCGACTCCGGCACCACGTCTGGCTCGCGTCAGACGGTCGTGACCGGCGAGGCCGTGCGCGGTGCCGCCTTCCTGCTGCGCGATGCCATGCTTGATATCGAGGCCGGCAAGTCTGCGCCCGCCGCTCCCGTGAGTGCGCATGGCGACGGCGTCAAGATCGAGTATGACGACGGCCGCGCCTATCAGCTGCACACGCAGGAACTCGTCGCCGGCCAGGGTATGCACCCTCAGGATCCCGCGGCCGCCATCAAGGCGCTCGAGGGATGCGAGTTTGGCTACGTGTACCTGGAGCCGACCGACAAACTGGGCGCCGACGTTCCCAATCCCAAGAGCCACATCTGCTACGGCTTTGCCACGCATGTGGTCATTCTGGATGATGACGGCCGCGTGAGCGAGGTCTACGCCGCGCACGATTCCGGCAAGGTGGTCAACCCCATCTCCATCCAGGGTCAGATCGAAGGCGGTGTGCTCATGGGTATGGGTTACGCACTTACCGAGGACTGGCCGCTCAAGGACTGCGTGCCCCAGGCAAGGTACGGTACGCTCGGGCTGTTCCGTGCACCCGAGATTCCGGATATCCACGCTATCTACGTGGAGAAGGACGAGCTGTTGCCCGTGGCATACGGCGGCAAGGGCATCGGCGAGATCGCAACGATCCCCACGGCGCCCGCCGTGCAGAACGCCTACCGCGCGTTTGACGGCAAACTACGTCCAGATCTGCCCATGGTGGATACGCCCTACAGCCGCGCCCGTCGCCGCGGGTAGGGTAGGGTGCGGACAGCATTGCTGACGGGCTGTTCGCGCTCAACACCAACTGCATATGCCGCGCCTTTGGCCCCAGCTCCATCGCGAGCCGGGGCCTTTTGTTTGGAGCGCCTCCGCATGCGGAAGCTGCGTCCCGGAATCGTGCCTCAGAATGGGATGTGTTTTCCGCTGGCCGGCCGTTTGGAAAGTGCATCCCAGTTTGAGCGTTTATTCCGGGATGCGGTTTCCGCTGAAGGACTCAACCGGAAAGCACGACCCGTTCCGAGACCTGATTCCGGGACACGCTTTCCGCCAGGCCCGCCATCCGGAAAGTGCATCCCGTTTTGAGCGTCCAGGCTGGGCCGCGCTTTCCGTTGGCGTGGCCGTTGGGAAAACGCGGCCCAGATAGGGGGGATGCGATCCGGCGATGCACGGCCTAGCAGCTCCTACAGCTCCACGTCGTTGAGCCACGTCGGCAGCGCGGTCTGCCGGATGCCTGCCGTCTGCAGCTTTTTGGCGAGCATTCCTGCCGAGCGGACCTCGTTCATGGTAAAGCGCAGCAGAGGGTGGCCGTAGAGCGATAGGTGCGCCTCGCGCTGTCGTTCGGCAACGAGCGCCTCGGCGGTGGTGCGTCCGGCCAGCATGGTCTGGTCGGTATATTTGATGAGCCCGTCGAGCTCGCCCAGCGTGAGTTCCCGCGCCTGGCGCTCCCAGGCAAAGTCCGTTCGTATGGGCTTGGCCGAATCGAAGGGGTCCGTCAGCTCGTATTGAAGCCAGTCGGGCGCAAAGCCCGTCTCGATCATGATGGCTCGGGCGACCGATTCCCCGCCGCTCTCGGCGCGGGCGTCGGCATATCGAAGCGTTGTGAGGGCGGTGCGAATCGCGCGACCATTGCGGGCAGTCGCTCGTTGCTCAACGGCCTCCATCAGCTGTTCCGACGCAAGGCCGAGCTTTGAGATCGCCGAATCGGCAATGGGCATGCCGTCGGCAAAACCAGTTTGCAGCAGGCAATCTGTGGCCGTTTGGATGGGCGGCGTTACCGATATGCCGGCTCTGCGTATTGCTCCGGCCGGCTCAATCTGGTGTCGCTGAATATGTGCGCCCGGACGAGCCGACGGCTTTGTCGAGCTGCAAACATGCACGACGTTCAGGTGTCGCCACGAGACCTCGAGCCCCAGCAGGCAAGCTGCCGAAAACGAGCAGAACGTCCAATCGGGATGGATGATCGCAAGGGCGCGGAGGATCTCGCAATGGCGTTGCGCTCGGTTGAGTTCATCCCAGTGCGTTTTTCGCGCAAACAACCCCGGCATGGGCGAGACAACCGTGCCGCCGGTGCGCCGAAGGAGCGCTTTTCGGATCGCCGTGCTCGGGGGAATCAGACAGCGCCCCTCTTGTTCGGCTTGAGTGAGCAGTTGGTCGATGAGCTGGTCGTTGCAATGGGTCATGAGCTACCGCCTCCTTTTGGGTAGCAAAAACGTATCAGCTGGAACTTGCCGCTCAGCTGACCAAAAGCTGACCAAAATCTAACCATGCAGGTAGATGACCTGCTTTTGGCGACATTTTTCTTGTTTGAATCGGTGAGCGGTAATCGGCGACCGTGAACGGTAGCTGGATATGAAGTCTTGGTAAGTTTCGGGACGTGTATTTTTTGAAAAAAGAGCATTCTATCTGCTGTTTTGTGTTTCTGGATCGCATATTTGAAGGTATGTGATAAGGGCGGCGGACTGTCGCCTTGTATCTGCGGAAATTGTGACCCGGAATGAGCGCTCGGAATGGGATGCATTTTCCGGTAGAAGCTTCAGCGGAAAGTGCATCCCAGAATTCAGGCTCAGAGCGGGAAGCGCTTTCCGGATGACATGTTTGGCGGAAACTACGGCCCAGTTTTTGGCTCCAGAACGGGATACATTTTCCGGAACGGTCCACATGCGGTGGGGTACCGCCCCTTTTGCGTGCGTCGCTTGTCGAATTACGTTATAGCTAGCTATATTATAGGAAGATATAATATAGCTAGCTATAACGTAAAGGAAGGATGGCCCTGTGTTTATCGGAAGAACAACGGAAATGTCCGAGCTCAATCGACTGTATGGCACGGGCTCCTTTGAGATGCCTGTGATTTACGGCCGCCGTCGTGTGGGTAAAACGCGCCTTATCACAGAGTTCATCCAAGGCAAGAAGGCTATTTACTTTCAGGCTCGTCGTACCAATGCGGAGGCAAACCTGCATGGCTTTAGCCAAGCGATACTTGCGGGCTCCGTTGGTGCTGCGGGCGTGTCGTTTCGTAGCTTTGACGAGGCGTTCGATGCATTGGCCACCATGGCTCGCACGGAACGTTTGATTGTCGTGATTGACGAGTATCCCTATCTCGCCCAATCGAATCCCGAGATCAGCTCGTTGCTGCAAGATAAGATTGATCACCTGTACAAAGAGACCAAGCTCATGCTTATCCTGTGCGGGTCGTCGCTTTCGTTCATGGAAGAGCAGGTGCTGGGCTACGAGAGTCCGCTATACGGTAGACGTACGGCCCAGTTTAAGATCATGCCGCTCGATTTTACGACGACCCTCGGCCTGTGGCAGGGCATGAGTCGCGAAGACGCTGCGGTTTGCTATGGCATGACGGGCGGCATTCCTGCATATATCGAGAAAGTCGATCCTGTCGCACCGCTCAAGGACAACATCAAACGTCTTTTTCTTACTCCTACGGGCTATCTCTTTGAGGAGCCGAGTAACCTGCTATTGCAAGAGTGCCGCAATCCCGAGCAATATGATGCAATCGTGCAAGCAATTGCTCAGGGGCGCTCGAAGATCTCGGAGATTGCGAGCTCTACGGGAATCCCTGCGAGCAACGTAAAGGGCTATGTGGATAAGCTGGCGTCGCTTGGGATTGTCGAGCGCGAGCTGCCCCTAAACGAGACGAGCAATAAGCGAGCCGTGTATCTGCTGAGCGACCAGATGTTTAGGTTCTGGTACAAGTTTGTTCCGCAGAGCATCGGGCTGATTCAAAACGATATGGCCGAGATGGCGTATAAGCGTATTGAGCCGCACGTATCGGATTACATGGGTACGGTCTTTGAGCTTATATGCAGACAATACGTGTACGAACTCGCACGCGCGGGCGAACTTGGTGTGGTGCCGGCAACAGTTGGCCGTTGGTGGGGAACGGACAATCGGACGCGTACGCAGGAAGAGATCGATTTGATTGTCGACGACGGAGAGGGCGCGACGCTCTTTGCGGAGTGCAAATGGCGTAACGAACCGGCAGGCGAGGATGTTCTGGAAAAGCTCGTGTACCGAAGCGAGCTCTTTAGGCGTCAGCATAAAAGCTACGTGATCTTCTCGAAGCGTGGCTTTACGCAAGGATGTCAGGAAGCTGCGGCGAGCAGGGGAGATACCAAGCTGATTTCGTTTGCCGAGATGTGCGAGCGGAGATAACCAAGCGCGCTCTGATGTGATTGCTCGGAATGGGTCGCGCTAAGGATGCCAAGCGTAAAACCTACAATGAAAATGGCGTAAAAACTACATTGAGAACGGCGTAAAAACAGCATTGAGAATGGCGTAATTTCGTCTATCGCATGATCGCCCGAGCTTGCACACGGCCTTTTGCGAGCTCTTGCCATGAACGAGAGCCAGGCTGTCACGTACAAGACGCTCATAAAGGACGCCTCGTACGGTGAGACGGGCCCCGACGAGAGGACCATCGCTGCGCACCTGGATCTCTTCAACAGGCTCAAGCTGACCGAGGACCTGTGCGGATGGGAGCCATCGAGGTCAAGCTGAGTGATGCGAAAGCAGACGATGGAGCGAGAAATCTCAAGGCGCTGGAGAGGAAAGTGCTCTCCAATCCTGCCGCCCAGAATGCCGCGCCGGCGTTTTTGGCGGTCGTGGTTGGAAAGGGGAGCATTGCCTACACACGCGACGACGGCGTGGCGGTGATCCCCATGGCGCCACTTGGGGCGTAGTGGTTTTGCGGGCGTGCCGTGCTTCCTTTACCGAAAATCCATTTGGTAAACCAGATGCTCGCGGATAGAATAAAGTTGACGGCAGCCCAAGTTCTGGAGAGCTGGGAAACGCCGTTGCTTGGTCAAGAGGTCGGTGCCTTAATGGCAGCGACTTGTTATGCTTCGAATGCTGCTTGAGTGCCTCGGAAAGTTCGATAAGCGCCGTGAAGAGCGAGACCAAAGCAACCAAGAGCTCTACGAGCTCTGATGGGCCCGGGATGACCGCTGATTCAAGTCACCGGGCCTAAATCTTTTGGCTCTGTTAGACCAAATTTGACACGATCGGCTGTTCGTCGAACCGGAAAAT
>DXMA01000015.1 GCA_019414445.1 Collinsella sp.
GGCCAGCCCGTGGGAGGCCAGGGCGCCGCTGACCGGTGGACGGCACCGAGCCGTCATCGAAACTGAAAAAGGGGGAGGCCTCGCGGCCTCCCCCTTTTTTGCGTTTACGGGGCGTAAATGACTCAATTACACCAGACGATCTTGTTGTTTTCGGTATTGAGCCTTTATTTAAAGAAAATAAATCGTATAACAAGGGCAACTACTATGGCCGCAATGGTCAAAAGCAGAATTGTCAGCTGATGCTGCTTGCGTCGTTTACTTGACGAAACGAAGATTGACTTTCCCTGTTTTGGCGTTTCGAGATAGCGAGCCGAATGCGTCAAGGTTTGCTTGGGTCGAGGCCCTCTTTGTTGATGGACGGCGGATGCTTTCATCGGCTCATCACTAGCTGCGCTGTTTTTAGATAATGGTGCGTCTTTCAGATATACAGGGTCTCCCGAGGCGACGCCCATATGTTTACGTCCCGTTTGGGCATCCTCGAGCGATTGATATCGGTTTCTCGTCACATAATCGGGCTCTGGGTCATTGATGGGCTCTTGCGAGATGTGGGGGCGATGGAACCGTGGCGGCTGCGTAGAAGTATCTTCGCCCTGCGTCGGCATAAACATATTGTTCTGGTTTTGGTCGTCCATGATGCCCTTTAGCTCGTTACCAACAACGTGTACGCGCTCATTGTAAGCCCCTTGTTATTTGTAGCTGCGAACATACTTGTTATTTAAGCTCTGGTTCAAAGAACCTTAACCTTACTAAAACCTGAGTCATACACACTTAGATATGCTTATAGTACTGGACTCAAAAAACTTTATAGTCGATGTATATATGGGCACTGGGTGGGCATATATAAGAGCGTCAAAAGAAGTCCCAGTCACCTAGAAGATGGCTCGGCAGTCCTTAAAAGGAGTGGTAAACATGGCAAGCATGGTTCCTTATCGTTCGGTTTTTGGCGTTCGTCCTTCTGCTAGCTCGCTGTTCGATCTGTTTGATGATATGACCGACCTTGCAAACAACTCGATTGCCTCCAAGGCGTTCCCCGTTGACGTTGAGGACAAGGGCGATGGCTACGAGGTCAAGGCGTATCTGACCGGTGTCGCCAAGGATGACATCGACGTTGAGCTCAATGAGGGTCGCCTGTCCATCAGCGTGAACGTCGAGGAGAGCGCCGAAAACGAGGGTAAGAACTTCCTCCAGAAGGAGTTTAGCTCGTACAGCGCGACGCGTGGCGTATATCTGAAGGACGCTTCGAGCGAGGGCCTCTCTGCAAAGTATGCTGACGGCATCCTCACCGTTACGGTTCCTAAGATCGTCGAGAAGAAGAACGTCACGAAGATCTCCATCGACTAACGATGGCTCTGCTTCAATCGAGAGTATGAGTTAAGGGGGCTGGGAAGTGATTCCCAGCCCCCTTTTGTTATCTTGAGGGGCTATTGAATAGTTGTCGGTTGATACTGACTTGCAGGGCGTATCGAGAGCTTCCGTGGCCCTTGAAGACGGGTGGCAGAACTGCCGCGTTCATCATCGAGACTTGCATCAAGCGCGTTGGCATAGCTTTTGACGGTAAGGCTTGGACGATTATTGTCCTGGCTGATATGCATGGCGATGAGCTGTTCGGTGCGATCGGTAACAAGTTCGCGCGCGGCTTCGGCGGCCTGGTTGTTGGAGAGGTGCCCCTTTGTGGACAGGATGCGCTCCTGAAGAAAGCGGGGGTACGCTCCTTCGCGCAACATAGTTACATCGTGGTTACTTTCGAGCGCGAGAACTCGACAGTCTTTGAGGATGCCTATGGCCTTGCTCGATAACTCTCCGGTGTCGGTGGCAAACCCAATGGAATCATCGAGAGCATTAAATCGATAGCCGACAGGATTGATGACATCGTGCGATGTTGAGTAGGTTTGCACGTGGATGCCGGCAATGGGGAGCGTGTCGCCGGGGTCAAATTCCTCTACGGGCAGGTGCGCGAGGTTTTCTTTGCATGAAAGGGTGTCCCTGCTGGCAAAGAGGGGACCATGCCAGTGCTTGCACCATACATCGAGCCCCTTGATATGGTCACCATGCTCATGGGTGATTACAAGAGAGGCGACGTCGTCTGCCGAGAGGCCAAGCTCCGCCATGCGTTTAAGTGTCTCGCGGCGGGACAGGCCGTTGTCGATCATGATGAGCCCCTGAGGCCCCTCGACGAGTGCGCAGTTGCCTTTTGAGCCGCTGCCGAGGATATGAAGGTGCAGGCGAGACATAAGATTCCAAAGGATACAATGAGTGCGGACGAATAGAGGAGGAAGCGAATGCCAACGGTATCTCAGCACTATGGACATCATGCCGCGCCGAGGACGGATAAGAGCGCCCTGGCAACGCGGCGGGCCGCTGCCCCCGTAGTGCTCATGGTATCAGGCGGTGCGGACTCGACGGCGCTGCTCCTTATGGCTTGCACATCAAAGCTGGATATCCAGGACGGGCGCGGCGTCGCTCCCATTGCGCGCGAGCGATTGCACGTGCTGCATGTAAACCATCATCTGCGCGGGGAGGCATCCGATGGCGACGAGGCCTTTGTACGTGACCTGTGCGCGCAATACGGCTTGCCGCTGTGTGTTGAGCATGCCTATTTTGATGACGAATCGGGCAATATCGAGGCTGCGGCTCGCGAGGTGCGCTATGCCGCGGCACGGAGATATGTTCGCGAACTTTGTGCTGAATCGGGCGCACCGCGGACGGCGGCTCGTATCTGTACCGCGCATACTTCGTCGGACCGCGCGGAAACATTTATGATGAATGCCATTAAAGGGTCGGGTCCCGCGGGTCTATCGAGCATTCCGCGCCGTCGGAACATTGTGGTTCGCCCCTTGCTCGACCTCACGCACGATGAGCTCGTGAGCTATCTGCAGGTGCACGGTCAGCCATGGCGGGAAGATGAAAGCAACGAGGACGTTTCGTACCTGCGCAACTATGTACGCCATCGGGTGATGCCGGTGGTGGCACGGCGCAACGCGAGCGTCTGTAAGACGATTGGCGCCGCTTGCGAAATTCTGGGCGACGAAGACGCCTTTCTTTCCCAGCTTTCGGCACAGGCGTTTCGAAGCTGCCTGCGCAAGGAAGCGGCGGGCGCACTGGTGCTCGATGCGCGCCGTCTTGCCGCCGCTGAGGTTGTGATTGCACGGCGTATCGTGCGGTTGGCGATTAAGCGCATCGATCCCGACGCGCGACCGGAGATGCGGCACGTGGAGCGCGTGCTCGCCTGCGTCGCTGCGGGCTCGGGCTCGGTTACGCTTCCTGCGGGAATTGATGCCCGTGTGGAGTTTGGCATGCTGGCGTTCAAGGCCCCGGCGGCGCGCGAGGGTTTAGTGGCCGATTGGATCTCCGTTCCCGGTTGTCTGCCGCTGGGGGCGGGGCATATGCTGACAGCGGAGCCGATGGCTGTGGAGCCGGGGTGCGATATCGTGCACCGTGCCCGCGAGCTTGCTGCTGCCGGAAAGGTTGCGGCCTTGGTGGATGCGGCGGCCCTGGGGTTTGCCGACCGCGATGGCGAGCGGATGTTAGCCGGCTCGCGCGGGGAGATCCCCACCGAGGCACGATCGGCGCGCCTGTGGGTGGATAGCCCTGTGCCGGGAGACGTGATGTGCCCGTTGGGGATGAACGGCCGAAGCAAGAAAGTGTCAGACCTGTTAAACGAGGCGCGCATTCCTGTTTCAGACCGCTCTGGCGTACCCGTGGTAAGAACGGCTCCGGGAGGTGCCGTGGTGTGGGTTGCGGGCGTTCGGGCCGACGAGCGTTTTAAATGCACGGCCGCAACGCGCGTGGCATATCTGCTCCGCGTAGTCGATGCGGAATAGCGCCTTGCGCCTACTATTCTGTGCGACGTTGACGGTATTCCCGCGCTGATGGCGCACGGGCTGGTAAATATACCCCGTGCGCTGCTAGAATGTGTAGTTCGCGTCCATACGGCGGTGTGTGGGCGATAAGCACAAGAAAGGGTTGTCATGGCTTCTCAACATCCGGATATCGAGAAGGTTCTGTTTACGCAGGAGGATATCGACGGTATCGTCTCTCGCCTAGGCGAACAGATTACTCGCGACTACGCGGGTAAGGATCTGGTGCTGATTGCGGTCCTACGCGGCGCCGTGGTCTTTATGGGCGACCTGATGCGCAAGATCGAGCTGCCGACCAACATCGATTTCATGGCTGTTTCGAGCTACGGCGACGGCGTGAAGTCCTCGGGTATCGTGCGTATCATTAAGGACCTGGATATCGACATCCGCGGTCGCGACGTGCTGATCGTCGAGGACATTCTGGACTCGGGCCTGACGCTCAAGTATCTGATGAAGAACCTCGAGAGCCGCAAGCCCGCTTCTCTGGAGGTCGCTGCCTTCCTGTGGAAGGACGTTGAGGGCCGCGTCTCGGCCATCACGCCCAAGTATGTTGGAACCCATTGCCCCGATGCCTTTGTGGTGGGCTACGGCCTCGACTATGCCGAGCGCTATCGCAACCTTCCGTATCTGGGCATTTTGAAACCGGAGGTTTATTCGTAAGATGCCCGACGACCGTAACGATAACAATTCCCAGACTCCCCGGGAGCCTAAGATCCCGGGGATGCCCGGAGGCAAGAAGCCCACGCGTACGGGCTGGCTGTATTTTCTTTTGGCTTGCGCGCTTCTGGGCTATGCCTTCTTTAATATGGGCTCCGGCTTTGCCAGCTCCAGCAATACCGTTAAGCTCGCGACGAGCGAGATGGTCAGCGCCATCAAGCAGGATCGCGTCGAAGATCTGACCTATACGGTTCAAGACGGAAGCGTGACGGGTTATTACTGGAAGACGAAGAAGGACAAGGGCGATACGAGCGAGCTCAAGAGCTTCTCCTCGACCTATGTCGGCTCCGATTCGCTTGCCGAGCTCATGGCGGAGCACCCCGATACCAAGTACATCGTCAACACCAACGATCCCGATTTTTGGGGCGACTTGGCGATGAGTGTGCTTCCGACGATCGCCCTTATCGCCATCATGTTCTACTTTATGCGCCAGATGATGGGCGCCAACAACAGGAACATGCAGTTTGGCAAGACCAACGCCAAGACCAACGAGGCCACACGCCCCAAGGTCAAGTTTGAAGACGTTGCCGGCGTGGACGAGGCAGTCGAGGAGCTCGAGGAGATCCGTGACTATTTGAGCGATCCGGATCGCTATCGCAAGCTGGGCGCCAAGATCCCGCGTGGCGTGTTGCTGGTTGGCCCTCCGGGCACCGGTAAAACGCTGCTGGCCAAGGCCGTTGCCGGCGAGGCGGGCGTGCCGTTCTTTAGCATCTCGGGTTCCGACTTTGTCGAGATGTTCGTAGGTGTCGGCGCCAGCCGTGTGCGTGACCTCTTTAAGGAGGCCAAGTCCCAGGCCCCGTCGATCATCTTCATCGATGAGATCGATGCCGTGGGACGTCAGCGCGGAGCTGGCTTGGGCGGCGGTCACGACGAGCGCGAGCAGACGCTCAACCAGCTGCTGGTCGAGATGGACGGCTTTGAGGAAAGCGAGTCGGTCATCCTAATCGCTGCGACCAACCGTCCTGACATCTTGGATCCGGCATTGCTGCGTCCCGGCCGTTTTGACCGTCAGGTTACGGTCGACCGTCCGGATGTGAAGGGCCGCGAGCAGATCTTGCGCGTGCATGCCGAGAACAAGCCGATGGACGAGGACGTTAAGTTTGAGAAGCTCGCCCAGATGACCGTTGGCTTTACTGGTGCCGATTTGGCGAACCTGCTCAACGAGTCTGCGCTGCTGGCCGCTCGCCGTCATCGTTCTGTGATCTCGATGGACGAGGTCGAGGAATCGATGGAGCGCGTGATTGCCGGACCGCAGCGCAAGGGTCGCGTGATGACCGAGGCCGAGCGCACCACGATTGCCTACCACGAGAGCGGTCACGCCCTGGTGGGCCACATCCTGGAGCATTCCGATCCGGTTCATAAGATTTCGATTGTCAGCCGCGGCCAGGCTCTGGGCTACACGCTGCAGCTTCCGCAGGAGGATCACTTCCTCAAGACCAAGAACGAGATGCTCGACGAGCTCGCCGTGTTCTTGGGCGGTCGCGTTGCCGAGGAGCTCATGTGCGACGACATCACGTCGGGCGCGAGCAACGATCTGGAGCGCGCGACCAAGATGGCGCGCGAGATGGTCACGCGCCTGGGCATGAGCGAGGAACTGGGTACGCAAGTGTTTGGTGAGGCGCAGCATCAGGTATTCCTTGGTCGCGATTACGCCGATCACCAGGATTACTCCGAGGAGACGGCGCGCCGCATCGATATCGAGGTTCAGCGCATTATGCGTGAGGCCCATCGTCGTGCGGTCGAGATCCTGGATGCCCGTCGCGATCAGCTCGACCTGATGGCGAAGGTGCTGCTTGAGCGCGAGACCGTCGAAGGCGACGCCGTGAACGCCCTGCTCGGCAATGAGTGGGATGCCTACCTTGAGCGCGAGGGCGATATCCTGGCGGCCAAGGAGGAGCGCAATGCCAAGGCGGCCGGCATGCCGACCAAGAAGCGCTTGCCTCGCATGAGCGAGGAGGAGCTGGCGGCTGATGCTGCGGCCTTTGCGCAGGCGGCCATGCAGGAGGATGCCGAAGCCGCATCCGATGATGCCGGCGATGACCATGCCGTCAACGCTGACGGCAACACCGACGCCGACAAATAGTCCTTGTAGCGAAAGCCTCCGCGGGGAAACCTGCGGAGGCTTTTTCTTCGTTGATTGGGGACAGACTTAAATGAGCGTTTTCACGCATTTAAGTCTGTCCCCAATCAACATTGCTGCGGCGCTTTGCCCGACTAAAGCGTACAATAGCGCCTATGCGAAAGGGGAACAGATGATCAACGAAACTATGTATGCTCGCGGTGCGGAAAGCTCCATCATCCGTGAGATCTTTAGCTATGGCCTTGAGCGCAAGGCGCAGATCGGTGCGGAGAACGTATTCGATTTTTCGCTGGGTAACCCGAGCGTTCCGGCACCTGCCGCCGTGGCTGAGTCCATTAAGAAGGCCTTGGAGCTGCCGAGCGACCAGCTGCATGGATACACGCCTGCGCCGGGTCTGCCGCAATGTCGAGCAGCCGTCGCCGACTCGCTCAACCGTCGCTTTGGCACGAGCTATGAGGGCAAGGACGTCTTTATGACGGTGGGTGCCGCGGCTTCGCTCACCTGCACGCTCAATGCCGTTACGAACCCGGGCGATGAGGTTGTTGTTATCGCCCCGTACTTTCCGGAGTATCGCGTGTGGATTGAGAAGGCCGGCTGCACGTGTGTTGAGGCGCTCGCCGATGAAGATACGTTCCAGCTGAGCGTGAGTAACGTGCTCAAGGTGATTACCGATAAGACGGCTGCCGTCATCATCGACTCGCCCAACAATCCGACTGGTGCCGTATATACACGCGACACGCTGACGCGACTGGCCAATGTTCTGCGCGAGGCCAACGCTCAGCGCGATCCCGAGAATCCGATTATGCTCATCTCTGATGAGCCGTATCGCGAGATTGTCTATGGCGCCGAGGTGCCTTGGGTGCCTTCGATCTACGAGCACACCATCGTGTGCTACTCGTATTCCAAGTCGCTTTCGCTACCGGGCGAGCGCGTCGGGTGGATCCTGGTTCCCAATACGAATCCTCAGGCAGCTCGTCTAATGCCCGCCGTTGCCGGTGCCGCCCGTACGCTGGGCTTCGTGTGTGCACCGGCGCTCTTCCAGCGCGTGATCATCGATTGCATCGATGAGCCGAGTGATGTCGAGGCCTATGCTCGCAACCGCACCGCGCTTACCGACGCACTAGCGGAGTACGGCTACACCTATGTTGAGCCGGATGGTGCATTCTACCTGTGGGTGAAGGCACTGGAGCCCGATGCGAATGCGTTCTGTGAGCGCGCGAAGAAGTATGAGCTGCTTGCGGTGCCCTCGGACAGCTTTGGCATGCCTGGTTGGTTCCGCCTGGGCTATTGCGTGAGTTACGAAACGATTATCAATTCGCTACCCGCTTGGAAACAGTTGGCGGACGAGTATCGTTAAAAGTAAAGCGCTCTGCTTACAATGTTTTACGTGAAACGGGGTTTGGTGTTAAGCCAGACCCCGTTGTCTATGCCGTTGTGTGATTGGGATGAAGCAGTTTTACGACTGCCGAAAGCTATGCGTACAATGAATATACGCGACGGCCATGCTGGACAAGGAGACCTGATGCCCTACCTGCTTTCCTGTGATATCCATACTCATACGATGTTCTCCGCGCATGCGTACTCAACCATTGAGGAGAACATCTATTGGGCGGCGGAGCGTGGCCTTCAGGTGCTCGGTTCCGCCGATCATTTAAGCTCGATGGTTACGCCTTGCCCCAATGACCTGCGCAGTTTCCAGTTCTTTATTAACCAGGATATCTGGCCGCGCATTTGGAGCGGCGTGCTGGTGCTCCGCGGCGCCGAGGCTGATATCGTTTCGCTGGACGGAAGCTTGTTTGGCGAGGACATTCCCGTTTCGCTCAATATCGCCGGCGATTCGTATAGTCGTGAGCATTCGCTGTTCGATTTGGTGACGCGTAATTTGGATTATTTGGTGGCAAGCGTGCATAACCCGCAGTTTGCCGAAGGCGCGACGCTCGCCGAGACGACCGAGATGTACATCAATGCCCTGGAGCACCCCAAGGTGTTCATGCTGGGGCATGCGGGGCGCTCGGGCGTGCCGTTCGATATCGACGAGGTGCTGTTGGCGGCCAAGGCCAAGCACAAGATTATCGAGATCAACAACCATAGTCTTGAGCACGGTGCCGACACTGAGCATTGGGCCGTATGCCGCAAAATCGCCGAGCGCTGCGCCGAGCTGGGCGTTGGCATTGGCGTGTCGACCGATGCCCACATTGGCATGGCCATTGGCAAGCTCGATCACGCGCGCAAGATGCTCGACGAGATTCACTTCCCGCTGGATTTGATCGTGACGCGCGATCGCGAGACGCTGCTGCGCGAGATGGCGGCAGCCGGCGTGTGCGACCTGCGCAAGGGGATGTAGCGGAGTTCATAAACCAAGCGAAGGGGGCAGTCCAGACGGGCCGTCCCCTTTCTTGTGCCGGTGGATTAGCGGCGCTCGAGGACCGCGACGGTCTCGGTGTGGTCGGTATGAGGGAACATGTCGACCGGCGTGATCTTGAGCAGGCGATAACCTCCGTCGAGGAGCTGGTGTAGGTCGCGCTCTTGGGTGACGGGGTTGCAGCTGATATAGGTGATGCGGCGCGGCTTAAGTGCGCAGGCGGCTTCGAGGAACTCGGGTGTAGAGCCGGCGCGCGGCGGGTCGATGGAGAGAACGTCAACGCGCTCGTTGTTATCGGCAGCGTCCAGGATGTAATCGGTGGCGTCGTCGGCCATAAACCAAGCGCTGCGGGTGAGGCCGTTGAGCTCGGCATTGCGGCGTGCGTCGGCAATGCCCGCCGGGTTGCGCTCCACTCCGAGCAGCATGATGCCGATACCCTTGTTCTGGGCTTCTTTAGCTGCGCAAAGACCGATGGTGCCGCTGCCGCAGTAGGCATCCATAAGCACATCGTCCTGGCGCAGATCCATGCCATCGATAGCGAGCTGGTAGAGCAGCTCGGTCTGCTGCGGGTTGGTCTGGTAGAACGCGGTAGGGGAGATATCGAATTCGCAACCGAGCAGCTGGTCGCGCATGCACTCGGCGCCATAGACGATACGAGTCTCCTCACCCAAGATGGCGTTACCGGGGCGTCCGTTGATGTTTTGGGCAACGGTGACGATATGCGGATCGAGTGCGGCGACAGCCTCAAAGAACTCCTGCGCATGCGGCAAGTCGCGCTGAGCGGTCACGAGGGTGACCATAATCTGGTCGGTACGCCAACCGCAGCGGACGACGGCATAGCGGAGCAAGCCCAGATGCTTGTCCTCGTTAAAGGCGGGAATGTGCAGACGCTCGGCCTCATGCGCGATGCCGTTGAGAATCTGACGGGCACCCGGCGCCTCGACAGGACACTCGGGTACGGCAACGATCTTGTGCGTGCCGCGCTCAAAGAAACCGCAGCGGACAGCGCCCTCCTTACCGGGGGCAAAGGGAGTGGCGGCCTTATGGCGAAAACCGCGCGGCGCAGGATACTTGCCCGGGTCGCCCAGGGTAACGCCCATACCGCGAATGGGATCAACGGCAATACCCTCGCGCTCGCAGAGCTCAGCAAACAGCTCCTCCATAGCAGCCTGCTTGGCCGCCAGCTGCTTCTTATAAGGACGATTGAGCGCCGTGCACCCACCGCAAGCCCGCATGATGGAACAAGGCGACTTGGGATCCACAGCCTTACGCGCAGACGAAGCCGAATCGTTACGCGGACGCTTGGAGCGAGTCTGAGGCGCCTTATCCCCGCCCCGACGAGAGCCGGGACGCTTGGCCTTAGCCTTGCCCTTGGCCGACTTACCCTTCGCATCCTTAGACGATTTAGATTTCTTAGAAGATTTTTTCTCCTCCGACCCCTCAGCCGCCTCAATCAAAGCACGACGAGCCCTACGCTCCGCACGAGATTCTGCCATGAATTAACCCCACTATTAAATAAAAGAAAAGTCCGAAGTAATTGTACCGTGCATTCAACGTGCCCGATTGGAGGGGACGCCTATTTAAGGTCCCGAGCACGTTGTCTCCCGGAATGCCGGCAGCCGTCACGGTATTTAATTTGTCGCGAGTTCCGCACGAACAGGAGGCCACTTAATGTGGCCTCCGTCGTGAGCAGGACTGTAGAGCAGCAAATTAAATACCGTGACGGCTGCCGGCATTCCGGGTGCTCCAACCTAGTGCTCCATGCGCGCTTTCCGTCTTGCGCAGGACTGTAGAGCAGGAAACTTAATTACGCGCCGCTCCCCGCCCACGCCGGGCAAACCCTCCCTTGTACTCCATCAAGGTAAAGTGTATGATTCTGAACGTTACATGACTCACTTTACCTAACTAAAGTGCCATCAAGGGGGAATACTATGAATACTGAAATGTCTCGTCGTCAGTTTGTTGGTCTAGCCGGCTCGCTCGCCACGGTGCTGGGCCTTGGTCTTGTTGGTTGCGGCGGCGGTGCCGCTAAGGGCTCTGCTGCCGGCTCTGCCGCGGCCAAGGATACGAAGGGTGCCGCGGAGTCCAAAAAGCTTGTGGTGGGCTTTGACAAGTCCTATCCTCCGTACGGCTTTGTGGGCGATGACGGCGAATATACGGGCTTTGACCTTGATCTGGCCAAGGCCGTTGCCGATAAGCAGGACTGGGAGGTCAAATACGAGGCCATCGATTGGGATGCCAAGGATACGCTGCTCAACTCGGGTGCCATCAACTGCATCTGGAACGGCTTTACCATGGAGGGTCGCGAGGACGACTACACGTTCTCCGAGCCGTACATGCTCAACGAGCAGGTGCTCGTGGTCAAGAAGGACGCGGGTATCAAGAGCTGGGACGATCTTGCCGGCAAGACCGTGATTACCCAGACCGATTCCGCCGCACAGGATGTGCTCGAGGGCGACCAGAAGGATCTGGCCGCGACGTTTGCCACGCTCGATACCATCGGTGAGTACAACACAGCCTTTATGCAGCTCGAGAGCGGCGCGGTCGATGCCGTGGCATGCGACCTTTCGATTGCCCAGTATCAGCTTGCCGCCAAGCCCGATGCTTATACGCAGCTTGATAAGCCGCTGTCTAGCGAGCACTATGCCGTCGGCTTTAAGAAGGGTGACACCAAGTCGGCCGATGCTGTAACCGAGTCGCTCAAGGCGCTCTACGAGGACGGCACGGTCAAGGACTTGTGCGATAAGTATGCAGAATACGGTCTGTCCTTCGACAACTGGGTTCTCAAATAGCGGCTTTCCCAGGCACCCGATTTTGCCGCTCAAACCGTCGCTTGCGTACATTTAGTACGCGGCGCTCCTCTTTCACGGCAAACTCGGGCACCTGGAAAACCCGCTTTAGCATTGGGTTCGCTGTTCCGTTACTGTGAAAGAGAGCTTGGGTTGTCTATTCAGGTCATGATGCAGATGCTTGGCCAGGGCTTCTTGGTCAGTTTGCAGCTGTTTGTGCTGACGCTGCTCGGATCGATTCCGTTGGGAATCCCCGTGGCGTTTATGCGTATGAGTAAGATCGCGCCGCTTCGCTGGATTGCGCGCATCTACATTTCGGTCATGCGTGGCACGCCGCTCATGCTGCAGATGTTTGCCATCTACTTTGCCCCGTACTACGTGTTCGGCATTTCGCTTACGCCCGATTCCAAGTGGACGGCGTGTGTCGTGGCGTTCATCATCAACTACGCCGGTTACTTTGCCGAGATCTATCGCTCGGGCCTGCAGTCCATTCCGCGCGGTCAATACGAGGCTGCTGAGGTGCTGGGCTACTCGCGCATGCAGACGTTTCTGTATATCGTGATGCCGCAGGTCGCTAAGCGTATTCTGCCGGCGATGGGCAACGAGATCATCACACTGGTCAAGGACACGTCGCTGGCGTTTGCCATTGGTGTGGGTGAGATGTTCTCGACCGCCAAGGCGCTGGTCGCCTCGCAGGTGAGCATGGTGCCGTTTGCGATTGCGGCGTTGATCTACTGGGTCTTTAACTTTGTGGTCGAGATGCTGCTGGGCGCCGCCGAAAAGAAGCTGGACTATTATCATGACTAACTCAGTGATGAAAATCGAAAGCGCGCGTAAGGCGTTTGGCGGCAATGAGGTGCTCAAGGATATCTCACTCGAGGTCAAGCGCGGTGAGGTCGTGGCGATTATCGGACCTTCGGGCGGCGGTAAGTCCACGCTGCTGCGCTGCGCCACGCTGCTCGAGACGCTCGACGGCGGCTCGCTTTCGTTTGGCGACCTTGCGGTTGCGACGGATGCGGGATCGGGCGCGGTCTATGCGAAGGGAGATGTTCCCAAGCAAGCGCGTTCGCGTTTTGGTCTGGTATTCCAGAACTACAATCTGTTCCCGCACTATACGGTGATGAAAAACATCATCGACGCGCCGATCCGCGTGCTCAAGCGCCCGCGCGAGCAGGCAGAGGCGCGTGCGCGTGAGTTGATCGCGCAGATGGGGCTTACGGGCAACGAGAACAAGGTGCCGTGTGAGCTTTCGGGCGGTCAGCAGCAGCGCGTGAGTATTGCCCGCGCCCTGGCGCTCGATCCGGAAATCTTATTCTTTGACGAGCCGACTTCAGCGCTCGATCCCGAGCTGACGGCCGAGGTGCTGCGTGTCATTAAGGACCTGGCGGCGCAGAATATGACGATGGTAATCGTGACCCACGCGATGCAATTTGCACGCGATGTTGCCGACCGCGTGGTCTTTATGGACGGCGGTCGCATTGTCGAGGAGGGGCCTGCCGAGCAGGTCATAGACCATCCGCGCGAGCGGCGCACACGTGAGTTCTTGAGCCGTATCGAGGGATAGGCTCAGGTATTTACTCAACTATTAATTAAGGCGAAGCCGCCGCAGGTCTTACGGTCTGTGGCGGCTTTTTGTTTGCATCGACGGGGTTCAATAATCGCCTCACAAGCTTGTCTCTTCCTCTCGCCGCCTGTATTCATACGTGTGCCGAAAGGTATGCATGGACAGCCGCCCGTGAGGGTAGGGTGGTGGCATAGGACATTTGGAGGGTGAGTCGGCTCGGCTGCCGACCATGCTGCTCCCGGGACGGCACCGACCGCGAACTCTCTCCGTTGGCGTCGCGCATTGCGCGCGGCCCTGCAAGGAGGTCATCATGGGTGCTCCCAAGACCGGTAACGTAAGGAACGTGGTGCTCGTAGGCCAAGGCGGGGTGGGCAAGACTTCACTCGCCGAGGCCATGCTCCACCTTTCCGGCAAGACCGCCCGCCTGGGCGGCCACGACGGCACCAAGCCCACGCTCGACTATGACCCCGAAGAGGTCAAGCGTGCGTTTTCCATCTCGACGACCATTGCGCCGATCGACTGGAAGGGCGCTCGTATCAATGTGCTCGATGCCCCGTGCTATCCCGATTTTATCGGCGACGCCTTTGCCGCGATGAGCGTCTGCGAGACGGCTCTGTTTGTGGTCGACGCCGAGGCCGGCCCGCAGCCCACGACGGTTAAGCTCTGGTATGCCGCCGAGGACCTGCGCCTGGCGCGTGCGGTGTTCGTAAACCGCCTGTCGCGCTCCGAGGCCAGCTTTGCGACCACCATGGACCTGCTGCAGGAGCGCTTTGGTACGCGCCTGGGCGCCGTGACCCTTCCCTGGGGCGAGGGCGAGGACTTTGACGGCATCATCGACCTGGTGCGCATGAAGGCGCGCCACTGCAACGGCGCCGAGGCCGTTGAGTCGGAGATTCCCGAGGAGTATCGTGCCCAGGCCGAGGAGGCCCATGACCATCTGTGCGAGCTGGTGGCCGAGGCTGACGACGAACTGATGATGAAGTACTTGGAAGGCGAGGAGACGCTGACGCAGGAGGAGCTTGAAGGCCTGCTGTCGAAGGCGATCGCCGAGCGTATCTTTGTGCCGGTCTTTGCGGGCGATTGCATTAAGGAGCAGGGCCTCAACTCGCTGATGGACGATATCGCCACGTACTTCCCGGCGCCGACGGACTACGGCGAGATGCCGCTCATCGACGGCGATTCGCTTAAGATCTCGAGTGACGATGACCGCCCGGTGGCGTTTGTGTTTAAGACCTTGGCCGATCCGCAACAGGGTCGCATCAGCTTTATCAAGGTGCTGACGGGTACGCTTGAGCCTGGCCTTGAGCTGGTCAATGCGCGCACGCGCAAGGGTGAGCGTCTGGCCCACCTGTATGTGATGTGCGGCCGTGACATGACCGAGGTCGGCCACGCTTATGCCGGCGACATTATCGTGGCGCCCAAGCTGGCGGCCGAGACGGGCGATACACTCTCGATTACCGGCAAGGTCGAGGCTGCGGCGTTTAAGTTCCCCAACTCGCAGTACCGCATCGCCATTGAGGCCGAGAATCGCGGCGACGAAGAGAAGCTCTACACGTTTATCGAGAAGGCCTGCAAGGCCGATCCGACCATGAGCATCGATCGCGACGAGGAGACCGGCCAGACCATCATTTCGGCGGTGGGCGAGGCACAGGTTTCGGTCCTGCTCAATCGCCTTGAGGACCGCACCAAGGTCGTGGCCAAAAGCGTGCCGATCCGCATTCCGTATCGCGAGACCATTCGCCGCACGGCAAGTGCCCAGGGTCGCCATAAGAAGCAGACTGGCGGTGCCGGTCAGTATGGCGACTGCTGGCTGCGCGTTGAGCCGCTCATTGGGCCCGACGGCACGAGCGACGGCTATGAGTTTGTTGACGAGGTCGTGGGCGGCCGCATCCCGCGTTCGCTGATCCCTGCCGTGGACAAGGGCGTCCAGGAGACTATGAAGGACGGCATCATCGCCGGCTACCCGCTCACGGGCATTCGCGTGGCTGTGTACGATGGCTCGTATCACAGCGTCGACTCCAACGAGATGGCGTTCCGCGCGGCGGCTCGCATCGGCCTGCGCAAGGCGTGCGCCGATGCCGACCCGGTGGTGCTGGAGCCCATCGAGGAAATCACGGTGACTATCCCCGAGAGCTACGCCGGCGCCGTGATGGGCGACATCTCGGCCTCGCGCGGTCGCGTGACGGGCATGGAGACCGACGAACGCGGCGATACCGTGGTCATTGCCCAGGCGCCGCTGGCCGAGCTAACGGATTACTCGACGCGCCTGCGCTCTATCACGCGCGGCACGGGCGACTTTACCATGAAGCCTGCAGGCTATGAGCAGGTGCCTTATGACGTTCAGGCCAAGCTGGTCGAGCGCTATGAGGAGGGCCGAGCTAAGTAACGTGTGGTTTTGCCTGCAATGTAGGTGCTGACGAAAAGGCCGCCCTGGGTAACCGGGGCGGCCTTATTTGATCCCTTGGGGACGGAGGAAAACGGATCATTTTTTGGGTTACGGGCGGCGCGGTCGGCACTAGTCTCCGGATGCCTGGTTGCGGCCGGTGGCGTAGTCGATCTGCACATGCGGCTGCAAGTTGTAGCAGTACACGTGGAAGCACAGGGTCTTGCCGTGGTCCTCGATCGATTGTGCTTCCAGACGAATGCCACGACAGACGAGCTCCTCCTCGTTGTACATAGGCGTGACGCGATAGAGCACGTGGTTGCCCGTGTCGCGGACGTAGTCGAGGATCTGCTCTTCAAACGGCAGCATGCCCGTCTCGTTGAGATAGCGCGTGCCGGTGAGGAGATTCTTGCGGTTGGCGTTTTCGCCGCAGAGCGACCAAGCGATAAGGTGGCAGCGGTTATAGAGGCTCTGGCCTGGAATAAAGTCGTAGCGCTGCTGGTGCCATCCGGCGGGGTGGATACGCGAGATATCGCCGCGCTTGCCCTGACCGAGCGATTCGGGTCCTATGCAGGCGAGTGCTTTGCGGGTACGGCCCAGGCTGTCGAGTTTAGAGAATTTCTTAAAGCAGCCTTCTTCGGTGGCGCGCTCGTATTCATCGAGCGTGAACGACGGCGTGCCGAGCGGGTGCGTGCTGTCGGCGCGAAGGGCAACGTAGGGGTTGCCGGCGTAGTCGGGAATGCTGCTGAGATAAACACCACGGGCGCGGTTGAGGTCGGGGTTTTCCACCTCGTCGATGGGGGCGGCGGCGCTGTCCGTGGAAGCGTCGTCGCCGGTGTCGGTTGCGACGGAATCGGAGCCATTGCCGGAGTCCTCGGAGCTCGCTGTTCCCGATTCGAGCCGGGCGACCAAGTCCGCTTCGTCGTCGGTACGGCTGGGACTCTCGTTTTGCTTCTCGGCCAGAGCCGCCGCCTGCTCATCACTTTGCGGCGACAGCAACTTGGGCGCCCCATCGAGCGATCCCGTAAACAGCGCAAACCCCAGCACCACGGCGGTGCCGATGGAAAGTGCTTGCTTGTAGGCGGACTTGCGCAACATGGGGGCTCCTGGATGGACGGTTGGGAATCTACTAGTCTAGCAGGAGCCGGCAGAGGCCGTTCTGTCGAACAAATACTTAAGATTTGGGACAAACGCTACTGGTTCATTTGCTTCATATTTGACGTATGGCTAGATCGAGGTGGAGTCGAGCCAGTTGAGCTTGCACTCGAGAATGCGCTGCTCGCCGGGTTGGCTGCTGCCATCAAGCAAGGCGAGCAGCATCTCGGCCGCCTCCCTGCCTTCCTGGTCGACGGGCTCGATGATCGTGGAGACGGTCGGCGTGGTGAGGTTGGTCCAGTCTTCGCAGTTGAGTCCCAAAAGACCTATTTGCTGCGGAAGTAGATGGGCCATGGGTTGGAGGGCCTTGTAGACACGGGGAAGCGCCCATTGGTTTTGTACGAAGATGAGCGTGCGCTTGGCGGGGTTGAACTTGTATTTAAAGTATTCGGTAAGCTCGTTGATTGACGGCTTGTTGTGATCGATGGGGATGGCTTTGTAGAGCTGCCCATTCGCGGCCAATGCCTCGGCATATCCCTGAAAACGTTCCATGCGAGTGCGCATTTCGGTCATGTTGGCGGCGATGGAAAAGAAGTCTTCGTAGCCGGCGTCGAGAAGCGCCTGCGTGGCATTGTACACGCCGTCGTAGAGGTTGGTTTTGATCCAGCTGGTGCCTGGGCTGTAGATGGCCGCGTCAAAAAAGACGACGGGCTTGCCGGCGCGCTTGATGCGGTCGTGGACTGCCTTGAAATTTGCCGTGGGCTGGATGATAAAACCATCGACGCCCAGTGAGAGCATTTTGTCGACATACATGAGCTCGGTCTCGGGGTTAAAGTTGCTCGTGCAAACGACCGTCTGGTAGCCCGCGGGGAGCATGACCTGCTCCATGCCGTTGAGGACGAGGCCCGCCCATTTGTTGGTGTTATCCAAGATGATGATGGCGATGACGTGGGTCTGCTTGCCGGTGAGCGTTTGCGCTTGGGCGTTGGGAACGTATCCGAGTTCCTTGATGACGCGCGCAATCTTTGCCTGCGTCTTCTCGCTAAGCTTTTCTCGTTTGTCGTTGAGGTAATACGAGACGCTTGCCGTCGAGGTTCCCGCCTCTCGAGCGACGTCTGCGATCGTAACGCGCTGTTTTGCCACAGCGACTCCTTCCGACAGATGAGCATTTTCCAACATGATGACTTTGAGTCTTGGTGAGGGATGCACTTTGGTGAGCGACTTTTTCCTTTCATATGAGTATGCAACAAATGCGGTATATGGGTGGGGTCGAAATTTGTGACCGGCATGCGCATCTGCCGTCTACCGAGAAAATCAAATACTTCTTGACTTTTGAAATCGATGGTAAAATCGCAGGATTCATTTTTGGTTAAACGCATAACTAAATAACGTAACCAACGCTCTGACCTGCGCGTTTACCGAAATAAACTGGCATTAAGAAAAACGAGCACCTATATTGGTCTTGTCGAAAAGACAGCAAGTCCAAACGGCAGGGGATGCTCCGGAGGCCTCCGCAAACGGTGTCTTGCGCACGCAACTCTATGAAAAGAGGGAAGCAATGAAGATCGTAGGCGTTGCCGCCTGTACCGTGGGTATCGCCCACACGTATATGGCCCAGAAGGCGATTCAGGATGAATGCGCCGCTCGTGGCATCGAGTGCAAAGTCGAGGCTCAGGGTGGTCTGGGTATCGAGAATGAGCTCACGCAGGAAGACGTTGATTGCGCCGACCTGGTGCTCGAGTCCGTCGACGTGGGTGTCGAGAACGAGGACCGTTTTGAGCAGAAGATGGCCGAGGGCAAGTTCCTCAAGGTCGGCACCTCGGATGTAATCGCCGATCCGGTAAAGATTATCGACCAGGCTGTCGAGATCATCAAGGCGACGGGCGGTGCCGTTGACGCGTCCAAGGCCGAGGCCAAGGCAGAGAAGAAGGCCGTCTCCGCTGCCCCGCAGGCCCCGACACCGGCGTCCAAGCAGTCCATCTTTGCCGACCCTGGCAAGACGCTGCTCAATGCATTCAATACCGGCGTTTCCTATTTTATCCCCATCGTCGTTATCGGTGGCGTGTTCCTCGCCTTCTCGTTGGCATCCGGTACTGCCGGTGCTAGCGGCATGGAGGTCACCAACCCGTTGATGGTGAGCCTTAACACTATCGGCATGGCCGGCATCTCTATGATGATTCCGGTGCTTGCGGCATACATCGCCTACTCGATGGCCGGTAGACCCGCACTTGCCCCCGGCTTCGTCCTGGGCTACTTGGTTAACAACGCCGTCGTCACCCCGAGCGGCAACAGCGTTTCGACCGGCTTCTTGGGCGCCATGATCATGGCTGTCATCTGCGGTTACTTTGTCCGCTGGATGAAGACCTGGAAGGTCAACAACACCATCCAGACCATCATGCCCATTCTGATCATCCCGATTCTGACCTCGCTCGTCCTGGGCATGGCTTACATCTACATCCTGGCCACGCCGCTTGGCTTTGTGATGGATTGGCTCACCAGCGTGCTCGGCAGCCTGCAGGGCGGCTCCGCCGTCGTCCTGGGCCTGGTCATTGGCGTTATGACCGCTTTCGATATGGGTGGCCCCATCAACAAGACCGCTTCGACCTTTACCATGGCCATCATGGCCTCCGGCATCTACGGCCCCAACGGTATGTTCCGCGTCGCCGCCGCCATTCCCCCGATTGCTTGCGGCCTCGCTGCGCTCATCGCCAAGAACAAGTTCGATGACGCTGACCGTCAGATGGGCATCTCTGCGCTGTTCATGGGCTGCATCGGTATTACCGAGGGCGCTATTCCCTTCGCGGTCAAGGATCTTGGCCACACCCTGCCCGGCATTTGCATCGGCTCTGCCGTGGGCGCGGCGCTTGCCGCCTTCCAGGGCATCGACTGCTATGTTCCGCATGGTGGCTTTATTGTCGCCCTGGCCACCAACAACGTCGCGCTGTTCTGCCTGGACATCGTGATTGGCTCCTTGGTCGCCGCTGCAATCCTGATTGCCATGAAGCCCACGCTCGATAAGCAGGCCAAGTAAACCTTTAAGGACTCCGGTTGTGCGGAGGGATGGATTTGACTCCGCACAACCGCCCCTACACAACAAAATCCATCCGCACTGATAGGGCCCACATCTGGGTCCCAGGGAACTTTTGTCAAAAATCCTCTGGAGAAGGAGAACAAAATGTCCAACCTCACCATCCGCCAGGCCGTTCAGGGCATGCTCAAGCTGCAGGACAGCGGCGATCACGCAACCATGGTCGGCATTGGCCCCATGAGCCCCAACCTGATTCAGGCCGTGTTCGAGCTTGCCAAGGACGAGGATTTCCCGCCCATGTTTATCGCTAGCCGCAACCAGGTCGATATGGACGAGATGGGCGCCGGCTACGTCAACGGTTGGGACCAGACGCGCTTTGCCGCCGACATTAAGAAGGTTGTCGACGAGGTGGGCTATACCGGTCCGTACTACCTGTGCCGCGATCACGGCGGTCCGTGGCAGCGCGACGAGGAGCGTAACGCCCACCTGCCCGAGGACGAGGCCATGGAGCTCGCCCGCAAGTCCTTTGTCGCCGACATGGAGGCAGGCTTTGACCTGCTGATGGTCGACCCCACCAAGGACCCCTATCAGATCGGCAAGGTTATTCCGCTCGACGTGGTGCTTCGCCGCACGATCGATCTTATCGACTATCTTGAGCAGTACCGTCGCGAGCATAACCTGCCCGAGGTTGCCTATGAGGTCGGTACCGAGGAGACCAATGGCGGCCTGACCTCCACCGACAAGTACGAGGAGTTCATTTCTCAGCTGCAGCCCGAGCTCGAGAAGCGCGGCTGCCCCATGCCCACCTTTATCGTCGGCCAGACCGGTACGCTCACCCGTTGGACCGAGCAGGTCGGTCATTACAACTTTAAGAATGCCCGCGAGCTCGCCGACATGGCCAAGCGCTACGGCGTGGGCCTGAAGGAGCACAACGCCGACTACCTGGACGACGCGACGCTGCTCGAGCACATCCCGGCACACGTGACCGCTTCCAATGTCGCCCCTCAGTACGGCACCGAGGAGACCCGCGCTTACCTCAAGCTCTGCGCTACCGAGCAGATTCTGGTCGACAACGGCCTGTGCGACGATCCCTCCGATCTGTATCACACGCTGCTGGTCAAGGCCATCAAGACCGAGCGCTGGCGCAAGTGGATGACCGGCGACGATGTCAACCTGCAGGTTGACGACATTCTGGCCGACGACGAGCTCAGCCTGAAGATTCTGGATGTCTCCGGCCACTACGCGTTCAACGATCCCGAGGTCAAGGAGCAGGTCGAGAAGCTCTATCGCAACCTCGCTGCCCAGGACATTGACGGCAAGCGCTTTGTGATCGAGCACATCAAGCGCCCGATCAAGCAGTACGTCGTCGGTCTTAACCTCAAGGGCGTCACGAGCCGCATCGAGAAGGCTCTCTAAGTAGCTTTTCCTACACGACGCCGGGCCTGGGGCATGTCCCAGCTGCAGGCCCGGCACATAGGACAAAGGGACATCCCCTTTGTCCTATTTTTTGAGTTTTGGATTCCTTAGAAGGAGTTTGCACCATGAAGTTCTTTATCGATACCGCCAACCTTGACGAGATCGCCGAGGCCAAGAGCTGGGGCTGCCTTGCCGGCGTCACCACCAACCCGTCCCTGTACGCCAAGACCGGCGGTAAGCTCGCCGACTTTGAGCCCCATATGCTCAAGATTGCCGAGCTCTGCGAGGGGCTGCCCGTGTCTGCTGAGTCCACCGCGACCACTGCCGAGGGCATGATCGAGGAGGGCAAGCGTCTTGCCGCCCTGGCTCCCAACATCGTGGTCAAGCTTCCCGTGTGCGAGGCCGGCCTCGCCGCCTGCCGCGCCCTGGCCGATGCGGGCGTGCGCGTCAACATGACGCTTGTTTTCTCGCCGACGCAGGCCCTCATGGCCGCCAACGCCGGTGCCCGCTACATCAGCCCGTTTGTCGGCCGCTTTGACGACATCGCCGAGGACGGCATCTCGCAGCTCGACAATGTCGTGACATGCATCAAGAACTATGACTGGACCGGCAAGAACGTCGACGACACCGTCGAGATCATCACCGCTTCGGTCCGCACGCCCAACCACGTGACCCAGGCGGCTCTTCTTGGTGCCGACATCGCGACCGTGCCCATGGCCGCTCTCAAGAAGTGCCTGCATCACCCGCTGACCGACCAGGGCCTCGCCTCTTTTGAGGCTGACTGGCAGAAGGTCGTCGCTCAGGCTTAACGACCGGGTTGCCCTCGGCATCGCGCCATCCGGTGCCGGGGTTGTTCTCAAGAGAGGAATTCGTATGACCAACCAGGAGCTGGCGAAGGTCGCCAATGAGGTCAGGAAGGGTGTCGTGACTGCGGTTCACGCGGCCAAGTCGGGACATCCGGGTGGATCGCTCGGTGCAGCCGAGATCATGACGTATCTGTACTTTGAGGAAATGAATATCGATCCTGCCGACCCTCACAAGGCCGATCGCGACCGCTTTGTGCTCTCCAAGGGTCACGCGGCGCCGGGCCTGTATTCGGTGTTGGCAAATCGCGGCTATTTTCCCGTCGAAGAGCTCGAGGCGCTCCGCCATATTGGCAGCCGACTGCAGGGCCATCCCAACATGAACGATACCCCAGGCATCGATATGTCCACCGGCTCGCTCGGTCAGGGCATCTCTGCTGCAGTTGGAATGGCGCTTGCCGCTAAGCACTGGGGCGACAGCTACCGTGTCTACACGTTGCTGGGCGACGGTGAGTGCGAGGAAGGCCAGGTGTGGGAGGCGGCTATGTTTGCCGGCAACCATGCACTCGACAATCTTGTTGCCGTCGTCGACCACAACGGCTTGCAGATTGACGGCACGATCGATGAAGTCAACTCGGCCATGCCGCTTGCCGACAAGTTCCGCGCCTTTAAGTGGCATGTGATAGAGCTAGCCGATGGCAACGACATGGCGCAGATTGAGGCGGCTTTCGCCGAAGCTCGCGAGGTGACCGGCGCGCCCGTCGCTATCATCGCCGAGACGGTGAAGGGCAAAGGCGTCTCCTTTATGGAGAACCAGGTTGGCTGGCATGGCAAGGCGCCCAATGACGAGCAGTTTGAGCAGGCCATGGCCGAGCTCGCGGCAGCAGGAGAGGAACTCTAATGGCAGAGGTCAAAAAAGTCGCCACGCGCGTAAGCTACGGCGAGGCGCTCGTCGAGCTGGGCAATGAGCACGATGACTTTGTAGTGCTCGATGCCGACCTGGCTGCCGCTACGCAGACGGGTAAGTTTAAGACTGCCCATCCTGAGCGCTTTTACGATGCCGGCATCGCCGAGAGCAACCTGATGGGTCTTGCCGCCGGCATCGCGACCACGGGCCGCGTTGCTTTTGCGAGCACCTTTGCGATGTTTGCCGCCGGTCGCGCCTACGAGCAGGTCCGCAATTCCATTGGCTACCCGCACCTCAACGTCAAGATTGGCGCCACCCATGCCGGCATTTCGGTGGGCGAGGACGGCGCCACGCACCAGTGCTGCGAGGATATCGCACTCATGCGTACGATTCCGGGTATGACGGTGGTCGTTCCCGCCGACGATGTCGAGGCCCGCGCCTGTGTGCGCGCCGCCTATGAGTTTGAGGGGCCGGTCTACATGCGCTTCGGCCGCCTGGCAACACCGGTCATCAACGATCACGAGGACCACGAGTTCAAGATCGGCCGCGGTGTTGTTGTGCGGGAGGGCTCTGATGTCACGATCGTCGCGTGCGGTCTCATGGTCGCTGAGGCGCTCGCTGCTGCCGAGGCGCTCGCTGCCGACGGCATCGATGCTGAGGTCATCAACATGCATACGATCAAACCGCTCGATGAGCGTTTGGTGGTTGCCAGCGCCAAGAAGACCGGTCGCGTGGTCACCGCCGAGGAGCATTCGATTATCGGTGGTCTTGGCGAGGCCGTTGCCTCGGTGCTCGCGGAGCAGCATCCAGTGCCGATGCGTCGCGTCGGCGTGCGCGATGTGTACGGCGAGTCCGGCCCTGCGGTCGATTTGCTGCATAAGTACGGTTTGGACGCCGACGGCATCGAAGCTGCGGTCAGGTCCGTGTTGTAAGGAAGGCTTTCCATGGGGTTTGTATCTGCCAACCAAGTGACGATTGGCTACGCCGCCGCCTCGCGCGAGGACGCGCTGCATTATCTGTCCGAGCAGGCTGTTGAGCTTGGTTTTGCCGATGACGCGTCTGCTGTAGAGGCGGCTTTTATTGCTCGCGAAAACGAGGCCGAGACTGGCCTCGTCGCCGGTTTTGCCGTTCCGCATGCCAAGAGCGATGCGATCCATACGCCGGGCGTGGCCGTGCTCAAGCTGTCCGAGCCTGTTGAGTGGCCGAGCTTTGATGGCGTGCCCGTCGATGTGGCGCTCGCGCTGTACGTGCCCGCCGGCGAAGCGGGAACCACGCACCTGCGTCTGCTCTCCAAGGCTGCCGTGATGCTGATGGATGCTGGCTTCCGTGACAGGGTGCGCGAAAGCACCGATCCTGTCGAGATTGCCGAGCTCATCAACGCCGGGCTCGAGGGCTAGAACGGGCTCTCCGTTCCATTAATCGATCCTTCTCCAAGGAAAAGGGCCGCGACGCTATAGGCGTCGCGGCCCTGTCTGCGTTTCCCCAGATAAAACCTGCCAAAATAAACCTGTCCCTTTTTGGTAGGTAAAACGGGAGCCGTTTCACCGCAACTTAGGGTGCGGTTGGGATGTGTGCGCTTTAATGAGCGGCGCCCATGGTTAGAGAGATTACGCTCGTCTCTCTAAATGTCTCTCTAAACAAGGTGCTTATCTCTCTCAAAGTTAGAGAGATAAGCACCTTGTTTAGAGAGACGGAATGCCAGTTTTCGTCCGTCCGTTACCATCTGCCAAAAATGGCGGATAAAGGACTCATTGAAGTAATGGGTTCATCGACGAGCCGCAACCGCCGCTATCGGAAGAGGTAGATGTGGCTGAGTCGCCTCTCTAGTGTCTCTCAAAGATAGATGGATGCTAGAGAGGCGGTTGCCCTGCGATATTTCCCCAGATAAAACCTGCCAAAATAAACCTGTCCCTTTTTGGTAGGTTAAACGGCGTAACTTAAAGGTTCATGTTGCCGTGGATGTAGGGGGTGACCTCGGGGGAGATATGGTTGCAGCCCAGCTCGCGCAGCGCGGACTCGATGGCGGCGGGCAACGGGGTTTTGCCCTCGGCATCGATGGCGGTGCCGTCGAGGGCGGTAAGCTTGGCGACATCTGCGGGGGCGGCTTCGATATGCATGCAGCCGCCGACGAGGCGTGCGCGGACCTGGTCCAGGCCAAGGTCGTGCAGGTAGTCCTCGCAGGCGCGGATTACATCGACCTTCTCGCGCGTAAGCTCCTCGCCCGTGGGGACGCGGGTGGCAAGACATGCTCCCGCCGGCAGGTTCCAGACGGGGTATCCCCAGGCGCGTAGCAGCTCGCGCTCCTCGTCCTTGGTAAAGCCGACCTCCATGAGCGGCGATCGCACGCCGAGCTCCTGGGCGGCGCGCATGCCGGGGCGGTAGTCGCCGCGGTCGCTTGCGTTACTGCCGTCGATAACGGTGGGAAAGCCCAGCGACCTGGCGTGATTGACGATGGCGGTAAAGCCGGCGCGCTTGCAGTGGTAGCAGCGGTCGGCGTCGTTGCAGGCTACCTGGGGGAGCTGCAGCTGATCGACCGAGAGGTTGAGCACGGGGAGCTTGAAATGCGGCCCCTCATCGGCCTGCCCGTCAACCGCCCACTCAAACGAAGCCTGCTCGGGCGTGCCGATGAGCGGCGTGGTGAGGTGAACGAGAAGCGTGCTGGCGGGCATGATGCGGGCGCAGACCACGGCCAAAAAGCTGCTGTCGACGCCACCGGAAAAGCCGATGGCGACGCGTCCGTATGCCAAAAGCAGCTGCTCGAGCGCTGTGAGTTTGTCCTGAAGCCCCTCTGCAGGTGCGGTGGTGTCTGAAAGCATGAATCGATCCTTGCCGTTGAGTACTCGGTCGAAAACTATAATCCTACCGAGCCGCTTGTCATAAGACTTCTATCTATGTAACGAAAGTGCAATATGCTATATACGTTATATACAAGTTTACAGGTGCGGTAAAGTTGCGGGGGTACAGCAGCGCGAAGCGATGGGGGACCGATATGATCAAGGCTGTTATTTTTGACATGGATGGAACGCTGGTCGATACCGAGCGTTTGGGTATCAAGGCGTGGAAGGCAGGCGCCGCTGAGCTGGGGCTCGCGATTGATGAAGCGCTGCTCCATCAGTTTATCGGTCGCACGCTGCCCGATGTCATGGAGATCCTTGATGAGCATTACGGCAGCTGCGAAACCGCTGAGGCAATCTATCGTCGCCATAGGGAGATTCGCGACGAGATGGTCAAGACCGATCTGGAGCTTAAGGACGGTGCCGCCGAGTGCCTCGACGAGCTGCTGGCTGCGGGCTATCACGTGGGCCTGGCGACGTCGTCGCGCCACGTTACCGCCGAGCGCAACCTTAAGACGGTTGGCCTCTTTGACAAGTTTGAGACAGTGACCTGCGGCGAGGACGTCGTGAACGGCAAGCCCGATCCCGAGATGTACCTGCTCGCCTGCGAGCGCGCGGGCTTTGCTCCCGAGGAGTGCGCCGTGGTCGAGGACTCACGCAACGGCTGCGTCTCGGGCATCACGGCCGGCTGCCACGTCTTTGCCGTTCCCGATATCGTGCCGCTGCCGCGGGACGTGGTGGACGGCTGCGAGGCTGTGCTCGATACGCTGTTCGATCTGACGGCCGCGGTCAAGGCCGTGCGCTAGCGTTTGCACGCGAGTCGCCATGCCCCGCGCCCGATCCCGCAGGACGGTGACGGTAACGGCGCCTGCGTGGAGGCGCTGACGCAGTCAGCCCCTCTTATCACGCCAAGATTGCTGTTTTGGCCGATAAGAGGGGCATTGTGCTTTAAGCGACTGGGGCTGCGGCCTTGGTAAGGAGCTGGCGGAGGGTTATGACGCTACAAGTTACTCCAGGAGCCAGTCGATCACGTTGCGCTTGCGGACTCCTTCGTAGTTCGCGTCCGCAAACAGCGTGTCGAGCGTAAGAAGCGTCTTGGGGTAGTTGTCTCGGACCTTCTTAAAGGGGGCCAACTCTCGATTGAGGGTAGTTTCGTCGAGCGTTGTGGCTGAAACCTGAAAATAGGCTGTCTCGTCTGACTTTAGGGCAACAAAATCGATTTCCCCGCCGTCGATATCGCCCACGTAGACGTCGTATCCACGGCGTAGGAGCTCGAGATAAACAACATTTTCGAGGATATGACCGATATCGCTGCTTTGGGTTTTGACGAGAGCGCCTCTAAGTCCAAGGTCAACGGCGTAGTATTTGCCGTTTGTTGAAAGAAGCTGCCGACCGCGCACGTTATAGCGCGGAGCAAAGTACAACACAAGGCTGTCTGTTAAGCCTTTGAGGTACTTGGCTACGGTTTTCTGGTCGGTTTTGTTGCCGTTGGACGAGAGCGTGTCGGAGATTTTTTTAATCGAGATCCGGTTTCCAATGCTATGGAGTAGGAACTTGGTGATATCGCGCAGGGTCGGGACGTCCGAGACCTTCAGGCGTTCGATAACGTCGCGTATGACGATGGTATCGTAGAGGCTCATAAGATAATCGCGCGCCTGGGGTCCCTGAATACCCGTCTCGGCGATAAAGGGAAAAGAGCCCCGGGTGATGTACTCGTCAAACAACTGCGCGGGAGCCTTTCCGTCATTGGTTTTTGCCGAGCAAAACTCTTTAAAGGATAGGGGCAGCATCTTGAGCTCTACGTAGCGGCCGGAGAGCAAAGTTGCCAGCTCGCTCGAGAGCAGATAAGCGTTGGAACCGGTTATGTAGAGGTCGACATTGTCCTTGATAAAAAGACTGTCGACGGCTTTTTCGAAATGCTCGACGTGCTGTATCTCGTCCAGAAAAACGTAGTTCATCTTATCGGGGACGAGTCTGGCGGAAATGTAGTCGTAGAGTGCTCTATACGACGTAAGCGACTCGAACTCCAGGTCTTCAAAGTTGAGGGATATAACCTGGTCGCCTGTGATTCCATGATCGCGCAGGTAGCTACGGTAGATTTCGAATAGCTTTGATTTGCCGGACCTTCGCACGCCCGAAACGACCTTGATGACGTGCGAGTCTTTCCACGAAATGAGCCAGTCGAGGTACTGTTTGCGATCAATCAGATTCATGAAACCCCTTTCTTGGCGAGAAAAAACTGGAGCAAAATCAATGCTTATAGGAAATATCTAAAAATATGGAATTGAGTCTATTTTAACAAAAAAGTTAATGAAAAAAAGGATTACATTCCATAAATATCCGTAGTCGCAGGTCCGGCTAAACGGGGAGGGAACATGGGGCCAGCAAAACGCCGCAGCGGGACTGTTCCCGTTGCGGCGTTTTTTGTTACAGGTAGGCGCCCAGGTTGATGTCGGTTATTGGGGCCGCGGATGGGCCCGTCGGGTGCTGCTCGGCCTTTTGGGTGCTCACACGTTCGAGCAAGAAGGGGCGCACGAGCTCCTGACGGTTAATGTCCTCGGCGGCCGTGGCCGTGGTGACGGTGCGCGCGGCGGAGCCGATGCGGACTCGTTTGGTCTTGGCGGCAGGTTTATCCTCGATTTGCTCCATGAGCAATTGAACGCCCTTGCGGCCAATCTCGTAGCCTGGGGGTGCTACCGTGGTGAGCGGGACCGATCCGCTCCAAGCGAGCGGGTTGCCGTCGCAGCCGGCCACGCGGACCTGGCCGGGGACGGAAATGCCTTTGTCGGTCAGCGCCGAGATAACGCCCGAGGCCAATACGTCGGTCAGGCCGATGACAAAATCGGGGCGCTCGTCAGCAGGGCGTTCGGCAATCTGGGTACCGATGCTGTAGCCGTCGGCTGCGGTATTCCACTCCCCGGCATCGATGACCTCAGTTTTGATATCGGGATGCAGGGCAAGTGCCTTGTGGATGCCAAGGACGCGCAGGGTGAGCTGCATAAATGCCGCTCGGCCCACAACGGTGATATGGCGTGCGCCGCGGGCGATGGCGAGCTCGGCGATAATACGCCCCTGTGCCTCGTTGTCGGCGGCCACGTAGTAACCGGGTTCTGAACAATGGACGTCCAGATGGACGATGGGGACGGGAATCTTGGTCATGGCGGGGTGCCAATCGAGGGACGCCATGGGCTGAACCATGACGCCGGACATCTGCGTGCCCATAAAATAGCGCAGGTAATGGTCCTCGAGAATATCGTCGTTATCGGCATTGGCGATGAGCAAGTCATAGCCGTGCTTGCGTGCCTCGTTGTGGGCACCGCTGGCGATTTGGAGCGAAAAGCCGTGATCGAGACGGGGGAGGACAAGGCCAAAGGACTTAGTGGTGCCGCCGGCCAGCTGGCGAGCGCTTTGGTTGGGCAGGTAGCCTAGGCGATTGATGGTCTCGTTGATGAGTTTGAGGGTCTCGGGGCGCAGCTTTTCGGGGTGGTTGAGCGCGTTGGAAACCGTGCCCAACGAAACCCCGGCCTCGCGCGCGACGTCGCTGATCTTTACCTTTGCCATGGCGGCCCCTTTGATGCGTTTCAAGTACAAGTCCGATTGTAGCATCGCCCGCCCCCAGGGTGTCAAAACCTGCCAATTAGGGACAGGTTTATTTTGGCAGGTTTTATCTGCGGAAACGCCGTTGCCAGCGCGACCACCACAAAGGGGGCAGGCACCTTTGTGGTGGCTTGAGCTACCCGGGCCTTCAATTGTCTCGATCTGTAACATCTGGACGGCAAAACCAGCTCTACCTGTTACAGATCGAGACATAGTGCTGGGATCGAACCGTAATGTCTCGATCTGTAACACTAAGCCGGCTTATTGCGGCTCAGATGTTACAGATCGAGATATTTCGCCGGGATAGGCCGCCGCCCCGGTCCAAACCACCACAAAGGTGCCTGTCCCCATTGTGGTGGTTTGGACCGGCTGGACGTGTGTGCATCGGGTGGTATCTAAGTTGAGATACCACATCTGGTATATCAGCTTGCGCCTGCGTGAGTACAATACTCGAACGTTATGCGTCTCAGCGCCCCTTGTGCGTGGACGTCTTGCAGTCACGCGAACGAAGGGATTTATCTTATGTGCGGAATCGTCGGCTACACCGGCTCTGATATTGCAAAGAACATCCTGGTCACGGGCCTCAAGCGTATGGAGTATCGCGGCTATGACTCCTCGGGCGTCGCGCTCGAGGTGGGCGAGGGCGCCGCGGCGCACCTCGACGTCATCCGCCGCGTGGGCAAGGTCGCGGGCCTAGAGAGCGAGCTTTCCAACATCGACAGCGACGCTACCTGCGGTATCGGCCACACCCGTTGGGCCACCCACGGCAAGCCCTCCGTCGTTAACGCTCACCCCCACACCAGCTGCGACGGTCGTATCGCCATCGTCCACAACGGCATCATCGAGAACTTCGCCGAGCTGCGCGAGGAGCTGGAGGGCCGCGGCCATCACTTTAAGAGCGAGACCGATACCGAGGTCTTCGCGCATCTGATCGAAGAGGCCTATGCCGAGACACACGACCTGATGGCCTCCGTGCGCGAGGCTTGCACCCACGTGGTGGGCGCCTATGGCTTGGCCGCCGTGTGCGCCGACGAGCCTGGCGTAATCGCCGTGGCCCGCAAGGATTCCCCGATCGTGGTCGGCATGGGCGAGACCGGCTCCTACGTTGCCTCCGACGTGATCGCGCTCATCGACGCCACCCGCGATGTCGTGGTGCTCGAGGACGGTCAGTTTGCCAAACTCACGCCTGCGGGCGTCGAGTATGCCGACGAGGCCGGCAATGTCATCGAGCCCAAGGTCACCCACATCGATTGGGATCTGGATATGGCCGAAAAGGGCGGTTATCCCGACTTTATGCTCAAGGAGATTCACGAGCAGCCGCGCGTCGTGCGCGATACTCTGGTGGGTCGTATGACCCCCGCCGGTGAGCTCGATATCGACGAGCTGGGCCTGTCCCTCGAGGAGCTCAACGACATCGATCGTGTCTACGTGATCGCCTGCGGCACCAGCTATCACGCCGGACTCATCGCCAAGAACCTTATTGAGGGCTGGGCTCGCATTCCCACCGAGGTCGAGGCTGCCAGCGAGTTCCGCTACCGCAACCCCATCATCACACCGACGACGCTCGTCGTCGCCGTGTCCCAGTCGGGCGAGACGGCCGATACCCTTGCCGCCATTCGCGACGCGCGCATCAAGGGCGCCAAGGTCTTTGGCATCACCAACGTGGTGGGCAGCCCCGTGGCGCGTGAGAGCGACGGCGTCATCTACACCAAGGCCAACAAGGAGATCGCGGTCGCCTCGACCAAGAGCTTCATCGGCCAGGTCGTGAGCCTGACGCTGCTGGCTTTGCTGTTGGCGCAGGTTAAGTACCGTCTGACCACCAAACAGGCGCGCATGCTGTTCCGCGAGCTTTCCGATACGGCCGAGCAGATCCAGTGGATTTTGGATACCCAGACCGAGGCCGTGCATGAGGCCGCCCTGCTGTGCAAGGACGCGCAGTCCGCACTGTTCGTGGGTCGCGGCATGGGTGCCGCTATTTCCTACGAGGGCGCGCTCAAGCTCAAAGAGGTCAGCTACCTGCACGCCGAGGCCTACGCCGCCGGCGAGATGAAGCACGGCCCCATCGCCCTGATCGACCCGGGCTTCCCCGTCATCGCCGTGGCCACCAAGAGCGCCACCTACGACAAGACCGTGTCGAACCTTATGGAGTGCAAGGCACGCGGCGCCAAGGTCATCGTCGTTGCCACCGAGGGCGACGAGGAGATCAACAAGATCGCCGACTGCATCATCCGCGTGCCGGCAGTCCGCGACGTGTTCAGCCCCATCACGGCGAGCGTCCCGCTGCAGTTGCTCGCCCGCGAGGTGGCCATCCTGCGCGGTTGCGACGTTGACCAACCTCGCAACCTGGCGAAAAGCGTCACGGTCGAATAATTGTTGTTCCGCCGTTCTAGTGACCGAGGCCCGGCTCCGTTGCAGCGGAGCCGGGCCTTGTTGCATTTACAGGCTTTAGCCTGTGCGGGGCGCGCAGCGCGCCGCATCAGAAACCACCCGCTATGCGGGTGGGGCCAAACGGCTTTACAAAGCCGCCCCCTCGCCGGACACTTGCGATTGTTCAGGCCGCAAGGAATCCGAGTCGAGAGGGCGGTGGTGGCGTATGGCCCAGAAGGCCTACGGCCTGTCGCACACGAAGTGGATGTGCAAGTACCACGTCGTGTTCACGCCGAAGTATAGGCGCAAAGTCATCTACAACCAAATAAGGTCCGACCTTGGGGAGATCTTCAGGAAGCTCTGCCAGTACAAGGGGATAGAGGTCATCGAGGGGCACCTGATGCCCGACCACGTCCACATGCTGCTGGCGATACCGCCGAAGTACAGCGTGTCCAGCGTGATGGGCTACCTGAAGGGGAAGAGCTCGCTGATGGTATTCGACAGGCACGCGAACATGAAGTACAAGTTCGGCAACAGGAAGTTCTGGGCCGAGGGCCACTGCGTGTCCACCGTCGGCCTGAACGAGGCGACGATCGCGAAGTACATCCGGGAGCAGGAGAAGGCCGACATCGCGCTCGACCGGCTGAGCGTCAAGGAGTACGAGGACCCCTTCGATAGGGGGCCGGGGCGTAAATAGCGCCGGTTTGACCGGCCCGTCACGGGTCAATCTGCAGTGCGGCCCGAACCCCGTGAGGGCCGGCGCCTTTAGACGCGTGCCGGAAATCCAAGGGTTACACCCTAAGAGCAAACCACCCCTTCTAGGGGTGGTTTTGATTGCCCAGATAAAACCTGCCAAAATAAACCTGTCCCTTTTTGGCAGGTTAGCGGAGCTTGCTGGTCTCGAAGTACTCGGGGAACTGGTCCAGAACCTCGGTTTGGTTGCGGAACATCATGTGCAGGTGCTTGCTGACCAAAAAGCTCGCTTCGATGGGGTCGCGACCGGCGATAGCGCGGCGAATCTGCTTGTGCTCGTTCACGATGTCCCGATTGTCGAGAACCTGCGTGGCGGCGCGCAGCCAGCGGAAGCGCTCCAGGTCGGCATTGGTCTCTTCGAGCCACGACCAAACGGTGCTGCGACATGCGATGCTAAAAATCATGTGATGCATGAGGTTGTCGCTCAAAAAGAAGCCGATGCGATCCTCTTCGGCCATGGCTTTTTCCTGCAGCGCGATGGCTCGGTCGAGCTGCTCGATGCCTGCCGAGGTGGCGCGGGCGCAGCACTCTACAATCACCTGCTTTTCCAGGTGCTCGCGAATGTAGCAGGCGCTCTCGGCAAGAGTGAGGTTGATGGGCGAGACATAGGTGCCGCTTTGGGGCACGGTACGCACCAGGCCCTCTTGCGCCAGACGCACCAGCGCCTCGCGCACAGGGGTGCGCCCCATATCCAGGTCGTCACAAAGCTGCTTGACGCCCAGTTTTTCGCCCGGTTTGTAGTCCAGGTAGACGATTTTGCGTCGAATGGTGTGGTAGGACTGGTCCTGTAGGCTCGTTTCCTGCTCGCCGACGTGCATCGATTCTTCCATAGTGCCTCGCAACCGTTCTATCACACTGATATGTCAGCTGTTAATTATGCCGCGAATCGGCTCTCCGCGGTGGGTAATTCGACTGTTGCCCAAGAACTATTGCGGCATCTTGGTCTGTGTTTACGCATGGCTGTGCTCAATGTTGCCGTATCATAAGCCGTCGCAAACGTGAAATAGAAAGAAGGAATCCCATATGCAACTGGCGAATATCGTACGCGAGCGCTGGAAGGGCGTATTGTTCTGCCTGATCGTCGCCATCCCCGCGACGTTGCTCGGCAAACAGGTTGAGGTGGTCGGCGGGCCGGTGTTTGCCATCCTCTTTGGCATGGTCCTGGCGCTCGTCTTTCCCAAGAATCGTCGCGAACAGCTCGCCGCCGGTGTCACCTATACGTCTAAAAAAGTCTTGCAGTACGCGGTAATCCTGCTTGGCTTTGGCATGAACCTCTCGCAGATTCTGTCCAAAGGCGCTCAGTCGCTGCCGATTATCGTGGCGACGATTTCGACCTCGCTTGTCATCGCCTTTGTGCTCTGCCGCGTTATGAACGTGCCGGGCAAGATCGCGACGCTTGTGGGCGTGGGTTCGTCGATTTGCGGCGGTTCTGCCATCGCCGCGACCGCGCCCGTCATCGATGCCGACGATCGCGAGATTGCCCAGGCTATTTCGGTCATCTTCCTGTTTAACGTTATCGCGGCGCTCGTGTTTCCGACGCTCGGCGGCGTACTCGGGCTGACCAACGAGGGCTTTGGCTTGTTTGCCGGCACCGCCATCAACGACACCTCGTCGGTAACGGCTGCGGCGAGCGCCTGGGACAGTATGCATCCCGGCGCCAATGTGCTCGAGAGCGCCACAGTGGTCAAGCTCACCAGGACGCTGGCCATTATTCCCATTACGTTGGTTCTCGCATGCTGGCAGATGCATCTGGCACGCAAGGCCGGCGGCGACGCCAAAAGCACGTTCTCGTTTAAACGCGCGTTTCCCATGTTCGTGCTGTTCTTTGTGCTGGCGAGCGTAATCACCACGGTGTTTCAGCTTCCTGCATCCATTACGGCGCCCATCAAGGAGCTGTCGAAGTTCTTTATCGTGATGGCTATGGCGGCTATTGGCTTTAATACCGATATCGTCGAGCTGGTCAAAAAGGGCGGCAAGCCCATCGCATTGGGCTTTTGCTGCTGGATTGGCATTGCGTGCATGAGTTTGGGAATGCAGCACGTGCTGGGAATCTGGTAGAGAAGTAGCTTATTTGCGTGCTGCGTGCTGCGTGCTGGCGAGCGCATCCTCGCGGTGGAGCGATAGGAGCTCTTGCGGGTATGGCTTGTCCGCAGGTTTATAGGTCCCGAAGAGCTCTTATCGCCCCGCCAGGATGGCGATGCGGGGCAACTCATATACTCGCAGGACGGCGGCTTCTGCCCTATAGTGTTTGGTGAGCAATATCGTTCAATTTTGAAACACTCGCCCGCGCGGCCGTCGGTGGCGGCGTGGCGCCGAGGACGGGGCGCAATATGAACAGTGACGCCAAGCTGCAAATCTTGATCGAGGCCTTGGCTGCTGCCGGGGCCTCGGCGTTGGCAATCGATGGGCATGGACACGTGGCGATATCGACCATGGATGATGCCGCGCTCGAGCAAGATGTCGCGGCATTTGTCGCCGAGCGCCTGGGACGCGTGGACAACGGCGCGCGCCTGGTGATGGGGCATGCGGGAGGGCGCTTGAGCCTCACGGTGCGTCCGGTCGCCAAGGAATACGGTGCGCTTTGGGTGGTCGTGGTCCGCGAGGTGCACGGTGTGGCGGCACACGCGGGTATTGAGTGGCTTAACGCAGATGAGGTCGAGGCGCGCTACGAGGCAAGCGCGTACGGCATTGTCGAAGGTGCCGCTGCGGTCGCTGGTCCCGTCTGCGAAAGCTATGCCCGCGGCGTGCCCCTCATGTTGGAGGGCGAGCTGGGTGCTGGCCAGGCAGAGATTGCAAAACGCCTCTATCTAGATGGGCCTTATGCTGACGAACCCTTTGTGTCCGTGGCACTTGACGAGCTCACGGATCGCGGCTGGCGCCATCTGCTCAAAAGCTCGGAATCGCCGCTGTTCCAGGCAAGGCTGACCCTTTGTATTGGCGGCTGGCATGCACTTTCGCCGCAGCGTCTGCGCGAGCTTGTCTCTACGATGACCGACACGGCGCTGGCCACGCGTTGCCATGTGGTTCTGACGGCAAACGATATGCCGGGCGGTGGCGAAAGCGATCAGGCCGCTTTTGTAACCGAGCGCTTGGCGTGCGCAGTAAGTGTGGCGCCTGCGATTGCCGAGCAGGGTGGCGCATCGAAAAAGGTTGCGCAGTATTTGTCGTATCTGTCGGATGTCTTTGGAACTGCCGCTCCGAGTATGTCCGAGGAGGCCGCCTCGACGCTCAACGGCTATCGCTGGCCACGAAACTATCTGCAGCTTCGCGAGGTATCGGAACGACTGTATATATTAGTAGGGTCGGGTGTGGCGGAGCGCGCGGTGGCGGAGGAGGTGCTCGCCCAGGAGGATGTCATCAAAACCGCAACTTTTGGCGCCCCGACGCTCGACAGCGACCTGTATATCCTGCGTCCACTGGCCGATACCGAACGCGACATCGCGCGGCTGGTCGTAGGCTACCTCCAGGGCAACCGGACCCGCGCAGCCGAGGTGCTGGGGATAAGCCGCACGACTCTGTGGCGCTTGCTGAAGGACGACGACCGCTGAGCGAGGCACCCGTGACCGCGTGCGGCGCGTGTGCTACAGTCCAAAGCAGTAATGTTTCGATTGCGTTACGGCGTGCGGGGGCGTATGGCGGAGACTTCAAAATCAAACCGGAATAGACGGAGCGCGGCTCCAGTTAACCGCCGCACGACGTCCCGGACGTGGGGCAAGCACGCGTCGGGGTTCGACGGTTCGTTCAAGCGCACCAAATACGGCTATCCTTCGGCAAGCGCTCGCTTGGCCATGCAGGCCGAGTCGTCGCTGCGGGGGCGCAAGCGCGTGGTGGGCTCTAAGCTCAAGCACGACGGAACGCTGGGCTATATCAGCCGCGGTGCGGCTCGCCGCAGTGGGCTCAATCCTGCTGGCTGGCATCGATATGTGCCGATCGTGGTCGTTGCCGCGATAATCGTCATCGCACTCGCGGCACTCGGATATGCTGGCGGCGGTGCCAACTTGGACGCAATGTTCAAATCGCCCGAGCTCGCGCATGCAGGCACAGAAGTTGTCGAGGGTGCTCAGATCCAGACGGGCGTCGCGCCCCAGCGCGGTATCGTTGCGGCGGCCTCCACCATCGCCGATGCGCATAAGAACGAGGACGAACAAGGCGACGGCGCCGAAACGACTCGCATGAACGAAACGACGACAACTCCATCGGCAAGATAAGTTGCGAGCGGGGTGGCTAAAATAGCCCCGTCCCAAATTAGCTACCCCTATGACGCTCCTGGGTTACCTTACGTAGACGACGTTGTCGCGGCGGGGTTTGGGCTCGGGTAGCGTGTCCTCGGCATAGCCCAGAATGCAGTGACCGACACCGCGCAGGCTGCCGTCGGCGGGCAGGCTCCAGCTGGCCAGCAGCTCCAGGCCCTCGGGCGAGTCAAAGACCTCATGCGCGCGGTGAATCCAGCACGAATCGACACCCAGTGCATAGGCGGCGTTGAGCAAGTTGCCCATGGCAAGCGAGCCGTCTTCCAGATGCGTGGGCACGCTGCGGTCGACCAGCACCACCACAACGGTCTTGGCGCCATAGAAGGGGTCGCCGTTGCTGCCCATGACCTGGGCGTTGAGCCGTGAGAGACGCTCGACGGTCGCGGGGTCGGTGACGGCGACAAACGTCACCGGTTGGCGGCCCATGCCGCTCGGTGCATATTGGCCGGCTTCGATAATGCGTGCAAGCTTTTCGGCCTCGACGGGACGATCGCTGTATTTGCGGCAGCTGCGGCGGTGAATGAGTGCTTCGATAGTCTCCATGGTGCCTCCTTGTAGTGGCGTTGCAGATGCCCCGTTCATACCCGTCGGGCTCAAACGGTAGACGGTCAATTGCCCGGCCAAAAGGATAGATTCCAATTGGGAAAGTAGGTTTGCATAAAAGTACCTTCAGAATGTGACAAACAAATGGGATGGTTAAACGTTTTATCCCGTCTACCCTGCGGTTTTTTACCACTTGCCTAAATGACGAACGTATAACCTCTGATAAAGGTTTTACTAAAGGAGTACCAACGTTTATCAATGCGCCGTGGTGGCGCCGGGCCAGGAGGTAACTATCATGTTCCAGGCTGGAGATGTCGTCGAGACCGACTTCGAAGGATTTCTGAAGCTGCTGCGTTCCAAGACGCGCGCTTTTGTGACGATTGACGATCACGAGTACTACATCACGCACACCGATGGCTATTGGCGTGTTCAGGATTGCGAGGCCCTCAACGACAAGGGCCACTTTACTGACTGCTCCGAGCTGGTCAATACGGTCTGCGAGGTTGTTGAGCTGCCTTGGATTTGCGGCAAGAGCCTGCATGACAGCTTTGCGGGCGCTACGGTCTACGAGGCCGTCGCTGCCTAACAGGCAATAAAGCCCGATTTTCACGTGACCGCTGACGCCGCCCCCGCGCCGGCGGTCTTTTTCTGCCGATAGGCCATAAAAGTGCACGCGTTTGCTGAGAGCCTGTTGACGATAGTCAAAACTCGGACTAATCTAGAGATATAAAATTGGTCAAAAATCGGACAATCGAATGGTGGGATAGATGAATAGTGCGGTTACGCTGGTCGACTTCGACCGGTTGCTCAATGGACTCGACCATATCTATTCGGAGTTCTCGCGCGCCTGCGGCCTTTCGGACTGCGCTTACTGGATGCTCGTCGATACCAGCACGGCGGGCGGCAGTATTGCCGTAAGCCGTCTGACAAGCGAATGGTTCTACAGCAAGCAGACCATCAACTCGGCCATTAAAACCTTGACGGCGCGGGGCTTCGCAACGTTGGAGTTTGCCGAAGGCAGTCGTAAGAACAAGGTTGTGAGCCTGACCGAAGAGGGCGGGCGATTTGCCGAGCGTTATGCGCTGCCGGCACTCAAGGCCGAGCAGCGAGCCTTTGGCGCGCTTGAGCCGTGTGAGCAGCGCGAGATTATGCGCTTGATCGGAAAATTCTCTCAGGTGCTCGGTGAGGAGTGCGAGGCATTTAAGCAGCATATCGCTGCCGAGAGCCAAGCCGAGAATCAAGGTGAGGGGGAGTCGTGCGACTGTTAATGAGGTTTCTGAAGCCCTATCGAGGGCTTATCGCAGTGACGCTGCTGGTGCTGCTGGTTGATAACGTCGGCACGCTGTTGGTTCCCACGATGCTGGCGAACATGGTCAACACCGGTATCACCACGGGTGATGTCGACTACATTTTGCGCAATGGCCTCTACATGCTTATCGCGACCGGCATGGCCAGCGGCGGCGCGGTGCTGGGCTGCTATCTTTCGGCGCGCTTGGCCGCCAACGTGGCCTGCGATATCCGCAATGCCGTGTACGACAAGTCGCTCGAGCTCGCGGCCAGCGACTTTGAGCGCTTTGGCACCGGATCGATGATCACGCGCTCGCTCAACGACATCAACGTGATTCAGCAGGCGATTCTGCAGACGATTCAGCTGGTGCTGCCCGTGCCGTTTTTGGCTGTGGCGGGCATCATCTTCGCCTGGTTTATCGATCCTGCCATGGGCACGCTTCTGGGCGTCGTGGTTGCGATTGTGCTGGTGGCGGCGGTCTTTACGGTTGCCAACGCCGCGCCGATCTTTATGCGCTTGCAGAGCTTTATCGACCGCATGAACGTGGTGCTGCGCGAAAACATCGTGGGCGTGCGCGTCATCCGTGCGTTTAACAAGGAGCGTCACGAGGAGCGGCGCCTGGACGAGGTGTTCAGCGACTACGCCGCCAACGCCATCAAAGTCAACCACCTGTTTGTGGGCCTCGACAGCTCAAGCTTCTTTTTGATGAACATCGCCGAGGTAGCGGTGCTGTGGGTTGGCGGCAACCGCGTGGGCGCCCACGCCATGCAGATCGCGAGCATCTCGGCGGTGCTGGAGTACGCGCTTCTGATCCTGTTCTTTGTGATGATGGCGCAGATGGTGGTGCTAACGCTGCCACGCGCCGCGGCATGTCTAAGCCGTGCGCAGCAAGTGCTGGAGATTGAGCCGAGCATCGTCGATGGCCAGCGTACGCTTGATGCGGCCGCGTCCGACTCAAAGGACGGGGCTGATGCGGTTGCCGTGTTCGATCATATGTCGTTTCGCTTTGACGACGCCGACGAGGACACGCTGTGCGATCTGAACTTTACCTGTCGTCGCGGTCAGACGACAGCGATTGTGGGCTCGACGGGCTCGGGCAAGTCGACGGTGGCAAAGCTTCTGTTGCGCTTCCACGATGCCACGAAGGGTGCCATTCGCTTGAGCGGCGTCGATTTGCGCGAGCTTTCGCAAGGTGAGATTCGCGGGCGCATCGCCTACGTGCCGCAGAAGGCGTGGCTGTTCTCGGGCACCGTGGCAAGCAACCTGCGCTTTGGCAACGAAGACGCGACCGAGGCGGACATGCTTCATGCGCTGCAGGTTGCCCAGAGCACCTTTGTGCTCGATCAGCCGCAGGGGCTCGATACCCCGGTGGTGCAGGGCGGTACGAACTTTTCGGGCGGCCAGCGCCAACGTCTGGCCATCGCCCGTGCGCTCATGAAGCATGCCGATCTATATATCTTCGACGATAGTTTTTCGGCCCTGGACTTTAAGACCGATGCGGCCCTGCGCCATGCGCTGCAGGACGAGACGCGCGACGCCGCGGTGCTCATCATCGCGCAGCGCATCTCGACGATTCTGCACGCCGACCAGATTGTCGTGCTCAAGGATGGCGAGGTCGTGGGCCTGGGCACGCATGGCGAGCTTATGGAAACCTGCGAGGTGTACCGCGCCATCGCGGAATCGCAGATGAAGGGAGGTGAGTAGCATGACCGAGGAGCTCGAGAAGCAGGGCGGCGTTGATGACGCCGTTGCCGCGGGGCTGGTCGAGGAAACGGCTGTCACGTCGACCGAGCTGGATGACGCCGCCAAGGCTGCAGTCGAGCGCGAGGCTCGCCGCCAAGCGCTCTACGAGGAAAACGAGCGTGCCGAGGACGAGCGTGCCCGCGCCGAGGCAGAGCGTATGCGCGACGTGGACGACGAAGAAGAGGGCGAGACGCCCCGGGATACCTGGGCGACGGTGCGCCGCCTGTGGAGCGAGGCCGTCGGCGACCATTGGCGCTTCTACATCGTGTTTGCGAGCATTGTGTTCTATGTTATCTTTAACACCGCTGCACCGGCATATAGCGCCCGCGTGATCGATGAGCTGTGGGGCCACATTCAGGTGGCGTTTGCCAACGGAACCACCTTCAACATCACCTGGGAGAACTGCGGCAAGACCACCTTCGTCTACTTTATGATCTGGACTGCCGCTGCCTCGTTCTATGCGCTCCAGAGCTTTTTGATGTCGAGCGTGGCCGAACGCCTCAACCTGCGTCTACGCAACCGCATCGCACAAAAGCTCAACCGTCTGCCGCTTGCCTTCTTTGACGCGCATCGTCCCGGTGAGGTCGTCAGCCGTGCGACCAACGACTTGGACAAGATGTCCGAGAGCATGCAGCGCGGATTGCTGCAGCTGCTTGTGTCGATCGGCACCGTGGTGGGCGCCGTGGGCGTGATGTTCGTGTTTAGCGTGCCGCTTACGCTAGTCTTTTTGTTCTTTACGGCGTTGTCGCTGCTGGTGACCAAGGTGGTTTCGCGCCGTACGCATGATGTGACGGGCGAGCGTCAGGAGTGGGTGTCCAAAATCACGAGCGCGGTCGAGGAAGGCTATTCGGGCCGTTTGGTGATTCGCGCATTCAACCGCGAGCACCAGAGCTCTGCCGAGGTGCACGAGGCCTCGGGCGAGCTGGCGCGCGTGAGCACCAAGGCCGACTTTATGATTAACGCCGTCGGACCCGCGGTTCGCTTTATCGGTCGCCTGGCGCAGATTGTGATTGCGCTCGTGGGCTGCAGCATGCTGGTCGCCGGTCACATGACCGTCGGCGTGTTCCAGGCGTTCTTCCAGTTTATCTACGAGGCGTCCGAACCCATGACGCAGCTGTCGTTCACTTTTAACTCGCTGCAGAGCGCGCTGGCGAGTGCGGAGCGCGTGTTCGACCTGCTTGATGAGCCCGAGATGGAGGCCGATCCGCTGCCGGACGAGGCCGCCAAGCTGCCGGGTCGCATTGAGGGCCGCGTCGCTTTTGAGCACGTGCGCTTTGGCTATGCGCCCGACAAGCCGCTCATGCGCGACGTGTCGTTTACCGCCGAGCCGGGCCAGAAGATTGCCGTGGTGGGAACCACGGGCGCAGGCAAGACGACGCTCATCAACCTGCTCATGCGCTTCTACGAGATCGACGGTGGCCGCATTACCCTCGACGGTGTGGACACGAGCCGCATGGACCGCGGCGAGCTGCGCCAGCAGTTTGGCATGGTGTTGCAGGACGCCTGGCTGTTCGATGGCACCATTGCCGAGAACATCGCCTATGGCTGTCCCGAGGCGACGCGCGAGGAGATTGTCGCGGCCGCACGTGCCGCTCAGGTCGACTTCTTTGTGCGCACCATGCCGCAGGGTTATGACACGCGGGTGGCCAACGATGCCGAGAGCATTAGTCAGGGCCAACGTCAGCTGCTGACCATCGCGCGTGTGCTGCTCAACAACCCGGCGATCCTCATCCTGGACGAGGCGACGTCGAGCGTGGACACGCGCACCGAGCTTGCCATCGGCCGCGCCATGGACGCGCTCATGCGCGGGCGCACGAGCTTTGTGATCGCGCACCGTCTGTCGACGATCGTCGATGCCGACCTCATCCTGGTCATGGATCACGGCAATATCATCGAGCAGGGTACGCACAAGGAGCTGCTGGCTGCCGAGGGCGCTTACGCCGACCTCTACCTAAGCCAGTTCGCATAAGGTGACAAAGGGACAGTCCCGCATGTCACATCAAAAAGAAAGGCGCGCCGGGGATGGATTCCCTGGCGAGCCTTTTGCGTCGGTGCCGATGTTGTTTTGTGCCGCTCGCGTTCCTAGCGCTCGTCCACGAGCTTGGCGACGAGGGCCTTGAGCTCGGCCACCTCTCGCTCGAGTTCCTTGACGCGGCGGGCGTTCTCAGTGATGCCTTGACGGTTGAGCGCGGACTGCTCGGCGGCGGCGTCGGGCATGTACTCGCGATGCTGCTTGGCGTCGAAGCTCTCCTCGAACACGCGGCAGCCGTTGCGCTTGATGATGCGCCCGGGCACGCCCACGACGGTGCAGTTGTCGGGCACGTCTTTGACGACGACCGAGTTGCCGCCGATTTTGACGTTGTTGCCAATGCGAATGTTGCCGAGCACTTTGGCACCGGTGCCCACGGTGACGTTGTTGCCCAGGGTGGGGTGGCGCTTGCCGGTCTCGTTGCCGGTGCCGCCGAGCGTGACGCCCTGATAGAGCACGCAGTTGTCGCCCACAATGGTGGTCTCGCCGATGACAACGCCCATGGCGTGGTCGATAAAGAAATGTTTGCCGATCTGCGCGGCGGGATGAATCTCGACGCCGGTGATGTGGCGGGTGATTTGCGAGAGCACGCGGGCGAGCGAGCGATGGCCATGTTCCCACAGCCAGTGCTCGGGCACGTGGTTCCACTTGGCGTGCAGGCCGGGGTAGGACAGGAAGATGACCAGGCCATTTTGCGCAGCGGGGTCTTGCGCCTGGACGGTCTTGATGTCCTCGCGAATGGTATTGATAAAGCTCACCGGCCGCCCTCCCTCAGCGCCATGGCAATGCGATTCAATAAAGTATAGCGATTCGCTAGGGATTAGGAAGGGCGATCTTGCTTTGCTTTGGGCGACAGGTGTCAGTTATGCAAACTTGCTGGTAATGGAGTCATGCTTTTGTGGGGTTGCGCACGAGGGGGCGCCGCAACCGTATACTGGTCAACTTGGACGTGTCCGCGCCCACAACTGAGAGGTTTTACTTCATGGGTTTCATTAATTTTATCGCCGAGCTGCTCAAGGACCCGCGCACCGCGATCGCCAGTTGGATCGCCGCCGGCCCGCTTATGGCCTACGGCTGCGTGTTCCTGATCATCTTTATCGAGACGGGCGTGGTGTTCTTCCCGTTCCTTCCCGGCGATTCGCTGCTGTTTGCCTCGGGCTTCTTTGCCCACAACGGCGGCTTTAACATCGTGGCCCTGCTGGCCGTCGCATGGGCCGCAGCCATCCTGGGCGATCAGTGCAACTTTATGATCGGCCACTTTTTTGGCCGCAAGATCATCGCCTCGGGCAAGGTCAAGGCCATGACGCCCGAGCGCATCAAAAAGTCCGAGGATTTCCTGGATAAGTGGGGCCATCTGGCCATCTTCCTCGGTCGCTTCTTCCCGTTTATTCGCACCTTTGTGCCTTTTATCGCCGGCATGGGCGGCATGCACTGGCGCAACTTTGTCATCTTTAACGTGCTGGGTGGCATTACCTGGTCGACGGTCTTTACGCTGCTGGGCTACTTCTTTGGCGGCATCCCCTTTGTGCAGGAGCACTTTGAGCTGCTGATTATCGGCATCGTCGCCGTGTCGATTATCCCGACCGTGGTCGGCCTGGTTAAGGCAAAGCTGGGCAAACAGAACGCGTAGCTCGAGCTAGCGCGCAAACCGTGCCGTTGAGGCCCGTCACCGATTACGGTGGCGGGCCTCTCTAGCTTCGGTCAAATGAAAATACTTTAGTTAGTTAAAGAAAAGCGTTTTATCCGATGCGTGTGCGGAGTACAATCTCGTGCATGCGAATCGACGTGTCATCGGCTTCGATGTCGTCCGCGTGTCCCGTCCGGCTCTACGCTCCGGGCGTGTGACGTTGCGACGCGGTCGGCCCCGGTCCTTGCGTGCGGGTTCGCGAGTATGCAACTGTGTATGTAAGGAGCGACATATGACTGTCGAGAAGAAGGATATCGATTGGGGTAGCCTCGGCTTTGGCTACATGAAGACCGATTACAGCTACGAGGCTCATTGGAAGGATGGCGAGTGGGACGAGGGCGGCCTGACCACCGACCACACCCTGCATGTCTCCGAGTGCGGTGGTATCTTCCATTACTGCCAGGAGGTCTTTGAGGGCCTGAAGGCCTACACCGCCGAGGACGGCAGCATCGTCTGTTTCCGTCCCGACATGAACGCTGAGCGTATGTACAACTCTGCGCAGCGCCTCGAGATGCCCCCGTTCCCCAAGGACAAGTTTATCGAGGCCGTCAAGCAGGTCGTCTCTGCCAATGCCGCATGGGTTCCGCCCTTCGGCTCTGGCGCAACCCTGTATGTGCGTCCGTTTATGATCGGCTCCGGTGACGTAATCGGCGTGGCTCCCGCTCCTGAGTACACGTTTCGCATTCTCGTGACCCCGGTCGGTCCGTACTTTAAGGGCGGCCTTAAGCCCGTCAAGCTGCGCGTTTCCGAGTACGACCGCGCCGCACCGCACGGCACCGGCAACATCAAGGCCGGCCTCAACTACGCCATGTCCCTGAAGCCCACGATGGAGGCTCACCGCGAGGGTTATGCCGAGAACCTGTATCTCGACTCCGAGTCCCGCACCTATGTCGAGGAGACCGGTGGCGCTAACGTCCTGTTCGTGAAGGAGGATGGCACCCTCGTCGTTCCGCAGTCGCACACCGACTCCATCCTGCCCTCCATCACCCGCCGTTCGCTCGTTCAGGTTGCTCAGGACCTGGGCATGACCGTCGACCAGCGTCCCGTCGAGTGGGCCGAGGTCAAGGCCGGCACCTTTGTTGAGTGCGGCCTGTGCGGCACCGCTGCCGTTATCTCCCCGGTCGGCGAGATCGACAACAAGGTCTACGGTGCCGACGAGACTGTGACCTTCCCGGCTGGCTACACCGAGATCGGCCCCGTGATGAAGAAACTCCGCGAGACCCTGACTGGTATCCAGTCCGGTGCTGTCGAGGATAAGCACAACTGGGTTTACACCGTCGCGTAAGCTGTCTTAGCTGTCCGGCCCGAGGGCGACCTTCCTTTCCGGCGCGTCCTCGGACATGAAAGAACCTCCGCTGCGCACTTTGTGCGGCGGAGGTTCTTTCGTCCTGCGGAGTGCGCCGGAAAGGAAGGTCGCCCTTTTGTTTTGCTTCGCGCCATGTGGGGGCGGTGGCGACGTGCATTTTTGCGAGTATTCTGCAATCGAAGGCCCCTGCATACCGACCTCGGGCAAAAAATCGGGATTTCTCGATGTTTTCTACGGATGATGGGCGGGGTTATGGGCTGACAGCGGTTGATTTGCAGGGATATTCGCGGTCTTTGGCATTTATCGTGGCACCCGAAGCTCTCGGTTATGTTGAATACTCCTAAAAATGCACGGCGCTTAGAGGGGGACCTTCGCGAAAAGGAAACTGCCCCGTCGAAGTATGCATTCGACGGGGCAGTTTATACATTTGGCCGATTAAGGATGCGCTGTCAAACTATTAGAACTTGACGGTCGGGGCCTGGCGGGCTGCTTCGGCGGCCTCGAAGCCCTGGCGCTCCTTAAACTGGAAGATGCCGGCAAAGATGACAGCCGGGAACGTCTGAATGGCGTTGTTGTAGCTGAGCACGCAGTCGTTGTAGCTCTGGCGTGCGTAGCTAATCTTGTTCTCGGTATCCTCGAGCGATGCCTGCAGCTGCGTAAAGTTGGTATTTGCCTTAAGGTCGGGGTAGGCCTCGGCGACGGCAAAGAGCTGGCGCAGCGCACCGGTCAGCACGTTGTCCGCTTCCATCTTGGCCTCGGGGGTGGTGGCGCTCACGGCGGCGTTGCGCGCGTTGACTACGGCGGCGAGCGTGTCCTGCTCGTGCTTGGCGTAGCCCTTGACGGTCTCGACCAGGTTAGGGATCAGGTCGTTGCGGCGCTGCAGCTGCGTGTCGATGTTCTGCCAGGCATTATCGATGCGATTGCGCTTGGTGACCATGTTGTTGTAGATGCCGGCGATGGCGCTGGCGATCACAACGACAACAACGATACCGATGATGACGGGAAGCATGATGTCTCCGTTTCGAATGGCAGCGGCGTTTTGCGCCGGCTGCCGTTGGTGTAACGCTACTAGTATACCCGCAACCTTTGGCGATACCGAACTTTCCGGTAAGCGTTATGTTTCCGCCAAGGAGGGGCCGCCAATATGGAACGGGTGGTACAGGTGTAAGATATGCGACAAATTAAGGAATGCTGTCTACACCTTGAGGATGGCGATATGGATGGACCTTCGCATCAAGAAAACCTATCGTGCCCTGTTCGATGCTTTTACCGAGCTCTTGGAAGAGCATCGGTTTGAGGATTTGACGGTTGCCATGCTTTGCGACCGGGCCCTGATTCGCCGCACGACGTTCTATAAGCATTTTCGCGATAAAAACGATTACTTTGCCTTCTATATCGATGAGCTTATGACGGGCTTGCCGCAAAACCGGACCGATGCAGCGGACGCGGAGCCGCTTGATGACGTACGGGCGCTTCGCCATGAGGTCTTTGACGATGCCATGAATATGATTCTGGCGCATGAGCAGCTCATGGATAACCTTTTGGCCAGCAGCATGTCGGGCATGCTGACCGGCATGATTTGCGACCGCATTGCGCGTTCCATCCGCGAGCGTGTGATGAGCTCGCTTGCCGAAGATGCCCTGGCGCCCGTTTCGCTCGAGACGACATCGGAGTTTATCGCCGGTGGCATTATTCGACTGTTCACAAATTGGTGGGAGTCGGGTCACGATCTTGAGCGTCGACCCGAGATAGCCGACGTGGTCGATGCGCTGTTTGAGCGCACCATGACGCCGGTGAATCACTAAGGTGGCGGAGAGAGGGGGATTCGAACCCCCGGAACGCTCTCGCGCTCAACGGTTTTCAAGACCGCCGCATTCAACCGCTCTGCCATCTCTCCGTGAGTCGTAATGATAGCATCGTTTTGAATTTGCAACAGGGAAGGCGAACGATGACGATCACCGAAATCGACGAGAAGTTCATGCGCGAGGCGCTGGCGGAGGCGCGCGCCGCCGCTGCGGTGGGCGAGGTACCGATTGGTGCCGTGGTAGTGCGCGCGGGCGAGATTGTCGCGAGGGCGCATAATCGCCGCGAGCTCGACCAGGATCCTTCGGCGCATGCCGAATTTTTGGCCCTGTGTGCCGCCGCTCAGACGCTTGGACGCTGGCGCCTTTCCGATTGCACGGTCTACGTGACGCTCGAGCCCTGCTGTATGTGCGCGGGGCTTATGGTTAACGCGCGCGTGGGGCGTTGCGCGTATGGCGCGACCGATGCCAAGGCGGGCGCGCTGGGTTCGCTGTACGACCTCAATGCCGATTCGCGCCTGAACCATCGGTTTAATGTGACCGCCGGCGTGCTGGCAGGCGAGTGCCGTGAAGTGCTGAGCAGCTATTTTGCTGGCCTGCGCGGTGTCGACGGCGTCGGTTGCGGTTTGAACCTTGAGGCGCATGCGTCTCACGCCGAGGCGCTCGCGGGTGTTGGAGATCTCACCGACGAGACGGTCGACTTTGGCCCCGTGCAGCGGCGGCCCCGCCGTGTGCTGCTGGCGATCGACTCCTTCAAGGGCAGCGTGTCGAGTGCGCAGGCGGAGGAGGCCGTTGCCGAAGGCGTGCGCCGTGTGTGGCCCGATGCCGAGCTGGGCGCTTTGCCGCTGGCAGATGGTGGCGAGGGAACGCTCGACGCCATCGCCGCACGCGGTGGCGAGCTTTCAACCTGCGAGGTTGCAGGTCCCTTGGGCGACCGCGTGTCTGCCCGGATGCTGGTGGACGGCGAGCACGAGTCCGCGGTCATCGAGATGGCCGAGGCGGCGGGTATTGGGTATTCACCTTGCACGGAGTCGGCGGCGTTGGCGGCCACAACCTATGGCGTGGGCGAACTGATGCTTCGTGCGCTTCGCGCGGGTGCAAAGACTATCTATATTGGTCTGGGCGGCAGTGCCACCAACGACGGTGGCGCCGGCATGCTGCAGGCGCTGGGCGCCCACCTTGTCGATGAGTGTGGCTGCAATATCGCCCCCGGTCTCGCGGGTCTCGAACGCGTGGTGAGTATCGATTTGGCGCCAGCGCTTCGGGCACTGAACGGCGTGCGTGTCGTGGTGCTTTCCGATGTCGAGAACCCACTCGTGGGACGCCGAGGTGCCCTAGCGGTGTTCGGTGGGCAGAAGGGCCTGCCGACAGATGATACCGAGGCGCTACGCAGGTACGACAGTTGGATGGTCGGCTACGGTCGTTTGCTCGATGCGGCGATTGCCGGAGCTCGAGCCCAGGGGTTGATGCGCACACCCGAGGGCGCACGGACATTTGGCTCGGTGCTCGGCGTGCCCGGTGCCGGTGCTGCGGGCGGCCTAGGTGCTGCGCTGCTGGCGCTCGGTGCGGAGCTGCGCTCTGGCGTGGAGACGGTGCTCGATCTGGTTGGGTTTGACGAGCGCGTGCGCGATGTCGACCTGGTCATTACAGGCGAGGGCAATATGGATGAGCAATCCGCCGCCGGCAAGGCGCCGGTGGGTGTGGCCTGCCGTGCGAAGCGATATGGCAAGCCGGTGGCCGCTGTCGTGGGCGGTCGTGCCGACAACCTGGATGCGGTGTACGAGCAGGGTATCGACTTGGTTTTGCCGATTTGCCGCAAGCCCATGGATCTGGAGCAGGCACTCGATCTGCAAGAAGCCACAACCAACCTCATCTGTGCCGGCGAGGCGGCTGCCCAAGCCTATGACCTCGCTCGCCTCTAAAACCCATCCCTCCAATAACTTGCGGTGAAATACGGAGTGTTTTTGCCTTTAAGGTGCCAATTCAGTCCGTATTCCACCGCAACTTCGTGAATGGTCATCCGAGGCTGGCCGCCTTGGGCCTTGGGTCGGACCTTCCGCCACGAAATGCGGCCATCTACTACGTTAAACCGGTCACCCTCGACCATCCCGGAATTTGCAAAAACAAAACCGCAGGGAAAGAGCTTGCCGATTTCCGAAAAAGTCGGCTATGGTCGACCCCTGCGACCTAAACGTAGTAGATAGGCCCTTTTCGTGGCGCAGCGTCAGACCGGTCTTTTTGGGACTAGGAAAACACCCGTAAAGGCATGTGAATCTGAACAATTTAATCCTGCGCCCTGCGGCGCTCGATGGTGTTGTCTGGGGATCGGAGGCTATGCACTTCAGGTGTTGGCGCCGCCATTTATGTGCCATTAGTAGATTGCTCTTCGTTCAGTTGTTCGCCAATTAATCCTGCCAATTAATTACCATTTCGGGCGAAGACGTGGATTATCTCCATGATGGGCCTCTTTGGGCATAATGTTGTCTTTTACTGTCCTTAATCAATAGATCGCTCTTGGGAAGAGAAGGCGACACCAGAGGGGGAGAAGGGAATTGGAGAGGAAAGTTTTCGGCGGGGGGGGGCAGAGAGTCGCTGCTCTCTGCCTTGCGCTGGTTCTCGGCTTCGGATGTTTATCCGTTGGCACGACGGCCGGTGTCGCATATGCGGCCACGGAATCGCGGACTGCGTATACTGCGGAGGAGTTTGAGATCACCCAGGACGGCGTGACCTATTCGTGCGAGACCACGGATAAGGGCACGGCGGAAATCACAGGTATTGTTGCCGACGACAGTGTGACCGCGGTGAATGTGCCCAGCTCCATCGAGCATGGTGGCCAGACCTACAAAGTCACCAAGCTTTATTTTTCGTCTGGTATCGTGGCCAAGAACGTTGAGCAGCTGACGCTTCCCGACACGCTCGAAAAAATGTACGGATGGAATTTCCGGAAGTTCGTAAAGGTCAAGGAGCTCCATATCCCTGGCTCCATCAAGGACTTCAGCTGCACGCTGCAAAACGCCCGCTCGCTCGAAAAGCTCTATTTCGATGAGGGCGTCGAGGAGATTAGCGCCAACTCGATGGTCAATGGCTGCAGCGGCCTTTCGGAGATCGATCTCCCCTCCACCCTCAAAATGATTTCGGGCACGGGCGCCTTCAGAGGAGCTACGGCCCTCACAAGCATCGAGTTTCCAAAAGATGTCGCCTTCGACGACACCATAGTGGGCGTGTTCCAAGACTGCACGTCTCTGACAAGCGTGTCGTTGCCCGCTTCGGTTACCAAGATCCCCTCGCACATGTTTGACGGATGCACCTCTCTCACGTCCGTCACCGCACTGAGCGAAATCGAGTCAATCGGGGATGGGGCGTTTCAGGATTGCTCGAGTTTGACCGGCATCGATTTCCCGGGCACATTGACGAGCATCGGATCCTCTGCTTTCCAGGGGTGTGCCAGCCTGGTGAGCGTGCCAAATCTAGGCAAGGTAACAAAGATGGGCAGCGGGGCTTTTCGCGAGTGCAAAAATCTGCGGGCGTCCGTGGACCTGTCCTCGCTTCAGAGCATTCCGGGCTATGCGTTTTGCTATACGCCGGTTAAGATCGTGGGGCTTTGCGACAACCTGAAGAGTATCGGTGACTGGGCCTTTATCTGGAGCAACGTCGTCGTCCAACTTCCCGAGACACTTGAGAAAATTGGCAACTACGCCTTCTATGGCGGCACGTTGCCGGAGCAGTTTTCCATTCCGGATTCCGTGACTTCCGTTGGTACGGCAGCCTTCTCGGGCGTAGATGGCGCGAAGGATGTGACGATCGGGCGCGGCCTCACCAAAATACCCTCGGATATGTTTGACGACAGCACGGTTCAGAAGATCACAATCGAAAACAGCATGGACGACATCACCGGCACGGAGAACCTCCCGAGCTCTGGCGTCGATATCGTCTACATGCGCGAGTCCATCGATGACGGTGTCGGCGATACCGTGAGCGATGACAGCACCAAGACCCTTCAGGAGCTGGTCAGCGAGGCCCCCAAGGGCAGGGAAACCGTCATCACCCTGAAAAAGCACGTGAAGCTCGGCTCCACGCTCACGATTCCTGCCGGGAAGATGATTAAGATCACGTCGGATGAGCCCTATGCCATCTTGGCAAAGAAAAGCGGCTTCTCCGTACTGGTCAATGTTGCCGAGGGGGCATCCCTCGAGCTGTCGGGGAACGTGTCCCTGAGTGGTCGCTACAACAAGGGCGCCATTATTTCTAGCAAGGGAGCAGTTGTGCTCTCTGACGAGGCCGTTGTGTGCGACGGTACTGCGAGCAGCGTCAATACTGGTGTCGTCGACGTGTCGGGAGACAAGGCTTCGCTTACCATGACGGGCGGCGTTATCGAGCAGTGCGAACTTAAGGATGCGTATTGCGGCGCTGTCCACGCGAAGGACGGCGCTCATGTTGTCATGAAGGGCGGCGTTATCCGTAAGAACGGAATCGTCGTTACCGGAGACACTAACGGCTATCACCTCACATCTTCTGGCGTCATGTTGATGGGCAATGCCCGCTTTGACATGAGTGGAGGCAGCATCGAGGGCAACAGCGGCTATCGAGGCAGCGCGGTCCTTGCCTACAGCGAGGGGGAGGGCGATAGCCAAAGAGCCAAGTTCACGATGACTGGTGGTCAGATTTCCGGCAACAGGAGCAGTAAACTGGAGGCGGGTTCCCTCGATCCCTCTGGAGCAGTTCACATTGAGGGCAACGCCGAGTTCACCATGACGGGTGGAAAGATTGAGAACAACGTTGCGTCTGGCAAAGGCAAAGGCGGCGGAGTGTGTGTGGTCGACCCGGGCTGTCAGAATAGCGAAAAGGGGAATACTGCTTTCATCATGCAGGGCGGGTCCATATCTGGCAACTCCGCTTCCGCCGGTGGAGGTGTCTATACCTATTCGAATGACGTCACGCTCAGCGCGGGCAAGATCGAGGGTAATACTGCTTGGAGCATGGGCGGCGGCGTGTATAGCGAAGGCAACGAGTATCTTGGCTATAGTACGCTCCATATCGAAAACGCTTGCGTTGTTGATAACCATGCGGATAAACAGGGCGGCGGCATGTGGTTCTGCCCGACCGGAGATGCCAAGGTCTACGTCCAGGACGGCGGCCTGATCGCCAAGAACACGGCTGACGAGGCGGGAGACGACTTCGTCTTCACTGGCGCCAAAGACGCCAAATACAAACTGACCTTGGCCAACCGCGCTCCGGGCGGCGGAAAGGTCAGCTGGTACAGAGACGGTGGACTGTTTAACCCCGAGGGCACCACTGCGGCAACAAACCCCGAAATCCCGCGATTTACGCCCGATGGTGACAACGGCGAGCCCCTGTCCTTTACCGACGCCACGCCGAACGTCGCGCTTAAATCTGTGATGAGCGAGGATGTGTATAACCTCGGCGGCGGTCAGACGTCGCTGACGATCTCTGGCAATACGGCGCCGTTGGGAGGCGGCATCGGCGCCAACGGCGGTGTCGTCATCGGCAAGTCCGAGAACATCGACATTCGCATCAAAAAGGTCTGGGGGAACCCTAAGATCCCCCATCCTAATAAGGTCAAAGTAAATCTCAAGAACGGCGATACCGTCATCGATTCGATCACCCTGAGCGAGTCTGACGGCTGGGAGGGCGTCTTCTCCAACCTGCCGCAGCGTGATGCTTCCGGCTCCGAGGTCGCCTACACCGTGGCCGAGGACGCCGTCGAGGGCTACAGCTCCAAGGTCTCCGGCGACGCCGAGCGCGGCTTCACCGTGACCAACACCTCCACGGCCAAGGTCTCGGTGCCCGTCGAGAAGAAGTGGGTCGGCCCGGCGGCCAAGAAGGCCACCGTGCGCCTGCTCGCCGACGGAAAGGACGCCGGCCAGTCGATCGAGCTCGACGAGTCCAATAACTGGAAGGGCTCCTTCGAGGGCCTGGCCAAGTACTCCGAGTCCGGCTCCGAGGTCGTATACACCGTGGCCGAGGACCCCGTCGAGGGCTACAGCTCGAAGGTCACCGGCGACGCCGAGCGCGGCTTCACCGTGACCAACACCTCCACGGCCAAGGTCTCGGTGCCCGTCGAGAAGAAGTGGGTCGGCCCGGCGGCCAAGAAGGCCACCGTGCGCCTGCTCGCCGACGGAAAGGACGCCGGCCAGTCGATCGAGCTCGACGAGTCCAATAACTGGAAGGGCTCCTTCGAGGGCCTGGCCAAGTACTCCGAGTCCGGCTCCGAGGTCGTATACACCGTGGCCGAGGACCCCGTCGAGGGCTACAGCTCCAAGGTCACCGGCGACGCCGAGCGCGGCTTCACCGTGACCAACACTGTGAAGACGGGCGGGCTCGATGTCTCCAAGACCGTCGTGGCGCGCGAGGGCCTGGCGGTCGACGCGGACAAGACATTTGAGTTTGCGGTTGAGGTCACCGATGCCGCGGGCCGCAAAGTGTCCGGCACCTACGGTGACGCGACGTTCGAGGACGGCAAGGCGACCCTCAAGCTCAAAGATGGCCAGACGGCGAGGATCACGGGGCTGCCCGCGGGAACTGCCTACACGGTGACCGAGCGCGCCGCCGCTGGCTACAAGGCTGCGGTGAACGGAGCCGAGGGCTCCAAGGCCGAGGGCTCCATCGCGGCAGACCAGGTCTCCTCCGCCGCCTTCACCAACACCTTCGACCCCGCCCCCGCCACGGCGTCCGTCCCCGAGCTCACCAAGGTGCTCGCGGGCGGCCGCAAGCCCGGCCTCCAGGAGGGGGAGTTCGTCTTTGAGCTCTCCCTCACCGACGGTGCGGGCAATGTTCTCGAGGGCTACCCAATCGAGGCGAAGAATGACAAGGACGGCAAGGTTTCCTTTGGCGAGCTCAGCTTCACCAATCTGGGCACCTACCACGCGACCGTGACCGAGAAAGCAAGCGGCGATGTCCTGATTGAGGACGATGCGCACGCCTACACCTTCGACATCACGGTGACTCAGACTGGCGCCGGCCTTAAGGCCGAGATCTCCAACGAGCGGGGCAAGAAGACTTTCACCAACACCTTCACGCCGCACGACAACACCAAGACCGTCACCAAGGCGGATGCCTCGGGCGCCAAGGTCGATGTGGATGGCAAACCGGTGGGCGTGGGCGATACCCTCACCTATACCATCGGCTGGGCCAATAACAGCGTCGACGACAGGGGCGCCGCGCAGGCGGCCGACGTGACGGTGACCGATGTCCTGCCCAAGGGCGTTAACTATGTTGAGGGTTCTGCCGACGGTGCCGCCTACGACGCCGCGACGCGCACCCTTACCTGGTCGCTCGGCGAGCAGGCTGCGGGCGCCACGGGCACGCTCAGCTTCGACGTGAAGGTCTCCGCCGAAGCCGCCGTGGTCGACGACATCGCCAACACCGCAACGGTCAAGGTGGGCGAGAACGAGTCGCAGACCAACACGACCCACAACAGCGTGCCCCGCGGGGGCAGCCTCACCGTCAAGAAGACGGTCGTCGGCGGCGACAGCCAGCGTGAGTTCGGCTTCACGGTCGCGCTGGCCGACGGGGACGGCGAGCCCGTCTCCGGCACCTTCGGCAAGGGCGAGGACGCCGTGACGTTTACGGACGGCAAGGCGACCTTCACGCTCAAGGACGGCGGGGAGAAGACCGTCGCCGGCCTGCCCGTGGGCGCGCGCTATACCGTGACCGAGGACGCCGCCGAGGGCTACACGACTGCTGTTAACGGGGCTGACGGCTCCAAGGCCGAAGGCGCCGTGACCGAGGACGGCGCGACTGTCGCGTTCACCAACACGTACGGAACGGCCACCGAGGGCAGGGACGTCTCCACCGCGGGACTCTTCACCAAGACGCTCGAGGGCCGCGACTGGGCGGAGGGCGACAGCTTCCAGTTCGCGCTCGCGGGCGAGGGCGGCGCCCCCATGCCCGAGGGATCTGCCGACGGCTCCAAGACCGTCAGCGTGACGGCCGCCGCCGGCACCAAGGCGGGCGATAGGGTCGCCTTCGACTTCGGCCCCATCCGCTACGCGCTCAATGACATCAAAGATGCCGGGTTCGCCGAGGTCGGCGGCAAGCGCGTGCGCGCCAAGACCTTCACCTACACGGTGCGCGAGGTCAAGCCCGATGATGGCTCTGCCATCGCCGGTGTGGCCTACGACGACCACGTCGCCACGATGACGGTGGCCGTGACCGACGACGGCTCCGGCAACCTTACGGCCACGACGCCCGCGATCGCGGAGGTGAGCGGCGGCGACTTCGTCAACACCTACACGACCGAGCTCGACTACTCGGCCCGCGTGGGCGTGCGCCTGTCCAAGACGCTCTCCGGCCATGCCATGGAGGCGGGGCAGTTCGCCTTCACCGTGACCGCCGATGCCGAGACGGCCGCCAAGCTCGGCCTCAAGACCGAAAAGGACGCCTACGCCGTGGCCGCGGCCGATGACGGGAAGGCCGACCTAGTCGACCTCATCGGCGGTGCTGCGGGTAGCGACGTGAAGTTTACCGACGCCGACGCGGGCAAGACCTACAGCTTCACCGCCACCGAGACCAAGCTCGGCGGCGATGGCTACGACAACGACACCGCGCCGCGCACGGTGACCATCGCGCCCAGCTACGATGCCGCGACGGGCAAGCTCACGGTCACGACCACAGTTGCCAAGGACGGTGTCGAGGTCGCCCGCAGCGAGGTCTCCACGGCAGATGACGCCATGGCGACGCCCGCGCCCGTGACGGTCGCGTTCCAGAACTCCTACGAGGCCACCGGAACGCTCGGCGGCGAGGGCGGCGCGGTTATCAACGCTACCAAGACGCTGACGGGCCGCGCCGCGGCGGCGGGCGAGTTCTCGTTCTCCGTCCGCGATGCCCGGGGCAACGTGGTCGCGACCGCGACCAACCAGGCCTCCGGCGACGGCGAGGCCGCGGGACTTGCGTTCTCGCCTATTGCCTACACTACTGACGCGCTCGAGCGGATGGTGGGAGACGGCACCGCTACCAGGGCCGCCGACGGCTCCTGGGTCATTCCCTATACCGTTTCCGAGGACGGTACGGACCGGCTGCCTGCGGGCGTGACGGCGGCCACGTCGAGCTTCGGCATCACGGTCAAGGTGACCGATAACGGCAAGGGCGGGCTGGATGTGGCCGTGACCTACCCCGAGGGCTCCGACGGCACGCTGTCGTTTGTGAATGTCTATAGCGCCGGCGAGGCGACGGTCGACCTCGCGGGCACCAAGACGTTGGCGCTCGGCCAGGCCGGACTCGGCCTCACGCAGGTCGACATCGCGGGCAAGTACACCTTTAAGATTGAGCCGCAGGACGGCGCGCCCGCACCGGTTGACGCTTCGGGCAAGACGGTGGCCGAGGCGACCAACGACGCCACCGGCAACGTCGCGCTGGGCCACGTCACGTTTAAGCAGCCGAGCGACCTTGATGACGTCGAGATCGACGGCGACGGCCTGCGCACCAAGACGTTCGCCTACCGGGTGAGCGAGTCCGGTTCGGTCGACGGCGTGGTCAATGACGCGACGGCGACCAGGACCTTCACGGTCAGGGTGGTCGAGGACACCGCCGCGGGCACGCTTGTCGCGAAGGTCCTGCCCGCAGAGGGCACGCCCGAGGGCAAGGGCGCGTTCGAGTTCACCAACACCTACGGCGTGAATCCGACGCCGAGCTCCGTCACCGACCAGATCGAGGTGAACAAGAAGCTCGAGGGCCGTGATCTGGCCGAGGGCGAGTTTGAGTTCCAGCTGGTCAAGATTGCCGCTGACGGCAGCGAGAGCGTCGCGGCGACGGGTAAGAACGCCGCCGACGGCACGGTCGCGCTCAGCCCCGTCACCTACACCGCGCCCGGCACGCACAGCTACGAACTGCGCGAGGTCGCCGGCACGGCGGGCGGCGTGACGTACGACAAGACGACGTACCGCGTGCGCACGACGGTCACCGATGCCAAAAACGGCACGCTTACCGTCAAGCACGAGCTGACGGATGCCGAGGGCGACACCTCGGTGACCTTCACCAACGGCTACCAGGCCGCACCCGTCACCCTCAAGCTGGGCGCCGCCAAGGTGCTCAAGGGCGCTGAGCTCAAGGCGGGCCAGTTTAGCTTTGAGCTCAGGGGCCGGGACGGCAAGGTCATGTCGACCGCCAAGAATGCCGCCGATGGCAGCGTCGCGTTCGATGCGCTGACCTTCAAGCAGGCCGGCACCTACACCTTCACGGTGAGCGAGGTCGACGACGGCCAGGCGCACGTGACCTACGATAAGGCGGTGCATAAGATCGTCGTCACGGTGAGCGACGAGGCGGCAGACGGCACCAAGACGGGCTATCTGTCGGCGAAGGTCTCCTACGAGGGCGACGCCAACCTGCCGCCGGTCTTCACCAACAGCTACGCCGAGAATCCCGGGACCCCCGACACCCCCGAGAACCCCGGCACGCCGGGCGGCGGCTCGGACGGCGGTTCAGATAACGGCTCCGGCAGCGGCTCTAGCGGCGACGGCTCCAAGGGCGGCATGCCCGACACCGGCGACCGCAGCCTGCCGGTCGAGGCGCTCGGCGCCATGGCCGGCATCGGCGCGCTGGCCGCAGCGGGCGGCGCGGTCCTGTACCGCAGGCGCCGCTAGCGATATGGACGAGTGGAGCGAATCCATCCGATGGGTTCGCCCCACTTGCCGTGACGGGCGGGAGCAGGTAAGATATACCGAGCGCCTAGCGCGTTCGATGGGTTCGGATGACGACATGTTCCGAATCTGGTCAGGTCCGGAAGGAAGCAGCCATAAGGAGCCTCTGTCGGGCATCCGAATCCATCGAGTGCGCAGGCGTTTTTTGGTGCCGCAGCTACCCGCGAGTGCCGGCAGGGCGCTTCGTGTCTCGCTGGTCCTCGGCTTCGCCTGCGGGATCGCTCGACTACCAAGCGCCCTGCCGGCACTCGCGGGTAGCCGACCAAAACCGCCTGAAGGGTCACATTTATCTGAATAATTTAATCCCGTGCCTTTTGCTGCTCGCTGGCGTTGTCTGGGCATTGATGGCTGCGTGGTTCAAGAGACGGCGGCATTACCATCTGTTTTTCAAGTAAAGAGGCCCGTTTCCCTGGGTTGGGGAAACGGGCCTCTTTTGTCTCTGGGTTTGTGGATTGGCGAAGGTAGTATGCTCTGGCAGCTATTTTGAGTTCTTGATGCGGTGTGTGGCTGCGGTGGTTATTCCGAGTCCTACGGCGGCGATTCCTGCGAGTGTGATTGCGCTCGGCGTTGCGTCGCCCGTGTTCGCGAGCTTGCCGGCGGTCGTATCTGCTTGCTTGGTGGAGCTCGATGGAGCGTATTTGCCGGTCGCGGGCGAGCTGGCGGGCTGTGCCGTTTCGGCCGGCTGCGCTGAGCTGGAGGGTTTTGTCGTCTCGGCGGGTTTCGTTATCTCGGGCGAGGTGGCCTTGTCTGCCGCGGCCTTTGCCTCTTCGTATGCCTTGCAGGCGTCGTCATAGGCCGTTTGCGCTTTTTTCAAATTGTCGAGGAGCGCATCTCGCCAGGCTATGAACTGGTCGATATGGGCTTTATACTTCTCTGCAGCACGCTCACAGTCATTAACTTGTCTTTCCTGCCTTTTGAGGCGGTCCTGGGCCTCGCGGAGCTCCATTTCGCAAAAGTCAACTCGCGCTTTTGCCGTTACGATCTCTTGGCGCAACGACTTTATTTGCTGTTTAATAGTTTCGGCAAGCTCCTCGTCGCCGAGTGCTTCGACTGCCTTAAGCTCCTCAAGCTTCATGTGTAATTTTTCCTGGAGCTTGCTTACCCGGTTGATGGCCTCGTCGTTTTTGGCTTGGACTGCATCGATGTCCGCTTGCATGGTGGGGAGGGATTCCCTCAATTCGGCGGCTTGCGCTGCCATCTTGTCGCGGAGCTCTTGAAAACGGGCAATGTCATCATTGAATCTCGCAATTTTCTCGCGACTTGCGGCGTCTTTCGCGGCTTCGAGGTTTTTGAGCGCTTCCTGCATGGCTGCATACGCTCTTTCTTTTGCGGTGGCCGCATCTTCCGTCTGCAAGGCAACTGCACCGGTGGGGGAGCTGATTTCTGCCGCGATCGCCGTTACGGGGGCGATTCCCGCGACAAGTGCCGCGGAAAGGGCGATGCCCACAGTTGCTCGTCTTGCTCTTCTTGCGAGAATGTCGTTCATCTCGGCACCTCATTTCAAGGGTCGGCGACTAACTTGGTAGCACTAATGTAAGTATATCAGGCGGTCGACCCGACACTGGCTGGGTGTGCGCGTGCCTCTCCGCTTCTCTGGAAACCGAATCCCATTAGAAATGACGAGCTGCTTACGCAATTATGGGCTCACCGTACTATCATGGTTCGAATTGAGTGTGAATGATGATAGGGAGCGCCTTTTTATGATTGAGCTGCTCAGGCGTTTTGGTGGCAAGTTTCGCCGATATATGGTGATTGGCCCTGCGTGCAAGTTGATCGAAGTAATCTTTGACTTGCTTACGCCGCTGGTGATTGCCCAGATGATCGATAAAGGTATCGGTGCGCACGACGTGAGTGCCGTCGTCCACTACGGCATGGTGCTCGCCGCCATGGCTGTGATCGGCATCTCGTTTACGCTCGTCTGCCAAAAGATGGCGGCGCTCACCTCGCAGGGCATGGGTACCGACATTCGCGGCGCACTCTACAAGCACATCAACAAGCTGAGCTATGCTGAGCTCGATCGCTTTGGCACGCCGTCGCTCATCACGCGCATCACCAACGACGTCAATCAGGTGCAGCTTGCCGTGGCGCTCGGCGTGCGCATGCTTATCCGCTGGCCCTTCTTGGCGGTGGGCTCCATGGTCGCGGCCCTTGCCATCGACCTTAAGCTTGGCATCATCTTTTTGATTTGCACGCCCGCTATCGGCCTGGTGTTTTGGTTTGTCATGGCGCGCTGCATCCCGTACTACAAGCAGCTGCAGGCAAAGCTCGACCGCATCGCGCTTATCTGCCGCGAGGGCCTTTCGGGCGCCCGCGTGGTTCGCGCCTTTGTGCGCGAGGGCCACGAGCGCGAGCGCTTTGCCCAAGCCGCCGACGACCAGGCAGGTGTCGCAATCGCGGTGGGCAAGCTCTCGTCGATTCTCAACCCCGTCACGTTTTTGGTGATGAACCTGGGCGTGTGCGCCATCCTGTGGGTGGGCGGCATCCAGGTCAACATGGGTGAGCTTACGCAGGGCCAGGTCATGGCGTTCGTCAACTACATGACGCAGACCCTCACCTCTATCGTGTATGTTGCCAACTTGGTCGTGGTCTTTACCAAGGCGAGCGCCAGCGCGTCGCGCATCAACGAGGTGCGCAATTGCGAGCCGAGTATCACCGACGAGGACAACGAGCCGGTCGCGCTGCCCGAGCCGGGCAATGTCGCTCCAGTTCCTGCGCTGAGCTTGAGCCATGCGAGCTTCTCCTTTGGCGCCGGCGCGGCCAATGCTGTCAACGATGTGACGCTGGAACTCCCGCTGGGCAAGACGCTCGGCATTATTGGCGGTACGGGCAGTGGTAAGTCCACGCTCGTCTCGCTCATCCCGCGCCTGTACGATGCGGGCACCGGCGGCGTGAGCGTGATGGGCGCCGACGTGCGCGCCTGGCCGCTCGATCAGCTGCGCCATGTTGTCGCGACTGTTCCGCAGCGCGCGTCGCTCGTGAGCGGCACGATCCGCAGCAACCTGACCTGGCGTGACGAGTCGGCGACCGACGAGGAGCTCTGGGCGGCGCTCGATATGGCGCAGGCCAGCGAGTTCGTGCGTAACAAGCAGCAGGGCTTAGATGCTCCGGTCGAGGCGGGCGGTAAGAACTTCAGCGGTGGCCAACGCCAGCGCCTGACCATTGCGCGCGCTCTGGTGGGCTCGCCGCAGATCCTGATTATGGATGACTCCGCCTCGGCGCTCGACTTTAAGACCGATGCGGCGCTTCGCTATGCCATTCGCGAACGAAGCATGCGCGGTGCCGCCGAGGGTGGGCTGCCGCTGACCACGGTGATTGTGAGCCAGCGCGTCTCGACCGTGCGCGATGCCGACATGATCTGCGTGCTCGATCACGGCTCGGTCGCGGGCCTGGGCACGCACGATGAGCTGTATACGACCTGCCAACTATACCGCGAGATTTGCCAGTCGCAGCTTCGCCGCGAAGAGCTCGAGGGCCAGCAGGGGAGCGCGTCGCCCGCGTCCGCCCCGGCTGCCCCGGCATCCACTTGCGCAAAGGAGGGCTGCTAAATGAATCCGTATACTTCTTCCGGTTCGGTCGCCACGATGACGGCCAACGTGTCCGGCAACGATAACCTCAACGACTTGGGTGACGGCCCGCGTCAGCCCGGCGACCCCGAGCGCTACCCCGTGGGCGCGGTAACTCGCCGCCTGCTGGGCTACGTCCGCCCGCATCGCATTTCGTTTACGGCGTCGTTTGTGAGCGCTGCCATCTCGGTGATCTTACAACTCTATACGCCCATCCTCATCGGCGAGGGCATCGACCTCATCGTTGCCGCCGGGCAGGTGGACTTTGACGCGCTGCTGCCGCTCGTCACCAAGCTTGCGATTGTCGTGGTGGGCGCGGCGGCCTTCCAGTGGCTGCAGGGCTACTGCGTCAACCGCCTGTCCTACGAGACAGTGCGCGACATGCGTGTGGAGGCGAGCGACAAGCTCAGCCGCATGCCGCTCAGCTTTATCGACAGCCATGCCCATGGTGACCTTATGAGCCGCGTAGTCAACGACGTCGACCAGGTGGGCGATGGTCTGCTGCAGGGCTTGACGCAGCTCTTTACCGGCGTTATCACCATTGTGGGCACGCTCGCGTTTATGCTCTCCATCAACCTGACCATGACGCTCGTGGTGGTGCTCGTCACGCCGCTTTCCATCTTTGCGGCCGGCGCCATCGCAAAGCTCTCCAACAAGAGCTTTGCGGCCCAGCAACGCATTCAAGGCCGGCTCGGCGGCCATATCGAGGAGTATGTGGGCGAGCAAAAGCTCGTGGACGCGTTTGCCTACGGCCCGAGCGCTCAGCAGCGCTTCGATGCCCTCAACGCCGAGCTGTATACGGCAGGTGAGCGCGCGCAGTTTATGGGTTCGCTTTCCAACCCCGGTACGCGCTTTATCAACAACATCATCTACGCTGTGGTCGCCGTGATCGGCTGCGTGGGCGTGATCGCGGGCGTGCCGGCGGCGCTCACGGTGGGCGGCGTGCAGATCTTCCTGTCCTACGCCAACCAGTACACTAAGCCGTTCAACGAGGTCACCAACGTTATTACGCAGATCCAGACTGCGTACGCCTCGGCGCGCCGCATGTTTGCACTGCTCGATGCGCGCGAGCAGGAGCCTGATGCGGCGGATGCCGTTGAACTTGCCGCCCCGCAGGGCGAGGTGACCTTTGAACACGTGGACTTTAGCTATGTGCCCGACCGCAAGCTGCTGCAGGATATCTGCATCGAGGCCAAACCCGGTACGCGCTTTGCCCTCGTCGGTCCCACGGGCTGTGGCAAGACGACGCTCATCAATCTGCTGCTGCGCTTTTACGATATCGATGCTGGGCGCATCGCGGTCGATGGTCGCTCCTCGCGTGACTATACGCGCGCGAGCCTGCGCCGCGCCTTTGGCATGGTGCTGCAGGACACCTGGCTGTTCGAGGGCACGGTGGCCGAAAACATTGCCTACGGTTGCCCCGATGTCACGCGCGAGCAGATTGTCGAGGCCGCCAAGCGCGCGCACGCGCACAAGTTTATCGTGCAGCTGCCAGGCGGCTACGATACGGTGATCGGCGAGGACGGCGGCACGTTTAGCCAAGGTCAAAAACAGCTGCTGTGCATCGCGCGCGTCATGCTCACCGATCCGGCGATTTTGCTGCTGGACGAGGCAACGTCGAGCATCGATACGCGTACCGAGCTGCAGGTGCAGGCGGCATTCGACGAGCTCATGGCTGGCCGCACGAGCTTTGTCGTGGCGCACCGCCTGTCGACGATCCGCAACGCCGATTGCATTTTGGTCATGCGCGATGGCGAAATTATCGAGCGCGGCACGCACGACGAGCTGCTGGCGGCAGACGGCTTCTATGCCGAGCTTTATCGTAGCCAGTTTGCCCAGTAGGGCCCAGTAGGGGCTGCCGATTAGCGGCAGATGGTTTACATCTGCGTCGATAGTACTAAGATATGCTTTTAATAAATTGCATTAGTGGCTTTAGTTTTGGGGAAACGAGGCAACGTGACTATGACGTGCGCTTTGGTGGTTAACAGCAAGAGCGGTAATACCAGGATGGTTTCGGGCGCGATCAAGCGCGCTCTGCAGGCTGCGGGCGTTGAGTTTGTCCATGCCGCGGCGTTGAGCGACGATGCGGATGCAGATCAGGTTGCGCTCGAGGCGCAGGGCGCCTGCGCGGCCGACACGGTGCTCGTCGGTTTTTGGTGCGACAAGGGCGCGTGCACGCCTTCGGTCGCGGCGTTGCTCTCTGCCTTGCACGGCAAGCGCGTGTTCCTGTTTGGCACCTGCGGCTTTGGGGCCGACCAGAGCTATTACCAGCAGATTATCGATCGCGTATCGTCCAATTTGGCCGAGGATGCCGAGCTTGCGGGCTGGGCGATGTGCCAGGGCAAGATGGGCCCCGCGGTTAAGCAGCGCTACGAGGCAATGCTCGAGCAAGATCCCGACAACGCCCGATTTAAGATGCTGCTCGACAACTGGGTTGCCGCGAAGGACCATCCCACCAAGGAAGATATGGATAACGTGGCTGCAGCCGCAAAAAAGGCCGTTCTGGGCGAATAACTTCGCCGCTTGCGGTGCCGCGCGTTCAATCGTACAAACGTGAAAGCCTCGAGATTCTCGGGGCTTTTTTCATGACACGAGGGCGCCCCTTTATTGATGGAAGGCCTAATAAGCTGATTGTTCTATGCCCGGATGTGTGCGGAGTGGGATGGGATTTCCGGATGGGTGGGGTTGCGGAAGCTGCGTCCCGGAATTTGCCTTTGGAATGGGATGCGGTTTCCCGTTGAGGGGCTCTGTGGAAACCGCATCCTAGTTTTCGGCCGAGAAATGGGATGCCGTTTCCGGTTGAGGGCCTTGGCGGAAAGTGCGACCCGGAATTAGTGATCGGAGTGGGATGTGGTTTCCCAACGGGGCCACAAGCGGAAGCCGCATCCCACTCCGGACGTGAATTCTGGGACACGGTTCTCAGAGGATTATGGGCTGCGAACTACATGGGGCTGTCATAAAACTCCGGCAAAGGGAGGGGTCGGAAATAAATGACACTTCCAGTAGTTTGTTTTAATGTTGGGGGGGGGTACCATTATTTTAGTTTCGCAAAAAATCGAACCTTCTATGGGGAAGTTGCGTAGGGGGTTAGTCGTAAGTATTGGATAAAGCAGGCCAATTTTGGTAGAGATGACCACTTACGCCAAAATTGGTAGCATTTGGCGACAAAACATTGAAAAATGTGTAACACATCGCTAAGTTTTTATTACGAAAAGATTCCAAATTGGCTTATTTCGGACTCACTTTTCAAGCGCCTTGCGGTTCCTGTTGAAACTTGCTGACCTTTGGATGGGTCGAATAGGTCCTCAAGGGGGATGAATTATCACTTTGACGGCGCGTAGACTCAAACGATTTATTACGCTTTTGAGTAGCTTGGCGTTCGCGCTTGTCATAGCCCTTGCCGTTGTTTCTTTTGTGCCTCGCGCATTTGGATACATGCCCTTTGCTGTGCTTTCGGGCTCTATGGAACCCGAGCTTCCCGTTGGCTCCATGGTGTTTGTCCGCCAGGTTGAGCCAACGGATATTGCCGTGGGCGACAATGCAACGTTTTACCGATCGGACGGCGCCGTGGTGACGCACCAGGTGTACGAGGTCGACCCTGTGGCGCAGATGATCGGCACGCAGGGAATTGCGAACAAAAATACAGATGGAAGCATCATGCACGATGCCGAGCAGACACCTTTTTCGCGCGTGATCGGCACTGTCTCTTTTTGTGTCCCTTACCTGGGCTTCGTCAATGCATATTGCACGACGATGCCCGGTTTGCTTGTTGTGGTGGCCGTTCTGGCGCTGCTGGTCGCGGCGTCGATAGTGCTCGATCGGATGGTTCCCGACGAGCCTGCGGGCAAGCATACCCGCGTGCATGCGAGGGAGCGGCGTTCATAGCGGCAGGGAGAAGTGCCGGCAGCGGTAAGGGCCGTTGCCGGGGAAGGCGATTCTCGAAAGGAAGAGAACGATGGAAAACAAGAAGAAAAAGCGCTACGGCATCGTTGCCGCCCTGCTGCTGTTGGCGCTGGCCGCCGGCGTTGGCACCTATGCATGGCTGACGGCGCAGTCGGGCCTGACCAACAACTTCACTACTGCGGGCATCAACAAGCCCACCACTAATCCTGATAATCCGGATCAGCCGATTCCGGATGACAACACTAAGGTCAACGGCAATCTGACCGAGACCAACTGGGTTGCGGACTCCAAGCTCGCCCCTGGCGTGTCTGTTCCTAAGAATCCTAATGTCGGTATTGGCAAGGGATCCGAGAACGCTTATGTGTACGTTTTCGTGAAGAACGCGACAGCGTCTACTGGGGTTGATGATTCCAAGACGACTTACTTCACCATTAAAAATGGCTGGAAGGCCGTTGACGCGACCGCAGTTACGGGCGAGCCGACTCATTATCTCGGTGGCCTTTTCGTTTATGTTGGCGATGGGACCGAGGCAACTCCGCTTATTGCCAGCAAGACCGAGGACAAGTGGACCGGTGAGCTGTTCAGCAATGTGACTACGCCCAAGGAGACCGAGCAAAAGGATTTCGCCAATCCTGCCACGATGAAGGTCAACTGCTTCATTTACGCGGCAGACAACACTGCTGAGGGTTCGTCTGCGTCTGCTTTGACTGCTGCCAAGGCATGGGCTGACACTCTCAAGTAATCCCACCCCCCCCACTGAGATC
>DXMA01000016.1 GCA_019414445.1 Collinsella sp.
GCGCATAAAGAAAGCCTCCCATTTCTCATGTCCAAGAAATGGGAGGCAGTTCACATGGAGATCGGGCTTATAGGGTTCAGCAAAGCCGAACTTACACGGTCAAATGACCCGCAGATTACATCTGCTCGGGCGCGGAAACGCCAACGAGGGTAAGCACCAGGGCGAGCGTCACGCGGACAGCGTCGCAAGCTGCCAGACGGGCGCGCGAAAGCTCGGGGTCGACGGGACGGCCCTCGCTCGGCAGAACCTGGCAGGCAGCGTAGAAGCTGTGGAAGTCGCCGGCGAGCTCCTCGGCAAAGTGGGTCAGACGGAACGGAGCGCGATCGCGAGCACAGCTGGCGATCAGGTCGGTGAGCTCGTTGAGCTTGCGCGAAAGGGCGAGCTCGGTCGGGTCGGTCAGCAGCGAGTAATCGACGTTCTCACCGATGGCCTTGGCGGCAACGGCCTTCATGCCCATCTCGTCGGCCTGCTCGGCGGTAACGTCGGCGGCACGGCGCAGGATGGAGCACACGCGGGCGTGAGCATACTGCACGTAATAGACCGGGTTGGAGTTGTCGCGCTTCTTAACGGCCTCGATGTCGAAGTCGACCATCTGGTTGGAGCTCTTGGAGATGAGCGTGTAGCGAGCGGCATCGGAGCCGACCTCGTCGACGAGCTCCTGCAGGGTCACCATGGTGCCCTTGCGCTTGGACATACGGACGGGCTTGCCGTTACGCAGCAGGTTGACGAGCTGGCCCAGCAGAACCTCAAACTTGCCGGGGTAACCCAGAGCGTCGCAGACGCAGCGTACGCGCTCGATGTAACCGTGGTGGTCGGCGCCCCAGATGTCGATGACGTGATCGACGCGCTGGAACTTATCCCAGTGATAGGCGACGTCGGAGGCGAAGTAGGTGTACTCGCCGTCGGACTTGATCAGGACGCGGTCCTTGTCGTCGCCCAGATCGGTGGAGCGGAACCACAGGGCGCCGTCCTTGGTGTAGAGGTAGCCCATCTTGTCGAGCTTCTCAAAAGCGCGGTCGACGGCGGAGGTGCCGGCGGTCTCGCCCTCGGTGTCCTTCACATACAGCGAGCGCTCGGAGTACCAACGATCGAAGTCGCAGTTGACGGCGTGGCAGAGGTCGCGCATGTTATCGACCATCTTTACATAGCCGCGCTCGCGGAAGCTCTCCATGCGCTCCTGAGGATCGGCGTTGACCCACTTATCGCCGTCGGTGCGCCAGAACTCGGCGGCCTCGTCGATGATGTAGTCGCCGCCGTAAGAGTCCTTGCCCAAGGTCTCGGCAAAGTTGTCCTGATACGGATGGGTCTCGGGGTGCTCGTCGTTCTCGTCGGCAACAAAGGCGTCACGGTCGGCGATCAGCAGCTTGTGAGCCTCGTCGATATCAACGCCCTGCTTGGCGATGATGTCGGCAAGCTGCATATAGCGCGTGCTGATGGAGTTGCCGAAGGTGTTCATCTGAGAGCCGTGGTCATTGATGTAGAACTCACGCTGGATCTCATAGCCGGCGTGGTCCATAACGCGGCAGAGCGAATCGCCCAGCGCGGCCCAGCGGCCGTGGCCGATGTGCATGGGGCCGACGGGGTTGGCGGAAACGAACTCGACCTGGGTCTTCAGGCCACCACCGACGTTGGACTTAGCGAAGTCCATGCCCTTCTCGCGAGCCTCGCCAAAGATGGCATTCTTGACGGCAACGGAGAGGTAGAAGTTGATGAAACCGGGGCCTGCGATCTCAACCTTCTCGATCGCGGGATCCTCGGGCATATGGGCAACGATGGCCTCGGCGATCTTGCGCGGGGCGCAGTGGGCCAGCTTGGCGGACTTCAGGGCCATGGTAGAGGTCCACTCGCCATGAGAAGTGTCAGCCGGTCGCTCGATAGCGCAATCGTCAAGTTCAAATGCGGAAAGGTCGCCGGCCTCCTGGGCCGCAGCAAGCGCAGCGCGTACCAGCTCTTCAATCTTCTCGGGCATAGATCCTCCTTGTGTTAAAGCCCCCGAGCTCTTGGTCACTCGTAGGGCAAAAGCCAGAGTTTGTAGCACTCTATCACAAGCGAGGGGCACTGTCGCAGGGTAAAGCCAATCGAAATTGCATATGCACAAAATTGACTACAGCTTGCATGGAGTCACTCAAAGATGCCGGTCTGCCTGCAGATTATGCACGCGTTGAAAATGCATAAAGGTGTGAATGAGCTGTGTCTTTTATCGAATACTCTTACCTATCAGAGTTGTGTGCTTTTCCTGCATAAAGTGAGGATTTGCGCACGTCAGCGTGTTATTCTAGACATACGTAAATTCGTATAAGTTGGAGGTAGCATGTTCTCAATCGGTCAACACGTCATTCATCCGGGTCAGGGAGTCTGCACCGTCGTCGGTTTTAGGGACGACACGCCGCAGCCCATGTTGTTGCTCGAGGCCAAGCAGGGGCATGCGCAGACGATCCTTATGTACCCCGTGGCGCAGGCCGACCGTCTGCATGCCGCCATCTCTCAGCAAGATGCCGAGCATCTGCTGAGCCACTATGACGAGCTGGAGTGCGACACCTTTACCGAGCGCAACAGCTCGCTTGAAGAGACACACTTTAAGCAGCAGCTCAAGCTGGGCGCGCCCGAGACGGTCCGCGTGGCAAAGACCATGATGCACCGCATTCGCCAGGCCGAGGAAGCCGATAAAAAGCCCAGCTCTTACTATATGCGTGTACTCAAGGAAGCCAAGCGCCGCTCCATCGAGGAGTTCGCCGTGGCATTGGGCGTCACCGAGGAGGCCGCCGAAGCCCGCCTAGCCCAAGCCGCCCTCAACTAACCCATCCGCGCCAAAAACCACCACAAAGGGGACAGGCACCTTTGTGGTGGTTTTTTCGTTCTAGTCGTTCTAGTAGTATTCATTCTTATTGATACCCACGAGCACAAGGAGTCTCTTATGGCAGAACCGCTTACCGCCGGAATCACCCGCGACCGCGCGTTCGAACTGCTCAACGAACACAACAAGGACCCGTTCCACATCACCCATGGCGAGACGGTCGAGGGCACTATGCGCTACTTTGCGCGCGAGTTCGACCCCGAGAACGAGGAGTTTTGGGGCATCGTCGGTCTGCTGCACGACCTGGATTGGGAGGAGCATGAGGACGACCCCATGAACCACACCATCTATGCTGCCGAGATTCTTGAGGGCGAAGGTGCGTCTCCCGAGCTCATTCGCGCCATCCAGACGCACACGTCGGACTTCAACACCTCGCTGCCCAAACCCGAGCTGCAGATGGAAAAGATCCTGTTTGCCTGCGATGAGCTCACCGGCCTGATCGGCGCTGCAGTCATCATGCGCCCGAGCAAGAGCGTTATGGACTTTACGACCAAGTCGCTCAAGAAGAAGTTCAAGGACAAGAGCTTTGCCGCCGGCTGCTCGCGCGACGTGATTTCGCAGGGCGCCGAGATGTTGGGCTGGGAGCTCCCCGAGCTCTTTGACCGCACCATAGCGGCCATGCAGTCCTTCGCCCCCGACCGCGATACCTTCCAGGCCTAACCGCCCACGCCACCTAAAACCGCCACAAAGGGGACAGGCACCTTTGTGGTGGTTTTTGTTTGCGCGGGCGTTAGGGGCGGACCTGGCCGGTGCCTCGGAGCTTGTATTTGTAGGTGGTGAGGGCCTCGGCGGCAAAGGGGCCACGGGCGTGGAGCTTTTGGGTCGAGATGCCGATCTCGGCGCCCAGGCCAAACTCGCCGCCGTCGGTAAAGCGCGTGCTGGCGTTGGCGTACACGGCCGAGGCATCGACCGCGTCCAGGAAGCGCTCGCAAGCATCCGTATCCTCGGCAACGATGGCCTCGGAGTGCATCGTGCCGTAGCGATTGATGTGTGCGATGGCCTCGTCCTCGTTTGCCACGACCTTCACGCTCATCTCGAGCGCCAGGTACTCGCGACCCCAGTCCTCCTCAGTCGCGGCGACGTAGTCATCGCCCTCCACAAAGCCGGCATCGGCGCACGCGGCGCACGTGGCCTCGTCGCCGTGAATGAGCACGCCGTGGTCGTGCAGCACGGCAACGACCGCAGGCAAAAACACATTGGCCACAGCATGGTCGACCAGCAGCGACTCGGCGGCATTGCACACGCCTACACGCTGGGTCTTGGCATTAACGATAATATTGAGCGCTTTATCGAAGTCGGCGGATTCATGCACGTAGATGTGGCAGTTACCCGTGCCCGTCTCGATCACCGGAACGAGCGACTCGCGCACGCAGCGCTGGATCAGGCCCGCACCGCCACGCGGAATGAGCACATCGACGACGCCGCGGAGCTTCATGAGCTCGCCGGTGGCCTCGCGGTCGGTAGACTCGATCATCGACACGGCCTCGCGCGGGAAGCCCTTGGCCTCGAGCGCATCGGCCAGCAGCTCAGAAATCATGGCACACGAGTGATAGGCCAGCGAGCCGCCGCGCAGAATGCAGGCGTTGCCGGTGCGGATGCAGATGCCCGCGGCGTCGGCCGTCACGTTGGGGCGCGCCTCGTACACCATGGCGACCAGGCCCAACGGCACGCTCACGCGGGTGAGGTCCACGCCGCTTGCGAGCACGCGGTGGTCGAGCACGCGGCCGACAGGATCGGGCAGCTCGGCGAGCTTCTCCAGGCCGGCGGCCATACCCTCGACGCGCTCGGGCGTCAGCAGCAGACGGTCGAGGAGCCCCGCCGAGGTCCCCGCATCGCGCGCGGCGGACATATCGAGCTCGTTGGCGGCGACGATGGAGTCGACACCGTTGCGCAGTGCTGCGGCCATGGCGCGCACGGCCTCCTGGCGCTGCTCGTCGCTCGCCGTGGCAAGCGAGGCCGACGCTGCCTTAGCGGCAACGGCAAGATCGTGGACATACGTGGCCATATCGACCGACATGGGCGGCCCTTTCTCCTAGAAGTTTGCAACCATGGTAGCCGATTTGCGCATGGCCTCGCCCGCGGCGGTAGAATTGGTCAACCCGAAACACCGCAACGAACGGAAGACTCACATGGCCCTCATCACTTCGTACCACGTCCCCGGCCTGTATGTCGAGGACCACAGCATCGACGTCCCCCTCGACTGGCGCGGCCTGGAGCCGATGCTCCTGGCCGTCGGCAGCACCATGCGCCGCGGCGCTATACCGACACCCATCGCCGGCGCGCCCGAGAGCATCAAGCTCTTCTACCGTGTGGTTTGCGCACCCGACCGCATCAACGACGACCTGCCGCTCCTTCTCTTTTTGCAGGGTGGCCCCGGTGGCGAGAGCCCGCGTCCGCTGTCGCCCACAAGCGATGGCTGGATCGAAGAGGCCGTCAAGCATTTCCGCGTCGTGCTGCCCGACCAGCGCGGTACCGGGCGCAGCAGCTGTGTAGACGGGCGCACGATTGCCGCACTGGGCGAGCGCGCCGAGGCGGCAGGCTCCGATGCGGCCCGCTCGCAGGCGGACTTCCTCAAGCGTCACCTCGCCAGCTCCATCGTGCGCGATTTTGAGTACCTGCGCCTGGTGGGCTTTGGCGGCAAGCCCTGGGTCACACTCGGGCAGAGCTACGGCGGCTTTTTGACGTTGAGCTATCTGTCGCTCTTCCCCGAGGGCGTGGCGGCAAGCTTTACCTGCGGCGGCATTCCGCACGTGCCGGCGAGCGCCAGCGAGGTCTACGCGCACACCTTCCCACGCATGGCAGCCAAGACGCAGCAGTATTACGACCGCTACCCCGCCGACGTCGAGCGCGTGGCGACCCTGGCAGATGCCCTCGAGGAGCAAAAGCCCGTGTTGCCCGACGGCTCGCCAATGACGGTCGAGCGCCTACAGCTCATGGGCAGCGACTTTGGCATGAAGCCGAGCTTTGAGCGCATGCATTGGATTATCGATCACGCGTTTGTTACAGGAGACGGTACGCTGAGCTGCGGCTCCTCGGTATCCGACAGCTTTTTGATGCGCGCCTTCGAGCGCACCAACACGCGCACGAATCCGCTGTACTGGACGCTGCAGGAGTTCATATACGCCGACGGTGACACTATGCCCATTGGCTGGGCCGCAGCTGAAGAGAAGGCACACCGCGCCGAGTTCGACACCCTCGCGCGCCCGCTCATGTTTACCGGCGAGGCCATGTTCCCGTGGATGTTCGAGCAGATGCCCGAGCTCAAGCCCTTCAAGCCCGCCATGGACCTGCTGATGGAAGACACCAGCTGGGACAAGATCTATGACCCGCAGCGCCTGGCCTGCAACGAGGTGCCGCTCCAGGCCGCGGTGTACTTCGATGACATGTACGTCGATTCGAGTCTGCAGCTCGACACGCTCAGCCGCGTGGGCAACTCGCACGCCTGGGTAACCAACGAGTTCGAGCACGACGGTCTGCACGGCAGCGTGGTGTTCAAGCACCTCTTCGACGAAGCGCTCAACCGCGGAGACCTACGCCAGATCTTCTAGCAAAGGAGCGTCCCCGTCTGCCGGCACAAAAGGAACGTCCCCAAGTGCCGGCAACGACAATGCCGCTGGTAGAGGACAGAAAGCGAAAACGCCCCTAAGCGAGCAAGGTGACGTGAAAGAGGAGGGCATTGACCTTTTGGTCATGCCCGACGATTGAACGTCAGATTGCCGCTTAGGGGCGTTTGCAGCGTCAATTGGTTAGGCGAACACTATCAAGTTGTCCCTATGGATTGCGGGCTTCTCGGCTAGGTCTGCCAGTAGACGGTTGCCGGCAATCTGGTCCTGGCGGCGGCCGGCGGCAAGCTCCAGCACGTCCGAATCGGCCTCAGCGATACCGCGGGCGACAACCATGCCGCTCGGGTCGCACACGTCGAGCACATCGCCCTCGGCAAACTGGCCATCGACCTCGCGAATACCCACCGCGAGCAGCGACGATCCGCGGCTGACCAGCGCCTTCGCGGCGCCGTCATCGACCGTCACCGAGCCGTGCGCCTTGTCGCCCAGTGCAATCCACAACTTGCGCGGCGCAATGTCCAGGCGCTCCGCCGGCGGATCGAACAGCGTACCCACGCTCTCGCCGCGGGCCAGACGCACGAGCGCATCGGGCTCCTCGCCCGAGCAAATCACGCTTTGAATGCCCGCCGTCATGAGAATGCGGCTCGCGCGAATCTTGGTGATCATGCCGCCCGTACCCACCGATGTGGAAGAATCGCCCGCCGAGGCGATAATCTTGGCATCGATCTTATGCACGACCGGGATAAACTCGGCCGTCGGATCCTCATGCGGATTGGCGGTGTAGAGGCCATCGATGTCCGAGAGCGTCACGCACAGATCGGCAGAAACCAGGCAGCTCACAAGCGCCGCCAGCGTGTCGTTGTCGCCAAACTTGATCTCATCGACGGTGACGGTATCGTTCTCGTTGACGACCGGCACCACACCCAGCTCCACAAGGCGAAGCAGGGCGTCGCGCGCGTGCAGGTAGGACGTGCGGCGCGCCGTGTCGTGACGCGTGAGCAGCACGAGCGAGGTGAGCAGGTCGCGCGCATGGAACTCCTCGTCGTAGGCCGACGAGATGATGCACTGACCGGCCGAGGCGCAGGCCTGCAGGCTCGGCAGGTCGCCGACCGGCTTACGGTCGAAGCCCAGCACGGGATAGCCGCAGGCAATGGCGCCCGAGCTCACCACGATCAGGCGCCAGCCAAGCTCGCGCAGCGCTGCGGCCTGGTCGGCAAGCCCGCCGATAAAGGCGCGGTTGACCTTGCCGTCGGCGCCCACCACCGTGGACGAACCGATCTTTACCACCATCGTTTTATAAGAAGTCGTCATACGTCAAACCAATCAACTGTTCAGCGAACGGCCGAGCCGGCGGCCAGGGAAGCGTGACTCGCCCCTACCGCCCAAGGAATTAGTGAGCCCAGGGGAAGGCCGAAGCCGCGGCCATGTTCTTGCGCACGAGCTCGTCGCGCACCTGAGCCAGGCCCTGTTCCATGCCCACCACATAGGTCTGCGGGTACAGGAAGCGCTTGAAAGCTGCGTCCAGATGATCGAGTGCCCAAGCACAGCGCTCGCGCGCGTCCTGGATGCTCTCACGCGGAGCCACCGCGCTGCCATCGCGCACGATCGGCACCAGCAGCTCGCGATACTCAAGTTCGGACACGTCGGTCACCAGGGCGGCATCATTCACGGCCACGAGGGTATTGCCGCGCGCGGCGCCCTCCCCCGCCAGATGGTCCTCGTCGTAGATCATGTCGCAGACCGGGCCGCCAAAGCCGTCGTAATAACGGCGCACGCGTTGCACACCCGGGATCGTGCGCTTGTATGGCTGCTCAGAGAGCTTGACCACCGGCGTCCATGGATCTGCCTCGCTCGCACGGCGGGCGGAAAGCTTGTACACGCCGCCCAGCGCCGGCTGGTCATAGCAGGTCGCAAGCTTGGTACCCACGCCAAAGCTATCGATGGGCGCGCCCTGGTCGAGCAGCGACTGAATCGTGTACTCATCCAGATCGTTAGAAACCGAGATCCCCACATAGGGCAGGCCCTCGGCATCAAAACGGCCGCGCACATACTTGGAGAGCTTGGCGAGGTCGCCGGAGTCGATGCGAATAGCCGACAGACGCTCGCCCACCGCCTCCATCTCCTTGGCAACCGTAATGGCATGCTCGCAGCCCTCACGTACGTCGTAGGTGTCGATGAGCAGCGTGCAGTTCTTGGGACTCGACTTAGCAAAAGCCCGGAATGCCTCGAGCTCGGAATCGAAGCTCATCACCCAGCTGTGCGCATGAGTGCCAAAGACGGGAATACCGTAGCGGCGGCCGGCGAGCACATTGGATGTAGAGGAGCAGCCGGCAACGTAGCTCGCGCGCGCGACGGCCAGCCCGCCATCGGGACCCTGGGCGCGGCGCAGGCCAAACTCGGCAACGGGACGGCCGTCCGCCGCCAGCACCACGCGCGCCGTCTTGGTAGCGACAAGCGTCTGGAAGCCGACAATGTTGAGCAACGCCGTTTCGAGCAGCTGGCACTCCAGCGCGGGGCCGGTGACGCGCACCATGGGCTCGCGCGGAAAGACGAGCTCGCCCTCGGGCACGGCGTCAATGTTCACATGCGCGCGGAAGTTGCGCAGGTAGTCGAGGAATGCGGGCTTAAACATCGAGCCGCCGGCCGGAGCCTGGAGCGAAGCTAGATAGTCGATGTCCTCGGGCGTAAAGCGCAGGTTCTCGACAAGCTCGGGCAGCTCGGCGGTGCCGCACATGACGGCATACGCGCTGCCGAAGGGATGGTCGCGGTAAAACGCCGTAAAGCAACCCTGCTCATTGGCCTTGCCGCTCTCCCACAGGCCCTGGGCCATAGTGAGTTCGTACAGATCAGTGAGCATTGCAATGTCGGTGGGATGCGAGATGTCGGTCAAAGCCATGGGGCGACCTTTCGGATGCGTTGTGCAGAGGTTGAGGGTTGGCGAGGCGGGCGTGCGGGCATGGAGCCCAGCGCGAACAGGCTAAAGCAGGCCCATGCTGGTCAGGATCGTGTAGCCCATAAAGATGACAAACGCGATGAGGGCAAGGACAATGATGATTTTTTGAGCCGGCGCCATACCGGGGATCTCGTTCTCACCCGCAGGCTCCTTGGAGGTAACCATGCGCTGGGCAAAGCTCATCTCGTCACGGCTCGGCTTGGGATCGACGGACTTGGGACGAGCGACCTTTTTAGGCTGAGGTTTAGGTGCGGTGGGCGCGGGCTTCGCGGCGGCGGGCTTGGGCGCGGGGGCGACGTTCGCGGCGGCCTCCTCGGCCTTCGCACGCTCGGCACGCAGGGCGGCCAGCTCCTCACGCTCGCGGCGTGCCTCTTCCTGGGCCTCGCGACGAGCTTTCTCGGCGCGGAGCTCTTCCAACTCGGCGCGTTCCTCGGCAGACAGTGGTTGGGACTCAAGCTCGGCCATGGTACAGCCCTTTCTTTTAAAAAAAGCCGCCGACACAATGTCAGCGGCTTATCAAATCCAAGGGTGGAGACGAAGGGAGTCGAACCCTCGGCCTCTGCCATGCGACGGCAGCGCTCTCCCAACTGAGCTACGTCCCCAGGACAAGTCGATATTTTACCTACGGCTCGCCAACTGTCAACGCCCAATAATCAGTCTTTTTGGGGCGCGGCTATTTTGACAACTTTTCGAGCAGGCGATCCTCTCGATGATTTTTCTGGGACGGGGATTAAAAAACATTGTGTACCGAATGATTTTTTAATCCCCGTCCCAGAAAAATCATCGGCGAATGCGTTACTTTGTGCTGGTAAGGACGCCGGTGGTATCGAAGGCTGGGGTGAAGCTCTCGTCTACCGCGCCGCCCTCTTGCCAAAACATCGTCGTAAAGCCCAGGTCGTCGGCATGGTCGAGCACCTGCTCATACTCCTCGCGCGTCACGGCGCGCGCCAGGTCGCCGCCTTGTTCGCGCATGAGTGCATTGGGCGTGTACTGGTTCATGACCGAGATCGGCACGTCGCCCACCGTCTGCCACACCAGGTCTAACACGCGGCACGAATCGTCGGCATGCCCCGGCAGCACCAGGTGACGCACGATCATGCCGCGCTTCATGAGCCCGTCCTCGTCCACCAGCTCTCCCCCGCGGCGATCGATCTCGCGAGCCATCTGGGCCAGACCCGACACGGCCACACGCGGGTAGTCCTTAATATGAGAAAGCGACTGCGCAAGCCCCGCGTCGGCATACTTAAAGTCGGTAAGCCACACGTCGACCAGATCGCCGAGCGCTGCCACGGCACTCGCCCGCTCATAGCCGCTCGTGTTGTAGACGATCGGGATGTCCAGCCCGCGCTCCCGAGCTGCGGCAATCGCGGCCGGCAGCAGGTGAGCATAATGCGTCGCCGTCACCAGGTTGATGTTATTGGCACCCTGCTCCTGCAGCTCCAGCATAATCTCGACCAAGCGCTCGGGCGAAATCTCAAGGCCAAAATTGCCCGTTGAGATCTCGTGGTTCTGACAATAGATGCATTTGAGCGAGCAGCCGCTAAAGAAAATCGTGCCCGAGCCGGCCTCGCCCGAGATAGGCGGCTCCTCCCACATATGAAGCGCTGCGCGGGCCACCTTAAGCGTGTTGTCGGCGCCGCACACGCCACGCGTGCCCTCGTCGCGCGCCGCACCGCAACGGCGCGGACACAAATGGCAGTCGGGCGAAAAAAGTTCGGTCAACGACGTCGGCATAAAAACATGCTCCAAAACAACGATTCAGCAGCTCAAACGTAAAGGGACCAACCGCACAGACGGCTCGAGCCCAAGACGCCGTAATCGTCCGACACGATTTTTATAATGTCAAGACTGGAATCGACAAAGTGCCGCTTTATGATGTAGGTATTCCGCCCCCCGCGGAGCAACTGGGTGAACCGTCGCGTTTATTTAGGGAGCCCACACAGTCGTACCTAGTACAGGTATCCTTCGTTGTTAAGGACGCTGGAACAGTCGATGAGGGCACCCACCTGTTTTAGGTGGGTTCATTTTCGTAACGTGGGGGGTGGTTTTCATTTGCCGAAAACCACCATTACAGCCCATATGGATCCCCGCCGGTATCCCGACAAGCCATCGACAACATCCCAATATCTGGTAAGCGCGTGATTATCGCTGCGCGCAATTCCATGCACCCCCCTTGGTCGAGTATCATGATTCGGCTATGCCCTTTGCGCATGGCGTTCTTCTGACCTTTTCCTTCGACGCTTGGCGGTTTTTAGATTCATGGCTTCATCCCCGAGCTACATACCGTATCTATGCGTGGCAGCGGCGGCCTTTATCACGACCTTCCTCACGGTGCCCCTGGTCAAGCGCTTGGCAATTAAGCTCGACGCCGTCGACTACCCTTCTAAGCGCCGCATCAACACCAAGCCCATCCCGCGTTTGGGCGGAACGGCGGTGTTTTTGGGCCTGGTCGTTGCCTGCATTGTGCAAATCCTAGGCACCTGGCACCTAGGCTGGCCGCCCGTCCTGGTGCCGCACCCGCGCCTTCACATTAGCTATCCCATGCTGGCGCTCTCCTTTACCGTCATCTTTGCGACCGGCGCTATCGACGACGTCTTCCAGCTCAAGCCCAAGCAAAAGCTGGCCGGACAGGTCCTCGCTGCGCTCATCGCCTGCGTGGGTGGCCTGCGCATCGGCGTCATCGTCAACCCGTTTGCCCCCGGCGAAATCATGCTCGGATGGCTCGCCTACCCCATCACCGTGATCTATCTGGTGGCATTCACCAACATCATTAACCTCATCGACGGCCTCGACGGCTTAGCCACGGGCATCTGCGGCATCGCGTCGTTCACCATGTTTTCGATGGCCGTTCTCTCGGGCCGCATCGACGCCGCCGCGCTCTCCATTGCGCTCTTTGGCGCCTGTCTGGCCTTTTTGCGCTACAACTTCAACCCCGCAAGCATCTTCTTGGGCGACTCGGGGTCGCTGCTTCTGGGCTTTGCGCTGGGCTCCATCTCGCTACTCAACGTGAGCCGCACCGCCGCGCTCACCTCGCTTATCATCCCGCTCATCGTTGCCGGCGTGCCCATCATCGACACGTTTAGCGCCATCGTGCGCCGCAAGCGCGCCCACATTAGCATCGGGCAGGCCGACAAGGGCCACATCCACCACCGCCTGATCCAAGAGGGCTACAACCAAAAGCAGGCTGTGCTGCTCATCTATGCCTGGTGCATTATGCTTTCGGCCGGCGCCGCCGCGATCAACCAGGTCGAGGTGCCCATGCGCGTGCTCATCTTTACCGTGCTCGCCATTGGCTCGGCGGCCTTTGCCAAGCATCTACATCTGTTTGAGCCCGTGTTGCGTCACCATTACAACAAGCGCACGCACGAGGACGAGCTCGTCACCCCCGACGATCCCGCCTTTAAGCAAGAGGAGCAGGCAGCAGAAGAACGCAAGGAGGAGCGCCACCACAGGCGCTAGGGTAAGCTGCCGAGGATGCGTCCAGACGCCGTCGGCCAAACGTGCAGCCACGCCGCGCCCATCGCACAAGCCGCCGCTCTCCCGCCCCTCGCCTACTTACGACCCGCCCCTCCAATAAACGCGTTATCATCTTGACCCATGAACATACGTTAGGAGCAATCATGCCAAACGAGAACAGCTACGAGGTCGCGCTGCAAAAGAGCAACGCCATTCGCGAGGGCCTGGCCAAGACGCCCGACAAGTTCACCATGCTCACCGGCGACCGCCCCACCGGCCGTCTGCATCTAGGTCACTACTTCGGCACCCTTAAGGGCCGTGTTGAGCTGCAGAACATGGGCGCCAAGACCAACGTGCTCATCGCCGACTACCAGGTCATCACTGACCGCGACACGACCGAGCACATCCAGGACAACGTGTACAACATGGTCATGGACTACCTTGCCTGCGGCATCGACCCCGACAAGACCATGATCTACGCGCACTCCGCCGTACCCGCCGCAAACCAGCTCATGCTGCCGTTCCTGTCGCTGGTCTCCGAGGCCGAGCTGGCGCGCAACCCCACGGTCAAGGCCGAGATGGAGGCCTCGGGCCACGAGCTCACCGGCCTTCTGCTCACCTACCCGGTGCACCAGGCCTGCGACATCCTGTTCTGCAAGGGCAATGTGGTGCCCGTCGGTCGCGACCAGCTGCCGCACATCGAGCTCACCCGCACCATCGCCCGCCGCTTTAACAACCGTTACGGCAAGGTGTTCCCCGAGGTCGACGCGCTGCTGTCCGAGACCCCGCTGCTGCCCGGCCTGGACGGGCGCAAGATGAGCAAGAGCTACGGCAACGCCATTAACATCTCGATGACCGCCGAGGAGACGGCCAAGCGCATCAAGAAGAGCCAGACCGACTCCGAGCGCATGATCACGTTCGATCCCGAGAACCGCCCCGGCGTGTCCGGCCTGCTTTCAACCGCCGCCATCTGCACCGGCCGTTCCGAGGTCGAGATTGCCGAGGAGATTGGCATGGGCGGCTCCGGCCAGCTCAAGAAGTACGTGACCGAGGCCGTCAACGAGTACTTCGCGCCGATCCGCGAGCGTCGTCAGCGCTATGAGAACGATCTGGACTATGTGAAGGACGTGCTGCACGAGGGCAACCGTCGCGCCAACGAGATTGCCGAGCAGACCCTGGCCGAGGTTCAGGACGCCATGGGCATGGTGTACTAGGCAAAGCGCCTTCGCACAACATAGACGGTGAGGCTGAATCCTCACCGAAACAGGAACAGGCCCGCTGGCAGATAGTTGCCAGCGGGCCTGTTCCCGAAGTACACCGTTGAATCGCACAGAGGGGAGGAATGCGAATCAAACTCAACAGGGCAGGCTTTTTCATCGCCTATTGCCTGCTCCGTTGCTGAAAACAATATAGTTCACCGTGGTTTACTTTGCTGCGACAAACCGCTCCGCCATACCTTCTCCATAAGTTAACCTCGGTAAACCTGCCAAAACCACCACAAAGGGGATAGGCACCTTTGTGGTGGTTTAAGCCACGACAGAGCCGCTAGAGCCCTGCAGGCCAGCGACAGGCGGCCAAGTCGACGTGCATGTCGTCCTTAAACGCCACACCCTCCCCTAGCAAAAGCTCACGTTGAGCATCGGGACCGCCAAAAGCAAAACCATCGCATATGCGGCCATCGGCAAACACCACGCGGTGACAGGGAATCTCGCCGGGGCGCGGATTGCCATGCAGGGCATACCCCACGTACCGCGCACTTCGTGGACGTCCAGCAAGCAGCGCCACCTGACCATACGTGGCGACCATCCCCTCGGGAATCTGCTCGACCACCTCGTACACCCGCTCAAAAAAGCCCTCGGACGCCATTGCTCGCTCCCTTCCACCCGGAATAGCATAAACCACCACAAAGGTGCCTGTCCCCTTTGTGGTGGTTTTGGCAGGTGGGCTAGTTAACGGGCTGGAAGAAGGCTACGGCTACGGCGCCGGGGCCTACATGGGTGCCGATGGTGGCGCCGATGGTGTGAACGGGCAGTTCGCCCTCGGTGTGGCCAGCCCACAGTGCCGCGCTGTCCTCGATATACTTCTTGAGCACCGCATCCGAAAGGCCCGTATAGCCGAGCGCCAGCGGCATGGAAAAGTCGATGCCGCCCGCCTTTTCGACCTTCTGGTTGAGCAGGTTACGTCCGTTCTTGGAACCGCGCGCCTTGCCCAGCTGCACGATCAGACCGTCCTCGGCAGCCACCACGGGCTTTACGTTGAGCAGCGTACCCACGGCACCGGCCGCAGCAGACAGGCGACCGCCGCGCACCAGGTACTCCAGCGTCTCGAGCAGGCCGATGACGACCACGCGGTCGCGCACGGCCTCGACAGCCGCCGCAACCTGAGCCGCGCCCTGGCCCTCGTCCACCAGGCGTAGCGCATACTCGACCAGCACGCGCTCGCCCAAGGTCACGTTATTGCTGTCCACGACGAACATGTCGCCGCCCGGCGCCTCGGCAAGTGCCGTACGAGCACTCTGGTTGGTGCCCGAGAGCTTGGCGCCCACGGTAATAATCACGGCCTCATCGCCGGCCTCACGCGCTTCGGCAATCGCCTGCGAAAAGGCGTACGGGTTGACCTGACCGGTCTTGGGCAGCTCATCGCGCTCCACAAGCATCTCGTAAAAGCGCTGGTGATCGATGTCGACGCCATCCATATACACCTCGGTGCCAAAGGTGACGGACAGCGGCAGAACACGCAGAGCGGGGTGCTCCGCCGGCGACATATCGCTTGCGGAATCGGTAATAATGCGGACGGACATAACGAATCCTTTCTTGCGCAGGTCCCGCGCGGGGAATTTTGACAGCAATGCCCCGGCACGGCATACGCGCTCAAACGGGACTATGCAGTTTTTAATGGGAAGCAAATGCCTTGGCGGCCTTAGATCTCACGCAGGGTGTTGAGAATCGTACGCAGCGACGCATACATCTGCTCGCGCTGCTCCACACCCATAGCCTTACCGGTGGTGTCGAGCACCTCGCGAATGATGCGGTCCGCCTCGCTCATGCTCTCGCCGCCCAGAGCGGTCAGGCGCACCGGGGCACGATACTTAACGGCCGCATCACCCGAGTCGTCGACCTCGACGTAGCCGCCCTCCTCCAGATGCGCGAGCGTGCGCGAGACGGCGGCACGGGTCACGCCTGCCATGCGAGCCAGGTCAGCGCCAGTCAGGCCGTCCTTGCTGCGCTCAAGATAGTACAGGCACATAACGTCGGAGCCCTTGAGGCCCAGCCTTGCGCCCTCGGATGTCTTAATGCGCTGGATCTCCTTGTAGAGCCCGCTGATCAGTCCGACAAAGTCCTCGAAACGTGTCTCGTCGTTCTGCTGCATGGGAGACGACCGCCTTTCGCTTACATGATGCTAACGGGTAAACATCTTAGCCGCACGAGGCAACACCCATACCCAAATATCCCATTTGTTAACCCATCAACATAAAAACCACCACAAAGGGGACAGGCACCTTTGTGGTGGTTTTGACCGGCGAACATGATCCGCAGGCGTCGTTACAGTTCCACGCAGGGATTGTCGCGGGTCACAAGCGTCTTAACGACAACCGTCGCTCCCAGATAGCGCTCGAGCAACTCGGCGAGACGATCAACGGCAGCCTGGCAATCCCCCATCCGCTCGGGCTCCACGCACTCAATCGCCAGGAATGCATCGGCCGAATCGTCGGACAGCGCCGTGCGAACGCCATCGCGCCAGTTCCAGCAGCGGCATACGGTGCCCGCATCATCGATGTAGGCGAGCTCGCCGGGCAGCGTCGGGTCATCCGTTTCCTCGCCAAGTGGCAGGAACGCATCGCCGCCGTCAGTCACCTTCAAGCGAAGATCCCCCTCAATCGCATGCAGGTCCTCGCCGCCAACGGGCAGCGCGTAGGTCAGCGACACCGTGTTGTAGATGTCCACCGCGGGCGTAATGTGGCCCACCGGTTTGCCCTTGAGCACGCGCTTGAGCAGGTTCTCAATTGAGCAACGCGCGCCCTTTTTGGTCTTGAACAGCCGATAAGCCTCGCGCCATGCCTTGACCGGTGCGTTCTCGCTGATAGTATCGCTGGTCAGATGACGCTCCGCGTCGATATTGGCGCGGTCGAGCAACGCGGCAATCGCATCAACGTCCTCTTGAGGAATCTGAGCCGCGGGCTTCATGCCCTTTACGACCACAACACCGACAGCCGCCTGCGGAAATAGCTCCCAAAACGAATCCTCGGCAATAAAGCCCTTCATACGTGCTCCCTTCACGATTCGCCCCACGCGAGCGTCTAAACAAAAAGCGCTCTTACAGCGGCCACCTTCAAAGTCCTACGGTGCCGCCACAAGAGCGCTTACGCTGCCCCCATCCGGAGAAGGGGGCAATATGTCAGGCGTATTGTAACCCGAGTCATCCGCGCGAGTAAAACCACCACAAAGGTGCCTGTCCCCTTTATGGTGGTTTTGGGTCTGAAGCAACGCTAGTGTCGGAGTCCCAGCAGGCCGCGGCCGCGATGACGGGCGTCGGCGTGCACCTGAGCGTGCGGACCGGCGGCCTTCACGGACTCGGGCAGGTGCGAGTACTTCTTCTCGAAGTTCTCCTCGAACATCACGGCCAAGTTGTGCGCCGCCTCGTCGTAGCGCGCGGTGCTCTGCCAGTACTGGCGCGGCACCAGGATGCCGTCGAGCACGCCGTGGCACGTGGTGGGAATGTCGACGTTAAAGATATCGTCATGCACGAATTCGCTGTCCTCGATGGTACCGTCGAGGGCGCGGGCCACCAGGGCGCGCGTGTAGGCAAGCTCGATGCGATGGCCCACGCCGTAGCCGCCGCCAATCCAGCCGGTGTTGACCAGGTACACACGCGTGCGGCCGTCGGCGATGCGCTCACCGAGCATCTTGGCATAGACCATGGGGTCGAGCGGCATAAACGGCTCGCCAAACAGCGAAGAGAACGTGGGCGTGGGCTCGGTGACGCCGACCTCGGTGCCGGGGATCTTGGCCGTAAAGCCCGTCACGAAGTGGTACATGGCGGCATCGGCCGTCAGGCGTGAGATGGGCGGCAACACGCCAAAGGCGTCGCAGGTCAGGAACAACACGACGCTTGGAGTGGTGCCCATGCCCTTGGTCCACGCGTTGGGAATGTGCTCCACAGGGTATGCCACGCGCGTGTTGTGCGTGATCGAGATGTCGTCGTAGTTGGGCTTGCGGTTCTCGTCGAGCACCACGTTTTCGCAGATCGCGCCAAAGCGGACAGCGTTGAAGATCTCGGGCTCGTGGAAGGCGTCCAGGCCCTCGCATTTGGCGTAGCAGCCACCCTCGATGTTAAAGATGCCCATGTCAGACCAGCCGTGCTCGTCGTCGCCGATCAGCAGGCGCGTGGGATTGGCCGAAAGCGTGGTCTTGCCGGTGCCGGACAGGCCAAAGAACACGGCGGTCTCGTGCGTGACGGGATCCATGCTGGCCGAGCAGTGCATGGGCAGCACGTCGTCCTCGACGGGCAGCAAATAATTCATAACGCTGAAGATAGACTTTTTGATCTCGCCGGAGTAGCCGGTGCCGGCGACCAGAATCACGCGTTCCTGGAAGTTGATGACCACGGCAGCGCTGGAGTTGAGGCCCTTGATGGCAGGGTCGCACTGGTAACCGGGCGCTGCGAGTACGCAGAAGTCGGGCTCGCCGGTGCGCGCGATTTCGCGGGCGAGCGGGCGGGCGAGCATCTGCTTAATAAAAAGTGCCTGGCTGGCACGCTCGCAGGCAACGAGCAGTCGACGCGTGTGGTTGCGGTCGGCGCCTGCCATGCCACGGGTGACGAACACGTCGCGCTCGTTGAGATAGTCGACGATGCCGGCCTTGATGGCCTCATAGCTCTCGACGGACAGCGGGCGGTTGACGGCGCCCCAGGCAATCTTGTCGTGGACATCGGGGGTGTCGACGATAAAGCGGTCATTGGGGGAACGGCCGGTACGCTCCCCCGTCTCGATCACCAGCGCGCCGTTGGATGCCATGCGGCCTTCTTCGCGGCGGATAGCGTGCTCGACGAGCTCCGCGGCGGGTAGATCGACCAGCAGACGGGGCTGATTCTCGGCGGGATCTTCGACCAGCATAATACCAAAGTTGGACAAAACATCTGCAGGGGTAACACCAGGCATGGGGCCTCCTTTAAAAACGCGACACGTGGACACGACGCGCACTTTACTCACGTAAAGCCCGTTGTACCCGATATGCAAAAACGTTTTTGCGGCAACGGCGAAGCGCCCGCCCAACGGTCAAAAATCGCACGCAAGCGGCCTAGTCGTTAGGGACACTCTTGAACAGGCAACAACCAAGGAGCGACCCCGGATGCCGGCACTTAGGGACGTTCCCAAAGTGCCGGCACATAAGGAACGTCCCTAAGTGCCGTCTACTGAATGGCGCCGCCGAAATTATCGAACAACCTGTTCAAAAACACGAACGAACACCGTCGCGTCTATACTAGAGCGCAGCAATAGAAAGGACTCCGCTTTGAGCATCACGCCCATCGATAGCATTCGCCGCGCCATCGCCCGCCGCAATGGCGTCGCCGACCCCACCGTATCGGACGGGGCGCACGGGCAGGGCGGACGCATCGAGAACGGCCTGTTCCCCGCATCGCACACCGCCGAGGAGCTCGCACGAATCCAAGAGCTAAGCCAGCGTAACGCCGGCGGTCCCGACAGCAGCCAGGCCACACGCCGTCGCCGCGAGCGCAATCGCCAGCCCGGCCCCATCCACCGCATGGTCAATGCCTGGTGGAACCGCCTGCTCGGAGCCGTCTACGGCGGCGGCTTCTCCACGCAAGAAGCCGAGTACGAAAATCACGCCACCCGTCGCGACTACCTTTGGAATACCCTGGGCACCGCCGTGTGGGGCATGGTGTTTCCGTTGCTCACCATCGTGTCCACACAGCTCGTGGGCGCCGAGGAGGCTGGCAAATTCTCCATCGCCTTTGTCACCGGCACGCTCATCATGATCGCGTGCAACTACGGCGTGCGCAATTTCCAGGTCTCGGACATCGACGAAAAGACGTCCTTTGCCTCTTACCAGCTCAACCGCTGGATCTGCGGAGCGCTCGCGCTGGCATGCGGCCTGGTATACAGCAGCGCCCGCGGCTACGATGCGCAGATGGACACAATCGGCCTGGGCGTCTACCTGTATAAGGTGATCGACGGCATTGCCGACGTGTACGAGGGCCGCCTGCAGCAGGCCGACAAACTCTACCTGGCCGGCATGAGCCAAACGCTACGATCCGTCGGCGTCATCGCGGTCTTTAGCGTGGCACTGTTCCTCACGCGCAGCATGCCCATCGCCGCCATGGCCATGGGCATCGCCGCGATTGCCTCGCTCGTGCTGGTCACCGCCCCGCTCGCCCTGCTCGAAACCGAAAAATCACGCCGTATGAGTCTGCGCGAGGCTGGTCACCTGTTTATCCAGTGCGCCCCGCTCTTTGGTGCGCTGTTCCTGTTCAACCTCATCGAGAGCATGCCCAAGTTCGTGATGGAAGGCACACTGGCCTACAAATACCAGCTGTACTTTAATGCACTGTTCTTTCCAGCGCAGGCTATTTTGTTGAGCATTGGATTTATCTATAAACCGCAGCTCCTACGTCTGTCGAGCATTTGGGCGAATCCGCGCAAGCGTCGCCGCTTTGACTTGATTATTGTTGCCGTTATGGCACTGATCGTGGTCATTACCGGAGCGTGCGCCGCATTTATGGCAGGCCCCGGTATTCCCCTCATGAGCTTTATGTACGGCCTCAACTTTGAGCGCTACCGCACGCTGGCACTGCTAATGGTTGTCGCCGGCGGCGTCACCGCGGCAATCGACTTTATCTACGCCATCATCACGGTGTTGCGCCACGCCGGCGATGTCACCAAGATCTACCTGATCTGCTTCGCCGTAAGCGTGGTGCTGCCGGTGATCCTGATTAAGCTGCTGGGTCTGATGGGCGCCGTGGTGAGCTACCTAGCCATCATGGCCCTACTCCTGGTGCTGCTGATAATCGAGTACGCCCACATCCGCCAGCGCATCGAGCGCGACCGCAACCCCTACGGCGCCTAATTAGCTGCCCCGGTCACCGGAATTTGCGATGGAATCACCCCGGCTGGAGCCTCGTTGAAGACAATATGCATCACGTAAAACTAAGTGAGTAGATTTTTACCGAATCCCTGACCACACCGACAGAGCACAAGTCTGTGACCTGCGGTTTTATTGAGGCAAATATGTTGGGTGCTCGGCATTTCCAAAAAAGTCTACTCACTTAGCCAGCGGGCAGCCAAATGATAATTTAATCCCCGTCCCAGAGAAATCAATTAGCGGGCAGAAGGGCAAAAGTAGTCAAAAACCCTTCCCAAATTAGATACCCCTTGCACCCGTTATTCGCCCGGGTTGATGTTCGCGTAGAACTCCGCCCCATCATCGAGCCGCAGGATGCCCACGCGACCGAACTCGGAGCCGGTGGCGGCGGCGCAGTCGATGTCGATGCGATCGGGCACGCCGGCGGTATCCTCGCCACCCAGGCGCACAATCTGCCCGCGGCCCGACTCCTCATCGAGCCCCGCCAGGCCGCCAACCTCGCAATAGCGCCCAAGCGACACCGTGGGCGTGTGGCCGCTCACCACGACCGGGCCCTCGCCCTCGGCAGAAAGCAGTCCCGTCGGCGCATCCCAATAGCCGTGACGAATCCACAGCAGGTCATCGGACGACTGCACGGCGAGCATTTGCCGCAGCAGCTCGCTATCGGCATCGACCGCTCCCCTGCCGTCACCGCAATCGACACCATGCTCAAGCAAAAACGCGCGCGCCGCCTCGGTCTGGATGCCGGCATGCACCAGCAGGTACGGGCGCTCCTCGGTCTCGGCCACCGCGCAGAGCGGCAGCGTGGCCATCCATCGCACGAGCTCCTCGTATGCCTCAAATTCCATGTCGTTGAGCTGCTCGCTCGTCGTCCAGCCACCGTTGATATCCCAGGTCTCGGCATCGAGCGGATCCTGGCCAATGATGGCATCGAGCATGATCTGCTCGTGATTGCCCTTGAGCACACGGGCGTTGGGCAGCGAGCGCACGAGCTTAATAACGCCGACCGGATCGGGCCCGCGATCGATCATGTCGCCCAGCACGTACAGCGTGTCGTCGGACGTCAACGAGATCTTAGACAGGGCCTCGTCAAGCGCACGCACGTGCCCGTGAGCATCAGATGTCACATAGATCGCCATGGTACGCCTCTCCTTGCATTGCGGTCTAAGCCCGGCGCCGCAACTAAAACTTCAAGTTGAACTTAAACGTTACCCATTGTACTCCGTTGCAATAAAGCTGGAAAGGGTTTCCGAGCAGAGGCAAAGACGGCAGCCGTCTATGACGATATCGCGCACGCCCGCAATCCAACCCCATAAACCCACCATCTTTGGGTACAAATAACCGCAGACAACTGACCGTGCCACGCCAACCACCCAGGAGCGGACACCATCCATGAACCAGATCCTTCTCTTTATCGGCCTCGTTATTATTCTGTGCCTGACCATCAAGCCCGTCGGCAAAAAACTCCCCTTCCCCACCCTGCTCATCTTTATCGCGCTCGGCATGCTGTTGGGCGTCAACGGGCCGGCTCACATCGACTTTAGCGACTACGCGCTCACCGAAACCGTCTGCAGCACGGCGCTGCTGTTCATCATGTTCTACGGCGGTTTTAACACCAACATCGACCGTGCCAAGCCCGTCGCCGCGCCTGCGGTGCTGCTGAGCACGCTCGGCGTCGTCATCACTGCCGGCATTACCGGCGTGTTCGCGCATTTTGTACTGGGCTTCGACTGGATCGGCGGCCTGCTGCTGGGATCGGTCGTGGCGTCCACCGACGCGGCCAGCGTCTTTAGCGTGCTGCGCGAGCACAGCCTTTCGCTGAGGGGCGGCACCGACTCGCTGCTCGAGGTCGAATCGGGCTCCAACGACCCCGTCGCCTACATGCTCACCGCCGTGCTCGCCACACTCGCGGCCGGCGGCGACATCAACATTCCCGCACTGCTGGCCAAGCAGATTATCCTGGGCGCGGGCCTGGGCCTTGCCATCGGCTGGGCGGCGGGCCGCCTGATTGAACGAGCGCACGCAACGGCCGAGGGCGCGCAGACCATCTTTTTGTTCGCCGTGGCGATCGTCGCCTACGCATTGCCGAGCTATCTGGGCGGCAACGGCTTTTTGGCCGTGTACCTGGCCGGCATTGTGCTGGGCGCGAGCGACATCACCGGCAAGGTCGAGATGGCGCACTTCTTCGACACCCTCACCGAGATGGCCGAGATGACCATCTTCTTTTTGCTGGGCCTGCTCGTCACGCCCGCGCGCCTGCCGCAGATGCTGCTGCCGGGCCTGGCGCTCATGGCGTTTATGCTCTTTGCGAGCCGCCCCATCGCCGTCGGTCTGCTGCTGGTGCCCTTTAAGACGAACCCTCGCCAGGTTGCACTCGTAAGCTGGGCGGGCTTGCGCGGCGCGGCTTCGGTCGTCTTTAGCCTCTTTGCCGTGGTAGCCGGCGTTCCCGGCGGCCACGACCTATTTGACCTGGTGTTTGTGATTGCCGTATCGAGCATTGTGGTGCAGGGTTCGCTACTGCCGGCGGTGGCGAAGAAACTCGATATGATCGATGCGGCCGGCGACGTGCGCCGCACCTTTAACGACTACCGCGACGAGGACGGCATGTCGTTTGTAAAGCTCAAGGTGGGCGCTGGCCATCCGTTTGCCGGGCGCTCGCTCGCCGATATTGGCAGCGCGACGGACATGCTCGTGGTCTTGGTGCTGCGCGACGGGGCGCACCCGGTACTGCCCAACGGCGATACCGTCATCGAGGAAGGCGACCTTCTGGTGATGGCAGCCCCAACGTTCGAAGAGCGTGCCGAGGTTACGCTGCGCGAGATCACCGTGACGCCCCACGGTCGCCTGGCCGGTCAGCGCCTGCGCGACGTGCCGCAGGGCAAGCACCCGTTTATCGTGGTGATGCTCAAGCGCGAAGGCCAAACGATCATCCCCGACGGCGACACCCTCATATACGCCGGCGACGAAGCCGTCATCGCCACGCTCGCGTCGTAGCGGCCAGGGGTTAGCTAATTTGCGACGAAGAAATCAAGCGCCTAGAGAACCTCATGCCTTCGCTCGCAGATTTGGATTTGCCCGAGGAGTAAAGCACCCCTCCCCCATGTAACCATCCTGTAAATCATAGCAGCGCAGTCGAGTTTTACCGTGATGCGGTCGCGCCTGGCGCTCCACTGTGCTAAAGTATCCCGAACGTTCAAACGACTACGAGGGGAACTAGAAGATGGCACGTGTGCACAACTTCTCAGCTGGCCCGGCCGCGCTGCCTACCAGCGTGCTCGCCGAGATCGCCGACGAGATGATGGACTACCGCGGTTGCGGCATGTCCGTGCTCGAGATGAGCCATCGATCTAGCATGTACCAGCAGATCATCGACGACGCCGAGGCAACCCTGCGCCGTCTGCTGAGCATCCCCGATAACTACCGTGTTCTGTTTTTGCAGGGCGGCGCCACGCTGCAGTTTGCGGGCATCCCGATGAACCTCATGCGCCGCGGCCGCGCCGGCTACGTCGTGACCGGCAACTTCGCCAACAAGGCGTACCAGGAGGCCGCCAAGTACGGCGAGGCCGTGCTGCTCGCGAGCTCCGAGGACACCAATTTCGACCGCATTCCCGCCATGGCCGACATCAACGCGCGCATTGCCGCCGAGGCCGCGGGCGACGGGCTCGGCTACGTCTACATCTGCCAGAACAACACCATCTTTGGCACCATGTACCACGAGCTGCCTAACTGCGGCGACGTACCGCTGGTCGCCGATGTCTCGAGCTGCTTTTTGTCGCAGCCGCTCGACGTTGAGCGCTACGGGCTCATTTACGCCGGCGCGCAGAAAAACGCCGGCGCCGCGGGCGTGACCGTGATCATCGTGCGCGACGACCTCATCGCCGACGGCCCCGCCTTTGCGCAGACGCCGCAGTACCTGGACCTTAAGACCCAGGCCGCCAAGGGTTCCATGCTCAACACGCCCAACACCTTTGGCATCTACGTATGCGGCAAGGTGTTCCATTGGGTGGAGCAGACCGGCGGGCTCGCAACCATGGCCGAGCGCAACTGGGCCAAGGCCAACCTGCTCTATGACCTGCTCGAGCACAGCGAGCTGTTCCATGGCGCCACGCAGGCCGACAGCCGCTCCATCGCCAACGTCACCTTCCGCACCGGCGACGCCGAGCTCGACGCGGCCTTTGTCGCAGGCGCGGCCAAGCACCAGATTCAAAACGTCAAGGGCCATCGCCTGGTGGGCGGCATGCGCGCCAGCGTCTACAACGCCGTAACCATGGAAGACGTGCAGGCACTTGCCTCGTACGTGAAGGACTTCGAAGCGCAGCATAGTTTGAGTCCGCGATCTAACTAGCCCGCAACGCGCGGGCCGACCAGCCATCTCAAACCACCCTGTTTAGATCAAAACCTGCTAAGGAGTTTTTCCATGCGTAAGATTAAGACCATCGACGACATCACCAAAGACGGCAAAGTCGAGTTTGGCGAGGGCTACGAGTTTGTGGGCACCGCCGAGGAGGCCGACGCTATCCTGATGCGCTCCACCGACCTGCACGGCTACGAGCTGCCCGAGGGCATCCGCGCCATCGCCCGCTGCGGCGCCGGCGTCAACAACATCCCCGTCGAGGAGTACGCCAGAAAGGGCGTCGTCGTCTTTAACTCCCCCGGTGCCAACAGCAACGCCGTCAAGGAGCTCGTCCTGGGCATGCTGGTGCTTTCGAGCCGCGGCGTCGTGCAGTCGATGAACTGGGTGCGCAACAACGCCGACGACCCCGAGATCCAGGTCGATGCCGAGAAGGCCAAGAAGGCCTTTGTGGGCCGCGAGCTCAAGGGCAAGCGCATCGGCGTCATCGGCCTGGGCAACGTAGGCTCCAAGGTCGCCAACGCCTGTGTCGACCTGGGCATGGACGTTTACGGCTACGATCCGTTCATTTCCGTCGAGCACGCGTGGGTGCTGAGCCGCGAGGTGCAGCGCGTGGGCACGCTCGAGGATCTGTGCCGCGGCTGCGACTACCTCACCGTGCACGTGCCCAGCAAGGCCGATACCATCGGCATGATCAGCACCGAGCAGATCGACCTGCTGGCCCCGGACGCCGTGCTCATCAACTACGCGCGCGAGACCATCATTGACGAGGACGCCGTCGACGCTGCCCTGCGCGAGGGCAAGCTCAGCTGGTTTAGCTGCGACTTTGCCACGCCCAAGACCGTCAAGATGCCCAACACGTTTATCACCACGCATTCGGGCGCCGGCACCGGCGAGGCCGAGGCCAACTGCGCCGACATGGCCATCAGCGAGCTCAAAGATTACCTGGAAAACGGCAACATCGCGCACAGCGTCAACTACCCCGCCTGCAGCATGGGCAAGGCGCGCGCCGCAAGCCGCATTGCTTGCCTGCATGCCAACGTGCCCAACATGATCGGCCAGATCACGGCCATTCTCGCCAAGGACAACGCCAACGTGCAGCGCATGACCAACGAGTCCGCTGGCGAGAACGCCTACACCATGTTCGACACCGATGAGCACCTGGACGGCAGCACGATCGAGGCGCTCAAGCAGATTCCGTCGATGTATCGCGTGCGCGTGATTAAATAGCGCCGGTGCCAAGCCTGCCAGACAGACCACGAAGCCCATTCGCCCCCCGTTTTCACGAAACGGGGGGCGATTTTGTTGCTCCGGACGACTTTAAAATGATACTCAGAACAAGTTTTTTCAGATAATCGATAGTGAGGCTCCAGTCGCTAAGCACACCCGCTTTGATAAACAGCTTTATCAGGGACTTTAGTAGGTAAAAATCGGTCTCTATGTGCCGAATGTAAGTTGACTGTCCATTTTCCGAAACAACTTATTCTAGGTAGCATTTTTAAGGCCCTTCCAAGGCAAAATATAAGTATTTTGCGACCAAAACTCTAGTCCGCGCGACCGTTTTCCGCCCGCGCGGCTACATTCCCGCCCAATCGATAAAAATCTCCTCACGAAGCCGCCGTTCGAGCTCCTGCTGCCGCGGCGTCTTGTCTTTCAGCGGCACATCGAGATAGGACATGATGAGCTCCATCACCACGCGGAAGGCATCGAAGTCGGCCAGCTGACCATAGGTCATCAGAACGACGGGATATCCCATGGCTTGCAAAGCCGTCGTTCGATCGGAGTCCGAGATCTTGGATTCTATGGATCCGTGTATGGCTTTACCTTGGCATTCAACCAGGCACTCTCGGCTGCCGTCCTTATTTGCCAGCAGAATATCGGCATAGCGCCTATCAAGCCCCGAAATCAGGCGGGCACTGCGCGTCAAGCGAATCTCGACGTTATTGGTAAGGCGCAGCCCTTCGCCGCCGCGCAACCTCGTAAGGCCAAACAGCATCGAAGCCTGGACCTCGAGCGGCGATGCCGCCACCCCCGTAATGCATTTCGCGGCACGCGTGAACGATTTAGCGCCGCGGAGCCCCGGGATCTTATCGACGTACTCTGTAAGTTCAGAGAGCTCGATCAAGGGAGGTCGTTTCCACAAGTCCGTTGGATTCCCCGAGACATCCTTTACGTTTTCCCAGCCCGACCGTGCGTCACCCCACCGGCCCCCGTATGCCTGCTCAAGTGCCGACTTTACCTGAGGTGCAATCTTGCACACGGCAAAGGTGCCGCACATCTCATACATGCACATGATTAGACGCTCGTTTGAGACCGAGGAAGCCAGGGTCAGCAGGGTAAAGAGTGGGGACGCAACATCGAGGCCAAACTCCGTCTGCCGCACGGAATCAAACGGCCTCTCCCCGTTCCAAACATGCCTGACAATGCGATCGCCCTTACGTCCGCAGCTGCCCTGCGCCAACACGTGTAACGGGGTGCCCAGGAAATGCGTGACGAGCGGATGCTCACATAGGTGCTCCCTGCGCGGATCGTCCGCAGAATCGGGCAGGTCCGGCATTATTGCCAAGACCTGTGGAGGTATCCGGTGATACCGAAAGGCAGATATGTCGCACAGCATGTCGTCCATGAAGGGTACGTACCCGCTGCGTCGCTTGTGAACCCGCTCGGACGGCAAACGCGCTGGCTCGGCCTGCGAACGGTAAATACTGCCACGCCCACGTCGCGGATCTCTCAGGAGGCTTACAATCGGTTTGGAAAGCAAACTGATTGTGAGGTTGCATATGGTTGATGAGGACTTTGCCTGGCGGCTTACGCAAGGACTCGTGCGGATCGACAGCTCAGACCCGGGCGCGTATGAGGATGAAATTGAGCGCTTCATTAAGAGGCTCATTGAGCAGCAGCTGGCACAACTTGATAGTTCTGCGCTCGATGCCGTGCAGATTGAGGAGCTCGAAGTGCTGCCCGGGCGCCGCAACCTTAAAGTCACCGTGCCGGGCCAAAGCGACGAGCCGCGGCTGGTCTATATCTGCCACATGGATACCGTCACCTTGGGCGATGGCTGGGACGCAGACATCGCACCGCTTGGGGCGGTTGTGCGCGACGATAAACTCTATGGCCGCGGTGCCTGCGATATGAAGGGTGGCCTGGCCTGCGCCATTGCCGCACTGGTCCATACGCTCGAGCGCGTGGCGGCGGATGGCGCGCTGCCACGCCGCGGCTTTTCGCTCATCTGCTCGGTCGACGAGGAAGACTTTATGCGCGGCTCCGAGGCGGCCATCAATGCCGGCTGGGTCGGCTCGCGCGAATGGGTGCTGGACACCGAGCCCACCGACGGGCAGATCCAGGTGGCGCACAAGGGGCGTACGTGGTTCGAGATTGAAATGGCTGGCGTGACGGCGCATGCAAGCCAGCCTTGGAAGGGCGCCGACGCCGTCGCCGCCATAGCCGAGGTCGCGTGCTCGCTTCGTCGCACGTTTGCGACGCTACCTTTACATGAGGAGCTGGGGCCATCGACCATCACGTTTGGACAGATCGAGGGTGGCTACCGTCCCTATGTCGTGCCCGACCACGCTAAGGTCTGGGTCGATATGCGCCTGACCCCGCCGACTGATACGGCCGCCGCGACGCGCATGGTAGAGCAGGCCATCGCCGTCGCCGAAGCCGCCGTTCCCGGTTGCCATGGCAGCTACACCGTGACGGGCGACCGCCCCGCCATCGAGCGCGACCCGAACTCTCCCCTTCTAGCAGCGCTCAAGCGTGCCGCCGATGACGTGACGGACGCGGACACGACCGTCGGCTTCTTTACCGGCTACACCGACACCGCCGTCATTGCCGGCAAGACAGGCAACCGCAATTGTATGAGCTACGGCCCCGGCTCGTTGGCGCTCGCACACAAGCCCGACGAGTATGTGCCCCATGCCGATATCGTTCGCTGCCAAAACGTGCTCATCGTGCTTGCCGATAACACGCTCTGGGACGCAAGCGGCCAAGTTGGGGCATAATAAGCCGCGAACAAACCGACTCGCGCGTTAGGACCGCCCATGAAAGCACTTCCGTTTCCCTGCATCCGCCCGGCTCAGGACCGTGTGCTCGAGGCGCTGCCTGCGATGGGCGGTATCCTGAGCGGCAACGACGCCCTGCGCGGCGCCATTGCTGACGGCCTAATGCTCAAGGACCCGGGTGCGGCGTATTACGTGTACGAATGCTCGGGCGAGCTGGGTCGCATGACGGGTGTCGTGGCGATCTGCCCGACGAGTGTACTTGCGGACGGCAAGGGCGATGCCAGCGCCGACGTGGCCGCCGCCGCGCGCGCGATCGCCGAGCTCAAGGTGCAGCCGCGCCCCGTGTCGCTCGCCTACGAGGCCTCGCCCGTCATGGATATCATCCTGGGCGCCGCCAAAGAGGGCGCGTCGCTCTACGCCGTCACCGACCCCGCGGGCATTACGCACCGCGCGTGGGAAGTCAAGCGCGAGGACGCCGTCGGGGCCATCCGCGCTATGCTCGACCAAGCACCGGAGCCGGTACTGACCGACGACCCCGCCTACGCCGCCGCTCTGACCGGGGCGTCGCAGCTGCTGGCCGATGAGGCCCGTGCCGCCGGAACGTACACCGGCAAGGAGCCGTTCAACTTTACCGTTGCCGTGCTCTTCCCCGCCGCGCAGGTCAGCGGCGCCGCGCCGCAAGTTCCGACAGGTCTGCTCACGCACCAGGTCGCGCGGTTCTAGCAAGACCAGACCGCCCAGCACAAAAATCGGCAGCTCAACAAACAGGGGGCGGAGATGCAGCAGGCACATGCATCTCCGCCCCTTTTGCGTCGAGAAGTATGCCGGCGACCCGTGCCGTCGCGCTCGCGTTATCCGCGCTGCGGACCCGCGGTAGCCACGAGCGGTTCAAGCCCCAGCTCGCGCGCGTAATCCTCCTGCGTAAAGACTTCGACCAGCTCAAACGTGTCGGATTCGTCGTCAAACGCAAAGTGTAGCACCGAGCAGTTGCCCGGAACGCGATCGCGTTCATCGGCCGCCGCGCCCTTGGTATGGTCCATGAACTCCTTGATGGCCGACCCGTGGCTCACCGCGAGCACGCACGAATGGTCCGGGCGTCGCATAAGATCGGTCAGCGTCGTCACCATGCGCTCGCGCACCTGCATCTGGCCCTCACCGCCAAACTGGCGATAGAAATCGCGCCACGGGCGCTCGGGCATAAGCATCACGCGCTCGGCCTCAAAGTCGCCAAAGAACCACTCGCGCAGACCGTCCAGGCGCTCGTACGTCATGCCCGGCCACAGGTTGGCGATGGTCTGTTCGGTGCGGTGCAGCGTAGAGGTGTAGGCGTGGTCGGGCTCAATGCCGCGCGCACGCAAGAACATGCCGGCACGCGCCGCCTGATCGCAGCCCAGCTGTGTGAGCGGCGAGTCACTCCACCCCTGAATGATACGCTTAAGGTTGAATATCGTCTGTCCATGACGGACCAGATACAGATCTTTATTCATAGGGGTCCTTTCGTTCGTTACCAACCCAAGAGCGAAAACGCCCCGTCGCAATAGCCAAAATGAAGCACGGCACCGTTGTCGGGCAGCTCTCCCCCGCCAGTCACATACTCAAGAAACTCCTGGCAGGCTGAGCCGTGGGAAACCGCCAGCACGCAGTCGTGCTGCGGCCTGGCCATGATGCGGGACAGCGCCGCGACCATGCGCGACTGAAGCTGCACTTCCGACTCGCCGCCAAAGGCCACCGGATAATCGCCCCAGGGCTGCGGCGGCATCTCGCGATTTGATGTGCCCTCCAGCGAGCCAAAATGCCACTCACGCAGGTCATCGACCAGCTCAATGGAACGGCCCTCGCCAACGATAAGCTCGGCCGTATGCCGCGCCCGGCCCAACGGCGAGGAATACACATGATCAAAGGCCACGCCACGCGCCGCAAACGCCGTACGCGCCGTCAGCGCCTGCTCGCGCCCGCGCGCCGTAAGCGGCGAATCGTGCCAGCCCTGCAAAATGCTCTGCACATTGAGCTCAGTCTGCCCATGCCGCACCAAATACAGATCTGCCACACACCCTCCCCTCGTACCACCACAAAGGGGACAGGAGCCTTTGTGGTCATTTTGCCGCCGGATTGCACCGCAACGACGCACAACTACAGCAGCACGTCGGCAAGCGGACGCTTGGGTACGTGGTGCACCCGCGCCTCGTCGCGCCAATAATTGATGGAGCCGTCGGGGTTGGAATCGATCGCATCGATCACCTGTGTCTCGGCCGGAATGCCAAACGCCATGATCAGCTTGAGCTCATACTTGTCGTTATCGAGCCCCATGGCATCGATCGCGTGGGGCGTAAAGGCCTTGAACATGCAGGCTGCCACCTCGGGCGTGGCGTTGCGGGCGGCGAGCATCATCGTCTGCGCGGTAATGCCCGTGTCGACATCGGTAATGGGAGCGGCGGGCTTGCCCGGAACGGCGCGCTCAGCAAGAATCGCGATGTAGCCGGTCGGGCGCTCGCCCTCATCGGGACCCGGCCAATCCTTGAGCGCACCGGCCCATGCAAGCTCGTCAAATACACGCGCGCAGTCCTCTGCACCGCTCACCACGTGAAAGCGCAGACGCTGAGCATTGGCGCCGCAGGGAGCCAGGTGCGCCAGTTCCGCCAGCTCGAGCAAAAACTCGCGCGGCACGCGCATAGACTCGTCAAAGCGACGGCACGTACGGGCACGACGGACCAGCGCATCAAACGCTTCCAGACCGAGCTTTTCGCAACCTTGCTTTGCCATCGATTCGACACTCGACGGTGCCTCGGGAACTGCTTCGTTCATAGGGACCCCCAATACAAGCCAATTGTCCTTAGGAAAATCTAACCTAAAACGTAGGCAATAACGAACAGGGCTGCAATGTTCTACACCTGTTGAATAGAAAACCGCGACGTGGGGAACAACGGAAACAATTCGGGACCTTTGGGTTACGTTTCGCCCTCCCCGACCCATACGCCAGCGCCTTTAAGCGATACTGGTTGTAACGATCAAGGCTTACGCCGCACGGAAAGGAGACGTTATGGGTATCTTTAGGAACGATGACCAAAAATCGAGCCAGTTTGGATTTGACGAGAAAAGTATGGCGGGCAAAGCCGTCAAGGCCGTGCGCTGGATCTACGCCATCACGGGCGTCGTGGCGCTCATTGCTGGCATCGCGCTGCTTTTTGCACCCGCCAAGTCCCTCGTCTTTTTGACGACCGTCCTGGGTTTTTACTTTGTAATCACCGCTGCCATCAGGCTGTTCACTGCCATTTTTGAGCCGCTGCTGCCCACTGGCTGGCGCGTGACGAGCATCATCTCCAACCTACTCATTATCCTGGGCGGCGTCATAATCCTGCGCAACCAGGCCTTCTCGACCGCGACACTCACCACGATGGTGGTTATCGTGGCCGGCTTTGGCTGGATTGTCGAAGGTGTCATGTCCATTCTGGAGTCCGAGCTTTCGTCCAACCGCGCCCTTGCCATCCTGAGCGGCGCGCTCTCCATCATCGCCGGCATGTTCGTGTTTATCTATCCGCTGTGGTCGGCCAAGATGCTCGTCATCTTTAGCGGCGCCGCGCTGCTGGTGTTTGGCGTAACGCTGATTGTTCGCGCTATTCAATTTGGCAAACTGGTGCACTAGATGCCGCGAACGCTCTTTATTGATGCCGACGCCTGCCCGGTCACGCGCGAGTCGATTGACTGCGCGCGGCGGGCGGGCGTCGCCGTTGTTATCGCCGGCAACAGCACGCAAAACCTGGAACGACACATTCGCCGCGACGACCCGCGCGATGCCGAGCACGCGCGACGCGGCTTTTGGGTCACGACGCTCGACGTGAGCGTGGGCGCCGACAGCGCCGACTTTGCCATTGTCGAACGCCTGCAGGCGGGCGACGTGGTCGTGACGCAGGACATTGGCTTGGCGAGCATGGTGCTCGGGCGCGATGCCGCCGCCATCGGTGTGCGCGGGCGCGTCTACGACAAAGCGACCATCGACATGCAGTTGTTTATTCGCCACGAGGAAAAGAAGGTACGCCGCGCCGGCGGACGCACTCGCGGTCCGGCAGCATTTACCAGCGAAGACCGCGCCCGCTTTAAACGCAACCTCACCGAGTTGCTGCACTAACCAAGGTAGATTTTTGAGACATGCCTAAAATCTACCTTTTTGTTTTGAGCGGTGTGAGCGCTCGGAATCCATGGCTCAACAAAAAACGGGCTTCAAAATGCCATGCGTCGCCGCATTGCGCAGGCGCTGAGCATGGCTATTTGAAGCCCATTTTTTAGGCCTACTTAGAGGCCAACGGCGGAGAGGATGAGGCCCCAGCCAGCGCCGATGACGTACATCATGATCAGGAACACGGCATTTTCGCGGGCGCTGCGGTTGGTGCGGAACAGCACCAGATAACCCACGCCGGCGGAAATGAGCGTGCCGGCGAGCATCGGCGCCAGTTGCAGCGCGCCTTCCAGATACAGCTGTGTAATGACCACGCTCGCCGAGCAATTGGGAATCAGCCCGACAAGCGCCGAACCCAGGACAGCGAGTGTCTCGTTGCCGCGCAGGAACTGCTCGATCGCGGACTCGCCGAACGTCTCGAGCACGGCGACCAGAATCAGCGTCACCAGAAAAATGAATACCGAGACCTGCACGGTGTGCGAAATCGCACTGCGGATGATCGACAGGACAGGCGTCCCTTCGTGGGAGTGAGAGTGACCGTGACCATCATGGTGTTCATGTTCGCCCTCATGACCGTGATCGTGGCCATGTCCGTGTTCGTGCTCGTCCTCGTCTTCATCACAACCGCAATGGTCGCGCTCGCACAGCTCGTGGATGTGGTCGGCGCTCACGCCTGCCTCGGCCACCTCGTCGATGATGTCACCGCCGCTGTGGTCGTCGTGCGCGCAGTTCACGTGGGCCGGGTTGGCCGCGGTTCCCAGCACGGTACGGCGAATCGCCGCGTGCGCGCGGGCGTTACGGCGCAGGCCGCGAATGGCAGCGTCCACGATAAAACCCGTGACCAGTGCGATCAGCGCTTTCGAAGCCAAAAGCATCGCCATAGTCTGCACGGGAACCTGCTCGGCAAGTAGCAGCGGCAGCATCTCGTCGGAGGTCGAAAGGAACACCGCCACCAACGTGCCCAAGGTCACGACACGGCCGGCGTACAGCGTGGCCGCCATGGCCGAAAAGCCGCACTGCGGCACCATGCCCAGCAGCGAGCCAACCACGGGACCCGCAGCGCCGGCGCGCTTGATAGCGCCGTTGACGCGGTCGCCCGCAACGTGCTCAAGTGTCTCGAGAGCAAGATACGTCACCAACAAAAACGGCACCAGCGACAGCGTGTCCTTGCCGGCGTCGAGCAGAATATCAATCAGTAAATCCATGACGGATGGAACCTTTCGTGTCTTTCGGCAGCATTGTAAAAGTCCTAGCGGTCAACTAGGGTATTGTAGTTGTCCCGGGCGCGGTGCCAATAGTTGCCTATGGTAAACTATCATCTCGCCATAACTCAGTAGCCTCGAGCCGCACAACGCGGCCCGTCCAAGGAGTAGCATATGAACGTATCGCAAGCACTCGAATACGAGCGCCAGCCGTTTATCCCCATGTTTATCTACGGCGACCACGGCGCCATGGAGTCCGAGCGCCAGAAGGGCGAGGAGGCCCTCAAGGTGCTCGAGACCGAGTACTTTACCGCCGAGGGCGACCCCGGCTTCGACTTTGCCACCGTGCGCGACCTGGCCGACCGCAACCGCGACCTGTGCGACCAGATTGGCGAGGCGCGTCTGCGCAACGTGACGCCCGCGACGCTCTCGCGCGGCCTGTCCGATACCGACACCTGCGCCGCCATCGGCAAGATGCAAAAGCGCACCGCCGCGTCCGTTATGCGCGAAATCCGCGGCGACCGCGACGCGCTCGGCGTGGCCTACGCCCGCAAGCCCATCCAGGGCACCGTGCTCGGTATCGACATCGAGAACACCGGCCGTGCACCCGAGCGCGGCTATATCATCAACGTGGGCTGGGAGATCATGGAGCTCACCAGCGACGCCGTCCCGCATGACGCCGAGGCACACTACTGCGGCCTGCCCGACATCTACCGCGGCGAGGATGTGCCGTTGTCGAATATCCACCACATCACCTGGGACGACATCGACGGCAAAAAGCCGTTCCGCGAGAACAAAGAGCTGCAAAAGCAGCTGCTCAAGCTTATGAAGAAGTACCCGTACATGGCACACAACGCCGCCTTTGAGGACAGCTGGTTCAAGATCCACCTGGACGGCTACGCCGAGGCACGCCGCGCCGGCAAGATCATCGTCATCGACTCGCGCCAGATCTGCCGCAGCCTGGACGCCGACGTGCGCTCGCTCCCCCGCGAGTCCGCCCCAGCCGCGCTCGAGAACTGGGCGCGCCGCCGTGGAACCCTCGCCGCCGACGCCAACGAGCAGCACCTGGGCCTCGACGACACCGACCTCATGCTTCGCACGGTACAGGCCGAGTTCAACCTCAAGAACCTGTTTGCGAAATAGCAACGTCTGAGACAAACACTGCTTGCTCACGAGCGGCCTCGCAGCGGGAAACACCGCAGCGGGGCCGCCCTACGTTCCACAGATAGATCTGCCATCACAAATTCTGAACCCTCATTTTGAACGATTTCGGCCAATTCCCGACACGTAATTCGTTGTCGGATGGTGATGCATCGATATCAAATGTGCAGCAATTGAGTTTTTATATGCTATAGCTAAGCTGCGAGAACATTGATTTTAGGCGTGCCAGCCCATAATCGCGTCAAGCTTTTGGACAGCATTTGGTTAGGCCCCTAAAACGGCTTTCCCACTCAGCGCCATCAACACGGCATTAGCTGACACGATATATACCATGAGTATCGTATTGTCACATACCACTGCAAAAGCGGTCTACCAGGCCGCGCATTCGGCTTCTGCGAAAGACACCGAGCCCTGTAACCCTGCCGCGATTTACGGATCATGTCCCACCGGAACGCTCCTTGACGCAGCCGCAGAATGGCTCACCAAACACGATGTTTCCCTCGACGCAAATGATTGCCTCGAGGTAATGGTGTTTGATCGCAAGAATGCGCGCTATGCAACGAACTGTCAATGCCACGTTTCGTCAAAACGATTCTCGAACTCACGCTTTATAGAGCTCAAAGATGGCATCTTCATTGTTGGCGTTGAGCTTTGCGCACTTCAGGCCGCCACCTATCTCCCTTTTCGCGAACTGGTGGAGTACTACTTTGAATTGTGCGGCGCTTACTCCCTTGGAACCGACTCTTCCACCTCGTATAACGAGCGTTTCGCGCTCACCTCGACCGAAAGGTTAAAACAGTTCTTTAATTCCATTACCAGATGCGACGGTCTGGCCCTTGCCCGAAAGGCGATCCAATGTGTGCGCGACGGATGCCGGTCTCCTATGGAAACGGCCTTTGTCATGATGCTAACGCTGCCTAAAAGCGAAGGAGGGCTTGGTATTAAGGGAATTGAGACCGATTACGAGGTGCAGGTCACCGCTGCCGCAAAGAATCTCACGAGACGCAAAAAGTTCTTTATGGATGCGTATCTAAAGAAATCTCGCACAGACATTGAATACAACGGGTTTTATCATGACGCGGAAGAAGACCGCGCCATCGATGAGGAGCGCAAGAATGCGCTTGCGTCCATGGGATACGGAATCATCACCGTCAGTCGTTATTCCTTTATGCATGCCAGCGCTTTCGTTAGGGTCATGGAGGCGATCCAACGGAAAGAGGGCATACGTCCCTCGCGTCTGCCAAAAGACTTTCAAATCATGCAAGAGAACCTGAGACAGTTTGTGCTCAGAAGGTTTATAGAAGAGAAAAAGCGAATTCAGAAGCAGCTTCGCCAGGATTCCGAAGATCGTCAACGAATCGACCTCGAAAAAGCAACACTCGAAGGCATCACGCTGGATGACCCGACAATAAATGAAGTTCCGGCAATCGATGACATGCAGACTGTCGAATCCGACAGCCCATCATTTGCCCAAATAAGCAGCCTCGCGCCCGAGGGCAGAATCTTCGGGGCCGGAAGCTAGACCGGCTAACAAGGTGGGTACCCTAGCGATGTGCAAAATTGCGAGTATTCAGCAGGGTCGGCCCTCCAGCACCCACAAGTTAATCCAAATGAAAAACAAAAACGCTATCGAACGGGAACGTTAGGCAACATTTGAGGAAGACCTTGTCTGTTTACCGCCCTTGGATAACTCTTGAGCGGCTTTATTTGGCCTGGAATAGATTAACGGACCCCCTATAGTTGCAGAATACTCCAATTTTTGCACGGCGCGGGGGCACCCACCCCGGCATCGGCTATCAAAACCGCTCAGTCCAGAATCTCGTCCACTATTCCCCATCATTTTATGCGACGAATTACCTGTACGTCATTGACATATGAACATGCGCTCATATAATCGGAAGTAAGTTATATGAGCGCATGTTCATATGAAAGGATATTGCAATGAGCATCCGCGTTGATGAAACGAAACCCGACATCGAGGCCACCGAGCCCGTGATTCCCACCAGCTGCTCGCCCGAGGACCTTCCCGACGAGGAGCTGTTGTACGACCTGGCCGACCTGTTCAAGGTCTTCAGCGACACCACACGCATCAAGATTCTCTATGCCCTCATGGGTCGCGAGCTCTGCGTGGCTGACATCGCCGAAGCGACCGCGACCTCGCAGTCTGCGGTGTCGCACCAGCTGCGCACGCTTAAGCAGTCGCACCTGGTCAAGTTCCGCCGCGACGGCCGCAACATTCTCTACTCGCTCGCCGACGATCATGTCTACACCATGCTCAACCAGGGCATGAGCCATATCTGCGAATAGCAATCAACCACGGTATCAGCGCGGCCGGCACCCAGACCGCTAACACAGGGAAAGGAACCCACCATGAAAAAGCAGTTTAAGCTCGACGAGATCGATTGCGCCAACTGCGCGCGTGAACTTCAGGACGAGCTGGCTAAGCTCGATGGCGTCAAGTCCGTTTCGGTCAACTTTATGACCCAGAAGCTGACGCTCGAGGCCGACGACGCCGAGTTCGACGAGGTCCTGGACCGCGTCGTTGAGTTCACCGCCGATGCCGAGCCGGACTGCGAGATCATTCTCTAACCCGCGCATACGTTGACCTGTAAGGCCGCGCTTGCCGCGGCCTTTGCTCGCGAAATTATATGAGCAAGTGTTCATACACTCAAATGGGAGGTTTGAATCATGGCGGCCGCCGATTCCAAAAAGAAAAAGAAGAAGCGCAAGAAGAAAGAGTCCCTTGAGCACAAGCGCAACCGCATCCTGGTAGCACTGGGCATTTTTGCCGTTGTTTATGCCCTCGACGAGCTCGGCGCCCTGGCTATCGCATTTGGGGAGCCCGGCAACATCTACGCCAGCTTTGTGCTGTTCCTCGTGCCGTTTTTGATTGCCGGCTACGACGTACTGCAAAAGGCATTCAATAACATCCGCCGCGGCAAGGCCTTCGACGAGAGCTTCCTCATGGCCGTCGCGACCATCGGCGCGTTTGCCATGGTGCTCTTCCCCGACACCGACCCGCACATGGCCGAAGGTGCCGCTGTCATGCTGTTCTACCAGGTCGGCGAGTTGTTCCAGGCATACGCCGTGGGCAAGAGCCGCAAGTCGATCAGTGCCATGATGAACATCGCGCCCGACTACGCTAACGTCGAGCAAGCCGACGGCACACTCGAACAGGTCTTTCCCGATGACATCGCCGTCGGCACCGTGATCGTGGTCAAGCCCGGCGAGCGCGTGCCTATCGACGGCGTCATCGTCGAGGGCGAAACCCAGCTCGACACCGCCGCACTCACGGGCGAGTCGGTCCCCCGCCCGGCCAAGACCGGCGACGATATCATCAGCGGTTGCATCAACATGACGGGCCTCATCCACGTGCGCACCACCAAGCCCTTTGGCGAGTCAACCGTCGCGCGTGTTCTGGAGCTCGTGGAGAATGCCAGCGAAAAGAAGGCGCGCACCGAGAACTTCATCACGCGCTTTGCCCGCGTCTACACCCCCGCCGTCACTGGCGCTGCCGCGGTGCTCGCGCTTGGCGGCGGCCTGGTGACTGGCGCTTGGTCCGATTGGATCCTGCGCGGCCTGACCTTCCTGGTCGTCAGCTGCCCGTGCGCCCTCGTGATCAGCGTACCGTTGAGTTTCTTTGGCGGCATCGGCGGCGCGTCCAAGCTGGGCGTTCTCATCAAGGGCTCCAACTACCTCGAGACGCTCGCCGACGTGGACACCATCGTCTTCGACAAAACGGGCACCCTCACCAACGGCACGTTCTCAGTCGTCGCGGTGCACCCCGAGGCTGGCTATACCGAGCAGTCGCTGCTCGAAGTCGTAGCCCTTGCTGAGTCGTTCTCCGACCACCCCATCGCGCAGTCCGTGCGCGACGCCTACCAGGGCGAGGTCGACCCCAAGCGCGTGAGCGACTCCGCCAACGACGCGGGCCACGGCGTGACGGCAACCATCGACGGCAAGCACGTCGTCGTTGGCAACGCCAAGATGCTCGGCGCGGCCGGCGTTGAAGCACCGGACTGCGAGGTTGTCGGCACGATCCTCCACGTGCTCGTTGACGGCGTGTACGCCGGCCACATCGTGATTGCAGACACCGTTAAGGCCGATGCGGAGCAAACGATTCGCGACCTGCATGCCGCCGGTATCAACCGCACCGTCATGCTCACGGGCGACCGCGAGGAGGTTGCAGCGTCTGTGGCCAAGCAACTCGGTCTCGACGAGTTCCACGCGCAGCTCCTGCCGGGCGACAAGGTCGAGCGCGTTGAGGCGCTACTCGCGGCCGAAAGTGGCAAGGGCAAGCTCGCCTTTGTCGGCGACGGTATCAACGACGCTCCTGTGCTTACGCGCGCCGATGTGGGCATTGCCATGGGCGCCATGGGCTCCGACGCCGCGATCGAGGCCGCCGACGTGGTGCTGATGGACGACAAGCCGTCCAACATTTCCCGCGCGATCCGCGTGGCGCGCAAGACCATGTCGATTGTTTGGCAGAACATAATCTTTGCGCTGGGCATTAAGCTGCTGATCCTTGTGCTGGCAGCGCTGGGTATCGCCAATATGTGGCTTGCCGTCTTTGGCGACGTAGGCGTGGCGATCATCGCTATCCTGAACGCCATGCGCGCGATGGGTGTCAAGAACCTGTAGCGCCTGTGGTCCCTCCGGCCGGGACCGGGCTTGGTTTTGAAAACGTCCTCGACCAATGAAGCGCCCCCGTTCTGCTCCTTCGGAGCTACGAACGGGGGCGCTTCTGGTCTGCGGAGTGTTTTCAAAAACCAAGCCCGGTCCCGGCCTGCGGTAACGTTGCTGGCGGTTCTTGGGCATCGCTTGGTGGCGGGGTTCCTTGTCTGAGTTGGACTTGGTTGGCGGGGCTACTGGTCCCGGTCGCTGTCCCGTCCCAGCATCGCCCTCAGCTTCTCAAAGCTTTCCTCGCTCAGGCAGTGCTCCATGTGGCAGCCCTCTTGCGACGCGACCTCAGCCGAAACACCCGCATCCTCCAGCAGCCCCACGAAAAAGCAGTGACGCTCCCACATTTGGCGAGCGACCTCCAGACCACGCTCCGTCAGATGAACGTCGCGCTTGCCCATTTCGACATAGCCGTTGCTTTCCAACGTCGCCATGGCCTTGGAAACGCTCGCCTTGGTTACGCCGAGGTACTCCGCAACGTCGATCGAGCGCACGATGCCCTGACGTTCCGATAGAACGTAGATCGATTCGAGATAGTCTTCTCCGGATTCACGCAGGGCCATGGGCCGCCTTTCGCGATGGCTTCTAGTTAGCCTTTGGATACTTTTGCTTGATTTACTTTACCGCAAAAGTTGCCCATGTCTTACTACTTTGCCTAAAAGTTAGCCGTGTTTCACAAAACGTGCGGGACGAAAACAAAATGGGGACGCCCCGCAAGGAGTGTCCCCAGGCGCCGGGTGCCGGCCCGCAGTTACATCAGCCCAAAGTGCTTGGCGGCGTTGTAGATGCCGTCGTCATCCACGGCGGTCGTCACATAGGTCGCTGCAGCTTTCACGGTCTCCTGCGCGTTGCCCATGGCCACACTTGTGCCCACGGCCGAGAACATCGACAGGTCGTTCTCGCCGTCGCCAAAGGCAATCGCCTCGCTCGCGTCGACACCCAGGCGTTCCAGCGTCGCCGCGACACCCAGGTCCTTACCGCCGTTGGCAGGGATAATGTCGCAGAACAAATCACACCAGCGCGTAGTGAGAGAATGCGACACCGCGTCGGTCACGATATGTTCGTCGGCAGGGTCCACAAAGGCGCAGAACTGGTAGACCGGCGCATCGAAGGCATGCTCAAACGGTTCCTCGTGGTAGACAATCCCCGCGTTGCTGCCGGCCGTCACCACGCGCTCGGACAGGCGGTTCACAAACGAGTTCTCGCCCTGCATACACAGCGAGTCATAGCGCCCCTGCGCCACCTGGTCCACAATCGCCGCGACGTCGTCCGAATCGATCGGGCAGCTGCGGTAAACGCCCTTGGCATCAAAACAGTGCTGACCCGAGAGCGTGATGTACGCATCCCAACCAAGATCGAACAGCCAATCGGGCATCTGATAGGTCGGGCGACCCGTGGCGATCACGCACGCAATCCCCTGCTCATGAAAGCTGTCGAGCACCTGCTGCGCCGACGCCGGAATCCGATGGGTCTTAAAGCTCAGCAACGTGCCGTCGATATCGAAAAACGCGGCCTTGATCATCCTCGCCTACTCCTCGCCCTCGAGCTTCTCGCTCGCCTCGAGCCACGCCATCTCCAACTCGTCCATGGCGGCGTGGGCCTCGTCGATCTTTGCCTGCTGCTCGCCCAGCGCCGTGTAGTTGGTGGGATCGACCTGGGCCATTGCTGCCTCGGCCTCCTCAACGCGGGCGCGCTGCGTCTCCATTTTGCGCTCGAGCGAGCTCACCTCGCGGCGAAGCTTCTGACGCTCGGCGTTGGACAGGCCATTGGGCTGACCGCTCGCCTTGGGCTTATCGGCCGTCGCAGCCGCGGCACCGGTGTCGAACGTGCCGGTCTTGGCGCTCGGTGCACCCACGGGCTCGCCCTCGGCGGTGGCGTTGCACAGGCGCAGGTACTGGTCGACGCCGCCGGGCATATGCGTCAGGTGGCCGTCGAGCAGCGCCCACTGCTGGTCGGTCACGCGCTCCATCAAAAAGCGGTCGTGCGTCACCAGAATCAGCGTGCCGGGCCAGCCGTCCAGCAAGTCCTCGACAATCGCCAGCATGTCGGTATCCAGGTCGTTGCCGGGCTCGTCCAGGATGAGCACGTTGGGCTCGTCCAGGATCGTCAGCAGCAGCGACAGGCGACGGCGCTGGCCGCCCGAAAGATCGCCGATGCGGCTCCAGAGCTGCTGCGTCGTAAAGCCCAGACGCTCGCAGAGCTTCTCGGGTGAAGTCTCCTTGCCGTCAATGACGTAGTACTTCTTATAGTGGCTGAGCACCTCGCGGATCGTGTCGCCCATGTAGGGTTCGAGCTCCTCGAGCTGCTGCGACAGCACGCCAAAGCGCACCGTCTGGCCGATCTTCACGCGGCCGCGCAGGGGCGCGATCTTGCCCTGGATCACGTCGAGCAAAGTCGACTTGCCGGCGCCGTTCTCGCCCAAAAGACCATAGCGGTCGCCCGCACCAATGAGCCAGGTCACGTCGTTGAGCACCTGCTTGGGCGCGCCATCGGTATCCGCATAGCCGGCGTCCACGTCGACCACATCGATAACCTGCTTGCCCAGGCGGCTCACGGCCAGGCGCTTGAGCTCCAGCTCGTCACGCACGGGCGGCACGTCGGCGATCAGCTCGCGAGCGGCATCCACGCGAAACTTGGGCTTGGTGGAGCGCGCCTGGGCACCGCGGCTCAGCCACGCGAGCTCCTTACGTGCCATGTTGCGACGGCGCTCCTCGGTAACCGCGACCATGCGGTCGCGTTCCACGCGCTGCAGGATATATGCCGAATAGCCGCCCTCGAAGGGATCGACCTGGCCGTCGTGAACCTCCCACATGCTGGTGCAGACCTCGTCCAAGAACCAGCGATCGTGCGTGACCACGAGCATCGCGCCCTGACCGCGCTGCCAGCGGGCCTTTAAGTGACGCGCAAGCCAGTTGATGGTGCGCATGTCCAGATGGTTGGTGGGCTCATCGAGCATGAGCACGTCATAGTCGCCGATCAGCAGGCGCGCGAGGTCCACGCGGCGGCGCTGACCGCCCGAGAGCTCGCCTACCATGCCCTCCCAGGGCACATCGCTAATGAGGCCGGCGAGGATCTGGCGCGTACGGGGGCTCGACGCCCACTCGTACTCGGGGGCGTCACCCACAACGGCATGATGCACGGTATCGGTATCGACAAGCTGGTCCTTTTGGCCGAGTAGACCGATCGTGATGCCGCGGCGGTGCGTCACGCGTCCGTCATCGGGCTCCAGCGTGCCGGCGAGCACGCTCAGCAGCGTCGACTTGCCGTCGCCGTTTTTACCGACAATACCAATGCGGTCGCCCTCGCCCACGCCGAGCGTCACGCTATCGAAAATATGCTTGGTGGGAAACTCTAGGCTGACGGAATCGCATCCCAAAAGAATCGCCATATGCCCTGCTCCTTCGTAGAAATTCAACGTTCTCCATGATAGCGAAAACCACCACAAAGGGGACGGGCGCCTTCGTGGTGGTTTTGGGCAAGCGCACCAGCACACGACACAAAAAGGCGGGCCATCTCCCGCAAGAGATGACCCGCCTCTCCAATCAGTCCCGCGGCAACCGTGGCCGCCGCGGGCCTCAAGCATGTCCCGGACTAGGAGAACATGCCGGTGAGGTAATCATTCAGCCGCTTATCCTTGGGCCGTTGGAAAATCTCGTCGGTCTCGTCGTACTCGACCATATCGCCCATGTAGAAAAACGCCGTGCGGTTGGACACGCGCGACGCCTGCTCCATGTTGTGCGTCACGATGACGATGGCGCGGTCGGCCACGATCGACGACATGAGGTCCTCGATCGCCAGCGTCGAGATGGGGTCGAGCGCCGAGCAGGGCTCGTCAAACAGGATTACGTCGGGGTTGAGCGCCAGCGTGCGCGCAATGCACAGACGCTGCTGCTGACCGCCCGAAAGCGCGTAGGCGCTCTTGTCGAGCTTGTCTTTGACCTCGTCCCACAGCGCGGCACCGCGCAGACTTTCCTCGACCATGCGGTCGAGCTCGTCACGGTCGGTGATGCCGTGGCGCTTGGGCGCAAAGGTGATGTTGTCGCGAATGGACTTGCGGAAGGGGTTTGGCTGCTGGAACACCATGCCGATGGAGCGACGCAGCTCGTACGTGTTCTCGGTCTTGGTGTTCACGTTGCGCCCGCGGTAGTTGATCTCGCCCTCCACGCGACAGCGGCGAATCTCGCGATTCATCAGGTTGAGGCTACGCAAGAAGGTCGACTTGCCGCAGCCCGAAGGCCCGATGAGCGCCGTGATCTCACCCTTGTGGAAGTCGAGCGACGTATTGTGCAGCGCATGGTGGTCGCCATAGTACACGTTGACGTCCTTGGCGGAGAGCACGACCTCGTCGCTCACGGCCTTGCCGCTCACGCGCACGCGCCTCTCGCTCTCCCCCACGCTCGACAGAAAGTCCTGGGGGGTGTCGGACGTGGCCGCCTCGGTTGCGGGCGTTGCATTCATATCGCTCATTCGGCCGTCATCTTCCTTGCCAGTTGCTTGCCCACGATACGGGCGACTACGTTAAACAGCAGCACGCAAATCATCAGCAGTGCCGCGGTGCCCCAGACGATCTGCTGGGCCTCGGGGCTGCCCTCGCCATAGATCTTGTAGATGTGCACGGCCAGCGACTCGCCGGGACGGAACACGTTCCAGGCGCAGGTGGGGCTCGACAGGTTAAAGCTCAAGAAGTTGAGGCGGACCGGCGAGCTCATGCCCGAGGTAAAGAGCAGCGCCGCGGCCTCGCCAAACACGCGGCCGGCCGAAAGCACGATGCCGGTCACGATGGCGGGCATGGCCTCGGGAATCAGGATGTGCAGTGTGGCCTCCCAGCGAGTGAGGCCCATGGCCAGGCACGCATCGCGCTGGGCCTGCGGCACGTCCTCGAGCGCCTGCTGAATCACGCGCACCAGGATGGGGATGTTGAACATGGTGAGCGCGACGGCGCCGGAGATGATGGAGTACTTCCAGCCCAGCTGCACCGAGAACACCAGAAAGCCGAACATGCCGACGACGATGGAGGGCAGCGAAGACAACGTCTCGATGGCGGTCGAGGCGATGTCGCGAATGGGACCGTCGGGCGCGTATTCAACTAGGAAGACCGCGCCGCCCAGGCTGATGGGCACCGAGATGATCAGGGTAATCAGCAGCAGATAGAACGAGTCGAACAGCTGGTAGAGCACGCCGCCCTGCGTTCCGTTGGCGCGTGCGGGCTGCGTGAGAAAGCCCGGCTGGAACAGCGTCGAGATACCCTCGAACAGGATGTAGGCCACCATGGAGACGACGATAAGCATGACGATGGCGACAATCGCCGTCAGCACGCCCGTGGCGATACGGTCTTGCCTTTGGACACGCCCGAGTCTCGCCTCGTCGATATGGATGCGCGTGCTAGCCACGAGCCTTCGCCCCCTTGCGGCCAATGAGATGGATGATCAGGATAAAGATGAGGCTCATGCCCATCAGCAGCAGGCCGAGCGCCCACAGGATGTCGTCCTGGGCCGAGCCCTCGGCATAGACCGCCATGGACGTGGTGAGCGTGGTGGTGATGGTAGACGCCGGCGACAGCAGCGACGTCGGCATGGCCTCGATGCCGCCAATGACCATGCGCACGGCGAGCGTCTCGCCAAAGGCGCGGGTCATGCCAAGGATGACTGCGGTCATGAGCGAGGGCATGGCGGACTTGAGCACCACGTGCCAGATGGTCTGCCAGCGGGTGTAGCCCAGCGCGAGCGAACCCTGGCGGTAGCTATCGGGCACGGCGTGCAGGCCATCGACCGAAAGCGTGGTCATCGTCGGCAGAATCATGACTGCCAGCACGATAGCGCCGGGCAAGATACCCAGACCCGTGCTCACGTGGAAAACGCTCTTCATAAGGCCGACGGCCACGTGAAAACCGATCAGGCCAAAGACGACCGAGGGAATACCGGTCAAAAGCTCAATGAGCGGCTGAAAAACCTTGGAGCCAAACTTAGGCTGAATCTCGACCGCAAAGATGGCAGAGCCGATGGCGATGGGCAGTGCGATGAGCGTGGAGAGCACCATGACCGCAAACGAGGTGACGATCAGGGGCAGGGCGCCAGTGTAGGGCAGGCCGTTTTCGGCCGTGTTGGCCAGGTCCCACTTGGTACCGATAAAAAACTCGACGATCGAGACGCCGTCCTTGAAAAAAGCCGAGAGGCCCTTTTGGGCGACCATAAAGATGAGCGCGGCAACGACAAGCGTCACGAGCGCTACGCACGCACCCGTGACGCCCAGGCCCACGTTCTCAAGCTCGCGCTTTGGCAGCTGTTTTGCCATTGCAAACCTTTCCGGGGGCGATTACTTATTTAGCGGAGACCTTGCCACTGGCGTCCTTGACGACCTTCATGGCAGAAACGGGAATAAAGCCCTGCTCCTCGACGAGCTTGCCCTGGACGTCGTCGGAAAGCATGAACTCCAGGAAGGCCTTGGTGGCCTCGTCGGCGTCCTTAGCACAGTACATGTGCTCGGTCGCCCAGATCTTGAAGGAGTCGTCGGTGACGTTTGTGCTCTTGGGCTCGACGCCCTCGACCATGATGGCGTTGAACTTGGAGTCATCGAAGTGCGAGAAGTCAAGGTAGGAGATGGCGTTGTCGGTGCTGCCCATCTGAGTCTGGACATCGCCGGACTTGTCGAGCTCGGCGTCGCCCTTAAAGTCGACGGCCTCGTCGCCAAAGACGGCGGCCTCGAAGGTGGCGCGGGTGCCGGAGCCGGCCTTGCGGTTGAGAACGACGATCTTGGCGTCGTCGCCGCCGACCTCCTTCCAGTTGGTGATCTGGCCGGAGAAGATGCCCTTGAGCTGCTCGAGGGTCAGGTCGTCGACTGTCACGTTCTTGGAGACGACGGGGCCCATGCCCACGACGGCGACCTCGTGATCGACGAGGTTCTTGACCTGATCGGCCTCGAGCTTGATCTCGGCGAAGACATCGGAATTACCGATGGTGACGGCGCCGGCGGCGACAGCGGTCAGGCCCTTGCCCGAACCGTTGCCCGAACCGGAGACGGAGACGTCGGGGTTGGCATCCATAAACTTCTCGGCAGCAGCCTCGACGAGAGCCTGGAACGAGGAGGCGCCGTCGTAGGTTACCTCGCCCGAGACGGACTCGGCAGCAGCGGCGCTACCCTTGTCGGCGGCGTCGGTTGCGCCTGCGCCGCCGCAACCAACGAGACCGAGACCGACGATGCTGGCAAGACCACCAGCGAGGCCGAGGAACTGACGACGAGAATAAGCCTGATCGAGCATAATCTTCCTTTCATACAAGCGACTCGCGGGCACCCTGCCCGCTTTGCTGTTTGGAAAGATACGGTCTCGATCGGGCAGCGCCCGCGTCAGCTGCGCTTTATTACGGGCATCTGATAGACCCTTACCGCAAGCGCGGCTCGGCTTTACAAACGAATAACAAACCCGCCACCAAGCATGACCCGCCTTTTACACCAATAAAAACAAAGTTGCGGTGAAATAGTTCCTGCTTGGCCATCAAATGGCCCATTCTAGGAACTATTCCACCGCAACTTAAAAAGCCCGGACGAAAGGGGTGCTAAGTTGTTAAAACGCCGCAGCCTTAAAGCTCAAGCTCGTTCAAACGTAAGATCGCCACGATATAAATCTTGAGCGCCTGCTTGAGCTGTTCCTCGTTGGCGCACTCGTTGGGACCGTGCATCTGGCCGCCCCACTCGGGCAGCTCCAGACCGGTCTCCTCGGGGCCAAACGAGACGGCGCGGGCAAAGTTGCGCGCGTACGTGCCGCCGCCCATGGCAAAGGGCTCAGCATGCTTGCCCGTAAACTCGTTATAGGTATCAATAAGCGCCTTCACGGCCGGATCGTCGGCAGAGACCGAGAACGGCACCTTCGCACGACCCACACGGCACGTCACGCCAAAACGGCCCACGAGCGGATCGAGCTGCTCGCGGATGGTATCGGCACTCGTGCTGTCGGGGAAGCGCACGTCGATGACCTGCTCAATATGGCCATCCGCCACGCGGATGACGCCAGCGTTGCAGGTAAGCGGGCCAAACGCCGGACTCGTCGCATCGATACCCAGGCCGCGACCATAGGCGTCCGCATGCACAAAGGCCAGGAACTTGACGAACTCGTGCTCGGCAGGCGTCAGCAGGCGCTCGTCGCGTGCACCAAACGCGTCCTCGGCCTCGCGCAGATACGCCACGATCAGCCCGACGGCGTTGATCGTTCCCTCTGGCATCGAGGCATGACCGCCAATGCCGTGGGCGAAAATCTGCGCATGCCCGTTATCGAGCGCCGTGATCTCCAGGCGGTCGCCGTTCTCGACCGGCGCCGGCAGCTCATCGGCGGCAATCGCAAGCTCACAGATAGACTGCGACGGAATGGCGTTGCTCGCCTCGGCACCGCTCCAGGACACAATGCGCCCGCCGTCGATCTTGGAGCTCACAAATGTCGCCCCAAACTGGCCCTTCTCGGCATTACAGACCGGGAACTCGGCATCGGGCGTAAACAGAAAGTCGGGGTTCGCGTGGTTCTCCAGATAATGGTGAACGTCGGACATGCCCACTTCCTCATCGCAGCCCAGCAGTGCGCGGAAGGTGTAGCGCGGAACAATGCCGTGCTTGAGCAGATAGGCGCCGGCGTAGAGCGACAGCACCGCCGGACCCTTGTCGTCGATAACGCCGCGGCCGAGCAGCCAGCCCTCGCGACGCTCCATCGCAAACGGGTCGGTGTTCCAGCCCGGGCCGGCGGGCACCACGTCCACGTGGCAGATGGTCGCGAGCTGCTTGTCGCCGCGGCCAGGAATATCGGCAATGCCCACATAGCCCTCGTCGTCGCTCGTCTGATAGCCGAGCTTCTGCGCGATGCCGAGCGCACAGTCGAGCGCGTCACGGACCGGGCGGCCAAACGGCGCGCCGGGCTCTGCATCGGCAGAAACTGCCACGGACGGATAGCTCACCAGCTGCTCGATATCGGCGACGACATCTTCCCAGACCTCGTCGACATACTCGGCGACGCTCTGCTCCACCTGATTCATGGACGACCTCCTTACCAATGAGCGGCGAGCGCGCTCGCCCCTCACATTACGTCATTAGATAGCGAAAAGTTTAGCAAGCTCGGCCACCGAGTGCACCACCGCATCGGCACCCGCCGCCTCGTGCTCGCCCGGCGCCGCCGCGCCCGAATAGATGCCGATGCACGGCACGCCCATTGCGTGCGCGCCCTCCACATCGTTAAAGCGATCGCCGATCATCACGGCATCGTCGGCCGTCGCGCCGAGCGCCGCCAGGGCATCGCGGACCGAATCGGCCTTGGTCTCGCGTCCCTGCGGCGGATTCACGCCAATCACCGCCTCAAACTGAGAGAGCCCGAGCTCATGCACCATGTCGATGCACTTGGCCTCCATGCGCGACGTCGCCACGGCCATACGTTTGCCTTGGGCGACCAACCCATCCAGCAGCTCGGGGACCCCATTGAACACGGGATACTCCTCCGGTCCCAGTTCATCAAAAAAGGCGCGGTACTCATCGGCCACCACAAGCGACTCCTCGCGGGAAAAGCCGTAAAAGTCGTGAAAGCTCTTCCACAGGGGCGGCCCGATCATGCGGCGCAGATCACCCATCTGCGTCTCCGAAAACCCGCGCGCAGCCAGCGTCTTGCGCGTCGAGGTCATCACTGCCCGACCCGTATCGGCCACCGTGCCGTCAAAATCGAACAGCACAACCGGCCGCTCGCAAAGTTGCAATGCCGCCATCGGCACCCTTCTTCCCCAGTTGATGATTTCCACACCACCGCTTCAAACTGTTAACTATTCAACAATTGAACCTAGCAATGTAGAGCAACTCCACTATACTTGTCGCACTTTGCTTTCAGAAGGCGGCGCTGCCGCGCCCCAACGAAAGGTGCAATTATGTCTTTTGCCATCATAACCGACTCCACGTCGGACATCTCCCCCGCCCGTGCCCAAGAGCTCGGCATTTACGTGATTCCGCTGCATGTGATTATCGAGGGCGAGGACCTGCTCGACCAGGTGCAGATTACCGCCGAGGAATACGTCGCCCGCATGGCCGGCTCCGAGCAGCTGCCGCACACCTCGCAGCCGAGCGCCGGCGAGTTCAAGGCGCTGTTTGACCGCGTACGCGCCGATGGCCACGACAGCGCGATCTTCATCTCGCTGTGCAGCGAGTGGTCCGCCTGCTATTCCAACGCATGCCTGGTCGCCGAGACCCACGAGCTCGACGCGCGCTGCATCGATTCGCGCACCGGCTCGGGCGCCGAGGGCCTGCTGGTGGAGTACGCGCTTGCCATGCGCGAGGACGGCCGCAGCTTGGACGAGACCGAGGCGCAGATCCGCGCGACGCTGCCCGAAGCCCACCTGCTGCTGATTCCCCGCACGCTCGAGAACCTGGTCAAAAACGGCCGCGCCCCCAAGCTCGCCGGCCAGCTGACGCAGATGCTCAACATTCGCCTGGCCGTTTCGCCGGAGTGGAAATCGGGCGAGATCAAGGCAATCAAAAAGGGCCGCGGCGCCAAGCGCATCGTCGCCAACACCATGGCAGATTGCCTCGCGTTTTTGGACGAGCACCCGGGCTCAAGCGTGCGCGTGCTCACGACCGGCGCCGCCGAGGAGCAGGAACTTGTCAACGAGGCACTCGCGGGCCAGGATTACGTAGACGCCGGCACCGGCCCCATCGGCTGCACCATCGCCACCCATGTAGGCGTCGACGCCATCGCCATCAGCTACTGTCCTCGTTACCAGCCCATCCACTAGGGGCACCTTTACCACTTGCGGTGGAATAGGAACTGTTTTTGGCTTATCAGCCGCAAATCAATCCCTATTCCACCGCAACTTAGAAATCGGCGATCAGCCCAGCGGACCCTGAAACAGTTCCTGATGAGTGCCCATTCTCACCAGCCTAATCACTGGGTTAGCCTTATGGGGAAGATAAAGAACGACCACATCGACCAAGCCATCGGATAGGTGGAAATCGATGTGGCCGTTGTAGTTTCCGCCCGGGTTTGAGAGCTCGTGGGCGCCATACTCCGCCGGAAGTGACCCATGAGCCACAAGCTCTGCAACCGCCGCTTTAAACTCACTTTTTAGCTGCGGATGCATGCGCATCGTTCGTTTGTAGTCCACCTTAAATTGAGCCTCGACTTTAATCTCGAACATCGCTATTCCTCATCGAGGAATGACATAAGCTCATCAGCGTTATTGAATGACAGGCTATCGTCCGGCAAAATCCCCAGCTCATGAGCATCGGCGATCACCATGGCGCGCCTCGTCACCTCGTTGGGCACCTCCGCCCTTCCTACAATCTCAAAAGGAATCTTTCGCTGATTTACCAGCTGCCGAACGGCAAGATTGAGATAGGAATTGAGGCTGAGGCCGACCGAATCCAAGAACTCAGTCGCCTGCTCCTTGAGCCCCTCTTCGATTCGAACCGTCGTAGGCTTAACTGTTGCTGTAGACATTTGCGACCTCCTCGCCCTCGTCTTTTACACCAGTATACCCAATATAAATGGCAATCTGATGTTAGATAACATCAGATTGCCATGCGTATTCATGTCGCGTGGGCACGATTGATCTACATCAGCCCGCTGAGCGCAATGTCAACGGCCTCGTTGAGGTCGTCGGTAATGTGTACCAGATCCGGATCGAGCGGGCTAATCATACCGGTGCTCATCACCGGGCCGTTGAGCCAGTCGAATAGGCCCTGCCAGTACTCGGTGCCCACCAGCACGAGCGGCATGCGCTTGACCTTGTGCGTCTGCACCAGCGTGAGAACCTCGAACATCTCGTCGAGCGTGCCAAACCCGCCGGGAAACACAATAGCGCCGGAGCTGTATTTGACGAACATAGTCTTGCGCACAAAGAAGTAACGGAAGTCCATGCCGAGGTTCACATATTTGTTGAGCCCGTGCTCGTGCGGCAATTCAATGCCTAGGCCAACTGACTTGCCGTTGACACTCGCTGCTCCCCTGTTGGCCGCTTCCATGATGCCGGGGCCACCACCGGTGATGACCGCCACGCCACGTTGCGCGATCTTGCGCCCGACGGTACGCGCCGCCCTGTAGAGCGGATCGGTCTTGGGCGTGCGGGCGCTACCGAAGATGGTCACCGCAGGTCCAAGCTCGGCAAGTGCGCCAAAGCCATCGACAAACTCTGCCTGAATGCGCAGCACGCGCCAGGGGTCGGCGTGCAGCCAGTCAGTCGACTCCTCGGGCGCCAGCAGGTTGGCGTAGGTGTTGTCCTTAGGAATCATGGGGCCGCGCATGACCACGGGGCCGCGGCGGTACGTCTCGTCGTAGGCAGGCTCGCCCTCGACGTTCTCATTCTTAATCATGGGTACTCCTATCGAGAAAAAGAAAAACGGGCGGGGTCGACGCCATGCGTCAAACACCCGCCCGAACATCAACTATTCGGTATGGTACCCACGATGCATCAAGCACTTGCAAGCTATCGGTCAGCGGTCGCGCAACCGGTGTCAGCGAATGTGACGACCGGCTGGCGCTCGACCATTGCCGTGCCCACGCTCTGCAAGCGTGTCTGTCGCTCTTAGTAGTCCACCGCCGCAGGGCTGTTCATCCAGTCGCTCACAAACGCGCCGTAGCGGCCCTCGATAATGGCCTGGCGGGCGCGCTGCATCAGGTTGAGCAGGTAGTAGATGTTGTGCATCGACAGCAGAATGCCGCCGAGCATCTCCTTCTGCGTGACCATGTGACGGATGAGCGCGCGGCTGTAGCCGCCCGTGCATACCGGGCAGGTGCAGGTGGGGTCGATGGGGCCGTCGTCGTGCGCAAAGCGCGCGTTACGGAAGTTAAGGCGACCTTCACTGGAGAACGCCGTACCCATGCGACCGGTGCGCGTCGGCAGCACACAGTCGAACATGTCGATGCCCACGCCCACGCCGCGTACGAGCGTGGTGGGGTTGCCGACACCCATCAGGTAGCGCGGCTTATGCTTGGGCATGTACTCGCTCACGAGCGGCGCCAGGGTCTCGAACATGGTCTCGTGATCCTCGCCCACCGAATAGCCACCGATACCATAGCCCGGGAAGTCGCCGCACTCCTCCAGATGGCGCAGCGAACGCAGGCGCAGATCCAGGTGCATGCCGCCCTGAACGATGCCAAAGAGCGCCTGGTCATCGCGGGTATGCGCCTTATAGCAGCGCTCGGCCCACATGCTCGACAGCTCAACGGCGCGCTCAACGTAGGCGCGCGTGGCGGGATAGCCCGGGCACTGGTCGAGCTGCATGCAGATATCGGAGCCGAGTTTCATGGCGATTTCCATGTTGTCCTCGGGCGTCCAAAACACGTGGCGGCCGTCGTAATCGTTGACGATAAAGCGCACGCCCTCGTCGGTGAGCTTGACGGCATCGTTGTGGCTGAAGACCTGGAAACCGCCCGAGTCGGTGAGGATGGGGCCGTGCCAGTTCATGAACTTGTGCAGGCCGCCCAGCTCGGCGATGGTGTCCTCGCCGGGACGCATGGACAGATGATAGGTATTGGCGAGCACGATCTGGGCGCCGAGCTTCTTGACAGTCTCGGTAGGAATGCCCTTGACGTTTGCCTTGGTGCCCACGGGCATAAAAATCGGCGTCTCGATGTCGCCGTGCGGGGTGTGCAGTACGCCGGCACGCGCGTGCGTCGTCGGGTCCTCGGCGATCAGGTCGAATTTAAAAAGGTTCTGGTCCATAAACTGGAACTCCTTGGTTGCGGTTCATACGCAAACCATTATACGGGCAACCCGCAAGAAGCACCGACTCGACAGAAACTGGTGCGAGGAGGATACGGCAGGGACACGGCAAATGAGCGTGGATTTTTGGACGCTTACCGGATGAGCGTGGACAATCTCCCACTTTTGCCCAAAGCACAGCCCAAAAACGGGAGATTATCCACTTTCATTCTGCGGGCACTCATTTAAGTACGTCCCCGATGAGTGGAGCTATTTACCAGCCACGGCAACGCCGATATTTTGGCAACGTCAGCGAGCGGGTCGCATTTGAGACAAGGTGCCGTGAAATGAAAGGGCGCTGACCTTCTGGTCGCGCCCTTGAAATTGAACGGCAGATTGTCCAAATGCGGCCCGCGCAGCGTCGGCCGGTCCGCCGTTCGGTAGAACGGCGGAACCCCTAAGGACGCTGGCCCATGCCACCCTCGAGGGTGACGGTCTCGCCGTTCATATACTTAAAGTCGGGACCGCAGAGCTGAACGACAACGCGGCCGATTTCCTTCTCGACGTCGCCGTAGTGACCCGCCGGCGGCATGTGGACGTTGGCCTTGAACGCCTCGGGATAGGCATCCTGGAAGTTCTCGAGCGCGGCGGTCCAAGCAAGCGGGCAAACGATATTGACGTTGATGCCGTCCTTGCCCCACTCGTTGGCGGCAACGCGAGTCAGACCACGGATGCCTTCCTTGGCGGCGGCATAGCTGCACTGGCCGTAGTTGCCAAACAGGCCGGCGCCCGAAGCAAAGTTGACCACGGAGCCCTTGGTCTCCTTCAGGTGCGGATAGGCCTTCTGCATGTACAGGTAGGTGGCATACAGGCCAGAGTAAATGGCGAGGTTGAACTGATCCATGGTGTGATCGGCAATGGTCACGCCCGAGGCGCTGGCCTGAGCGTTGTTGACGACGGCGTCGATGCGGCCGAACTCCTCAATAGCCTTGTCGATGACGTTCTGGACGACGGCCTCGTTGTCCTGACCAGCCGAAACATCGGCCTGAACAGGCAGAACCTTGACACCGTACTCGGCCTCGAGGGATTCCTTGGCGGCCTCGAGCTTGGCAACGTTGCGACCGGTAATGACGAGGTTTGCGCCCTCCTTGGCAAAAGCGATATCGATACCGTAGCCGATGGAGCCAGCAGAGCCGTCCTTGAGCGTGGCCTTGCCACCGCCGGTGACGATCACGGTCTTACCAGTGAAAAGTCCCATATAAAGTCCTTTCAAATCGCGACGGGCCTGCCCGTCGACTGCGCGCATCCAACTTCACGCGCCAAAAGCTGAAATGCAACTTTAGCGGGTTCAAGTGAAAAATAAAGCCCATGGCAGGCGAACGGCGCAACGTCTTTCGGCGAAGGGAATGTCAAGTACAAACTGGATAAAGTGGCCGAGTTTTTGCTATCGACGCGAGCCATCGAACACGTTTTGAAACTTTGCTGCAGCGCGCGGGATGTCGGCGCGAGACTTTATCATAGGGTGACAAACTACGATGAGGAGCACATGCCTATGACAGACGAGCTGGACCCCCAGACTCAACAGCATATTGATGATTCCGCAGACGTCACTGCAGATGCCGACGCTGTGACCTGCGATGATATTGACCTCGACGGCCCATTCTTGGACGAAAGCGCTACGGCGGAAACCCCTGGCGCCGAAGATGCAGACGAGCAAAACGACGATGCGCCCGCTCAGGACGACCGCCCCGTACAGGATGCTGCTCCGCAAGCTGCGGGCCCTATCGAGGTTTCTTCGGAAGAAGAGCTCGACGCCGTCATGGACTCCATGATGGATGCCGTCAAAGCGATGAAAGACGCCGTGGCCGACGCTGACGTTGACGCCGAGGAAGAGGAGGCCGCCGAGGCAGCCTCGACCTTCGTACCCGGCGAGACTCCGGTTGCCGACCAGGGCAGCACCATGCCCTCGTTTCTGCAGCTCGAGCATCCCACGATTGGCACCGATGCGGTCGACCCGCACGCAGCAGGCTTTTCTGTGATCGAAGGCGGTACCGGCAATATCGCCGTGCCGCAGACTGCCGATGCGGACGCTGCCGACACCGCTCGCCCGACCGCCCCGCACTCCTCCGCCGCGAGCCGCGATCTGGGGACCGCTGTCTCGAACACTGCGAACGCCGTGGGCACCTTTATCGCCCAGGGTGCCTCGGCCATGCGCGAGATGAACGCCGCGAAAAAGGCACTTGCCGATGCCCGCGCCCACCTGGCCGAACTTGAGCAGCGCATTGCCGATCAGGCCGAGGAACTCGAGACGCGCCAGGATATCGCAGGCCGCTACGACCAGATCGTCGCCGACCAGCGCCAGGCGATTGCCACGGCCCAAAAGACTGCAGCGGCCGCCGAGATTGATCGTGATGCCCACGCCTCCAAAGCGACAGAGCTCAAGGGTCAGCTCGAACAAATGAAGACAGAGGATGACGCGACTGAGCTCCGTCTGAAGGCCGCGCTCGACGCCGTGGAGGCCCGCGAGGCGAGCTCACGCGAGACCGGCAACCGCCTCGTTCGACGTCTTGAGGATTCCAAGCGCATCCGCGACAAGGTGAAGGCAGAGCGAGACGCCGGCATTGCCGCCGCACAACAAACCGTCGACGCCACGCGCGCCCAGCTCGAGACGCTGCGTCATGAGTATGCCGAGCTGCAACGCAATCCCTCGGCAAATCCCGCCAACTATACGGTGCGCACCAGCGAGCTCTCGATGCAGATTTCCGACACGGCAGATGCCCTGCGTAAAGCCGAAGAAGATGTCCCGCGCATCACCGCCGACCTTGAGCACTCGCTTGCCGCAGCCGAGCAGGCCGTCGAGCAGGCTCAAGCCCCTATCGCCGACGCAAAACGCGCGCACCAAGCCGTGACGACCGAAGCCGATGCCGCGCGCGACGAGCTGCAGACGGCGAAGACCGCCGCCGCGACTCGTCAGCGCGAACTGCGCGAGAAGATCGCCGCGGAGGACAAGGCACGCCGCGAGCAGGAGCAGACCATCGCCAACGCCCAAGCAGATGCCGCACATGCACAGTCGATCATCGAACAGGCGACCGAGGTGCACGACCACCCAGAAATCACTGAGTCGCTTGCAGGATCCTTGGCCCGAGACAAAGCCGAACACGCCGAGACCGAGCAAGAAGTCGACCAGCTCGAGGCCGCCGAAGACGACGTACGAGAGCGCACCCGCGACTCACGCATCAAATTCACCGGCGCCATCGTCTGCATCGTCGCCGCAATCCTGGTGATCATCCTAGTCTGGCTGTTCGCAAGCAAGTAGTCATTGGGGACGTTCTTAAACGACTAGTCAAACAAGAACGTCCCCAACGACTAGCCCAATGACGAGAGTGGATAATCTCCCACTTTGAACCCCCAAGCAGGCCAAAAACGGGAGATTATCCACTCTCATTCTGCAGGCACTCATTTAAGTACGTCCCCAATGAGTACCTGCCGATGCTTTGGCAAAGTCAGCGAAAACGCCCCTAAGCGAGCAAGGTGACGTGAAAGAGGGGGGGGCATTGACCTTCTGGTCATGCCCGACGATTGAACGTCAGATTGCCGCTTAGGGGGGTTTGCAGCGTCGGCCGGTTACGGCGTTTGTAAAACGCCGTAACCTACAAAATGAGCATCGCGTCGCCAAAGCTGAAGAAGCGGTAGCGCTCTTCGATAGCAGCGGCGTAGGCATCCATGATCTGGTCGCGGGTGGCAAGCGCGCTTACGAGCATCATGAGCGTGGAGCGCGGCACGTGGAAGTTCGTGATCAGCGCGTCGACCACGTGATAGGTCGAGCCGGGCATGAGGTAGAGCTGCGTCGTAGCGTTCTCGCGCGCCACGATGTCGCCGCGGCCGAGCGTATCGGCCCCATCCTCGCGGCCCTCAAAATAGCGCGCCGTCACGGCCGGATCGGACACCGGTGCCTCAGCGTCAAAGGCGCTCTCGAGCGAGCGTACTGCGGTGGTGCCGACGGCGATCACGCGGTGCCCCTCGGCCTTCGCCTTATGCACGGCGTCGACAACCTCCTGTGACACGTGGTAGCGCTCGGTGTGCATGACGTGCTGCGTGGGGTCGTCCTCCTCCACCAGACGGAAGGTATCAATACCCACCTCGAGCTCGACGGCGGCAAACTTCGCGCCCTTGGCCTCGATAGCGGCCATGAGCTCGGGGGTAAAGTGCAGACCCGCCGTAGGAGCGGCAGCCGAGTGCTCCTCCTTCATGGCGTAGACGGTCTGGTACTTCTCGGGATCGCCCTCGTAATCGGTAATGTAGGGCGGCAGCGGCACGTGACCGGCAGCATGAATGGCCTCGTCGAGCGTGCGCGGCTCGCCGGCGGCATTGCAGCCGGCCGGCTCAAAGCGCACCAGACGGCCTCCGCGGCTATCGGTGACAAAGTCGATGACCTCGGCCGTCAGCACCACGGGAGCCCCCTCGGGCGCATGGGCGCCACCGGCGCGATACTCAATCTGAGCACCGGGCTTCAGGCGCTTGCCCGGCTTGACCAGGCACTCCCAAACGTGGCCCAGCGGGTCAACATCCTCACGGCGCTTGAGCAGCAGCGTCTCGACCACGCCACCCGAGCCGGCTTTGCGACCGATCAGGCGGGCCGGCATCACACGCGTCTTGTTGATGACGAGCACATCGCCCGGCTCGATATAGTCGATGATGTCGCGGAAGATGCGGTGCTCAACGGTACCGCCGTGCTCCAGCGGCTTCCCCGCCTGGGAGCCTTTGCGATCCACCACCAGCAGGCGGCAGGAGTCGCGCGGCTCGGCAGGAGCCTGGGCAATCAGTTCCTCAGGAAGGTTGTAGTCAAAATCATCGGTACGCATAGACACGTCGGATACTCCTTATATAGCTAAAGTCCGCTCTACATCCTAGCAGGCTGACGTCCCAAATGAACTACTTTTTGGCGGCTTTGCGCTCGTCGCGGATGCGGGCGCGATCCATGGCCGCCTCGACCGCCGAGAAACGGCAGCCGCAATAGTTCTGCCGATACATGCCCAGCTCGCGCGAGCGGCGCGTAGCCTCGGGGTAGTACGGGCGAAAATCGCGAATCACCGGGGTGAGCCCACGTGCCGCCGCCAGGCGCTCGAGTACGTCATTGCAGGTGTCGAACAGCTGGTACGGCGAGACGGCGAGCGTCGTACCCACATATTCAAACCCGCGCTCCTGGGCAACGCGGCATGCCTCGGCCAAGCGCAAGGCATAGCACACGCGACAGCGACGGGGACGATCGGCACCCAACGGGGCCACGCCGGTCTCCCAGCGTTCGCGGTCCTCCCCGGCCTCGATGAGCTCGATGTCGCCGTCGGCACACCACCGGCGCAGCTCGTCCAAACGACGCTGCCATTCATCGCGCGGCTGAATATTGGGATTGGTCCAGCAAATCGTGGGCTCAAACCCCTCCTCGCGCAGCAGGCGAACCGGCTCAAGCGAGCATGGCGCGCAACAAGCATGCAGCAACAACGGCTTCATCGACATCTCCTCCCCCGCAATGATTTTTTAATCCCCGTCCCAGAAAAATCATCCCAAAAAGACTACTTTGCGAAAAAGCGCACGCCAAAGGACGTATCCTCGCAGGCGACGATACGGCGGTCGCGCAGAATGGTCCGCACGTAATACCAATCACCCACACAGCCCGACAAGTGCAGACCAGCCGCCAGGTAGCACAGCAGCGGATAGTCCGAGAACGCAAACCCCAGGGCAAATGCTGTCGTCACAACAACCGTCGGCGCCAGGCAAACCGCCATGTACCGCCGGCGCGAATACACAACGCCCTCGGCGCAGGCATAGATCATCGCCGTCTCGCGATTCGCCCCAAAGGTCACCTGCGCGCCCGCAGGCGCCAGCAGCTTAAAAAACACCGCATGCACCAGCTCGTGCACGGCAAACGATGCCATTGAGACCGCAGCCAAGCCGACTATCCAGCCCACGACAGCCATCCAGCCGCCCGCCTCAGCCGCGTCCAAGTCCGCAGGCCCGCCCAACAGCATAAACACCGGCACCAGGCACACGGCAAACACCGCGATCACGGCCATCCCCCACACGAAGCAAGCGTGTAGAAAATCCTCGTCCTCAAACGCATGTATGTTGGAAATCTCATTCATAGCATCTTAGGATAGCGCCCCTGCCACGCACCCGCCCGCATGTGCGATAATGTCGAACGATATGCACGAATTGACCACCGCGCCGCCGAACCCCGTGCCCGGCCGCGCTCTTACCTATATGCGAAGGAGTCCCATGGCATCCAAATACTCCATGAACGACCGTCCCAGCTGGCCGCGCCGCGCCATCGTTACCGCCGGCGAGCCCTACGGCAACAAGGGTCTGCACTTTGGCCACGTCGGCGGCGTCTTTGTCCCGGCCGACTTCTTCGCCCGCTTCCTGCGCGACCGCCTGGGCCGCGAAAACGTCATCTTCACCTCGGGCACCGACTGCTACGGTTCGCCCATCATGGAGAGCTACCGCAAGCTCAAGGAGAACGAGGGCTACGACAAGTCCATCGGCGAGTATGTCGAGTCCAATCACTCCCGCCAGGCCGCGACCCTCAACAACTACAACATCAGCTGCGACATCTACGGCGGCTCGGGCCTTGAGCCGGCGGCCCAGATCCACAACGAGGTGACTGCCGAGATTATCGAGCGCCTGCACGAGCAGGGCACCATCTCCAAGCGCTCCACGCTGCAGTTCTACGATGCCAAGGCCGGCACGTTCCTCAACGGCCGCCAGGTCATCGGCCGCTGCCCCATCCAGGGCTGCAAGTCCGAGAAGGCTTATGCCGACGAGTGCGATCTGGGCCACCAGTTTGAGCCCGAGGAGCTCATCGCGCCCAAGAGCCAGCTCACCGGCGAGGTGCCCGAGCTGCGCCCGGTCGACAATCTCTACTTTGACCTGCCGGCCTACCTCGACTTTATGAAGACCTACACCGCCAAGCTCGCCCAGAACCCGCAGGTTCGCTCCGTGGTCTCCAAGACCATGGAGGAATGGCTGCTGCCGGCTCAGCTCTACATCCAGAACAAGTTCCGCGAGGCCTTCGATGCCGTCGAGGACCAGCTCCCCGAGCACACCGTGCTGGAGCCCGAGGGCAACAAGAGCAGCTTTACCGTCACCTTCCCCAGCTGGAAGGAGCGCGACGACGCCCACGCGGTGCTCGCCAACGGTGGCGTGCGCTTCCGCAGCGGCAAGGCACTCGTGCCCTTCCGCATCACCGGCAACATCGACTGGGGCGTTCCGGTGCCCGAGGTCGATGGCGTCTCCGACGTCACCTGCTGGTGCTGGCCCGAGAGCCTGTGGGCGCCCATCAGCTATACGCGTACCGTGCTCGCGCGCGATGCCAAGGCCGCCGGCGTGACCGAGGGCGTCGCCGCCCAGGATGCCGCCCTCATGGGCGAGCCCGCCGCCGACTCCACACAGGTGCCCGCACCCACCTACCAGCACAGCTCGCTCGACTGGCGCGACTGGTGGTGCTCTGACGACGCTCAGATTTACCAGTTCATCGGTCAGGACAACATCTATTTCTACTGCATCGCGCAGACCGCCATGTGGGAGGCCCTGGGCTGGGACCTCACGCAGAGCACCGTCAGCGCCTGCTACCACCTGCTCTACATGGGCAAAAAGGCCAGCTCGTCCTCGCAGACGCCTCCCCCGCCGGCAGACGACCTGCTCAACCACTACACCTGCGAGCAGATGCGCGCGCACTGGCTGTCGCTCGGCCTATCCGAAAAGCCGGTGAGCTTTAGCCCCAAGGCATACGACACGCGTGTGACCGGCAAGGACAAGGACGGCAACGAGGTACGCGCCTGCGACGACAAGCGCGTTATCGACCCGGCCCTTAAGGAGAGCGCGCTGCTGACCGGCGTGTTCAACCGTCTGGCCCGCAGCTGCTTCTACGGCGTCGCCGTCAAGGAAGGCGACGAGAGCCCCTACCGCAACGGCTGCATCCCCGCCGGTGCCGCTTCTGACACCGTGGTCGAAGCCGCCGAGCAGGCAGCTCTCGCCTTTGAGCAGGCTATGTACAAGTTCGAGACGCACCGCGCGCTTGCCGTGTGCGACGACTACCTGCGCGCCGCCAACAAGCGCTGGAGCGACGCTTCCAAGGCCGCCAACAAGCTCGAGGGTAACGAGGCAAACGCCGCAATGACGCAGGCGCTCGTCGACGCCTTTACCGAGCTGCGCGTGGCGACCGTGCTCATGCACGGCATCGTCCCTGCCGGCTGCGAGCTCATCTGCGAGTACTTCGACATCGACCCGGTCGCCTTCTTTAGCTGGGATAACATCTTCGCCTCCACGGATGAGTTTGTGGAGAGCTTGGGCGAGAAGCCCGGCGAGCACCGCGTGAAGCCGCTGCCCCCGCGCTTCGACTTCTTTAGCAAGCACGAGAGCCAGTACTAAAGCACGCCAGCAGCGGCGTGTCCGGAAAGTAGTCAATTTGGGATGGGAAGGAAAGACGGATGTCCAAGCCGCGTCGTCGTAAGCAGAAAAAGCAGGTCAAGGCCGAGCTCAAGCTCAGGCAGTTTGCCGCCACCGAGCTTTCCGACCAGCTTGCCGCCCAACCCTCCGCCGCCGACCTGCCGCGCTTTATGGTCGACACGGTCGCCGGCGCCTATGCGCCCGCCGATGCTCAGCTCATGATCGAGAGCTTCGGCGCCGCTGCCACGCGCCCGGTCACGCTGCGCGCCAACACGCTCAAGGCGACCGCCGAGGACATCGCCACCGCGCTCGACGCAGCCAGCATCGCCCACCGCCCCGTCGCATGGTACCCGGACGCCTTCATCCTACCCGAGGCCCAGGTATCCGATCTCTGGGATCTCGACATCTACCGCGACGGCAAGATCTACCTGCAGAGCCTGTCGTCCATGATGCCGCCGCTGGTCCTGGGCGCACAGGCAGGCGAGGACATCCTGGACATGTGCGCAGCCCCTGGCGGCAAGACGACGCAGATCGCCGCCCTCACGCAGGGGCAGGCGCACCTTACCGCCTGCGAGATGAGCATTCCCCGCGCCGAGAAGCTCGAAGCCAACCTCCACCGCCAAGGCGCAAAAAACGTGCCCGTCATGCGCATCGACGCACGCGAGCTCGACGAGTTCTTCCGCTTTGACCGCATCCTGCTCGACGCCCCCTGCACCGGCACGGGCACCGTCATCAGCGGCAACGAGAAAAGCCTGCGCGGCCTGACCGAGCAGCTGCTGAGCAAGTGTGCCCGCTCGCAGCGAGCACTTCTGGACCGCGCCATGGGAGCCCTTAAACCGGGCGGCACGCTCGTCTATTCGACTTGTTCGATCTTGCCGCAGGAAAACGAGGACGCCCTGCAAGAGGCCCTCGACAAGCACATGGATTGCGAGCTTATCCCCCTCGACGGCACGCCGAGCGAAAGTGAAACGCGCCGTGCTCAGGAAGTTGGCGAAGAGCCACGCATCGAGTGCAACGCCCTCACCGAGGCCATCGCCGCCAGCCACGTCTCGTCCGTCGCCAACGGTATGCCCGGCACGCTGACCATTCCGCCTAGCCGCGACTTTGAGGGCTTCTACATTGCCCTGATCCGAAAACGCAGCTAGCGCACGGATCCAAAACTCAACAAGCTATCTCTGTGCGCGTTTGCCCTGCTGGTCGCGATGCTGTTTAAGCATCGCGCGCTCCTTGCGTTCGACCCTTTTGCCCTTAATGGCCGTGACCACAAAGTAGATGACCGCGGCGGCAACGATTGCGCCCACACACAGGCCAATCGAGCCCAACATTGCTGTCAATTCCATACCGCGTCACCTCTCTTTTAAACGGGACTTTCAAGATAGCACCTCGATCCCCGCCACCACAGCTCCTTCACGTTCGCCGCCCTTCGGTCTAACGGAGGACGCGGCGGGGAAAAATCAACTCGTCAAACGATTTAGCAAGCACAACGCTGCCGGTACCCTGCCGGCCGTCATCACATAGAATCGAGCCTCCATGGATACCCTCAACGATCTAAACGAGCGCGTCGACGCCTTCGTCGGCACCAGCTCCTTCGACACGCCTGCCGCGGCAAACGACCAAGCTCCCATCGATGTGCCCGCCGAGGTTCACGAAGACATCGTCGCCTCGGTCGATTTCTCCGAGGTCGAGCTCGCAGACGAGTTCACCGAGCCCCAGGTAGCCGTCACGCCCAACGGCCTGCTCCCTATGGAGCCCCTGCCCATCGACGGACGTCTGCGCAAGGCTGCCCTTCGCATGCCCGACGAGATCGAGGAGGCCAGCGGCTTCACGCTCTTCGGCCGCCGCATCAAGTCGCTCATTTACACCACCGATGTCGCGGTTATCCGCAACTCCAACGCCGATGCCGTCTTTGCCGTTTACCCCTTCACGCCGCAGCCGGCCATTACGCAGGCACTGTTGACCGTCGCCGAGTGCCCGGTCTTTGTAGGCGTGGGCGGCGGAACTACGACCGGTAAGCGCTCCGTTCAGATGGCAGCCGTCTCCGAGATGCAGGGCGCGGCGGGCTGTGTGGTCAACTCCCCCGCCACCGCCGAGATGGTCGAGCACATCACCAACATCGCCGACATCCCCGTCATCGCCACGGTCGTACGTTGCGACGACGATGCTCACGCAAAGGTGCGCGCCGGAGCCAAGATTCTCAACATCGCCGCCGGCAAGAACACGCCCCAGGTCCTACGCGAGCTGCGCAAGCACTATCCCAACCTGCCGCTCATCGCGCCGGGCGGCAAGACGCCAGAAAGCATCCGTGAAACCATCGCCGCCGGCGCCAACGCCATCATCTGGACGCCGCCTTCGGCCCAGCAGCTACAGACCGACATGATGCAGCGTTATCGCAAGATGAAGGAAGACGCCACACCTGTCATCTCGCACGACGATGTGCCCATTATCGACCAGGTCTCCGCCGCCGAGGTCAGCCAGGTCGAGAACATGAATCCCGACGTGCCGATTCCCGACGAAGTCATCGAGCGCGTCGCTTCGATCCACGAGCGCGTCGAGGAGCATCGCGCCAACCGCGGCCTCAAGCCGTCACTGCACGGCTTCTTCTTCCGCGGAAAGAAACGCTAACCCCAACAGCAAGGCCCGCCCCACAAACGTGTGAACTGCCTCCCATTTCTTGGACATGAGAAATGGGAGGCTTTCTTTATGCGC
>DXMA01000017.1 GCA_019414445.1 Collinsella sp.
AAGAGGTAAGATAACGCCCTCTGCAAAAAAGGTTACGTTATCTTACCTCAACAAATGGTTGTCCGGCGTTTGCCCCGATAAAACCTGCCAAAATAAACCTGTCCCTTTTTGGCAGGCTACTCGGCGCTCTTGAGGGCGCCGACCATGTCGATCTTATTGAGGGTGCGATTGGTAGCGAGGTTGACGATGATCGTAAAGCCGAAGGAAAGCACCACGGCAAGCACGTAGCTCAGCGGCTCGACTTCGACGTCAAAGTACAATGACGGCATCTGCAAGATGTACGTAAAGCTCTCGGCCAGCGCACCACCCAGCGGTACGCCCAGCGCGGCACCAATCGCCGTGAGGATCAACGTCTCCTTGTTGACGTAGTGGTGCACCTCGCCACGGCGGAAGCCCAGCACCTTAATGGTCGCCAGCTCGCGCTCGCGCTCGGAGATATTCGTGTTGGACAGCGTAAACACCACCACAAACGACAGGCACGCCGCCATAAAGGTCACGAGCACCACGACCGAATTGATAATCGTAAAGTTCGCCTCATAGTTTTCCCAATGCTCGGCCGTACTCGAAATCGTAAGCCAACCGTCACTCTTAAGATTCTTACTAAACGCAATCTGGTCGGCCGACGAACCCTTAAGCAGCACAAAGACGCCGTTAAGGCGTGCACTTCGACCGAACGCGCGCTCATAGGTGCCCTGCGTCATGTAAAGCGTGTTCCCCAGATAGTTGAGCGAGATGTCGCTGACTTTGACCTTGGCAACATTGAGCGACGAATCCTGGACGTGTGCCGTATCGCCCGGCTTGATCCCCAGCACCAGCTGAGAGCTCTTGCTCAAATACACATCCCCGTCACGCAGGGCGAGCGGTTCTTTGGACTCGTCCTCTAGGCGCACGTAGTCATCCAGGTCGTTCGTGCGGTCATCGGGCACCACGATCAGCTGCACGGTCTCGCTCTTTCCGCCGAATGTAAAGGTAACGTTGTCGGTCATAATCGGCAGCGTCGAAGTCACGGTCACGTCGGAATCCTTGGCTGCACTGCGCTCACCCAACGCCGCGCACGTCTGCGAAAAATCATCGGGATTGGCGACCGCCAGCAAATCGTAGCGTGTGATGTGCCCGTACTGCTTGGGCGACAGCGCGACCGACGTATCACGGATGCCCATACCGCAAATCACAAGCGCCGTGCAGCCCGCAATGCCAAAGATGGTCATAAAGGCGCGCTTTTTGTAGCGGAACAGGTTGCGTGCAGCGACCTTGTTCAAAAAGCCCATGCGGTGCCAGATAAAGCCAATGCGCTCGAGCAGAATGCGCGAGCCGGCGCGCGGGGCCTTGGGGCGCATGAGCGAGGCTGGGGTCTCAGCCATCTCGTGGCGGCAGGCGATAATCGTGGCGCCCACCACGCCCACGGCAAACAGCGCTACCGACACGAGTGATGACACGATGTCGTACGAAAGCAACATCTGGGGCAGCGAGTACATGTCGTCGAACACCGTAAACAAGAACAGCGGCAGACCCACAAATCCGATGATATTGCCGAGCACGCCACCGATCAGACACGCCCACAGCGAGTAGTCCACATATTTGGACAGGATACGCCCGCGCGAATAGCCGAGCGCCTTGTACAGGCCAATGAGCGTGCGCTCCTCCTCGACCATGCGCGTGGCGGTGGTGAGGCTGATGAGCACGGCGACGATAAAGAAGATGAACGGGAACACCGTGGCAATGGCCTCAATTGACGAGCTATCGCTCTCCACGCTCGAGTAGCTTGCGATGTTATCGCGGTCCTGGATGTACCAGGTGCATTCGCCCAGGTCAGAGAGCTCGGCGCGGGCATCGGCAAACTGCTGGTCGGCGGCGGCACGGCGCTGGTCCAGGTCGGCTTGCGCCTGCGCACGCTCGTCGCTGCCCTCGGCCATGCGATTGATGTTGTCCTGCTCGATCCCAAAGACCATATTCGCCTGACGCTCAGCTGCGTCCAAGCTCGCCGGTGTGTCGACCGTCAGCTCCTGGGCGCGCGCCTTCTCACGCTCCTCGCGGATCTTCTCGATATTGCCCTTGACCTCATTGATCTTTGCCGAGTAGGCATCCGAATAGGAGTTGAGGCTCTTGGCTCCCTCGACGACCACGTGGACAGCGGAGTAGGAAGAAGATGTCGCGGCATCCTCGCTCACGTAGAACTTGTAGTCCGCAGTCGAAGCAGCGCGAAAGGCGTTGACTGTCGAGTCGGAGCTCACGTCGGTAGGATCGAGAACCTCGGCCGTGATGGTGTAGTCCCCATCGGCAAACTGGTCCTTGGCGCTTTGGTTCGACGAGCTCGCATCGTTGGCGGCAAAGCTCACCGTATCGCCGATTTTCTTGCCCGAAGCCTTCAAAAAACGTGAGGTCACTGCCACTTCGCCCGAAGTCTCGGGCAGCTCGCCGCGCACTAGCACCGGTTGGTCAATATTCTCTTTGGAGAGGCTCTGTACGACGACACGCTCGCGCGTCGTACCCACGGCGGTATAGGCGGTCTCGGTATAGATGCCCTCGGCCGTCTCGACGCCATCGACCTCTTGGATCGCGGCAATATCGTCATCGGTCAGACCATAGGTCGACTGCACGTTGATGTCATAGACATTCTGCTGGTCAAAATAGGCGTCGACCGAATCACACAGGTCCTCGCAGCCCGCCTTAAGGCCGCACATCACGCTCACGCCAAGCGCGGTGATCACAACGATAGACAAGAAGCGTTTGAGGCTGCCGCGAATCGTGCGGTAGATGCCACGGCGAAAAACCGTCGGCACCATATCGTTTGAGCTTTGGGCGGTACGGTAGGTCGTAAAATCCTGCTCGCGCTCCGTGTTCTGCGCGTCGCGGCGTTGACTGTTTTGGCGGTCCTGATTCATGGGCGCTACCACTCGATCGTCTCGATAGGCACAGGATTTTGCTGGATCGTCTCGCTCTCCACGCGGCCGCTCTTAAAGCGGATCAGGCGATCGGCCATGGGCGCCAGCGCAGAGTTGTGGGTGATGATGATGACCGTAATGCCTTGCTTGCGGCAAGTGTCCTGTAGCAGCTGCAAGATCTGCTTGCCGGTTTTGTAGTCGAGTGCACCCGTAGGCTCGTCGCACAAAAGCAGCTTGGGGTTCTTAGCCAGCGCGCGGGCGATGGATACGCGCTGCTGCTCGCCGCCCGAAAGCTGCGCCGGAAAGTTAGCGAGGCGGTCGCCCAGGCCAACCTGGCGAAGCGTTTGCTCGGCATCGAGCGAATCGGGGCAGATCTGCGCCGCGAGTTCGACGTTCTCAAGCGCCGTCAGGTTAGGGACCAGATTGTAGAACTGAAAGACAAAGCCAACATCGGCGCGACGGTATTCCACAAGCTGAGCCTCGTTGGCAGAGCTCACGTCACGCCCGTCCACCGTCACGGTGCCAGAAGTTGCCGTGTCCATGCCACCCAGAATGTTGAGGGCCGTGGTCTTGCCGGCACCCGAAGCACCCAAAATGATGGCGAGCTCGCCGCGCTCGACCGTAAAGCTCGCGCCGTCGAGCGCGTGGATGCGGGCATCGCCCTCGCCGTATGCCTTGATGACGTCTTTGAATTCGATATAGGCCATCGATTAATTCCCATCTGGTCGGATAACTCTTTAGTATTACCCATTTCCCACCTACCAAAAAGGGACAGGTTTATTTTGGCAGGTTTTATATGGGGAAACGTACCTCTTTGGGGGCAGCGCGGGACGCGCAGGGGCGGCCGTGCAGATCGGCACAGCCGTCTCACGTGGAATCGACCGACGCCTGCCTTTCCGTGACACCGGCAACTCGTTTTTGCTTGTTGGCATGGCCGCCATTATGCCTTGGGACTGAGCACTCAAATTCTCACTCCTCATTGCCACGCTTGCCGCAAGCTATCAGGGTGACGAGATGACGACGCTCGCTGTAGCAGCGCAGCCACACTCTATAAGCGAGGCGTTTGCCAGCAAAAAAGCGCGCGACAGGGTAAGCCCGCCGCGCGCTATCCTATGCGGACTAGTTATTGTTGTTGGTCATCGAGGCCACTGCTGCCGCAAGATTGGAAATGGGCATCGTCTGCAACCAGATGCGACCGGGACCGGTGAGCACGGTGTTGAACACGCCCTCGCCACCAAACATGATGTTTTTGACGCCCTTGACCATTTGAGCGTCGATGCTCACGGTCTCCTCAAAGCCGGCCACGTTGCCGGTATCCACAATCATCTGCTGGCCAGCAGCGAGCTCGTACTCAACCAGGTCGCCGTCGATCTCGGCAAAAGCAACACCCGAGCCCGTGAGCTTCTGCATGATAAAGCCCTCGCCGCCAAAGACGCCGGCCTTTGCCTTCTTGTTAAAGTGAATGCTCAACTCGACGCCACTTTCCGCGGCAAGGAACGAACGCTTCTGCAAAATCCAGCTCTTGCCCGGACCGATCTCGATTGGCACGATGCGGCCGGGGAAGCAGGAGCCAAACGCGATCATGCCATCGCCACGCGCGGTCCAAATGTTTTGGAACAATGCCTCACCCGAAAAAGCCTTGGAGAACATCTTGCCGATGCCACCGCCCGAGGTAGACATTTCCATGTTGGGGGTCATCCAAGCCATGGCGCCGCTTTCGGTGATCATGGATTCGCCATCGCTAAGGTTGCACGTAACAACCGGGAAAGCCCCTCCGCCGATCTCGTACTGCATGACCGTCTCCTTTCCACTCAGGAGCCGAATAACGATGCCTATATTTTAGCAGGTAGAGATGCATATGTTCACACCGCCCATGCCCTCTCCTGCGGACGTTTCCCCAGATAAAACCTGCCAAAATAAACCTGTTCCTTTTTGGCAGGTTTTAAAGGCAAACGGTGAAGGTGATCTGGTTGCCGTGACCGGATACGGTGGCGGCGCCTCCATGGGCCTCGGCGATGGCACGCACCACGGACAGGCCCACGCCCGAGCCACCCGTCTTGGAGCTGCGCGACGCATCCGCACGATAGAAGCGATCGAACAATCGGTCCAGGTCGCCCTCGGGCAGCTCGTCCACGGCGTTCGATACGACAAGCTCGGCGGCGCCCTTGCCTTTGCCGTGCGAAACGGCGCACAGGCTCAGCTCAATCACGCTGCCCTCGCTCGCATAGCGCGTGGCGTTGTCCAGTAGCAACTCAACCACCTGCGCCACCGCCGCGGCATCGGCATGGGTCCGCACGCCGGTCGCAATCGACGTCGACAGGCGTTTACCGCCTGAGACCGCCACCGACTTAAACGGCGCCGCCACCTTGTTCACCGCCTCCGAAAGATCGATCGACGCCATGGTAAAGCCCGCCGAGCCCTCGTCCATGCGTGCCAAGAACACCAAGCGCTCCGTGAGCGCCGATAATAGCGCACCCGCACTCGCCTTAGTGCTGCCTTAGCAGGTCGATGAGCATATTTAAAAAAGCAAGGTTATAGCTTAGTCGGACTTAAGGAACGGGCGGCTTCACATCTCGCCCTGCAAACAACGCCCGTACAGCGAGCGCGCTTGCCGCATGGGCGTTGCGGCCGCCTGCAGCTTATAGATAGGCGCCCTCAAGCCGAAGCAGCCACTCCTTGCGATCGAGCCCGCCGGCATATCCGTTGAGCGAACCATCGGCGGCAACTACGCGATGGCATGGCACGATAATCGAAATGGGGTTACGCGCAACCGCAGCCCCCACCGCGCGAGGAGATACAACGGGTGCCTCGTTTCCCGGCACATGATGTCGAGCCGCAACACGCTGGGCGATCTCGCCATACGTAGCGACCTCGCCACGCGGGATAGAAAGCAGCTCAAACCAAACCTCGCGCTGAAACGCCGTGCCAATCAAATGCAACGGCGGCGTAAACCGAGGCTCCTGCCCCGCAAAATAAGCATTCAGCCAAGCCCATGAACGCTCAAGCACCGAAGAGGCCACACCATTTGCCGGACTCACCGAAGACATCCCACCGGTACCAGAAACCGCATCGGTACCTACGACATACTCCGCATCCTCTTTGAGCAGCGTAGAGCCAAAGTGCTCCTGCCCCTCAAACCAAAGCCCCGTCAAACCGCGGCCATCAGCGGCAAGCAGGATTTCGCCCAAAGGCGAGGCAAATGTCGTCGTGACCACCAGCGGCTCCTTTCAAAACTCAGCAAACATAATACCGCGAACTGTGCAGACAACCCCCGCAGATACGTCCGGGCGGGCTCGCAATTACTTCAGCGAGGCTGTTTTTCCCAATCAAGCGAAGAAGACGCGGGGCTTCGACGCCAGGGCGGTACCCCCGCCAGCTGAGCTCTAATACTTTCCCGAGAAGTGAACGAGTAAAAACGAAGCCCCGGAGCATCCACACCTTTAGACCAAAAAACCGCAGGATTCGCGCTGCAAAACCGCAGGAAATAGCGGTCAAAATATGCCAATGCTTCGGGGGTCCAAATAAGGTCGTTCACTTCACGGGAAAAGTATTAGACCTCAATTCGCACCAAGCCCAAAGTCACCCCAGGCAGCAGGCGCGAAGCGCCGCCGCTGCCGCCACGGCCCCGCAGTAGACCCAGGCGGCAGGCGCGAAGCGCCGAGGCCGCCGCCGGGACCAGAGCCCGCAACAACCACGCGCCCCCACATCAGCCCAGCGGCCCCAACCAACAACGTCCCCATCGCAGAGCGCTCGCAACAGCGTCACCGCAGGCGGGGGCCGGGCTTGGTTTTCAGAACATTCCGCAGACCAGTGTGGCGCCTTGTCCGCGGCTCCGAAGGAGCAGGACAAGGCGCCACACATGGTCGAGGACGTTCTGAAAACCAAGCCCGGCCCCCGCCGGACAGGTCAAACTACTCGCAGAGCAGCTTAGCGATCTGGACGGCGTTGGTTGCCGCGCCCTTACGGATTTGGTCGCCGCAGCACCAGAAGGTGATGCCGCGCGCGGCCTCGGGGTTCGAGATGTCGCGACGCACGCGGCCGACCCAAATCAGGTCCTGGTCGGACGTATCCATCGGCATGGGGAAGCGGTCGTGTGCACCCTCGGCACCCAGATCGTCAACCAGCTTGACGCCGGGAGCGGCAGCCAGCGCAGCACGGGCCTCCTCGACCGTAATATCGCGCTCAAACTCGAGCGTAATGCTCTCGGAGTGCGAACGCAGCACGGGCACGCGCACGCAGGTGCAGTTCACGCGCAGCTCGGGCAGATGCATGATCTTACGGCCCTCGTTTTGCAGCTTCATCTCCTCGGAGGTAAAGCCCTCCTCCTTGACGCCGCCAATCTGCGGAATCAGGTTGCTCGCCAGCTGGGCGGCAAATGCACGCGGCTCGGGAATCTCCTCGCCGCGACCCAGGGCGGCCAGCTGAGCCTCGAGCTCGGCCATACCGGGAGCGCCGGCACCCGAAGCCGCCTGATACGTCGAGACGATCATGCGCTTCACGCCGGCGAGCTGATGCAGCGGCCACGTGGGAACCAGGCCGATGATAGTCGCGCAGTTGGGATTGGCGATAAGGCCGTGATGCCACTTGATATCGTCGGCATTGATCTCGGGCACGACCAGCGGCACCTCGGGATCCATGCGGAAGGCATGGCTGTTGTCTACCACGATGGCGCCACGCTTGACGGCCTCGGGCAGCAGCTCCTTCGCGATATCGTCGCCGGCAGCGCCGAGTACGATGTCGCAGCCCTCAAAGGCCTCGGGGCAAGCTTCCTCGATCACAACCTGCTCGCCGCGGAACTCGACGGTCTTGCCCGCAGAGCGCGCGCTCGCTAGCAGCTTGAGCTTGCCGACCGGGAACTCCTGCTCGTTGAGACACTCGAGCATCTGGGTGCCAACAGCTCCCGTCGCGCCCAAAATAGCAACCGTGTACTGTTTCATGCTTCCCCCTTTTAAGGTTGTGGCTTTTGCCCGCACGCCGAGCAGGCTAAATGTTCTTGCCCAGTTTATACAAAAACGGGACGGGCATGAAACCCGCCCCGTCGAAACGAAACCGAAATGAAACGCCCCACGGCAGATTTTGGGGCATGTCCCAAAATCTGCCGGAATGGCCGCTACTTGTGGAGGGCGGCCAGGGCGGGTTCGACCGGCGCGGGAGCCTCCAGGTCCGCGACTTTCACAATGCCGTTCTCGTCGGAGAAGGCACGGTAAATGGTCTGAATCGCCAAGTCGAAGTCCTTCTCCTCGACGCCGATAATGATATTGATCTCATCGCAGCTCTGCGAAATCATACGCACGCTCACGCCCGCCTGGCCAAGCATGCCAAACAGGTGGCCCGAGATACCTGCACGGCCGCGCAGGTTACGACCGACGGTCGCGATAAGTGCCAAGCCCTCGACCACCTCGATCTCGAGCGGCTCGACCTCCTGCTGAATGTCGCCTACGAGCGAGTACAGCGAATCGCGCACGTCCTGCTCCTGCACCACAGCACCAAAGCGGTCGACACCGGTGGGCATGTGCTCGACGGAAACGTCATAGCGTTCGAAGACCGAAAGCGCACGGCGCATAAAGCCGACGCGCGGCTTGGTACGGTCGCGGGCAACGTTGATGGCGACAAAGCCGCGCTTACCGGTCACGCCGGTAATGATGGGCTCTGCCTCACCCTCGTCAGCCGTCTCGCTAATGATGGTGCCGGGGTCCTGCGGCGCATTGGTGTTCTTGATGACCAGTGGAATGCCTGCCTCGCGCACAGGGAACACGGCCTCCTCGTGCAGGACGCTTGCACCCATGTACGAAAGCTCGCGCAGCTCCTCGTAGGTAACGCGGGCGATGGGCTGAGCCTCGGGCACAATGCGAGGATCAGCAGAATAGAAGCCCGAAACGTCGGTCCAGTTCTCGTACAGGTCGGCGCCCAGGCACTTGGCCAGGATCGAGCCCGAGATATCGCCGCCGCCACGGTCGAGCAGCTTGATTTGACCCTCACGCGTCGCGCCGTAGAAACCGGGCATGACAAAGCCGCCCTGCTGACCGTACTCCTGCACCAGCTCGGAGGTGCGGTTCATGCTGAGCGTACCGTCGTGATGGAACGCCACGACCGTCGCGGCGTCCAGGAACGGCAGGCCCAGATACTCGGCCATCAGGCGAGCGGTGAAGTACTCGCCACGACTCACGAGCTCCTCGGTGGAGTAGCCGCCCGAGCGGGCGCGCTCGGCAAAGGCCGCGAACTCCTCGCGGATGGGATAGGTGAGCTCCAGCTCGTCAGCGATATCAAAATAGCGCTGCCCAATGTCCTCGAGCAGCTCCTCGCACGACACGTGGTACTTAACGTGCGCGTTAACCAGGTAGAGCAGGTCGGTCACCTTGGTGTCGCCCTTAAAGCGGCGACCGCAGGCAGAAACCACCACAAAACGGCGGGCCGGATCGGCATCGACAATGGCCTTGATCTTCTTAAAGTGTTCGGCGTCGGCGACAGACGAGCCGCCAAACTTGGCAATCTTAATCATGGGCTGGAGGTTACCTTTCTAAAAGCCTCTGCAAACCTGTTTTGCGCGCTCTGATACCATGGTTTCACCGATTGGGACCAAGGCATCCGAGGAGCAGTGTTATATGGGAACTTATCATAGTACACGAGGACGCACTTTATCGTGCTCAAGTAAGGTGGCAATCCGCACCGGCATCGCTCCCGACGGGGGTTTGTTTGTCTCGGACGAGCTTGGCACCCAGCAGGTCGATATCAGCTCGCTTGCAGATAAATCGTACTTTGAAATCGCTCAAGATGTGTTGGGAATGTTACTGAATGATTACACGGCCGAAGAAATTTCGGCGTGTGTCGACGAGGCATACCGCGGCACGTTCGCGAGCGAAGAGGTTACGCCGCTCGTCAAACTCGACGCTGCGCCGGGCGCTGACGCCCCTCAGACCTATGTGATGGAACTCTTTGGCGGCCCCACGAGCGCCTTCAAGGACGTCGCCCTGCAGATGCTCCCCCGCCTTATGGCCCGCACCTCCGCCAAGGACGGCGGCGCCGAGCGCATCATGATCGTCACCGCCACGTCGGGCGACACGGGCAAGGCAGCACTCGCCGGCTTTGCCGACGCTCCGGGCACGGGCATCACTGTCTTTTATCCCGAGGGCAAGGTCAGCCGCGTCCAGAACCTGCAGATGTCCACTCAGGAGGGCGATAACGTCGCCGTCTGCGGTATCCGCGGCAACTTCGACGACGCCCAGAGTGCCGTCAAGCGCATCTTTGCCGATAAGGAACTTGCCGAGCGCTTGGAGGCCGCCGGCACGGTGCTCTCGAGCGCCAACTCCATCAACGTCGGCCGCCTGGTGCCGCAGGTTGTCTACTACTTTGCCGCCTATGCGCAGCTACTGCGCGCCGGCGCCATCAAGGCCGGCGATGCCGTGGAGTTCTGCGTGCCGACCGGCAACTTTGGCGATATCCTGGCCGGCTACTATGCCAAGCGCATGGGTCTGCCCGTCGCCAAACTCGTCGTGGCCAGCGACAAGAACAACGTGCTCGCCGACTTCCTGACCACCGGCGTCTACGACCGCAACCGTCCGTTCTTCACGACCATCTCGCCGTCGATGGACATCCTTATTAGCTCCAACCTGGAGCGCATGCTCTACTTCCTGTCCGACGGCGACTGTGAGCTCGTTGCCGGCCTTATGGAGCAGCTTGCCCAGACCGGCCGCTACGAGGTACCCGCCGAACTGCTGGCAAAGATTCAGAGCGTCTTTGGCTGCGGTTGGGCCAGCGAGGACGAGGTCCGCGCTGCCATCAAGAGCTGCTGGGACGCGAACGGCTACGTGATCGACCCGCACACCGCTTGCGGCTACCACGTCTTTGAGCAGGTCGCTTCCGCCGAGGGCGCCAAGGCCCGCGTGCTGCTTTCGACCGCCAGCCCCTACAAGTTCCCACGCGCCTGCTGCGACGCCCTGGGGCTCGACGTTCCCGAGGATGATTTTGAGGCTATGCGTGTGCTCGAGCAGGCCACCAACACGGTCGCCCCGACCCAGCTCGCCGAACTCGAATCCAAACCCGTCCGTTTCGAAGACGTCTGCGACGTCGATGAGATGGCAAGCTACGTCGAGTCTGCAGCAAAACGAATGAGCACCAACTAGATTCCTTATTAAGCGCCGGCGAAAGCCGGCGCACCTTCTTTTATCAGATAATCCCCGGGATGATGACGAACGCGCACAGCGTGCCTGGCTGTTTAGTTCGTCGCGAGTTCCGCACGCAAAGGAAAGCACTTAATGTGCTTTCCGTCTTGCGCAGGACTGCCCGAGCAGCGAACTAAACAGCCAGGCACGCCAGGAGGACTCACATGATCAAAATCACCGTCCCAGCAACGAGCGCCAACCTAGGCATCGGCTACGACACCCTCGGCATGGCCGTCAGCCTCTACTCGCACTTCACCTTCGAGCGCGCCGACAAGCTCACCATCACGGGCTGCCCCGAGGAGTTTCAAAACGAGAACAACCTAGTCTACGTGAGCTTTGTCGACGCACTGGCCGCATGGGGCGAGCCGGCCTTCCCCGTCGCCATCGACATTCAGACTGACGTTCCCGTCGCCCGCGGCCTGGGCTCCAGCTCAACCTGCGTCGTCGCCGGCATTATGGCCGCCGCCGCGCTGACAGGCCACACCGTCGACCGCGCCGAGCTCGTCCGCATTGCCACCGAGGTCGAGGGCCATCCCGATAACGTCGCCCCCGCCATCCTGGGCGGCGCCGTCTGCTCCTTTACGCCGACCGATTCGCTCCCCCAGTGCCTGCGCTACGAGGTGAGCGATCGCTTGCGTTTTATTACCGTGATTCCGCCCTACGAGGTACATACGAGCGAGGCGCGCAAGGTTGTGCCGCAGGAGATTCCACTCTCCACCGCCGTATGGCAAATGGGCCGCATCGCCGGCATGACGCGCGGCCTGGAGACCGGCGACCTGGATCTGATTGCCGCCGCCAACGACGACCGCATCCAAGAGCCGTATCGCCGTCGCCTCATCCCCGACTACAACGCCGTGCGCGACACCTGCCTTAACGGCGGCGCCAAGACCATCTGGATCAGCGGATCGGGCTCGACCCTTATGGCTGTGACCGACGACACCATCGTGGCAAAGTTCCTGCAGGTCAAGCTGCGCGAGCAGTTCCCTAAGTGTGATACGCATATTCTGACGTGCGACACGGAAGGCGCTCAAATCGAGTACCTGTAGACATCGCCGATCGGTCTGTCCGGGCCACCCAGGGGCATCCCCTTAAAAACGTCCTCGCACTTGAGGCCCACTTATCCTGCTCCTTCGGAGCTGCGGATAAGCGGGCCTCGTGCTGCGGAATGTTTTTAAGGGGATGCCCCTGGGTGGCCCTATGGCAACGTAGCTAGCGATGTCTACAGGGACCCACGCTTTGAAGGGGCGCCAGGCTGAAATCATGGCCTTTTATTGATAGGGGCTCTTGCTAGGCTGGGGCACTTATTAGAGGCAGGCTTCGGCGATGCGGCGCTTGAGTTCGTCGATGCCCACGCCGGTTTGGGAGCTTGTGATGATTACGTTTTCGGCCGGGACGTTGAGCTGTTTTTTGATGGCTGCCGCTTGGCGGGCCTGCTGGGTGTGGCTGAGCTTGTCGGCCTTGGTGAGGCAGACGATAAAGTTGAACTCGTTGCCCTGCAGGTAGTCGATCATGTCATGGTCGAGCTTACTGGGGTCATGGCGAATGTCCACTAGCGACACAACCAAGTTAAAGCTGCGCTCGGAGTCGAAGAAGTCGCCGATGAGCTCGGCCCAGCGGTCGCGCTCGGCCTTGGAACGACGGGCGAAACCATAGCCCGGCAGGTCCACAAAGTGCACGTCGTCGGCCTCGAAGAAATTGATGTTGCTCGTCTTGCCCGGCGTGCTCGAAACCTTCACCAGGTTCTTGCGGCCAAAGAGCTTGTTCATAATGGACGACTTGCCCACATTTGAGCGGCCAACGAAGCTCACCTCGGGACAGGTGGACTCGGGGATCTGCGAAACCTTGCCGTAGCTGGCGACGAACTTGGCAAGCTGGTAGTTAATGGAATCGGCCATGGACACTCCTTGGTCGTAGGATCTTGCAAAAAACGCGCTATTGCGCAGCGGCAATGCGTCGAACGATATCGAGCGTGATATCGCTTGCGGCACGCGCATACTCGAACAAATCGAACTCGCGGTCGCAAATCGCATCATACGCCTCGTCACAATTATCGCTGATAGCACGCAGCACCAGGCAATCGACACCATTTTTGGTTGCGACATGGGCAATTGCCGCGCCCTCCATGCCGACACAATCGGCATGCGTCGCCTCGATGGCATCATTGCGCATAGCGGCGCCCGTCACAAAGCGGTTACCCGTGGCAATCGTGCCGACCAGGAACTGCTTTGCGCCCTCGTTCGAAGCGGTCGCATTTGTCGAAGCATCAACAAACCCACGCTCAGAAAGCACATCGGCGGCAATATCGACCAGCGCAGGCGTCGAGACAAACTCCTCGAGCCCCGGTGCAGACTCGGCGATAAGCGCGGTATCGGTATCTAGATAGCGCAGGCATTTGCCAATGACGACATCGTCGATATGGAGCTTGGGATTCAGGCCACCTGCGATACCAGAAAACACAACTGCCTGTGGAGCATACTTGCTAATGAGGTGCTGTGTTGCGGCGGCAGCGTTTACCGTGCCCATACCCGCCGTCGTGGCGACAATCGACAGGCCGTCGAGCCCGCCGGTCACAACGTTCAAGCCCGCCTCCTGTACCATGCAAACGTTGCTCAACTCTTCCTTAATCTGCATGATCTCTTTTTCGAGCGCACCGATAATCGCGATGGTAGCCATGCCATTCCCCAAACCTATACGAAATTCTCAACCACGGTATGGTACCAGCATTTTGTTTGACCTCGTCAAACGAACACGTTAGGCCAGCGCAGCTCGGGTATCAAAGAATGTCTTAGCAATCGCAGCCACCAGCTCGCTCGAGCGATCGCTCCATGGCATCGATGTCATGATACTCATAATGTAGGTGTCGCCATCGACATCGATGAGGCACGCATCGCATGTCGAATAGCAACCATCCTCGCTAATCCAGCCTGCCTTGTTGCGTACCAAGGCTTGGTCGTCCGCAATGCCATTACGAATAAACGATCGAGTCGTAGAGGCCAGAAGATCCGATAGCCATTGCGACGTCTCGGTATCACGGCTCAAATACTCGCTCATCTCGCGCCACAATTTGGCCGAGGTGCGCGGGCAATAGGTGGGAAAATCACTCATCGGATCGAGTGCGGTATCGTAATCGATGCCAAGACTGGCAATCCAATCCTCGTAACCGACACTGTCAAACGCCGCGCGTAACGCAATAAACGAATCGTTGTCCGAATTAACGACCGCGGCATCGATCAGGTCGCGCACCGTCTGCCAACCCATGTTGTAGCCACCATAGGTGCCAAGGGAATCATCGAGTGAAACCTGACCCGTCTCGACCAGAGATTCGCAGATGTACAACGCATAGAGCGCCTTGTAGCTACTCGCGCCGTAAACCTCGACATCGGGGTTATACGTCATGCCCTTGCCGCTTGACAGGTCGTAGAACACCACGCCCACATCGCCTAGCTCCTGCGCCCGACTCAGGGCATCCTGGAGCAAGGCAAGGCTCTCATCCTCCAAGGTAGGAGTCTTGTTATCCACCAACGAGAAGGCCTGAACGGTATCACCCGAAGGGATATCGTTGAAGTCCGCCTTCGAAAGTCTCGTCTTGAGATCTGCCGACGCTTTGGACTTTGAAACCTTCTCGTTTTGCGTCTGTACCGTTGACGCATCTGAGTGTGCCATTCGCTCCGACGCGTAGGTTTTGGCGGTAATTCCGAGGATAATAATCGCCAACGTTAGCATCCCAATGGCGGCAATCTTCGTCACGCGGACGCGAGCGTCGGCAAGGCCACGCGAAGATGTGCCCTTCGTCTCATATCTGCTGCTATGCTGCGGCATATACTCGTCCCGCGATGCGTTATTTCGCACGTGGTCTCCTGACTGCTACCGTTCATATACGAGCAGCATAATACCGAGCAGGCATTTCTTTCCAAAGATATTCAGCGGCGTTTAAGGCGTCTTTAAAGAAACCACAAGCGTATTTATCCAAATGGCGCGATTCTGTTGCGCATCTCCGCCCAAAACGCAGTTGCGGTGGAATAGTTCCTATTTGGGCGGCATAAGCCGAAAAACAAGAACTATTCCACCGCAACTTGACGGAGCTCTTTGGCAATCAACTTGGTGCCCAGGGGCACTCATTTAAGTCTGTCCCCAATGAGTGCCTTTGGGGAGCGAAAATGGCTCGCTAGCCGATAGCGTTTTTGAGTTCCGCGCGACGCTTTTTCATGCCCGTCATGACGGCGTTGCGCAGCTCGGGCATGCGCGCGGTATCCATCTGTGGAACGCCCTCGAGCTTATAGGGAATGCCCAATTGCTCGTACTTGACGACACCCATCGTGTGATACGGCAGCATTTCCAGGCCCACCACGTTGTGCCATGGAGCGATGAGGCGGCCGAGCGCCTCGCACTCCTCAACCGTATCGGTAATGCCGGGCACCACCACGTGGCGGATAACGACCTTAATCTTGCGACGGGCAAGCTCATCACCAAACGCCAGAATGCGTGCGGGATCGCAACCGGTCAGCTTTTTATGCTCAACGGGATCGGCATGCTTGATGTCGAGCAGCACCATGTCGGTCTCGTTGAGAACAGTATCGAACTTCTCGGGATGGTTGGGGTCAAACGCATAGCCGCAGCTGTCGAGGCAGGTATGCACGCGGCCATCGGGGTTGTTGTGCATTGCACGGAACAGGTCGGCTAAAAACGCGGGCTGCAAGAGCGGCTCGCCGCCGGACACCGTAATACCGCCGCTGCGGTAAAACTCATGGTTGCTCTGGAACTCGTCCATCAGGTGCTCGACGGTCACCATGGTGCCGCCGCTAACCGACCAGGTATCGGGGTTGTGGCAATACGCACAGCGCATGGGGCAGCCCTGAACAAACACCACAAAGCGGATGCCGGGTCCATCGACCGTTCCCATCGTCTCAATCGAATGTACGCGGCCCAGGGCAAACGCAGAGTCCTCGGGACGAGCGTCCACACCCTCGAGCGTCATCTCAGCCATTCCCGCTACCTTGCCTCTCATTGGTTTTAGCTACATAAATGCCAGAATCATTCTAGCCCATACGCATGATGGCGAAACGGTTTAGCGGTCAATTGGGTTGTCCTATTTGGCCCTACGCAAGAGCGGCGGGAAGGTTATCGCAACCCGCCCGCCGCTGAGGCAATAGAAATCGATAGACGCCAGACCTTACGCCTTAAGCGTGAGCACCGCACCGAAGGCGGTCGGGCCGCAATGGCTCGAGATGACACCGCCGACCTGAGTCCAGGTAACGTCCTTAAAGCCCAGGTCGTGCGCATAGACTTCCATGTCGTCGCGCAGCTCCTGGGAAAGGCCTACCGAATACGCCAGGCCAATATGCGAGTAGTCAATCTCGCCCTTCGCAACCATGTGGTCAATAAAGGCGCGGGCGCACTTGAGCATAGAGCCGCGGAACTTCTTGGTTGCCACGAACTTGCCGCCCGTTACCTCAATGCAGGGCTTAATCTTGAGCAGATGGGCACCGAGGAATGCCACGTTGGATAGACGACCGCCCGCCTTAAGGAAGGCTAGGTCGGTAGGAACAAAGCCCAGCAGCACACGGTCCATGACGGAATTCGTAAATGCAAAGATTTCGTCGACGGTGGCATCGGGGTGAGCCTCGATGTATTTGGCGGTCTCGACGGCAACAAGCGACTGGCCCACCGAGACAAAACGCGTGTCCATGGAGTAGACGTAGTCGCGACCCTTGGCGGCAATCTTAGAAGACTGGTGTGAGCAGGTCGTGGCCTCGGAATACGCAAGGTGCAGAATAGTCGCATCGGGCTGCTCGGCATGGATGCGATCGTACACGTGCGCAAAATCTGCCGGCGCGCAGCCGCTGGTCTTGGGCATCACGCCAAACTCGTTGCAGCGCGAATAAATCTCGAGCGGATCGATCGAGCCGTCCTCGACGGTCTCGTCACCAATCGTGACATGCATAGGTACGCGCACGATACCGTAGCGTTCGCAGAGCTCCGGCGTCACATCCGAACCAGACTCAACCACGATTACGTACTTGCCCATTATCATCACGACCCATCTCAACATTGGCTTTTCAACACATGGCACGCGCCGCCGCACTGTTGCACAACGGCGGCAGAGCGCCAAAGAGACGCCGCCCCTTGCACACAACAAAGGACAGCGTCTCCCTGGAAAAACTCCGTGCTAATCTGAGATTCTACACGGTTTATTACTAAGTGTTACTTACTCCGCAAACGGTCGCTATACGCGATAAACGGTAGTTCGCTGCGGCAACTGCGACACATTCCGCCCAGCAAGTCCAATCGTGCTCCACACACGGTTAATGCGCGAGGCGGTAGAAATTCATCGATGCCGCGCCCTCGGCGTGCAGCTCCATCGCCGGAACCGCCGGCGAATAGGTACGGCTCGTAAGTGCCGCCTCGCCGCCATTTGCAAAAATCTCGACCATCGTAGTGTCCGAAAGCACGCGCAGGTCGCGAAGCTCGCTGAGCTCAATCGACCTCTGGTCGCGCCCATAGCCTTCGTCACCCATGTCGAGGGTAAGCATCCCGTCTGCATAGCGCACAAAGACACCCTTGCGGATTTCGAGCTCGACCATCTTGGCGCCCTCGCAGGAAACCACAAGATCAAACAGGCGGCCCGGCTCCTCAACGGTTTCACCGCCTATCGCGCGAACGCAGTCACCGCGCATCCTCTCAATCTCGTGCGCCGGCCGCTGGCAGAGCTTACCATCGCGTATGCTCAGCTCTCGCGGCACCGTCAACGCGCACTGCCACCCGCGCGCCACCGTCGGGTTTTCTGCCGTCGCGTCGGGGCAACCCGACCATCCGATCATCAAACGCCGGCCTGCAGTATCCTCAAAGGACTGCGGAGCATAGAAATCAAAACCGGCATCGACCATCGGGGGCATGCCCTGCCCGACGATTTTAAAGCTCGGCGCCTCCCAATCGGCCTCGATGGAGAACCACACGCACTGATGCGGATTGCGGTAATGCCAACCATCGGCAGGCACACCCTGCGGACAGCAAACGAGAATAAGCTCGCCATCGAGCTCAAACAGATCGGGGCACTCCCACATAAAGCCAAACTTCTCGTCCAACTCAATGCGCGTCGCATAGCTCCAGTCCTCAAGATTGCGCGAGGTATAGACAAGCACGCACCCGCGATCGTCTTTCGTACGAGCGCCGAGAACCATGTAGTAGATACCGTCGTGTTCAAGGATCTTGGGGTCGCGCACGTGCGTACCGATATCGTCGGGGTAATCGACCGGCCCAACAGCTATGCGCTTCTCGCCCAATTCGTCGGGATTCTCGGCAACCATATGAATCTGGTTTTGCTCACGGCCCGTCAACACGTAGTCGTAATCATCGCGGTCAAAATGCTTAACGTTGCCGGTATAGAAGTAGTGAATCTTGCCATCACGTACAAAGGCAGAACCAGAATACGCTCCACTCGAATCCAAATCGGAATCGGGGAACAACACGGGGCCGCGATTCTCGTACGTCACAAAATCCTTTGTCGTCAGATGGTTCCAAAGCACTGGACCGCCATGCGCAGCATCGAACGGATCGTATTGATGATAGATGTGATACGTATCACCAATCTGAACCAAACCGTTGGGGTCGTTGAGCCAGCCAAGCTCAGGCTCCACATGGAACAAAAGCCTATCGGGGTCGGACGCGATGCGAGCCGCCGTCTCATCCTGTCCAGCTCGCCACTGCTCATAGTCCGCACGCATCACCTTGTTTTTTTGATTAAACATCGCCATTGACCTTCTCGTCTATGGGAAAGGACGCTCGACTCACACGAGCCGAACGCCCTTCCTCAAATGGACTTATCCTCAGATTACGCTGAACGGCTCAACTAGAAGCTGACATCGAAGCCAGCGCCAGCGCCCTCTTCATCAGTGGTCGGCACGCCCTTTGCCTTGTTGTAGGCAAAGATCAAGACGATCGGCACGATAAAGGCGATGAGATTGCCAGCCACATACCACATGAGCGTCTCGGGCGTGACGATGAGCAGGCCAAGCACGCCGGTCAGACCCTGACCGATGGCGCGCACCTCAAAGAGCTTCACGAAGGCACCGCCGCAGCCTGCACCGATGCAAGCGCAGATGAACGGGATGATCGAGTAGCGCATGTTTGCAGCGAAGATAGCGGGCTCGGAGATTCCGACCAGCGTCGGGATAAAGGACGACATGCAGATGTTGCGCTCTTTGGAATGCTTCTTATGAATGAGGTACATGCCGATGGCGCCGCCGCCCTGGGCGATAATGGAAACCGACCAGATGGCCTGGATGTAGTTGAAGCCAGTCGTGGCGACGAGGTTTGCCTCGATACCCTGGATGAACTGATGCGTACCGGTAACGACAAGCGGCTGCAGGAACGCGGCGAAGACAAAGGCACCAAAGACGCCCATCCTGTTGTACAGGATATCGATTACGCCGCCGAGGACGTCGCCGATCAGGTTGCCGAGCGGGCCGAACACGGTGAACAGGGCGACGTTAGCAAGAATCAGGGTAACGGTCGGGACAAAGACGAACGAAACGACCTCGGGGATGTACTTCTGGGCAATCTTTTCGACCTTGGCCATAAACCAGGCAGTCAGGATTGCAGGGAACACGCCGCCCTGGAAAGCAACCATGGGAATGGATAGCGGACCAAAGTTCCAGTACTCAGCACCCGTCGGGTCCATAACGAACGTGTTGCGGTTCATAAGGCTCGGGTGAACCATGACGATACCGACGAGGATGCCCAGGATCGGGTTACCGCCAAAACGCTTGACCGCGCTGTACATAACCAGGACAGGCAGGTAGTCGAACGTGGTGGCGATAATGGCAAAGAAGCTTGCGAGGTTCTTGAGGAACTCGCTGTGATCGGCGAGGCTGCCTTCCATGCCAAAGAGGCCGTTGGCAACGATCAGCGACTTAAGGCCGATGATGATTGCAGCGCCGACGAAGGCAGGAATGATGGGGATAAAGATATCCGAGAATACCTTGAGGACCGAGAAGAACTTGCCCTTCTTGTCCGCCTCGGCGCCCTTGACCTCGGAAGCACTGATCTCCTTAACGCCCGTCAGAGCCATAAACTCATCGTAAACCTTGTTGACGGTACCGGTACCGAAGATGATCATGAGCTGGCCGCTGTTGTACAGCACGCCCTTGACGCCATCGATGTTCTCGAGCTCGGCCTTGTTGTATTTGCTCGTATCCTTGAGCACCAGACGCAGACGGGTCACGCAATGCGTGGCGCCCTCGATGTTCTCCAGTCCGCCGACGTTGTCGACGACTTGCTGGGACACTGCCTTGTAGTCCATGTTCCTCTCCATTCCTTTTCTAAATCATAAAACGGTTCGTTGCCGCTACAGAGACGCGATCGTTGCGTTTGCGCACTTGAGCGCACCGTCGGTGACGGTAAGCGCCACACCCTGGCCCTGCTTGTTGCAGAAGCGAGCGTTGAGCGCAACATCATCGACAAAGATGGTCGCGATGTCGTCGTCGACGACCAGACGCACATGGTGAGTGCCCTCGCCCTTAAAGAACAACGGACGCTCGAGGCCCATGTTGTTGACCTGGAACCACGGATACTGGGGGGCCGCCGTAAACTCGAGTTTGCCCTCACGCAGGTTGGCGCGGAACTCATAGGCAAGACCGGACTCGGCGTCCTCGGCAAGCTTCACCGAGAAGCCGGCAGCGTCACCGGCGAGCTCGATGTCGGCGTCGAGCATATAGGTAGAACCGGCATCCGCGGCGAGCACCTGCTCGACCTTGCCCGACTCGCACGAAAGCTCAAAGGCCTCGACTGCCTTAGCCTCGCCAAAGGCGCCAAGCATGCTGTCGGGAAGCTTGGTGCCGAGCGTTCCGTTGGCACGCTGAACGATCTCGAGAGGCATAAAAGTGCCACCCCACAGGTAAGAGCTGGGGTCGCCGCCCTCGTCGCGCGTAGGAACCCAACCAAAGAGAACGCGGCGCTCGCCGTCAAATGCGGTACGTGCAGCATAGTACGCGCGGCCATCGAAGGAATCGTCCGCAGGAGTGATCCAAGGACCGTTGATAGAGCGAGACATGCGGTAACGGGTCTTGTTGCCATCACTGTACTCAGAGAACACCAGATACCACCAGTCGCCCATCTTAAAGAGATCAGGCATCTCGAACATGGTGTACAGGCCCGGATTCCACCAGTCGCCCTGGAACTCCCAGGTATCCAGGTCCTTGGAGGTGAACTTGACCAGACGACCGGTCATCAGACGCTTGTCCTCGCCCACACGCGTGCCGAGGATGAGCATGTACTCTTCGTTCTCCTCATCCCAAAGAACAAAGGGATCGCGCCAGTTGCGGTCATCGTAACCCTCCTGGGGCGGAAGCAGCGTCTCGGCGATGTTCTTCTCCCACTTGACGGCGTCGTCACTCGTTGCGTGAAGAAGAACCTGCTTCATCAAGCGCGCGCGGACCTTATCGCGATTGCAACCAGTGTAGAGCGCATGGTACTTGTCGCCCACCTTAAACACTGTGCCGGCATAAACATACTGGTCGACTTCCTCGTCGCCGCCACGCTCAAGGCTCTCGCCAAAGTCCTTGTAGTTGACGAAATCCTTGGTCGTCGCGAGTGCCCAGCCAAACGGCTCTCCGAAAGGTCCGGGGTTACGCGTGTCACGCTGATGATAGAGATAGAACGTGCCGTCCTCGCCGTACGGCATGATGTCGCCTACCCAAATTCCCTCAGGCTGGTAATACACCTTGTGCATCCGAGACTTCCTTTCCCACAAGATACTAACTCGGTACAACTGCAAGATATGTCAATCGTTTTCATATGTCAAACGTTTTCACATCAATACGTCTTTTCGCAGTTCCAGTCGTCGGCAAACGGTTGACATATGCCGGCGAACGGTCATCAGAGGCGTTTGAGGAATTCTTTTGGCACGGGATGAACTACGCGGTTTTGCCCTCAATGAGTTCAACGGGGAGCTTGATATTCGATTCAGGATTATCGCCGTTAACAAGAGCGATGATGGATTGCGCCGCGAGCTCTCCGATGCGATCGATATCTTGGCGTACGGTTGTTAAGTCAGGCATAAACGTCATAGTGCGGCGGGCACCATCCGCGCCCACGACCTTAATATCGTCCGGAGCGCTCAAGCCGCGCTGCTTCATAATGTTGAGACAGATGGCCGCCATCGTGTCGTCTCCCGCAAAGATGCCGTCAATATCGGGGTTCTCATCGAGGATCTTCGCAACGACCGCGCTCTTTTCGTCGTCGGGCTTAACGAACTCGACCTCACGGACAAGCGCGGGCAAACCGGCCTGCTCAACAACATCGAGGTAGGCATCGGTACGCTTATTGGCAGGCATGCGCATGCGGCTATTGCTGCGCAGGCACAGGATGCGTGAACACCCGTCATCGATCAGGCGACGCGTGGCAAGTTCGCCGATGCTATAGCTGTCGCTCGCAATCTGAACAGAGGCCTCGCCAAGGTCGCAGTCGATACCAACCAGGCTCAAGCCCATCTCGGCATATGCCTCAGCACCGATATTGAGGGAGTTGACGATGACGCCGTCGACCATATTGCGGCGGAGCATGTCAATATAGGAACGCTCAAGATCGGGTCGATTGGCGCTGTTGCACAGCAACATCTTAAAGCCGTTTTCCGCCAACGTGCGCTCGACCGCCTGCACAACCTGAGCATGGAACGGGCTGCTCACAAAGGGAACGATCATGCCGATAAGGTTCAGGCGACCGTTGAGCATGGCACGGGCGATATCGTTGGGCGTATAGTTGATGCGCTCCATCGCGGCATGGACCTTATCGCGGGTTTCTTGGCTAATATAGCCGCGATTATTAAGCACGCGAGATACCGTAGTGGGCGAAACCCCCGCCACCGCTGCAACTTCCTTGATGCCAGGCTTAGCAGAATCCTTAGAACGAGCGCCCTCGCGAGCCATAGCACCCTCCCCCATCAACATGTCATACGTTTACATACGAACAAAGCATACCCCAACAACAGCGGGAAGACGGTAACAGTACAAGTAAGTAAACGACTCATCCAAATAATTAGGAGAGTTTCGCCTAAAGGGTGACTACACAGGACCCCGCCGGGGCTGCTTGGGCTATCTCCCAAAATATTCCGCAGGACGCAAGAAGCCCTCGCCGCACGAAGTGCGCAGCGAGGGTTTCTTGCATGTCCGAGGACGTTTTGGGAGGTAACCCAAACAGCCCCGGCGATCCTGCGGGAGTTAAATCCCTTTAGAACTTGTCGTGGAAGGTACGCGAAATGACCTCGTCCTGCTGCTCCTTGGTGAGCGTGTGGAAGTTCACGGCATAGCCGGAAACGCGGATGGTCAGCTGCGGGTACTTCTCGGGGTGAGCCTGAGCGTCGAGCAGCGTCTCACGGTTGAAGACGTTGATGTTCAGGTGGTGGCCACCCTTCTCGGCGTAAGCGTCGAGCATGTGGACCAGGTTATCGGCCTGAGTCTCGGAAACTTCAGAAACCTTCATAATGTGTCTCCTTCGATTGATAGGCGCCGGCCGAAACCGGCGCACTAATCAGTAATCGTTATTGTTAGTATAGCACTAACAATAGTTACTCGCCCAGCTGATCAAGGTCGATATCGCCAAAGAACACCTGATCCTCCTTGCCGAGCGCACTCGGAATGATGGAGAAGGTGTTGGAGATGCCGTCCTGAGCATCGCGGAACGGGAGCTTGGAAACCGAAGACAGCGAAGCGATGGCGCCGTGGCTATCGCGCTTGTGCATGGGGTTAGCACCCGGGGCGAACGGCTGGCCAGCCTTGCGGCCGTCGGGCGTGGAGCCGGTCTTCTTACCGTACACGACGTTGGAGGTAATGGTCAGAACCGAGGTCGTGGGCACGGAGTTGCGGTAGGTGTCGTTCATGCGGATGTACTCCATGAACTGGTGCACAACGTCGTGAGCGATCTGGTCGACGCGGTCGTCGTCGTTACCGTACTTGGGGAAATCGCCCTCGGTCTCGAAGTCGACGATAATGCCGTTCTCGTCACGGACGGGGTGGACCTTGGCGTACTTGATGGCAGACAGGGAGTCAGCCACGACGGAAAGGCCAGCGATACCCGTAGCGAACCAGCGGTGCACGTGCTTGTCGTGCAGAGCCATCTGGATGCGCTCGTAGCAATACTTGTCGTGCATGTAGTGAATGATGTTCAGCGAGTTAACGTACACGCCAGCGAGCCACTTCATCATGTCGTTGTACTTGGCCACAACGTCGTCGTAATCGAGCGTATCGCCCTCGACGGCGCGATACTTGGGGCCGACCTGCTTCTTGGAGACCTCGTCAACACCGCCGTTGAGTGCATACAGCAGGCACTTGGCCAGGTTGGCACGGGCGCCGAAGAACTGCATCTCCTTGCCAATGCGCATGGAGGACACGCAGCAGGCAATGCCGTAGTCGTCGCCGTGGTAAACGCGCATGAGATCGTCGTTCTCGTACTGGATCGAGGAGCTGGCGACAGAAGTCTTGGCGCAGAACTTCTTGAAGTTCTCGGGCAGACGGGTCGACCACAGAACGGTCATGTTGGGCTCGGGGCTGGTGCCCATGTTCTCGAGCGTGTGCAGGTAGCGGTAGCTCATCTTGGTAACGAGCGTACGGCCGTCAACACCCATGCCGCCGATGGACTCGGTGACCCACTGCGGATCGCCGGTAAACAGGGCCTGGTACTCGGGGGTACGGGCAAACTTGACCATGCGGAGCTTCATGATGAAGTGATCCACGAACTCCTGGATCTGCTCCTCAGTGAAGGTACCGTTGGCAAGGTCGCGCTCAGCGTAGATGTCGATGAACGTGGAGGTACGGCCGATGGACATAGCGGCGCCGTTCTGCTCCTTGACGGCAGCGAGGTAGGCGAAGTACATCCACTGGATGGCCTCCTGCGTGTTGGTAGCAGGGTTGGAAATATCGAAACCATAGGTCTCGGCCATCATCTTGAGCTCGCCGAGGGCACGAATCTGCTCCTGCAGCTCCTCACGATCGCGGATGTTGTCGGCGGTCATGACCGTCGGGGTGGAAGCCTTCTGGGCCTCCTTGTCCTTGATCAGGTAGTCGACGCCGTACAGGGCAACACGACGGTAGTCGCCGATGATGCGGCCGCGGCCATAGCCATCGGGCAGACCGGTGATGATGTGAGCCGAGCGGCAAGCACGCATTTCGGGGGTGTAGACATCGAAGACGCCAGCGTTGTGGGTCTTGCGCTCGAAGGTGTAGCGCTCGACAACGCTCTCGTCGACCTTGTAGCCGTGCTGGCTGGCAGCCTGGCAAGCGATGCGGATACCACCGTTGACGTGCAGCGCGCGCTTGAGCGGCTTGTCGGTCTGGAGGCCGACGATGGTCTCCTTCTCGCGGTGGGCGTTATCGATGTAGCCAGCGGGGTGGCTCACGATACCCGTGACAGTCTTGGTGTCCATATCGAGGACACCGCCCTGCTCGCGCTCCTTGAGCAGCAGGTCGAGAACCTCGCCCCACAGCTCCTTGGTACGCTCGGTCGGACCGGCGAGGAACGACTCGTCGCCCTCATAGGGGGTGTAGTTCTTCTGGATGAAGTCTCGGACGTCAACTTCTCCCGTCCAGATGCCTTCCTTGAAGCCTTCCCATGCCTCCTGCATTGTGTAACCACGCTCCTAGTTACGTGTAATGCGGCGCTCTCTCACACCGCTGCTTATTGAATTCTTGAATTATCGGCTTGCACTACCGGCTTCTTCCGTTCTTCACCACACGTTGGTACAGGGAAAAACGTTTGTCCACCTTGGAACTGCAACCCAAAACCCAAGATTTCACCCGTTTGAGAAGGATAACATAGCCACCCCCTTCATCAGGGCTGTTATATGTTTCTTTTTTTATACCATTAGGGCGTTTTTAACAAATCCGCAGGAAATGCGAGCGCGAGCAACTACCGTTCACCGATTTGTTTGGTATTTTTCCTTGCCTTTGTACGACGTTCGCTCTAGCTGTTATGCCAGCTTTAGCAGAGTAAAGTGCCTCTGAGTAGGCTTTGGGACATGCCTTACGATCTACCCCTTACTTTGCTGATACCGACGGTGTACGGAGGTCGCCTAAAGGTTGTTTTCTAGGCATGACCCAAAATCTACCGTATAGGGTGCGCGTGCAAGGGTATCATCTTTCACCGAAAATAGTTTCTAGTGTTAGGGGTTTTCGGTGGAAGATACCGATTTCCATGAGCTTGGACGTCAGCTCCTTACTGAGTTTGGCGGCATTCACCAGCGCGTTTCGCGCTTTGTGGACAAAGTTCTCAGCGGCGAGATGGCCGTCATGCGCGCCCTCATGCTCGCTGGCGGTTCGCTCACGCCGAGCGAACTCGCTGATCGTGCCTGGGTCTCGAGCGCCCGCATCGCCAATATCTTGCGCGCCCTCGAGGCCAAGGGTTGGATTGAGCGCGAGCATTCAAAGACCGACCGTCGTCGCGTACACGTCATAGTGACCGACAAGGGATTCCAGGATCTCGAAATCAAACGCCGGGAATTCGAGGAGCGCACCGCGGCTTTCCTCGAGCAGCTCGGCGAAACAGATACCCAAGAGATGGTGCGCCTTCTAAGACGTGCCAACGAAATTATCGACCGCAATCAAGAAAGGAGAGATGCCGAGTGAAGATTCTCAAGCTCTTTAAAAAGCATGTCCTGGCACTGTTCGCAGCTATCGTACTTATCGTAATCAGCTGCAACGCCGACCTGGCGCTGCCTACCTATATGAGCGACATCGTCGACGTGGGCGTGCAGCAAGGCGGCATTGCCTCGCCCGTGCCCGACACCATTCGCGCCGAATCGCTCGACGACCTCGAACTCTTTATGCGCGCCAAGGACGCCAAAGCTGTGGAGGCCGTGTTTGGCAAGGCAGACAAGAACGGCATTCGAACGTACAAGGGCACCGAGGAAGAGCGTGCCGACGGCAGCAAGATTGCCGACATTATGAGCCTGCCTGAGACCGTCGTGCTCGCCTTCAACCAGGGCATCGACGCCGACTCCATGGGCGACATGACCGGCACGTCCAGCGAGAAAGACAGCGACGCCGCTCAGGCCATGCCCACGCCCGAGCAAATGGCGGCGATGACGCCCGAGCAGCTCGCCGAGATGCAGCAGAAGGCCGCAGCGGCGCAGAATATGCAAAAGCAGATTGATGCCGACGGCGGTAAGATCACCATGAAGGGTCTGCGTCTAGGCGTTGAAGGCGGCCTAATCGACCAGGGCAAGCTCGTCGAGGGCGCCAACGATATGGCGGACAAAATGGGCTCCATGTCGGGCTCCATCGTGACCCAACGCGCCGTGAGCTATGTGCAGGACGAGTACAAGGCACAGGGCATCGACCCCGCCGACGTGCAGAACGCCTACCTGGGCCGCATGGCGACCACGATGTTTGGGCTGTGTCTGGTGTCGCTGGTCGCCACCATCCTGACCGGTGCCGTTGCTTCGCGCACTGCCTGCTCCATCGCCCGCGACCTGCGCCGCGAGACCTTCAACAAGGTTATGCACTTCTCGCCGGCCGAGGTGGGCAAGTTTAGCCAGGCCTCGCTCATCACCCGCTGCACCAATGACATTCAGCAGATCCAGATGGCCGCAACCCTGTTTATCCGCATGTGTCTGATGGCCCCCGTCATGGGCATCGTCGCCGTCATGCGCGTCCTGGCCAACCATACCGGCCTGGAGTGGACCATCGCCGTTGCCATCATCGCGGTCTCGGCCGTCGTCGGCGTGCTCATGGGCCTCACCATGCCCAAGTTCAAAAAGATGCAAAGTTACGTGGACCGCGTGAACCTTACCGCCCGCGAGCTGCTCGACGGCCTTATGCCTATCCGCTCGTTCAACCGCGAGGAGCATGAGCTCGAGCGTTTTGACAAGGCTTCGCTCGACCTGATGACCACGCAGCTCTACACCAACCGCGCCATGAGCTTTATGATGCCGCTCATGATGCTCGTCATGAACTGCATCACCGTGCTTATCGTCTGGTTTGGCGCGCAGGGTGTGTCCGACGGCGTGATGCAGGTCGGCAACATGATGGCGTTTATCTCCTATACCATGCAGATCGTCATGGCGTTTATGATCCTCACCATGGTTTCGGTTATCCTGCCCCGTGCCGAGGTCGCAGCCGAGCGCGTGGAAGAGGTCATCACTTGCCCCACGAGCATCAACGACCCCGCCTCGCCCAAACTGCCCGCGGCCAGCGCGCCGCACGGTGAGCTCACTTTCCGCGACGTGAGCTTCCAGTATCCCGATGCCCGCGCCGATGTCATTAGCGGCGTGAACTTCACCACGCACGCCGGTCAGATGCTCGGCATCATCGGCTCCACGGGCTCGGGCAAGTCCACGCTCGTGCAGCTGATTCCGCGCCTGTACGACGTCACGGGCGGCAGCATTTCGCTCGACGGCATCGACGTGCGCGACATGACCCTTTCCGAGCTGCGCCGCCGCATTGGTTACATCCCGCAGCAGGGTCGTCTGTTCTCGGGCACCGTTGAGAGCAACCTCAAGTTTGCCGGCGACATGGTGAGCGACGAGGACATGCACCGGGCCGCGCGCATCGCCCAAGCCGAGGACTTTATCGCCGAGCGCGAGGGCGGCTACGACTCCCCCATCAGCCAGGGCGGCTCCAATGTCTCGGGCGGTCAGCGCCAGCGTCTGGCCATCGCACGCGCTTTGGCCAAAAAGCCCGAGGTCGTGGTGTTCGATGACTCGTTTAGCGCCCTCGACTACAAAACAGACGCGCGCCTGCGCGAGGAGCTTGCCAAAAACGTTACCGACGCCGCGCTCGTGGTCGTGGCCCAGCGCATCGCGACCATCATGCACGCCGACCAGATCATCGTGCTCGACGACGGCCACGTGGTGGGCACCGGTACGCACGAGGAGCTGCTGCACAGCTGCCCAGCGTACCTGGAGATCGCACAGTCGCAGCTTTCCGCCGAGGAGCTGGGGCTCACCCAAGAAGAAATTGAAGCCGTCATGGAAGGAGGCGAGCACTAATGGCAGACAAGACCAAGACTCAGATTCCCAAGCCCACCCGCCGGCGCGGTCCCATGGGCCGCATGGGTGGCATGGGCCGCGGCGAAAAGGCCAAGGACTTTAAGGGCACCATGAGGCAGCTACTCGGCTATATCGGTCAGCACAAGATTGCCGTGTTTGCCGCCGTCGCCTTTGCCGTGTGCTCGGTCATCTTTAACATTGTGGGACCCAAGGTGCTCGGCCAGGTTACGACCAAACTGTTCGAAGGCCTGGTCTCCAAGGTCAACGGTACCGGCGATGTCGACTTTGCCTGGATCGCCAAGACGCTCAGCTTTTTGCTCTGCCTGTATCTGGCAAGCTCTGTCTGCAGCCTCATCCAGGGCTGGCTCATGACCGGCGTCACGCAAAAGATTTGCTACCGCATGCGCAAGGAAATCGCCGCCAAGATCGCCGTCGTGCCGATGAGCTACTTCAACGGCCACAGCAAGGGCGACGTGCTCAGCCGCATCACCAACGACGTCGATACGCTGGGTCAGAGCCTCAACCAGTCCGTGACGCAGCTCATCACGTCAGTGACGCAGATTATCGGCGTGCTCGTCATGATGCTATCGATCAGCCTGCCACTTACCGGCGTCACCGTGCTCACGCTGCCGGCAGCCGCGATTATCCTAACCGTAATGATTCACTTCTCGCAGCCGTACTTCCGCGAGCAGCAGCAGGTCCTGGGCACCGTCAACGGCATTATCGAGGAGGACTTTGCCGGCCAGAACGTCATTCAGGTGTTCGACCGCGCCGAGGCCTCGATCGAGGAGTTCGACCGCCAAAACGACCGCCTCTTTATTAGTGGCTGGCGCTCGCAGTTCCTGTCGGGCCTGATGATGCCGCTTATGAGCTTGGTGGGCAACATGGGCTACGTGGGCGTCGTCGTGGTGGGCGCGCAGCTCGCGCTGACCGGCAATGCCACGCCTGGCGATATTCAGAGCTTTATCCAGTACGTTCGCAACTTTACGCAGCCCGTGCAGCAGCTGGGCAACGTGAGCAACACGATGCAGTCGATGGCCGCCGCCACCGAGCGCGTCTTTGAGTTCCTGACCGCGCCCGAGGAGGAGCAGAAGGCCGACGCGCAGATTCCCGAGAAGCGCCCCGGCCACGTGGAGTTTGACCATGTCAAGTTTGGCTACACGCCCGACCAGACCATCATCCACGACTTTAGCTGCGAGGCGCAGCCCGGTCAGACCATCGCCATCGTCGGTCCCACCGGCGCCGGCAAGACCACGCTCATTAAGCTGCTGCAGCGCTTCTACGATGTGGACGGCGGTTCGCTGCGCGTTGAGGGTGTCGACGTGCGCGACTGGGACCGCGCGGCGCTGCGAGGCGAGTTTGCCATGGTGCTGCAGGATACCTGGCTGTTTAACGGCACCATCCGCGAGAACATCCGCTACGGACGCCCCGATGCGAGCGATGCCGAAGTCGAGGCCGCTGCACGCGCCGCGCGCTGCGACCACTTTATCCATACGCTCGCCGGCGGCTACGACTTTATGATCAACGAGGAAGGCACTAACCTGTCGCAGGGCCAACGCCAGCTCGTGACTATTGCCCGCGCCATTTTGGCCGACCGCCCGGCGCTGATTCTGGACGAGGCGACCTCTAACGTGGACACCCGAACCGAGGAGCTCATCCAACGCGCCATGGATGCGCTGATGCAGGGCCGCACGAGCTTTGTCATCGCGCATCGCCTGTCCACGATCCGCAACGCCGACGTAATCTTGGTGATTCGCGACGGCGACATCGTCGAGAAGGGCACACACGACGAGCTGCTCGCCCAGGGCGGCTTCTACGCCGACCTGTACAACTCGCAGTTCGACGAAGCGGCGTAAAATCGACCGCAGAGAGCGGATGACGCCCGAAAGCGGGGGCGCAGGGCAACCTGCGCCCCCGCTTTGTGTCCTTCGAGCCTCGAAACGCCTTCCTTGAGACCTCATTGACGGCGCCTTCCAGACCCCGTGGTCAAAAAAGGGCAAATGTGAGTACTGCAACCTTTTTAGTAACAGCCAAAACAGTCCCAAATGCCGTCCTCACGATTTGCACGCGCTCCTAAATTGATCAAACAGCCCTATAGCAGACTTATATGCGTTGATGTTAATGAACATATTTGCTGTTATGTCTATTATCTTATGCCGGCAATATGGCACTACGATAGCAACAGTACTCATATTTGCCATTTTTTGCCCACAGGGTGTTTCCCGGAGAACCGACAACAGCCATAGGGTCCCGCGTGGCGCCACTCCCCCGGTATACACCGACGTTTCCCCAGATAAAACCTGCCAAAATAAACCTGTCCCTTTTTGGCAGGTTTTGCTTGCACTTTAGCGTGCGACAGCGGATAATGCCGAGCACTCGACAATACGCTTATTGCTCTTTCTATAGATTGAGGAGGCCCCTATGGCCATGGAATTCAAACGCAGGCTGCCGATCCCCATGGAGATCCGCGAGGAAATGCCGCTTTCTGCCGAGCTTACCGCCAAAAAGCAGGCATTTGACGCCGAGGTCGCCAAAGTCTTTACCGGCGAGGACGCACGCAAGGTGCTCATCATCGGCCCGTGTTCTGCCGACCGCGAGGACTCGGTGCTTGAGTACATGAACCGACTGGCCAAGACCGCCGAGGAGGTCAAGGACAAGCTCATCATCATTCCGCGCGTCTACACCAATAAGCCGCGTACCAAGGGCACCGGTTACAAGGGTCTTCTGCACAACCCCAACCCCGAGGCTCCCGACGACCTGCTCGAGGGCGTCAAGGCCATCCGCCATATGCACCTGCGCGTTATTGAGGAAACGGGCTTCTTCACCGCCGACGAGATGCTCTACCCGTCCAACTACCAGTACCTCGTTGACCTGCTGAGCTATGTTGCCGTGGGCGCACGCTCGGTCGAGAACCAGGAGCACCGTCTGGTGTCGAGCGGCATTTCGGTACCCGTCGGCATGAAGAATCCCACTGCCGGCTCTACCACCGTTATGCTCAACTCCATTTACGCCGCACAGGCGCACCAGAGCTTCATCTTCCGTAACTGGGAAGTCGAGTGCGATGGCAACCCGCTTGCGCACGCCGTCATGCGCGGCTACATCGGTCTCGATGGGCGCACCTACCCCAACTATCACTACGAGCACCTCGAGCGCCTGGCCGAGCGCTATACCGAGCACGCCGGTTATGCCAATCCGGCGGCGGTCATTGACTGCAACCATGACAACTCGGGCAAGCGTCCGCTGGAGCAGTACCGCATTTGCAAGGAGGTGCTCGACAGCTGCCGCCGCAACGAATCCATCTCCAAGCTGGTCAAGGGCTTTATGATCGAGTCTTATCTGGAGGACGGCAACCAGCCGGTCGACGGCGGCGTCTCTGGCAAGTCGATCACCGACCCGTGTCTGGGCTGGGAAAAGACCGACTACCTCATCCACGAGATCGCGGAACGTATTTAGTTACGCGGTTTTACCAAACTGCGTAACGGGCCGACGCTACGCAGGCCGCATTTGGACAATCTGACGTTCAACTTCAAGGGCGCGACCAGAAGGTCAGCGCCCTTTCGTTTCACGTCACCTTGCAATCAAGTAGCCCCCGTCCGATTGATCGGCTGGGTTTCTGAGGTGCGGCAGATTCCCGTGAAAGAGGAGCGCCGCGTACTTTGGTACGCAAGCGACAAATGAAGGGCAAGGTGCCGTGCCTCGGGAAGACAGACAGTTACGCTGACGGCTCCTGCTGCGTAATGCAGTGGATGTTGCCGCCACCGAAGACGACCTGCTCGGACTGAACGCCGACGCACTTGTAGACGCCCTCGCCCCAGACCTCGTCGTAGATCTTCTGGAGCGTGTCAACGGCAAGCTGGTCGTTCTCGTCGCCGTACTGCGGGACGATAACGCCGTGGTTGGTGACCAGGTAGTTCATGTAGGAGGCGATCAGCGGCTCGTCGGCGACGCGCGGCTCGGCGTTCTCGTCGGCGTCGATGGTGTCGCAGGAAGCCTGGTCCATAAACAGCGGGTTCACGGGCATGCAGAGCTTGTAGACCTTCATCTTGCGGCCCTTGGCGTCAACGGCGTTGGAGAGGGTCTCGTAGATGGCGTGGCACTGCTCGTAGAACGGATACTCGGGATCGTCAGTCCAGATGCAGGCCATGACGCCCGGGGCGATGAACGTGGCGACGTCGTCGATGTGACCGTTGGTCTCCTCGGGGTCGATGCCCTCCTTGACCCAGATGACCTTCTCGACACCCAGGTAATCCTTGAGGTGCTCGTCCATATAGGCGCGAAGCTCCTCACTCCAGGGCTCAAACTTCCTCTTGAACTTGGGCCAGATGGACTCGGAATCCTCTTCCTCCTCCAGAACCGCAGAGCAGGTGCGGCCCGGGGAAAGCAGGCACTGGTCGGTCACGACCACGGTACCTTCGCCGTCGACGGTGATGGAACCGCCCTCGAGGATCATGTCATCGGGACGATAGCGACGGCAGCCGGAGAGCTCAGCTATCTTAAGGGCGATCTGCTCGTCCTTGTCCCATGGGAAATAGAGGCCGTCGACGAGGCCGCCGTAGGCGTTGAAGTGCCAGTGGTTGGCGCGCTTATCGCCCTTGCCGTTGATAACAAAAGTGGCAGCGGTGTCACGGAACCAAGCGTCGTCGGTGGTCATCTCGATAACGGTGACGTTTTCGTCGTTCTCGAAGAAGGCCTTGCAGTTGGCGTAGTCAGCCTGGTTGGCGCACATGGTGACCGGGGTGAACTCGGCGATGGCGCGAGCGATGGCGGCATACTGCCTCTGAGCCGGCTTGGCGCCGTGGGCCCAGGTGTCGGTGCGGTGGGGCCAACCCATCCACACGCGATCCTGCGGGGCAAACTCAGCAGGCATAAAGAAACCGTCGGCCTTGGGGGTGGACTCGGACTCGGTAATCGTGCGCATAAGGCTTCCTCCAAATCGAACGACCATTGTCTCGATCTGTAACATCTAGGGGCCGAATCCCCGTCTTGTTGTTACAGATCGAGACAAACCGTATGGCTCGGGACAAACAATCTCAATCTATAACAGATAGAGGCGATTTTGCCAGCCATATGTTACAGATTGAGATAAACGTAAAAACCACCACGAAGGGGCTCGAGTTACGCGGTTTTGCCAAACCGCGTAACGGCTCGACGCTGCAAGCGCCCTAGGCGGCAATCTGACGTTCAATCGTCGGTCGCGTACCGAAGTACGCTTCCCTCCTCTTTCACGTCACCTTGCTCGTCTAGGGGCGCTTTCGCTGATTTATGCTCAACCTGCGAATGTTTTGCTTTGAGTCGGCTATTCGCTGTAGCGGGTGGCGATGGCAGCTTGTACCATGCCGGCGCTCATGAGGTACGTTACCAGGAAGTAGCCGCCGTAGGCTGCCAAGAAAATCGCACAGGTGAGGCCCACGGTACCGCCGATGCTCATGTTGCCAAACGTGCTCACCAGCTCGATGATCACCTTGAGCGCCACAAAGGAGTGCGCCAGACCCACTGCCAGCGGGAACAGGAAGAACACCGCTTGCTGTGCCATCACCGAATGGCGAATCTGGCGGTCGTCACAGCCGATCTGCGCCAGCACGCGATAGCTGCGGCTGCCATCTGCCACGTTGGAGAGCTGCTGGATCGACAGAATTGCCGCGCATGCAACGACCAGTACAAAGCCGATGTAGATAGCCAGATAGCTAATCATGCCGTTCATCTGCGCTGATTGCGTATATAGCTCGGAGCGTGTCATGAAGACTCCCCACGACCCCGGCTCCTTGCCGTCAACGAGCAGATTGTCGAGCATGGTGTATTTAATGAGCTCATCGGCCTCGGTAACATCCATCCCCTGCTTGTAATTAACGAGCAGATTACTGGAATACGGCTGCAGGTTAAGCTGGGACAACAGCTCGTCGGCAACGACGACGGTACCCGGATTACTGCCCATCGCCGAGTTGGCGATGGCCGCCGTATCTTCGTCCGACTTATCGGTTGCGGGCTTGAGCGTATGCCCGCCCAAGGTAAGGGCATGGCCGCCGGCCATATACTTGGTGTACATGTCGACCAACTCGCCGCCCATATCACACGTGAGCAGATACTGGTCGCGGCCAATGCTCACCGGCTCCTCGCCCATCATCTGGCGCAGTTTGTTGTACTGGCTCGCCGGCGTCACAAACAGACCCATCGCATCGGCGTTGCTTCCCTCGAGCGCCTTGGGAAGCTTTTCGCCCATGGCCTTGCACATCTCACCCGCCACCACCGAGGGGCCCGAGCCGCCAAGCGGGTAGCTCAGATACGAATCGATCTGCACATGCTCACCGGCAACATCGGCGATATTGACCTTCTTGCCGGTCTCGTCGTTGTTGTCCGCCGACTTGCGCTCGCCATGCCATGCAGCGTACAAATCGACCGTTGCATCGGCCAGCACCATGCGATCGGCCTCGGAAGGATTGACATACTCCTTGTAGTAGTCGAGCGTTTCGGGCGTGTAATAGACATACGTCTGAGACACGTCAACAGGGTTATAGCGCTCCAGGTTTTCGTTCATCACGTTAGCGATCGACATACCGCACGTCACCGAGGTGATGGCCAAAAACAGAATCATCGCGATGACGCCCATCGAAAAGCACACCGTATTGACCTTGGCCGAAAGCTGGCGCACGGTAAACATGTTGAGGCCGCGCCAATACACGCTGCGCAGGCTCTGCAGCAGCTTGATGAGCATGCCCGAGAGTCCCCAGAACAGGGCAAAAGTACCCACTGTAACCATAGCGGTCGTAATGCCAAACTGGCTCATGGCCTCTTGCAGCTTGCTGTCCGTCGCGGTTAGCGGGAACCCATCACGTAGCAGACGGTAATAGGCCACGCCCACAAGCACCACGCCCACGGCAAAGATGGCAATCGCGATCCAGGGGTTGCGTGTCTTGATGCTCTCGTTGCGACGCTCGGCACCCATGAGCTCAATGAGCTTAGTGCGACGCACGGCGCGAAGGTTCAGCAGTAGCGTGAGCACAAACATTACGAGCATGCAGGCAAGGGCCAGGTTGAACGCATGCATCGAGAAAAAGAAGTGGAAATCGGCAATCTGCGTCTTAAAGAGCGAGGCGGTAAAGAACGTCATGAGCTGGGAGAGCCCCACACCCAGCACAATACCAGCGACGAAGGCGCCGACCGAAACGATCACGGTCTCGAACGCCATGATCGTGGCGACGCGCCCGCGGCCCATGCCGAGCACCTGGTACAGGCCAAACTCCTTTTTGCGGCGCTTCATGATGAAGTTATTGGCATGCACCATCAAAAAGGCCATAACGCCGGCCAAAAAGTACGTGAGGTAGCCGAGCATGCCGCCCATGAGCTCGGACAGTCCCTCCTCCTTGATGCCAGCGATGTCGACCTGCATCGAGATGGTGTTAAAGGCATAGAAGACCGTGACACCCAGGGTGAGCGTCAACAAGTAGACGAGGTAATCGCGCCCGGCGCGGCGGACGTTGCCCCAAGCGAGTTTACAGAGCATCGGAGCCCTCACCGCCCATCATGGCAACGACCTCCATAATGCGGTCGAAGAACTCTCGGCGGTCGGTGTCGCCGCGGCGCAGCTCGGTGAAGATCTTGCCGTCGCGGATAAACAGTACACGGCTCGTGTAGCTGGCGGCAAAGCTGTCGTGCGTGACCATGAGCACCGTGGCGCGCAGGCGGCGGTTAAGGGCCTCCAGGCTCTCGAGCAGCAGGCGAGCGCTCTTGGAATCGAGGGCGCCGGTGGGTTCGTCGGCCATGATCATAGTGGGGTCGGTGACGAGTGCGCGAGCCGCGGCAACGCGCTGCTGCTGACCGCCGGACATCTGGTAGGGATACTTATCGAGCACCTGACTAATGGACAGACGCGCGGCCACATCCTGCACGCGGGTCGAGACCTCTGCCGAGTTTGTGCGGGCGATGGTGAGCGGCAGGGCGATGTTCTCGCGTGCCGTGAGTGTATCGAGCAGGTTGGAGTCCTGGAAGATAAAGCCGAGCTCCTCGCGGCGGAACTGCGAAAGCTTAGCCTGCTTCATGCGTGTTACGTCCTGTCCGTTGATGCGGATGGTGCCGCTCGTGGCGCTATCGATGGTCGAGACACAGTTGAGCAACGTCGACTTGCCCGAGCCCGAGGCACCCATGATGCCCACGAATTCGCCGCGGTTGACGGTAAAGTTGACGTCGTTGAGCGCGCGGGTCACGTTGCCCAGCGCTCCATATACCTTTTCGAGATGCGCGACCTCCAGTACCGGGGTCGCCATGTGCGTGGTTTGCATACCGAGTCCTTTCTTGCGATTAGTCTACGGCATCTATAGTCGCAAGAAGCCGAGTCGGCTACCATCGATATGGCTTACGCTTGCCTTACCGTTGTGTAAGGTACGGGTAGCTACCCTGTCACGTGTTGATGTTGAGAGAGGACTCCTGTTGAAGACTGTTCATGTTGCCGCTGGGATCATTCGCAAGGAAGGATCTGACGAGCTGCTTGCCGTGCAGCGCGGCTACGGCGACATGCAGGGACTTTGGGAGTTCCCCGGTGGCAAGCTCATGCGCGGCGAGACGCCCGAGGACGCCGTACGCCGCGAGCTCATGGAAGAGCTGCAGGTAAAAGTCACAAACCTGCGCGATTTTTACACCGTTGAGTACGACTACCCCGATTTTCATCTCTCCATGGAGTGCTACTACTGCTCGCTGGCCGATGAATCCGATGAGCCCCAGAAGCGCGACCGCCAGCTCGATATCCGCTGGATTCCACGCACCTCACTTGCCACGGTGGAATGGATGCCCGCTGACAAGGGGCTCATTGATGCCCTGATTGAGCTGAAGGAAGATCGGCTTGAGACAAGCTCTGCCGATGACGCCGCGCCCAACACAGCCGACAAACCCAAGCGTGCACCTAAGCGCCGCAGCAAAAAGCGTCCGAAGCCCGGCCTGCTGGACGGCATCGATACCTCGGACCTCTCCGCTGACGAGCGCGAACTGGTCCGCCGCCGCGCCGCCATCAAAAAGTCCATGAAGGGTAACAAACGCGCCAACACCAAGCCCGAGCTGCTCGTTCGCCAGCGCCTGCGCGCCGCGGGCCTTACGGGTTATCGCTTGGAATGGAAGGTACCCGGCAAACCCGATATCGCCTTTCCCGGGCGCAAGATCGCCATCTTCGTCAACGGCTGCTTTTGGCACCGCTGCCCCAAGTGCAACCCAAGCCAGCCCAAGCGCAACGTTGAGTTTTGGGAGGCAAAGTTCCGTCGCAACGTCGAGCGCGACCGTGCTGCTGTGGCAGCGCTCACTCAAATGGGCTGGACGCCCATAACCATCTGGGAATGCGAACTCAAAAAAGACCGCATCGACGCCACGATGGAAAAGGTCATCGAGCAGGTGCGCGCCACAGAGCCGCAGCGCTAACAGCGAGCATTCACACGCTCCGCACGTCCGCGCCACATCCACGTCACAAACCTTAGAAAGCCCTTAAGCTCAAAACCTTTCAAGAGTGTTACTCGATACCTCTGACCTGCAGTTTCATCGTAACACCAAACCAGGTTAAGCCTTTCTTTAGCGCTTCTTTGCGGCAGCCGCGGCATAATACTGCCAGCGCACGGGACCTAGCAGCAAACCCCGAGCGCAACCTTTTGGTGGACATCGAGGAGGCCGCATAAGCATGCATTCTTCCAATGACGCAACACAGCAGCCATCCCTAACACATGCAGACCTTTTCTCCTTCCCCCCGACACAGAGAAACGGTCTCCTCGACTCCCCCACCACAAAAACCAAGCGCTCAGCCGATCAGAGCCTCAACTTACGAGCTTCCTTCGAAAAGCTCCAAGCATCCCTAGACAAGGCGTTCCCCGAACAGGCAAGAGCAATCTAAGCCCATCGCGCTTTATACTGATGCCATGCGAAACATGGATCACATAGAATTGCACCGCGGAGGACGCGAGGAAGCGTTTCTCGAGACCGCCGAAGACTGGCCCTATATTGCCGAACGCGCAGAATTCGCTCGCTATCCGGGCAATTCCGTCCCCTGGCACTGGCATTCCGAAGTTGAGCTTTTCTACATGGAGCAGGGAGCGATTGACTACCGAACGCACGCGGCTCATGAGCACGTACGCTTTGAGGAAGGGTCCGCCGGCTTTATCAACGGCGGCGTTTTGCACAGCACGCTGCAATCACCCAATTCGGCGCCAGCCATTCAAATGCTGCATATCTTTCAGCCGTCGATGCTCGGCGATCCCGCGGGACGTCTCCAAAAGCGCTACATCAACCCATTGCTTCAATGTCGAGGCGTCGATGTGCTCAAATGGTCGCCCACCAATCCCGACGATATGCCCTTTATCGATTTGCTGAAGAGCTCCTTTAGCCACGACCTTCAACGGCCGCAGAACGAGATGGCGCTTCGAAATAGTTTGTCAGAGCTCTGGATTCAGATTAACGCCAAGACCGAACCGCTCTTTTCTTCCGACGGCGCCTCTTGGATGACCAGCCGCGACGTACAGTTCAAGGCAATCCTGGACTTTATCCGCGCAAACTATGCAGCCGCTATAGATGTGCCCCAGATGGCATCTGCAGCCGGCGTAAGCGAAAGAGAGTGTTACCGCATTATCAAAACTTGTGCAGGAACGACCCCGGCGGCATATCTACGCGCATACCGCATAAACCGTGTTTGCGAACTTTTGGCACACACCACGCGAACGGTACAGACAGTCGCGCGCCAATGCGGATTTATAACAGCAAGCCATCTTGGCCAGGTATTTAAAGAACAAATGGGGTGCACTCCTTCGAGCTATCGAGCAGCGAGGCAGAATCTCGATAGCACCAGGCAGAAATCCCGCTAACCCTTCTTCTGTCACTGCATCAAACTTGCAGGCAAACAACAGAGAGGAGCAATCATATGAAGCACTTTGACCATATCGTATTTGACGTTGATGGGACATTGGCAGATACAGAAGAAAGCGTTCTGTCATCGCTTGTCCAGATTGTCCAAGAAGAGACCAGCAAAACGCTCCCCCGACACGAGCTTGAATTTGCCCTCGGCATACCCGGCAAGGATGCCCTTGAGAAACTTGGAATCTACTCGCAGGCAACGTTGGATCGCTGGTGCCAAGTTGCCGCCAGCTTTAAAAGCACCATCAGCGTGTTTCCAGGTTTGCTTGAAGTCATCGCAACACTCGCCGATAGCGGCTGCAAACTTGGCATCGTCTCCTCACGTGCGCGCGACGAATACGCAAAAGAAATTGCACCCCTTGGTTTCGATAAGTATTTTGAGCACATCATCCTTGTCGAAGACACAACCGAACATAAACCCGCACCCGCACCCATGCTCGAATATCTCCGACGTGCGGGCGCGAATCCTGGCAACGTCGTCTACGTTGGCGACACCGTCTACGACGAACAATGCGCAACTTCAGCAGGGGTCAGTTTTGCCCGAGCAGCATGGGGATCACACCAAGATATCCCAAACGCCACCTACAACCTCAAAACCCCCAACGACCTACTAACCCTAACAACCAAATAACCCACGCGTCCCACCCTTTCAGCCCCAACACCACAAGGGCGATTGAGCAGAACGGCTTGGGCGGGTCCCCGTACTTAGTTTCCAAAATCATTCCGCAGCGCGAAGGCTTCTTATTTTTTTCAGACCTAACGCCACAAGGGCGACGACCTCGAGTAGGTCAACTTGGGAGGGATGAGGGCTTAGTTCCCCAATCTTTCCGCAGGGGGCAAAAAGCCTCGCCGCACGAAGTGCGCAGCGAGGCTTTTTGCATGCCCGAGGACGATTGGTGAACTAAGCCCTCATCCCTCCCCGGGATCTATTTTGAGTCGGAGTACCCTTGCTGTTACTCTGCTTTGCCCACAGAGTTGAGGTTGGTCATGCGGATCTTAACCAGCTCGGTGATCTCGCGCATGCCCTCCTTGGCCGGCTTCTTGGGATCGAAGCAGGCAGGGTTCTCGGCCATGTAGGCCATGAAGCCCTTGGTATAGGCCTGACGCAGCTCGGTGGCGTAGTTAACCTTGCAGATGCCGTTCTTCACAGCCTCGGCAACCTGCTCATCGGGCACACCGGAGGTGCCGTGCAGAACCAGCGGCACGTCGACGGCGTCGCGGATGGCCTTGACCACGGACTGCTCGATGTGCGGATCGCTCGTGTACACACCGTGGCTGGTGCCAACGCCAATTGCGAGGGAGGTGCAGCCGGTACGCTCGACGAACTCCTTGGCCTCGGCCGGATCGGTGTAGGGGCTCTCGCCCTCAACCGCGGGACCGTCGTCCTCCTTGCCGCCAACCTTGCCGAGCTCTGCCTCGACGGGCACGCCCATGGCGCGGCCAGCATCGGCGACGGACTTGGTCAGGGCGATGTTGTCCTCGAAGGACTCGTGCGAACCGTCGATCATAACGGAGGTGTAGCCGGTGCGGAAAGCCTGCATGCAGCGGTCATAGCCATCGCCGTGATCGAGGTGCAGAGCGACGGGCACGGAAGCGCGCTCGGCGGCAGCCTTGACCATGCCGTAGAAGTAGTCCAGACCAGCGGTCTTGATGGTGCCCGGGGTGGTCTGCATGATGACGGGGGACTTGGTCTCCTCGGCAGCGGCCAGAACGGCCATAACAAACTCGAGGTTCTCGACGTTGAACGCGCCGACGGCGTAGTGGCCGGCCTGAGCGTCCTTGAGCATCTTTTCGGTGGTAACAAGTGCCATGAGCGTTTGCTCCTCTCCCTCGCCCGCATCTGGACATCGGGCGTAGTTGTTCACAAGGCGTTTTACCTTGCGTTTTGCTGCGCTCATTGTATGAAATTCAGCGGCTTTACACGCTCGAGATATTGAGCCCATGCAGGTCAATACAGTCGTTTTTGAAAAGTAAACGGAAGGAATTTGAGCCGAGTGGACATGTTCGATATTGAATTTTGGGCGTTCAGCGTCTTTTTTTTATAGAAAAGATAAGTAATCGAAAGGTGTTTTCTTACTCAAAAAGAAAATGAACGAAAATAGACTCAACACAATTCCTACAAATTTAGCCGAGAATGGAGCAAACATGGCCCACGCAACAACCCGAGCTTTCGCCGATGAGCGTCGTTCCGCCATCATGGAAATGCTCGAACATAACGCCTCGGTGCAAGTGGCAGAAATCGCCCAGACCTTTGGCGTGTCCTCCGTTACCGCCCGCGCCGACCTGGACGCGCTCGCCGAGTCCGGCAAGTTGCGCCGCACGCATGGTGGCGCCGTGTCTCTCCAGAAGCGACTGACCGTATCCACCCAGGATCGCCGCATCAATGTCAACGTCGCTGCCAAGCAGGCCATCGCGCAAAGCGCCATCGAGCTCGTCAATGACGGCGACACGCTGCTCGTCGACTCGGGCACCACGGCGCTCGAGTTCGTCCGGCTCCTCGACCAGCGCGACGGCATCACCGTCATCACGGCAGACATTACCATTGCCGATTACATCGACGAGAGCATGCCCTCGGTCGATGTCGTCATGCTGGGCGGGGCGCTGCGCAAAGGCCATCGTTATTTGTACGGACCGCTCACTATGCAGGCGCTTCAAATGGTCCATGCCGATCTGGCCGTCATGTGCCCCGGCGCCTTTGTCTCCAGCTGCGGCTTTACGACCGACTTTCCCCAGATGGCCGAGACCAAAACGGCTATGATCGCCGCGGCCCATCAAAGCGTCGCCCTCATGGACGCCAGTAAGGTCAACGGACGTGGCATGTACCGTTTTGCCGAGCTGACCGATGTCGACGCCATCGTGATGGACCGTGACCCCGATCATGCCGTCGCCACCTCAATCGCCAAGGCCACCGACAGCGCACGTCCAGCCCTCATCATCGCCGGCGCTTAAACAAAAACCACCACAAAGGTGCCTGCCCCCTTTGTGGTGGTTGTGATAGTTGAGCGCCAAAAGTGAACGTGTCGCTACTTGGAGAGCTCGTCGGCGAGGGCCTCGATCTGGGCGCGCGAGGCGTCGTTGAGCGAGCCCAGCACAGTCACCTTGTTCTGCGTCAGGGTGATGTCCTTCATGCCCTCGAGCTCCTTGGTCATAACCTTGGCAGCTGCGGGCGCCCAGGAACCGGACTCGACAAGCGCCACGGTGCGGTTCTGGTAGGCATGCTCGGCGAGCGTGTGGATAAAGGTGCTCATGCACGGGAAGATCTCGCCCTGATAGGTAATGGAGGCGAGCACCAGACGGTCGTAGCGGAACGCATCCTCAACGGCCTCGGCCATGTCGTCGCGAGCCAGGTCAAAGACGGAGACCTTCTGGCCGCGAGCCTCAAGCGCAGATGCGAGCTCCTCGACGGCAGCCTTCAGATGCCCGTACACGCTCGCATAGGCAATCGTGATACCCTCGTCCTCGGGCTGATAGCTCGACCAGGTGTTATAGGTATCGAGGTAATAGCCCAGATTCTCGGTCAGTACGGGGCCGTGGAGCGGGCAGATGATCTGGATGTCCTGGTCGGCGGCCTTCTTGAGCACGGCCTGCACGAACTTGCCGAACTTACCGACGATGCCAAAGTAGTAGCGGCGAGCCTCGCAAGCCCAGCCCTCGGGATCCTCGATGTCGTTGGCGCCAAACTTGCCAAAGCCGTCGGCACTAAAGAGCACCTTGTCGGTGGACTCGTAGGAGAAGATCACCTCAGGCCAGTGAACGTTGGGGGCGCCGATAAAGGTCAGGCTGTGGCCACCCAGGTCGAGCACGTCGCCCTCTTTGACGACCATCTTGCGCTCGGGGTAGTCGGTGCCAAAGTAGTTGACCATCATGCGGAAGGCGCCCATGCTAGCCACAATCTGGGCCTGGGGGTAGCGCTCCATAAAGGCGGCGATGCCGGCGGAGTGATCGGGCTCCATGTGATGGACGACCAGGTAGTCGGGCGTACGGCCGTCAAGCGCGGCCTCGAGGTTGCCGAGCCATTCGTCGACAAAGCCGGCGTCGACCGAATCGGCGACAGCGATTTTATCGCCCAAGATAACGTAGCTGTTGTATGCCATACCGTTCTCGGACACGTCGTACTGGCCCTCGAACAGGTCAATGTCGTGATCGTCGACACCGATGTAGCGGATATCCTTGGTGATCTCCATCAGGCAAAGCCTCCTAGATAGACAAAAGAACCCGTCTATCATAACACTCGCCTTCATAGCCACGGCTATCCGTCAGCATCCTTACCGATTGTAATTGAGGCGGAATATACTGCCGTTGACCTGCACAAACTATGCGCGCAGCATCGCTGTGCTATGTCGAATGATGAGCTGGCCGGGAATACGAATGGCAACGGTTTTGCCCGCCGTACCCGCCTCGGGAACCGCATGCTCGAATACCTCGCGTCCGCGCTGATGTAGATCGAATCGCACGGTCGTGAGCTCGTTGTGTGCCACAAAATCATCGAGTGAATCGTCGACGCCCACCACGCTCACGTCCTCGGGCACGCGCAGGCCGCTATCACGCAGCGCGGCAATCGCGCCATTTGCCATCTGATCGTTTGCCGCGTAAATCGCCGTCATACTGCGGTCATGCTCGGCCAGGTACCTGCCGGCTTCGTAACCGCTGTTGGCAGACCAGTCGCCCTCGAGCGGCTCAGCCGGCTCGATGTGTTTACGCTCGAGTGCATCCTGCCAACCGGCGCGACGAAATTGCTCGTCGACCGAGAACGACGGGCCGCCAATATAGCGAATTTGCTCGTGACCCAGCTCAAACAGGTGATCCATAAGCAAGAGCGAGCAGCCGTAATGATCGGAGTCGACCGTGGTCACCCGCGGGTGCGCGTACATGGTAACGATGACCGTGCCAATGCCCGGCAGTGGATCAAACGTCTCAAAATCGGGCGCCATGCGGCTCATGCCGATGATGATGCCGTCCACGGGCAGCGCTGCCATACGACGCGTTGCCTCGGCAAGCGAAAACTCCTCGGTCTTGGACATCTCGACCAGCGTGATAGCACAACCGCGCTCGCGGGCCGCACTGGCAATGCCGTCGATCATCGTCAGGTTACCGAACTTGGTGACGTCGTTAACGCACAGCCCGACCGAATGGTAGCGGCCGTCGCGCAGCGAGCGACCGGCATAGCTCGGACGGAAACCGAGCTCCTGCATGGCTGCCTGCACGCGCTGACGCGTCTGCTCATTCACATTGGGCAATCCGTTGGCAACGCGCGAAACCGTCTGCTGCGAAACACCGGCAGCGCGGGCAACGTCGGCCATGGAGACCGGACGCGTACCTGTATCGTTGGACGGGCACCTTGCCACAGGATCACCTTCACCCTTGCGAGATCTGAATAGCGTGAATGCCGGTCCGGGCAGGAGTTTAGCCCGCGCCGAGGCCCGCTATCGTCGGACGCATGTTAACGTACTCTACTTTTTCAATCCGCATCTCTTCTGCTTTATAAGTCCATACGGCAATACCGTTCACGGCTGAATTTCTACCGATTACCAGATTCTCAAAAAGTAACAAGCGATGTGTTATGAGTACGTTAACATAGCCTGTAACGTGCGGTGTCGAGAACACTTGGTTCATGCCGCTTCAAGTTGTTAACGTACTCATAACGACGCAAAACTCACCCGTGCGCGCCAAGGAAAGGACTCCCATGACCACCCCCGACGAAAAGACATTCGCCATGCTCACCAAGCAGTTTGAGGAGGAGTTTGGTCCCATCGGCGACCGCCAGGTGCTCTACGTGCACGCGCCCGGCCGTTCCGAGATCAGTGGCAACCACACCGACCACGAGGGTGGCCACGTCATCGCCGGCTCGCTCGATGTCGCCGTTGACGGCATCGCCGTGGCAACCGACACCAACAAGGTCCGCGTTGCCGATGAGGGCTACCCCGCCTTTGAGATCACGCTCGACACGCTGGATATTCAAGCGTCCGAGAAGGGCACGTCCGCGAGCCTCGTCCGCGGCATGGCCCACGAAATCGCTGCTCTGGACGTTGAGCCCCAGGGCTTCGACTTCGCCTTCACCTGCTCTGTCCCCTCGGGCGGCGGCCTTTCCAGCTCTGCTGCTGTCGAGGCCGCATACGGTCGTGCCATGGAAACCCTCTGGGGCGCACCCGCCATCGAGCCCGTCGCACTCGCCCAGATGAGCCAGCGCACCGAGAACAACTACTATGGTAAGCCCTGCGGTCTGATGGACCAGGCCGCTGTGTGCCTGGGCGGCCTTGCCTACATGGACTTTGAGGACCAGGCTCAGCCTAAAACCCAGAAGCTCGAGCTCAACTTTGAGGATCACGGCTATGCGCTCGTGCTCGTTAAGGTTGGCGCCGACCATGTGGCCGCCACCGACGACTACGCCGCCGTTCCACGCGAGATGCAAGACGTCGCTGCCGAGTTTGGCAAGGCGCGCCTGTGCGAGGTAAATGTGGCGGACTTTGACGCCAAACTCCCCGAGCTGCGCGCCAAGCTGGGCGACCGTGCCTGCCTGCGCGCCGTTCACTACTGGTACGAAAACGGCCTGGTCGACAAGCGCTGGGCAGCGCTCAACGCCGGCGACATCGATCAGTTCCTGGTCCTGACGCGCGAGTCCGGCGCCAGCTCTGCCATGTACCTGCAGAATGTCGTTGCCAAGCTGGGCTCCGAGCAGCCTTCGATGTATGCCCTGGCACTGGCCGAGCATGTACTCGACGGCCGCGGCGCCGTCCGCATCCACGGCGGCGGCTTTGGTGGCACCATCCAGGCCTTCGTGCCGCTCGACCTGGTCGACACCTTCATTGCCAAGATGAACGGCTGGCTGGGCGAGGGCTCTGCCCGCCACTACGCAATTTCTGACAAGGGGGCTTACGCGGCATGGCTGTAATGACTGACGCGCGCGAGGCTGCGCAGGGCCTCATCGAATATGCTATCCACCGATCGATGATCGGACAGGACGACCGCATCTGGGCCTACAACACCATTCTGGAGTGCATCGGCGCCACGGGCCCCGCACTCGACATGGCCTGGGCGCTCAAGACCGAGAAGATTTCGCTCTTGCACCCCGATACACTCCCCAACTTTGACCTTGAAGGCACGCTTGCCGCGCTTTCCGAGGCTGCCGTTGCCAACGGCGCCGCCGAGGACACGGCATCGGGCCGCGATCGCATCGCCATGCGCATCATGGGCGTGCTGATGCCGAGGCCTTCGGTTGTAAACGAGGAATTCAACGGCCGCATTGGTGTCAAGGAGCCCCGCGCCGCAACCGACTGGTTCTACGGTCTATGCTGCGACGCCGGCTACGTGCGCCGCGCCGCCATCGCGCGCAATATCAAATGGAGCACCCCCACCAACTGGGGCGACCTGGAGATCACCATCAACCTGTCCAAGCCTGAGAAGGACCCGCGCGATATTGCCGCGGCCGGTGCCGCCAAAAACACGAGCGAGAAGTATCCCGCCTGTCAGCTGTGCATCGAGAACGAGGGCTACCCTGGACGCTCCGCCGCAGCCGACGGCGGTGCCCATCCCGCCCGTCAGAACCTGCGAGTTATCCCTATCCAGCTCGACGGCGAGCGCTGGGGCTTCCAGTACAGCCCGTACGCGTACTTTAACGAGCACTGCATTGCTATGAGCTCCGAGCATCGTCCGATGCACGTCGACCGCAAGGGTCTGACCTGCCTGCTCGATTTTGTGGACCTGTTCCCGCACTACTTTATTGGCTCCAACGCCGACCTGCCCATCGTGGGCGGCTCGATCTTGTCGCACGACCACTTCCAGGGCGGCGCACACGAGTTCCCCATGATGCACGCCGCTGAGGTCTCGCAGTTTAGCGTGCCCGGCTTTGACCAGGTCAGCGGTACCGTGTTGCAGTGGCCGCTCTCGGTGCTGCGACTGCGTTCGCACGACCGCGCCCAGCTGCTCGACGCCGCCGAGAAGATTATCCTTGCCTGGCGCGAGTGGACCGATGAGTCGGTTGGCGTCGTCGCGCACACAGCCGATGGCGTGGCGCACAACACCGTGACCCCCGTCATCCGCCGCGTCGACTCCCGCGGCAATGCCGGCGGCGAAATCTACGAGGCCTACCTGGCGCTTCGCTGCAACATCACGACTGACGAGCATCCGCTGGGCGTATTCCACCCGCATGCCGAGTACCACCACATTAAGAAGGAGAACATCGGCCTGATCGAGGTCATGGGCCTGGCCATTTTGCCGCCACGCCTGGTTCCCGAGCTCGGCGCCGTCCGCGAGCACCTGCTGGCCAGCAAGGTCGATGCCAGCTACGACCTTGCTGGCGCGCTCGAGGGCGACGACCTTTGCCGCAGCCACGCCGCATGGGCCGAGGATGTCTATGCCCGCCGCGCCGACGAGCTTACGGCCGACAACGCCATCGATATCCTGCACGAGGAGGTCGGCGTGGTGTTTGGCCACGTGCTCGACAACGCCGGCGTCTTTAAGTGGGACGAGGCGGGACGTGCCGCCCAGCAGCGCTTTATCGACTCGCTGTAGAGCACAGACCCGGTCGCTCAACGGCAGCCCGCACAGCATAGACACCCACACGACAACGGCGCCCGCCGGCAACATCGCCGACGGGCGCCGTTTTATTGGCTAGTCGTTGGGGACTTTCTTAAACGACTAGTCGTTCGGGACGTTCTTGTTTGACTAGTCATTTAAGAACGTCCCCAACGACTACTTGCGACCAGGGCAACGTCGATGTTTTGGCATTGTCAGCGAAAACGCCCCTAAGCGAGCAAGGTGACGTGAAAGAGGAGGGCATTGACCTTTTGGTCATGCCCGACGATTGAACGTCAGATTGCCGCTTAGGGGCGTTTGCAGCGTCGAGCCGTTGCGCGGTTTGGAAAACCGCGCAACCCTAAAGCTCCGTTACTTCAACGTTGTTGTAGATCTCGTCCCAGCGGTCCATGACCAGGTGGCCGGTCTTGGGATCCATGGCGTTGAGCTTGCCGCAGGTATTGGCGATCTTGAGCACCGTGACGTCGTCGGCACCAGCAGCAATGGCATGCGCAAAGCCGGCGATGGTCGAGTCGCCGGAACCCGTCGCGTTCACAGCCGCAATCGCGGGCGTCTTGGCGCGGAACGCGCGGCCCTCATGGAAGCCCACCGAACCGGCAGCACCCATCGAAACGACAACCCAGGGGATACCGGCAAAACGGTCATCGGCGGCAAGCGCCTCGCGCAGGGCATCGACATCATCGGTCGTAAAGGACGTACCCAGCAGGCCGTTAATCTCGGTCAGATTGGGCTTTACGAGCTCGGGCTTTGCGTCGGACTCCAGCGCGGCCTCCAGCGATGCACCCGAGGTGTCGAGCAGCACCTTGGCGCCCGCCTCCTCGGCGATCTTGACGAGCTCGGCATAGTAGCCGGCATCGACGCCACGCGGCAGCGAGCCCGAAAGCGTCACAACGTCCGCCTTCGCTGCAAGCTCGGCGAACTTGGCCGTAAAGGCCTCGAGCTCGGCCGGGGCGATCTGCGGGCCGCTCTCCAGCAGCTCGGTCTGATTGCCCTCGTGCAGGATATTCAGGCAAATGCGCGTCTCGCCGGCGATGGGCACAAAGTCGTTCTTGACGCCGTCGGCATCCATAAGCTCGGCCATATAGGCACCCATGTGGCCGCCGAGCAGACCGGTCGCGAGCACATCGTCGCCCAACTGCAGCAGCACACGGCTCACGTTGAGGCCCTTGCCGCCAGCGGTCTTTTCGGGCGTCACACGGTTAACATCGTCGATGATCAGCTTGTCGAGCTGATAGCGCGTATCAATCGACGGGTTCATGGTAACGGTCAGAATCATGTTGAACTCCTGTTCCGGGGCGGCATGACCCGCCCCAAACATACGATAACTCGTTAAAGGATCTCGATCTCAAAGCCGCGGGTGACAGTCTCTCCCGGCTTGGCCACCAGGCAGCCACGCTTGTGCTCCAGGATATCGTCCTCGTCGGAGCAGGTGGACAGACCACCCCACGGTTCAACAGCCACAAAGTCGCCCTCGGGCTTGCTCCACACAATCAGGTACGGCATATCGGGGAACGTCAGGCGCACGCCCTTGTCCTCGGTTTTCTTGGTCAGCGTAACCACGCGGCTCTCGAGCACGTCGAAGATGGTCTCCGCGAAGTCAAAGAGTTCATGGGTCAGCGGCAGGTTCTGGCCGATCATGGGGTTCTTGCTGCGATGCTCAACATCAATCAGGCCCGTCGAGGGAACGGCAGTGCAGAGGTCGGTGGCCTCACGCTGCTCAAAACGAAGCTCGTAGTCGTCATAGGACTCGCCCTCGTCGAGCGGGCACTTAAAGCCGGGGTGACCGCCCACAAAGAACGGCATGTCCTCGGTGCCCTCATTGGTCACCTCGTACGACACGGCCACCTTTTCCGAATCGATCGTGTAACGAGCAACGATCTTAAACGGATACGGGTACTGCTCGAGCAACTCGGCATGGTCGGCAGAGCTTAAGCTCAGCGCAACCATGTTGTCGGTCTGTTCCTCGAGCTTCCACTCCTGCTTGCGCGCAAAGCCGTGGCGGGCGAGCTTTACCTCGCGGCCGCCCATGGTCATTGCGTGACCGTCACGAAGGCCACCGCAGATCGGGAAACAAATGGGCGCCTGGCCCGACCAGACCGCCGGGTCACCCTGCCACAGGTACTCACGGCCGTTGGCCGCAATAGAAGTGAACGACCCGCCCGCCGTGCTCAGTGCTACGCGGATAGAACCGTTATCAAGAACAAACTCCATAGGAGCCTTCCCTTTCTTACGACAGCCCGCCAAATCAATAGGGCTGATAGAAAACCGGCCCGCGCCCCCTCACAGAAACGCGAGCCGTCAATTGAAAAGCTGCAGAATGCCGGGTACCGCCAAGAGCGAAGCACTCAAGCCAAGCAAGCAAACGTGTTATCGGAGCAGCTAGCCCGCCAGATGGCTTCGCAGCGTCGACCCGTTACGCGGTTTGGTAAAAAACGCGTAACCCCACTAGTCGTGGTATTCGCCGCGGTCCCACTTCTCGAGGAACTCGTCAAAGAAGTGCGGGTCGGCCTGAGCCTCGGCGTCGGCCTTGTTGCAGGCGTCGATCTTAGCGATCAGGGCATCGTGCTCGGGAGTCTTCTCGTAGGGCTCCTCCAGGAAGGCAAGCATGATGTCGGCCATCAGGAACTCGCCGGTGATCTTGCCACCAAAGCCCACGATGTTGGCGTTGAGCTCACGACGGGCATACAGGGCAGAGGTCATGTCGCGGACCAGGGCGCAACGGGCGCCGGGGACCTTGTTGACGGCGTTGGTGATGCCAATGCCGGTGCCGCACAGGGCCACACCAAAGTCGGCCTTGCCGCTGGCAACAGCCTCGCCCACGGCCTTACCGTAGATGGGATAGTGCGTACGGGTGTGGCTGTAGGTGCCGCAGTCGAGCACCTTGTAGCCAGCCTGCTCCAGGCGGTCGGCCAGATAGATCTTCTCGTCCGTAACGATATGGTCGCAACCGATTGCGATGGTCTTCTTCATCAGAACGTCCTTTCGTCTGAATTCACAAGTTGAGGTAGAAGTTCGAGTTCTCGGTGGCTCTCGTTAGGCCATCTTGTTGAGCATGTCGACACGGATCTGGTGACGGCCGCCGGCGTACTGGGCGCGCAGGAACTCGCGGGCGATCTTCTTGGCGACCTCGGTGCCCACAACGCCCGGGCCCATGGTGACCATGCGCGAGCCGTTGTGCTCGCGGGTCATGTAGGCGGAACGCTCGTCGGAAATGTTGGCGACGACCATGCCCTTAATCTTGACGGCGGCCATATAGGAGCCGACGCCGTACTTATCGAATGCGAAGCCCTGGGAATCCTTGTGCTCCAGCAGGTCCTTGGCAACGGCGGTCGCGGAATCGACAAAGTCCGCGGCAGGGGTCTCGGAATAGTCGACGACCTCGTGACCGTCGGCGATGAGCATCTCCTTGATGGACTCCTTCATCGACATACCGTCGGCATCGGAAGCGATTACAACCCTCATGACATCCTCCTTGAGAGATACGCAGGTGCGTAGTTTCTGTTTGGAAGTGTTGAATCGCGTTCAGGTCCGGGCATCTGAATGTGCGGTTCTTCACTGTTCATGTTTATTTGAACACATTCGAACAGTAACTGCAACAACTATTTGTTTATCTTTGTTCTTTTTTGAACAAATACCGTTCACAGATGATTGCTGACCGTTTGGACCGGGCGCGGACGTAGCGACCATGCGTTCAGTAAACAAAAAGGGCGGCCGAGAACGTGTCTCGGCCGCCCTTCGGCGGTATTCCCCGGTATATACAGCTGTTTTAGCTACTCAGACCGTCCGCTCTTCTTGGCATGTTTGGACGGAGCGCTCAGAAAGCGACCCGTCAAATAGTTCGCGGGACCGGAGATATCAATCCCCAGCAGGGTGTGCCCCAGCCACAAAAACGCCGCGAGCACCAGCAATGGAATCACGCACGAGGTCACGATCATCACGATGACACCTTCGATCAGATCGGTCACCTGCTGCACGATTTCGTCGGTCATCTGCTTGGCACCGCTGGTCACCGATGTGACGAGACCCGAGGCGCCGTCGGCAAGCTGCTCAAGCACATTCTTGGACTCTGTGGACTCGGTCTTTTTCTTGCTTACTTTGGAGCTGTCGCTATCTGCCGCACCCGCAGCGTCGGCCGCCTTTTGCTCGGCCGCCTCGATGCTCACTCGATACGTTTCGTCGACCTTTTGCGACACCCATACACTTGCAGGCACCAAGGCCATTCCGATCATGGCGACCACCAGCACGCGAGTCGCCACGCGGCGCAGGACAGCGCTCGTGCTCCAGCGCCCGTGAATGCCGAGCGACACCGCAAAGAGTACCAGCGCAAACGGGATCAGGATGCCCAGGCCAACCGACCACAAAATGGTCAGCAGGTATTTCTCGAGGTAGAGCACGGCAAGCACGATGCCCAAGTTACCCGAAAGCTGTGCGAGCTGCTCGGCAACCGGTGTTCCCGTATCACCCGGCAGCGCGGTAATGCCCGCAGACAGCGCCACGCACGAGGTCGTGAGCGCCAAAACATTGCCCTTCTTTTGATCGATGACCTCGATGGTGGAGTCCCATGTCTTGGTATCGGCGAAATGCGGACGAGCTACAAAGCCCGACAGCAGCGCCAGCACCACGAGTGCAACGATAAAGCCAATCTGCAGCTTTTTGTTTGCGCACACGACATCGGACAGGCTGGGCTGCAGCTCGGTTACCGTCGTGTGCTCGGTTATCTGGACAGGACGCCCATAAGCCACCTCGTGCGCGTCTCTTTTTTGTATTGACCCGTTACCTGGCATTTGGATACCTCCTCAGTCCGGTCTGTATTGCGGATGGAAGTATACCCACCCAGTAAAAAACTGAACGGGAGGACGAACGGAGCGCAACAAGACTGTCCCCAATGACTATCTCGGGATGAGTTGCGGTGGAATAGGGATTGTTTTGCGCCCGCCGGCTCCTATTCAGTCCCTATTTCACCGCAACTTGGAGGAGGACAGAAAAAGCCCTGCTGCGGATATGAACTGCGCCCCAAATCTTGGACGCCCTAAATAGCGACTAGGCCGCGAGGGCCTGATTCCGGAA
>DXMA01000018.1 GCA_019414445.1 Collinsella sp.
CGTCTGATGACTTGAAGAAGGGGGAGGCCTCGCGGCCTCCCCCTTTTTTGCGTTTTATAAAGAGCTGTAATACAAGAACTCGCCTTCTTTTAGCTTGTCTTACTGTTTGGCTGTATTTTGAGTCCTTCTTTTGTATTTGCGCGATAATAACTCCCATTGGCGTTAGGGAGGACTTGATGTTTACCGTTTTTGTCTTGGGCAATATTGCTTCGGGTAAGTCGACTGCCTGCCGCTATCTCGAATCTCATGGCGCCATGCTTATCGATCTGGACGAGCTTGCCAAATCGCTGTATGTGCCAGGCTCCGATATCGTCAATGCCCTCGCGGAAGAATTTGGCTGGGATATTTTGGATGAGGAGGGCGGCATTCGCCGCAGCATCCTCGCTTCTCGAGCTTTCGCTTCTCCTGATTCGGTCGCACGGCTCAATGGCCTTGTGCACCCCGTTCTCATTGAACAGCTTTCGCTTAGGATTCTCGATCCGGTTTGTTGTACGGTTTCGTCCCCCCGTTATCCCTTTGCGGTTGTCGAGGTTTCTGCCCCGACTGGTTTTGAGGATGCTTTTGGCCTGGCTGATGAAATTCTGGTTATCAGTGCTCCTTTGGCAGTTCGTCGCGAGCGTGCCATTCATCGTGGTATGGAGTCCTCTGATTTTGATGCTCGCTCTGCATGCCAACCTGATGAGGCTTCGCTTTGCAATCTCGCTACGACGGTAATCGATAATGCGGGAGGCGATAATTCGCTCTTTGAACAACTGGACGCATGGCTTGTGCGCCATGGCTTCGGGGATGTAACGGATAAGGAGGAGGCCGATGCCTAAGACACGTTTCTTTACGTGGTATCGCGTTGCGCCACTTGCCGTTGTGCTCGTCTTCGGCTTTATTTCGCTCGTCTACTCGTATGCTCCTGCCGCCTTCTTTAAGCCTTTGTATCCAATTGACTACGAGGCGTATGTAAAGCAATCGAGCATTTCGCACAATCTTGATCCATATCTGGTGTGTGCTGTCATAAAGTCGGAATCGAATTGGGATCCCGAGGCTGAGTCGAATCAAGGCGCTCGGGGATTGATGCAGCTGATGCCCGAGACTGCCCAGGATATGATTGCCAAGGGTCTTGTCGATGGTAGCGAGTATTCCGCCGACAACCTTAACGATCCCGCTACGAACATCGAGTTTGGCTGTGCGTATCTTTCGTATCTTCTAACGTATTTTAACGGGTCGACTGACAGCGCCATTGCCGCCTATAACGCCGGCATGGGCAATGTCGACGGATGGGCGCAGCAGAGCACGTCGCTTCATAATGCAATCACCTTTCCCGAGACGCAGGCGTATCTGATTCGTGTCAATAATGCCTGGGTTCGCTACAAGACCCTCTATCCCGATCGGTTCGTATAGGACTATGCCTGCCGCCTGCGTATACTGCAGATATATGAGTTAGGAGTATCCATGGCGGAATTTGAAGTTGAGCGTGTTGGAGGAGAGCTCAAACGTTTTGGCGTTGAGGGCTCTGAGGTGCCGTTTGAGGTCGTGTCTCCCTATGAGCCTGCAGGTTCTCAGCCTAAGGCCATTGAGTCGCTTGTGCAGGGTGTGAGGGACGGAGATCGCTATCAGGTTTTGCTGGGCGTGACTGGTTCGGGCAAGACCTTCACGATGGCTAAGACTATTGAGGCCCTGGGGAAGCCGACGCTGGTCATGGCTCCCAATAAAACGCTCGCCGCTCAGCTTGCGAGCGAGCTCAAAGAGTTCTTTCCCAACAACGCTGTGGTCTACTTTGTCTCGTACTACGACTACTATCAGCCCGAGGCGTATGTGCCGCAAAGCGATACATATATCGAGAAAGACTCCTCGATTAACGAAGAGGTCGAGATGCTGCGCCATCAGGCGACCGCGTCACTGCTCTCTCGACGCGATGTGATCGTTGTCGCATCGGTCTCGTGTATCTATGGCATTGGCTCTCCTGAGGACTATGCGGGTCTGGCTCCAAACGTCGACAAGAAGGTGCCGCTCGAGCGCGATGACTTTATCCATGCACTTATCGACATTCAATATGATCGCAATGACTATGACCTAGCGCGCGGCACGTTCCGCGTGCGCGGCGATGTTGTCGACGTGTATCCGCCTTATGCCGAGCATCCGTTGCGGTTTGAGTTCTTTGGCGACGAGGTTGAGCTTATTGCCGAGATCGATGAGGTTACCGGTGAGATGCTTCGTGAGTACGAGGCCATCCCCGTATGGCCGGCATCGCACTACGTGACCGAGAAACCGAAGGTCAAGGCGGCTCTGAAATCAATCAGTGAAGAGTGCGAGAAGCGTGTGGCCGAGCTCAAGGCGACCGACAAGTTGCTCGAGGCACAGCGTCTGCAGCAGCGCACCGACTATGATCTCGAGATGCTCGAGACCATGGGTTTTTGTAACGGTATCGAGAACTACTCGCGTCATCTGGACGGTCGAAAACCGGGCGAGCCGCCGTTTACCCTGATCGATTACTTCCCTAAGGACATGCTCTGCATCATCGATGAGAGCCATGTGACGGTGCCGCAGATTCGCGGCATGCACGAAGGTGACCGCTCGCGTAAGGTGACGCTGGTGGAACACGGTTTTCGCCTTCCTTCGGCACTCGATAACCGCCCGCTTCGTTTCGATGAGTTTGAGGCAAGGATCCCCCAGTTCATCTACGTTTCGGCCACGCCGGGCGACTACGAGCTGCGGGTGAGCCAGAACGATGTTGAGCAGATTATTCGTCCGACCGGCCTGCTCGATCCCAAGATCGATGTGCGTCCGGTTCGCGGTCAGATTGACGATCTTGAGGACGAGATTCGCGAGCGCGTTGCCCGCAAGGAGCGCGTGCTGGTGACCACGTTGACCAAGCGCATGGCCGAGGACCTGACCGACCATCTGCTTGATGCGGGCATTAAGGTCAATTACATGCATTCTGATACGGCGACAATGGACCGTGTCGAGATCCTGCGAACGCTGCGCGAGGGCAAGATCGATGTTCTCGTTGGCATCAACCTGCTTCGCGAGGGCTTGGATCTTCCCGAGGTCTCACTGGTGGCAATTCTCGATGCCGATAAGGAAGGCTTCTTGCGCAACCGCCGTTCGCTGATTCAGACGATTGGCCGCGCGGCCCGTAACGCCGATGGCGAAGTCATCATGTATGCTGACGTTGTGACCGATTCGATGAAAGAGGCCATCGAGGAGACGCAGCGCCGTCGCGAGATTCAGATGGCATATAACGAAGAGCATGGCATTGTGCCCAAGACGGTGCGCAAGGCCATCAACGACATCTCAAGTTTTATTGCCGAGGCCGAAAAAACCGTGGGTTCCAAGGGACGCTCGAAGGGCGACTCTCTTGGCCATGGCGCATTCTATACGCCCGATGAGTCGGGCGAGGGTGGCGTGCCGGAAACGGTGGCGCCCGAGCAGACACTTGCGGAGCAGTTGGAAGAACTGCCGCATGACGAGCTCGTGCGGATCGTCGAAACCATGGAAGAGGATATGCGTAACGCTTCTGCCGCCATGGACTTTGAGGAGGCGGCGCGCCTGCGCGATGCCGTCGTTCAGATTCGGGCGATGCTCGAGGGTGCGTCTGAGGACGAGACGATCGAGCGCTTACGTTCGCAGGCTCGCAAGGGTTCCACGTTCGCATCGGGCAGAAAACGCCAGGGTGCACGGTTTAAGAAATAGCGAACATGCCCCGAGTTCCCTGCGGAGCTCGGGGCATGCGTCTTTTGCGCGCTGGAATTCGTGCGTTAGAGGTCTGCGATCAGGGCTTCGGCACAACGGATGCCGTCGGTGGCGGCGCTCATGATGCCGCCGGCATATCCAGCTCCCTCACCGCAAGGGTAGAGGCCCGGGGTCGACACGGCATGGCATGTTCGGTCTCGGGTGACGGTGACCGGTGAGCTCGAGCGAGTCTCCACGCCGGTAAGGACAGCATCGGAGCGGTCGTAGCCTCGTAGCTTTTTTCCAAGTAGGGGAAGTCCCAGGCGGAGCGACTCGACGATATGCTGCGGCAGGGCTTCGTCAATTGCCGTCCAGGTCACACCGAGCGGATAGGTGGGCTTTACCTTTCCGGGCGCCTTGCTGGCGCGTCCTGCGAGGAAATCTCCGACGAGCTGTGCCGGTGCGTTCCAGTTGGAACCGCCCAGGCGGTAGGCGGCCGCCTCGCAGGCGCGCTGGAGCTCGATGCCGGCGAGTGGGTCATCGTTGGGAAGGTCCTCAGGCGTGACGTTAACGAGCAGGGCGGCATTTGCGTTGCGTCCGTCGCGGGCATTGAGACTGGCGCCGTTGACGCACAAGTGGCCCTGCTCGGAAGAGGCGGCGACAACCTGCCCGCCGGGACACATGCAAAACGAGAACACGCTGCGGCCGTTGGGAAGATGGGCGACGAGCTTGTAGGGGGCTGCTCCGAGGGCAGGATGTCCCGCCGAGGCTCCGAATTGGGCTCGGTCGATGTCGCGCTGCGGATGCTCGATGCGAACGCCCATGGCAAAGGTCTTTTGTGCGAGGACCACGTTGTGGTCCTTAAGGAGCTCAAAAATATCGCGAGCAGAATGCCCGCAGGCGAGGATGAGGTGCTTTGTCTCGATTGGCTCGCAAGCGGTGTCTTGGGACGATTGGACATCAATACCGGTGATGGCGCCAGACGCGTCGATGCGAATGTCGACGAGCTTCGTTCGATAACGGACGACACCTCCGAGCTGCTCGATGCGCTGGGATATAGCGGTGACGACCGTGGGAAGGATGTCGGAGCCAATGTGCGGCTTGGCATCCCACAGAATATCGCGGGGCGCACCCGCCTCGACGAAGGTTTCGAGGATAAGGCGATGGGCGGGATTTTTGGTTCCCGTATTGAGCTTGCCGTCCGAGAAGGTCCCCGCGCCGCCCAGGCCAAACTGGATATTGCTCTCGGGGTCGAGGATGCGCTCCTTTAGAAAGAGGTCGATCGCCTGCGAGCGGCGAAATGCCGGGTCGCCGCGCTCGATGAGCAAGGGCTTAAGACCTGCTTCGGCGAGCGTAAGCGCAGCGAAAAGGCCGGCGCATCCGGCGCCGACAACGACAGGGCGTTCTTGAGGTACGTCGGAGGCGGGGGAGGGGAATGAAGGCTCATCGTCTTCTATCGCGCGTACGCGCGAGCGGTCACGCTCGGCAACGCTGTCGACCGCTTCTCGCTCGAGGTGGGGACTAGTCAGCTCAACACGAAAGCTCAGGATAAAATGGACGTCTCGTTTTTTGCGAGCGTCGATTGACTTGCGGTGGAGCTCGATGGACTTGATCTCGGAGTCCTTGCAACGTAGGACGCGCTTGGCGACTCGCTTGCCAACAATGAGACAGGCATTTTCATCGTCGGCTTCATCGAGCGACGCGTTGACTTGGGTGATTTCGATCATCGAGGTCTCCTTAGAGGCAAGAAAGAGGCCGTCCGGTATCCCAGACGGCCCGAATGCGTTTTTGATTATAGACTGCGCGGCTACAGGCTGCTTGCAGCGCGAATGCCCGAGATCCAGGCCCACGCAAGGTTAAAGCCTCCGCAATCGGCGTCGATGTCGAGCGCTTCACCGCAGACGTAAAGCGGGGCGTCGACAACGCTGCGCGCGCGTAGGCTGGGTGTTGAGATGCTCTCGACAGATACGCCACCACGCGTGACCTGCGCTGAGCGCTCCTCGGCTGTTCCCTTGACGAGCAACTTAAAGTGCTTGAGGATCGAGACCAGGTGGATGACATCGTTGGAGCCTGGATGGCACTGCTCGAACGCTGTGCAGACGACGCGGGAGAGTTGCGGGGCGAGCATGCCGTCGAGCCAACGGGGATCGCGGGGCGAAAAGCCGCCGAGCAGCTCAACGCGCCGGTTGAGCGTATCGAGCAGCTCGTCTTTGGAGAGGTCGGGGAAAACGTCGAGCAGGATCGTATCGCCGTGCTGGATACGACGAGAGAGGTTGAAGACAGCGACGCCCGAGATACCGAAGGTTCGAAACAGCACTTCACCGTCTTCGTGCCAGAGCTCATTATGATTGCGGGCGAGCGTCAAGCGGGCGCGGACGCGCAGGCCATCCAACGTCTTGAGCGCCGCCCGATCGCCAAAGACCGTTGCCGATACGGGGCAGAGGATGGGGCGCAGCGAAGTGAGGGGGAGGCGAAACGTATCGGCGATACCGGTGGGGTTGCCGCCCGTGGCGATAATTACGGCATGTGCCTGCAGGGCCACGTTCTTGCGAGGGACATCAGCGAGCGCTTTCCGAAGCGAGCGGAGCTCCGATTTTCGGTCGTCGTGCTTTTTTGCCTTGAGCGCCCGCGCTGGACGGTCTATTTGGAGTGCCCAGCCTTCGGAAGCTTTGTGCGCCGAGGCAACGTAGGCTCCGCAGATTAAGGTGATACCTAGGCGGTCGCAAACGTTGAGAAGCGCGTCGCGCACCGATTCGGCGCGAAGGGAGCGCGGGTACAGCCGGCCTTCCTCGGAGGTTGTCATGATACCCAGCGAGGAGAAGAAACCCATAAGCGCTTGTTCGGGCTGGGGGCCCATGACGGATGTGACGAATGCTGGGTGGTTATACCGCTGAGGATCGATCGATTCGTTGGAGAGGTTGCAGCGGCCGTTACCGGTCGCAAGGAGCTTAAGGCCGCAGGCGACATCGCGCTCAACGATGCAGACGCTTTTGCCAACGCGTGCGGCCGTAATGGCGGCGGCGAGGCCTGAAGCCCCGCCGCCGATTACCAGGACGTCATAGAAGGCGCTCGCGTTCACTTAGGCCTCGTCGGTCTCGTGCGGGGTAATAGCCTCGACGGCAGAGACTGCCTTGGGCAACATGCCATCGGGCAGCGCGGTCTCGACCTCGCCCTTATCGCAGGCCTCGGCGAGTGCCGGATTAATGGGAAGCTGCCCCAAGATGTCGAGGTTATAGCGCTCTGCGACCTCGGGGAGCTTGCTCTTGCCAAAGACCTCGATCTTCTTGCCGCAGTCGGGGCACTCAATATAGCTCATGTTCTCGACAATGCCCAGAATGGGGACGTTCATCTTCTCGGCCATGTTGACCGCCTTGGCGACGATCATCGAGACCAGATCCTGCGGGCTCGTGACGATGACGATGCCGTCGACGGGCAGCGACTGGAAGACGGTGAGCGCGACGTCGCCTGTTCCCGGAGGCATGTCGACCAGCAGGTAGTCGATGGGGCCCCACGAGGTCTCGCTCCAGAACTGCCTAATGGCGCCTGCGATGACCGGACCGCGCCAAAGGACGGGGTCGGTCTCGTTTTGGAGCAGCAGGTTGGAGCTCATGACCTTGACGCCGTGCTCGGAGATTTCGGGCAGCATAAGGTTGCCAAGGGCATGGACGTGGCGTCCACTCATACCGAACATCTTGGGGATAGAGGGACCGGTGAGGTCGGCATCGAGGACGCCGACCTTGTGGCCGTGACGGGCAAGCTCGGTGGCGATGGCACCGGTGACAAATGACTTGCCGACACCGCCCTTGCCGGAAAGCACGGCGATGACGCGCTTGACCTCGGACAGCGTGTTCTCCTCAAATTGCGACGGCGACGTTTGTCCGCCGGCGGCCTGTGCGTGTTCGCAACCCATGTATGACTCCTTTGTATATGCTGGGGCCGGGGCCCCGCGATGTGACACGAGCGTCATTGTACCCTCGTTTGCGAGCGGGAGTCATTTGCGATGCGTTTGGGCCGAGCGTGCTTGCAATACGATGGGCCCAAGCGAATGGGCGGGCTTACTGAACTTTGCTGGCGAACTCGAGGTATTGCATGCGCTGCAGCTTGTCGATCGTCGAGGCGTAGGGGCTGTCTTCCGATTCCAAGTCGTAGCGCAGCCCGTCGGCACCGAGATAGCCGGCGACATTGATGGTGGGCACATCTGACCTTGTCGCAAGCAGGGCCTTTTGGTAATTGGTGAGCGGGGCGCCGATCTTATTAAGGGTAATGGCTGCAATCTCGTTTGCCCCGACGGTGTCGTAGACGTTGAGCTCGGTATTGCCGGCGATCTCATAGTTAGCCCAGACGAGATATGTCGACTGATAGATACGGAAAGCGTGGCTTGCCGTATCTTCCTGAGGGTACAGCTCGTCGTTGAGAGTCGTTGCGGCGCTCGGCTGATGGTCGCCAAAAAAGACAAGAACAACCGGTCTGCCGATGTTGCGGAGCTCGTTGATAAAGTACTCGAGGTCCCGGTCGGATGCGTTGATGCAGGTGAGATAGGTGTTGAGCGCGCTGTTGGCGCCTTCGCTGGCTCCCTCGACCCAATAGTTTGTCAGCTCTTCGGCGGGAACGGTGCCATAGTCGTAGCCGCCGTGATTTTGCATCGTGACGTCAAAGATGAACTGCGGCGCTTCGTCGGTTCTAAGCAGGTCGAGTATCTTGTCGTAGGTGGCGTAGTCGCATACGCCGGCATGGTAATAGGGCGCACCTTCGAAATCGCCGATTGAAAGAAAGTCTCCAAAGCCCAGCTGCTGATAGATTTTATCTCGATGGTAGTTGACGGGGTTTTGCGGGTGCATAGCGGTAGTGGTATACCCAAGCTCTTTAAGGTCCTTTGCCAGGCTGTTTACGCCATTCATCTGATACAGCTGATAGGGGATCTTGCCTAATCCGACAAAGGCCGTTGTCGCTCCGGTCAAAAATTCGAATTCGGAGTTCGCCGTTCCGCCACCGGCGACCGAAGCGAGCATGGTGCCGCGAACAAGTGTGTCGGGAAGCGAGTTGTAGAATGCGGGGCCGGAGTACCCGGCCGCCTGGAGCTGCTCAAAGCACGAAAGGTCGCTAAAACTCTCGTTCATGATGGCAACAATCGTCGGCTTGATTTCATTGAACTGGGCAACGGTCGCCGCGCGCTGTTCGCTCGAGCCATATGTGCTGTCGTAGACGGCGGCGAGCTCCTGCTCGATGCTCTGCGCCTCATCGGGCGTATAGTCTTCGGGCTTCTCAATGGGCAACTCGTTGACCATTTCGGTGAACGAAGTGATAAAACCCTGAGACGCATACGTGGTGATGGGCTGCCAACGGTCAAATCCAAAATCCAGCGCCTGCTCCAAGTCGATGTTGGAAAAGCCTGAGAGCCCCACAACGGTCACTAGCAGAAAAGCACAGAGGTTAGCGGCGATAGCGGGGAAGACATGGGTGGGCGTACGGAGCTTTCGCGGTCGGATGAGCGAAAGAAGCCCCAGGGAAATCTCCAGCAGGGCGAGAGAGGTTACGATTCCGGCGGTAAAGGTAAACTCGTATCCCTCGCTCACTTCCATTGCGGTGCCAAGGGCCAAGATATCGCTTGGCAGGATGGCTTCGCCTTTAAACGTTATGACGAAGTGCTCGGCAATGCCAAGGACGCAACAGACGACGGGCACGAGGACCATGACGCCTCCATGACGCTGTCCCAGCAAATAAAGGGAGAGCAGAACCGTCGCGAGCAACCCGACGGAAAACCCGAATGAGTTGGCGGGAATGCGATAGAACGTTTCGTTGCAGGCAATTTCGATTGAAACGAACGAGAGCGCTGAAACAGCGGCGATGACAAGGATGTCGCGGCAAATACAGGCAACCGTTCCCGTCGCAAGGTCGGTTTGGTCGATAAGTCCCGAAACCAAGGGCTCGACAAGAAGCATGACGGCGGCAGCACCGAGCGCCGAATAAGAAAGGACCCATAGGGAGCTGCCCTCATTTACGAGCGATTGATTCGTAATCCATGCAGCTACCACGCCGAGCGGCATGAGGAGCGTCGCGCACCAAAAGACGCGGGCAATGGGTGGCTTTTCGTTGCGTTTGATTGAAAAATACACGCGCACGACGACGGCGGCCACGATAAGGACGGCGATGAATATGGGCAGATTGGCCATGTCGCTCGAAGTGATTTCAAGGGGGATATCTTCGGTCATGGACGTTCCTCTGGTACAGCAAATTAAGTTCAGTATTAGATTACTGTAACCTTTCCACGGCATTTCGAGAAACAAAGCGCCCGATACGCAAAGCTAAAGGTCTGCGAATCTTGTATTACGAACATCTGTGCGCGTCGAGTGCGCTAAACTCATCGGCAGTATGATTCGATGCAATAGGAGGCAAGGAGCTTCCATGTCTGATTCCTCTATCGTTATTCGCGGCGCTCGTGAGCACAACCTCCGTGATATCGATGTTTCCATTCCGCGTGACCAACTCGTGGTCATTACCGGTCTTTCTGGCTCGGGCAAGAGTTCGCTGGCATTCGACACTATCTATGCCGAGGGCCAGCGTCGATACGTCGAGAGCCTTTCGAGTTATGCGCGCCAGTTCTTGGGCCAGATGGACAAACCCGACTTGGATTCAATCGACGGCCTTTCGCCGGCGGTGTCGATCGACCAAAAGACGACATCTAAAAACCCTCGCTCGACGGTTGGCACCGTAACCGAGATTTATGACTATCTGCGTCTGCTGTTCGCCCGTGTGGGCACCCCGCACTGTCCCGAATGCGGCCGCGTCATTGAGCGCCAGACGACCGACCAGGTCGCCGATAAGGTCCTGGCGGCGGGGGAGGGCCGCCGCGCGTTTGTGCTGGCACCGGTGGTGCGCGGGCGAAAAGGCGAGTACACCAAGCTGTTTGAGGACCTTCGCGCCGAGGGCTTTAGCCGCGTGCGTGTCGACGGCGAGGTTCGCTCGCTTGATGACCCTATCGATTTGGATAAGAAATTCAAGCACGATATCGAGGTCGTGGTCGACCGCATCGTGATTCGCGAGAACTCGCTGGGCCGTATTGCCGAGTCCGTTGAACAGGCGACTGCGCTGGCGCACGGCAATGTGAACGTATACTTGCTGCCCGACCGCGACGCTCCCGAGGGGACCGAAGGCGAGTTGCTGGAGTATTCGCTGGCGTTAGCGTGCCCGGAGCATGGACACTCCATCGATGACCTGCAGCCGCGTGATTTCTCGTTCAACGCGCCCTATGGCGCGTGCCCCGAGTGCGATGGCCTGGGCTTTAAGAAGACGGTCGATGCCGAGGCCCTAATCGAAGACCCCTCGAAGTCGATCGCCGACGGGGTCTTTGGCAGCCTGTTTGGCAACTCTAACTACTATCCGCAGATTTTCGCTGCGGTCTGCAAACACTTTAAGGTGAGCGTCGATACGCCGTGGGAGGATCTGCCTCCGCGGGTGTGTCGTGCGTTTTTAGACGGCATGGGCGACCAGAAGATTTCGGTCGACTATCAAAAGCTCGATGGGCGCCGCAGCCAGTGGGACACCAAGTTCTCGGGTGTGCGCAATATCCTGTACGAGCGCTATACCGAGACGACGAATGAGAACACCAAGGCGCGCTTGGAGAAGTACATCCGCGAGGAGCCGTGCTCGAGCTGCCACGGCGCTCGTTTGCGCCCCGAGATGCTCGCCGTCACCGTGGGCGGCAAGTCCATTTACGAGGTTTGTTGTCTGTCGTGCCGTGAGTCGCTCGAGTTTTTTGAGGGCCTGGAACTCACCGAGCGCCAACAGTTTATCGGCGGACGCATCGTCAAGGAAATCCTGGAGCGCCTGCGTTTTCTGGTCGATGTCGGACTCGACTATCTGACCCTCGATCGTGCCTCGGCGACGCTTTCCGGAGGCGAGGCCCAGCGTATTCGCCTGGCAACGCAGATCGGCGCCGGCCTCATGGGTGTCCTGTACATTTTGGACGAGCCATCGATTGGCCTCCATCAGCGCGATAACGAGCGCCTGATCAAGACGCTTGAGCGCCTACGCGATATCGGCAATACCGTCATCGTCGTCGAGCATGATGAGGATACGATTCGTGCTGCCGACTATGTGATCGACATGGGCCCCGGCGCGGGCGTGAACGGCGGACACGTAGTCGCGGCGGGAACGCCTGCCGATATCATGGCGTGTCCCGAGTCGATGACGGGCGCTTATCTGACCGGCAAACGAATGATCCGGGTTCCCGATGAGCGCCGCAAGCCCGGTCGCGGCTGCCTTAAGATCACGGGCGCCCGCGCCAACAACCTCAAAAACGTTACCGCCAAGATCGAGTTTGGTACGCTTACGGTCGTTACCGGCGTGTCGGGATCGGGTAAGAGCTCCCTGGTTACCGACACTATCGCACCTGCCCTTACGAATGCCATTCACCGTTCGACGCGCCCTGTGGGTCCGTATAAGAAAATCGAGGGCATCGAGTGTATCGATAAGGTTATCGATATCGACCAGTCGCCGATTGGCCGCACGCCGCGTTCCAACCCTGCTACGTACATTGGCCTGTGGGATGATCTTCGCGCGCTGTTTGCGAGTACGCCGGAGTCGAAGGCGCGCGGCTACTCGCCGGGACGTTTCTCCTTTAACGTGAGCGGCGGTCGCTGCGAAGCATGCAAGGGCGACGGACAAATTAAGATCGAGATGCACTTCCTTCCCGATATCTATGTCCCCTGTGAGGTCTGCGGCGGCAAACGCTATAACCGCGAGACGCTTGAGGTCACCTACCGTGGTAAGACCATCTCGGACGTGCTCGACATGAGCGTCACCGAGGCACTGGCCTTCTTTGGGAATATCCCGCAGATTAAGCGCAAGCTCCAGACGCTGTACGATGTAGGCTTGGGCTACGTGAGCCTGGGCCAGCCCGCTACGACGCTCTCGGGCGGCGAGGCGCAGCGTGTGAAGCTCGCCAAGGAGCTTCATCGACGCCAGACGGGCAAGACGTTCTATATTTTGGATGAGCCGACGACCGGCCTTCATTTTGAGGACGTCCGCCAGCTGCTCGATGTGCTGCAGCGCTTGGTCGATGCGGGCAACACGGTGCTGGTGATTGAACACAACCTTGATGTCATCAAGGTTGCCGACCGCCTGATCGATATGGGCCCCGAGGGCGGTAACGGCGGCGGAACCGTCGTGGTTTCGGGCACACCGGAGCAGGTTGCGGACTGTCCGCAGAGTTATACGGGCAAGTTTTTGGCGCCGTTGCTCAGGCGTGACCGGGAGCGTCAGGCTCAACTTGATGCTCAATAAATAGGCGATTCAGTTTATGGGCGCCATCGACTCCTTGTGATTCGATGGCGCTTGCTGTGTCGAAGTGACGTATGCAGCCGAATTGGACATATACTTAATCCTTGCGTCCGAATGCGAGGGAAAGGATATGCCATGGCAAAGGCTGTAAAGACGCCAAAAACCAATGCGATGCGCGAGCTGGAAAGCGCCGGCATTTCCTATGTTCTACATACGTACGAAGACGATGGTGATGAGTCGGCGGGCCTGGGGGTCGCGATTTCGGAGCAGCTTGGCGAGGAGCCCGGACAAGGATTTAAGACCTTGGTCTGCGTGACGCCGTCCAACGACCACGTCGTGTGCTGCATCCCTGTTGCCGACGAGCTCGATCTAAAGTCCGCCGCGCGTGCCGCGGGGGAGAAGTCCTTGGCCATGATGCATGTGAAGGATTTGCTTGCGGCGACTGGCTACGTTCGCGGCGGCTGCAGTCCGGTCGGTATGAAAAAACGCTACCGGACGCTCATTGATGAGACATGTGTCCTTTGGGATACCATTTTTATTTCGGGAGGCAAGCGTGGTTATCAGCTTGAGCTTGCACCCGATGATTTAATTGCATTTTGCGGGGCGACGGTCGCCCCGATTACGAGAGAGGACTGAGCGATGCCGCAGGAAGAATTGAAGTGCGGAGCTCATTTTGCAAAAGAATCTGCGCCTCAGACACCCTCATCCGAAGCTTCTTCGTCGCGAGACGACACTGACGACATGGGCTCGTCGGACTACTCCACGGTTGGTCGTTCCGCCGGGCTTATGACCATCCTGACCATCGTGTCTCGCGTCACCGGCTTTATCCGCACATGGGCAATGGCGGCCGCTATCGGCATGTCGCTGCTCTCGTCCTCCTATCAGGTCGCCAACAACCTGCCCAATATGCTCTACGAACTCGTGATGGGCGGCATGCTCGTGACGGCGTTTTTGCCCGTGTACATGGGCGTGAGGCGTGAGCAGGGTCGCGAGGCCTCGAACGAGTACGTGGGCAACCTGCTCGGTATTCTGCTATTGGTGCTGGGTGGCATTTCGTTGCTGGGGACCGTGTTCGCTCCGGGCTTTATTTGGACGCAATCGTTCCTTTCGGGTGACGGCGGCAGCATGGATACCGCTGCGTTCATGTTCCGTTTCTTCGCCATCCAGATTCTGTTTTATGGTTTGGGCTCGGTGTTCTCGGGCGTTCTCAACGCACACCGCGACTACTTCTGGTCGACGTTTGCCCCGGTCCTCAACAATGTGATCGTCATTGCGAGCTTTATGGGCTTTGCGCCCGTGTCCGCACAGTTTGGCGAACGTGCCGGCATCATCTTGATTGCGGCCGGTACGACCCTCGGTGTCTTTGTTCAGATGGCTTGTCAGATCCCCGCGCTTGGCAAGCACGGCGTGCATCCCCATATCCATATCGACTTTAAGGACCCCGCACTGCGCCAGACGATTGCGCTCGGTATCCCGACGCTGCTCGCCACGGTGTGCATGTTTGTCTCGACTTCTATCACCAACGCTGCTGCGCTGGTGGTCCAGCCCGAGACTGGTCCTTCCGTCATCGCCTATGCGCGCCTGTGGTACACGCTGCCCTACGCGCTGATTGCCGCCTCGCTTTCGACGGCGCTCTATACCGAGCTCTCTCACGACGCACAGGAGAAGGATTACGACAGCGTTCGCACGGGCATTTCGCGTGGCGTCGCCCAGATGCTGTTCTTCCTGGTTCCGTTCGCGCTGTACCTGATTGTCTTCGCGCGTCCGCTCAACATGATCTACTGCGCTGGCAAGTTCGATGAGTCCGGCGTGGCGCTGGTGTCCGAGTTCCTTGTCTACCTGGCGTTCTCGCTGCCGCTCTACGGCGTGGTCGTGCTGATGCAGAAGAGCTTCTCTGCCTTGCTCGACATGAAGCCCTATAGCCGCTATTGCCTGTATTCCGCCATCGGCCAGGCCGGCTCGGTTCTGCTGTTTGGCGTTGTACTGGGCTTCGGTATGCCGGCAATCGCGCTTTCGTATGTCGTCGACTACGTGATCTTGGTCGGTTGCTCGCTGTGGTGGCTGCGTCGTCGTCTGCGTGGTCTTCAGGTTAAATCTATCCTGCATGGCGGTTTCTTTGGCCTTTTGCTCGGTGGCCTGGGTGCTGCCGCAGGCGCCGGCGTCATGTGGGCGCTTGAGCACTTTGTCGGGGCACTTGGCGGCTCGATTCTGATTACTCTTGGCTACGTTTGCGTTGCGGGTGTCGTCTCGCTTGCTGTTACCTTTGGCCTTGCCGTCGTCCTTAAGATGCCCGAGGTCTCGGCGCTGATTCGTCGCAAGTAGGTGCGCGTGGCCGGTCACGACAACATTCCAACGCTTGCCGAGCAGGTTTCGCGCGTTCCCACGCAGCCCGGCTGCTACCTTTGGAAAGACGCCAAGGGCGATGTCATCTACGTGGGCAAGGCGAAAAACCTGCGCGCCCGTATGCGTCAGTACGTGACGCTGCAGGACGAGCGCCAGAAGATCCCGCTGATGATGCAGCTGGTGGCGAGCTTTGACTATATCGTGGTGGAGACCGAGCACGAGGCGTTGGTGCTCGAGCGCAATTTGATTGGTCAGTACCATCCGTACTTTAACGTCGACCTCAAGGATGACAAGAGCTACCCCTTTATCGCCATTACAAAGGGCGACCTGTATCCCGCTATCAAATACACGCGTGAGCGTCATAAGCCGGGAACGCGCTATTTTGGACCTTATACCGATAGCCGCGCGGCACGTGAGACGATAGATACGCTGCGCAAGGTTATCCCCATCTGCTCCGCATCCTGTGCGGAGTGGCGTCGTTGTCGCCGTATCGTCGAGTCCCACAAGGGCGAGGAAGACATCGTCAATATGATTTGCGCGCAAAACGGGCGCCCCTGCTTTGACTACCATGTCGGGCGCGGCCCGGGTGCGTGTGTCGGCGTGATTTCCCCGGCAGACTATGCCAAGAACGTCAAGCGTGTCGAGCGCTTTTTGTCGGGCCATCGCAAGGATGTCGTCGATGAGCTGACCTCCGAGATGACGGATGCCGCTGAGGCGCTCGACTTTGAGCGCGCGGCACGCGTCAAACGTCGTTTGGAGGTCATCAGGGGTCTGGACGATCGTCAGCAAGTCGTTTTTCCCTCCAGTGTCGATATAGATGTCATCGGTTTCTATCGCGAGGAGACCATCTCCGCCGCTTGCGTCTTCGTCGTTCGCGAGGGCCGAACAGTTCGCACCTGCGAGTTCATTCTCGACAAGGGTCTTGATGTTGACGAGGAAGAGCTCCAGTCGGGCTTTCTTAAGCGCTATTACGACGAGACGGCTGATATTCCAGCTGAGGTCAACCTTTCCGTCGAGCTTGAGGATGCGGAAGCGCTGGGGGAGTGGCTTGCGGGCAAGCGTGAGCGTTCCTGCCATCTCCATAGGCCGCAGCGTGGCGAAAAGCACCGTCTGCTCGATATGGCATCCAAAAATGCGCGCCATGCCCTCATGCGCTACATGATGCGAACGGGGTACGCTGACGACCGCACCAATCAAGCGCTCCTGGAGCTCGAAAGCGCGTTGGCGCTGCCATCGCCGCCGTTGCGTATCGAGTGCTTCGATATCTCGACGCTGCATGGCACCTTTACCGTCGCCTCGATGGTGGTGTTTACCAACGGGCGCGCCGACAAGAGCCAGTACCGCCGCTTTAAAATCCAGGCCGAATTGGACGAGGCGAACGACTTCGTTTCGATGTCCGAGGTTTTGGGACGACGCTATGCTCTCGAGCGCATGGCCGACGAGCGCTTTGGCTCGCGCCCCGATTTGCTCGTTGTCGATGGCGGTAAGCCGCAATTGACCGCTGCGATCAAGCAACTTGAGGCTCTTGGGCTCGATATACCAGTTTGTGGCTTGGCGAAGGCCGATGAGGAAGTTTTTGTGCCTTGGGACGAGACTCCCGTCGTGCTGCCGACCGGGTCTGCCTCGCTCTATCTAATTAAACAGGTGCGCGATGAGTCCCACCGATTTGCTATCACGTTCCATCGTGAATTGCGCGACAAGGCCATGACAGTTTCGGTACTCGATGACGTTCCTGGCGTGGGGCCCACCAGAAAACGTGCCCTTATGCGCCATTTTGGCTCGATGAAGCGTTTGCGCGCGGCGAGCGAGCAGGAGATTGCAGAAGTTCGAGGCGTTCCGGCCGATGTCGCCAAAGCGGTCCACGAGGCACTTGTTGCGTGGAATGCCGAGCGCTCCGAGATGGCGGCAAAGCAATCCGAAAACTAAACACGCCTCTAAACAACTGATATACATGATTGCGTGATTTTCAATCATGTATTTCACGGCGATTACCAGCCGATTTCGGGTTTAATTAACGCTAAAACGTTTGACTAGCCATGGTGAACAACCCTGCTATCCTGCGGGTTGACGAAGACTGATATCTCACCTCGTCGATACATACTGTCTGGCGAATCGTTTGTCAATGAATTCGGTGAACGGTAGTAAATACCGTTCAAGCGTATGTATGTATCGGTCGCCGAGCGCGGCACCTCAGTTGGGTTCGTCGGTAGGTAAGGTATATATCGTCCGCAAGTTGCGCGGGGGCGCGTCTAGGTGCTCCCGGGTAAGATTCTCTATTGATAGGAGAAGACATGGCCATCATCAACAAGGGTATGTCCAGGCGTTCGTTCCTCGGCCTCACCGGCAGCGTCGCTGCTGTCGCAGGGCTTGGTCTCACCGGCTGCGGTGGCAGCTCTAGCGACGAGGGTTCCGCTTCCGGTTCCACCGATTCCGCCAACCGTGGCGGCGGCGTGATCACCGCTGGTTCCGCTTACGCTCCGTCCAGCTTCGATCCCGCCAGCACCGGCTCCGCTGTGGGCCTGGGTGCTAACTGGCACGTCGTCGAGGGCCTCTACGGCATCGATTACCACGACTACAGCACCTTCAACGAGCTCGCCACCGACGATCCCAAGTCTGTGGACGACACCACTTTCGAGGTCACCATCCGCAAGGGCGCCAAGTTCTCCGATGGCACCGAGGTCACCGCTGACGATGTCGTTGCCTCCTACACCGCTTGCGCCGCTTCCGCTACCTATGCTCCGTTCTTCCAGCCCTTCGAGTCCATCGAGGCCAAGGACGCCAGCACCGTGACGGTCAAGACCAAGGTCCCCAACTTCTCCCTGCTCAAGGATCGTCTGGCCATCGTCCGCGTTACCCCGGCCACCCAGACCGAGGAGGATCGCGCCAAGCAGCCGATCGGCTCCGGCCCCTGGATGTACGACTCTATCTCCGATACCGAGATCACCCTGGTTCCCAACCCCGAGTACAACGGTGAGTATGCGGCCGAGGATAAGAAGATCCAGTACAGCATCCTGACCGACCCCACCGCTCGCGTTACCGCTCAGCAGGAGGGCTCCACGCTCGTTATGGAGCTCGTTACCGCTGACGCCGTCGACCAGCTCGAGAGCGCCGGCTGCAAGATCGATAACGTTCAGGGTTTCGGCACCCGCTTCATCATGTTCAACGTCGCCAAGGAGCCTTGGAACAACGTCAAGGTCCGTCAGGCTGTCATGTATGCGCTCGACACCGAGAAGATGGTCAGCAACACCTTCGCCGGCCTTGCCACCGCTGCCAGCTGCTACCTGCCCAAGAGCTTCACCAACTATCATGAGGCTTCCACGGTGTACAAGACCGACGCCAAGAAGGCTAAGAAACTCATCGAGGAGTCTGGCATCACCCCGGGTGCCATCACCCTGCGCACCACCGACAACGAGCAGATTAAGGGCATGGCCGCCCAGGTCAAGAACGACCTCGACGCTCTCGGCTTCGATGTGACCATCCAGACCGATACCTCGCCGGCCACCTACGCTGCCATCGACGGCGGCGAGGCCTACGATATCCTCCTTGCCCCTGGCGATCCTTCCTGCTTCGGCGCCGACCCCGACCTGCTGCTCAACTGGTGGTACGGCGACAACGTCTGGATGCAGACCCGTTGCCCGTGGAAGGAGTCCGCTGAGTGGCAGAAGCTCCACAGTCTCATGGACGAGGCTCTTGCCGCCGAGGGCGACGAGCAGCAGAAGAAGTGGAACGAGTGCTTCGACATCATTGCCGACAACGCCGTTCTGTACCCCGTTGTCCACGTCAAGACCGTCTCCGCTTCCTGGGACGATCCGTCCACTGCGCCCAACGGCGAGGCCCTCGATGGCTTCAAGGGCATCGGCACGACGAGCATGTCCTTCAGGGGCGTTGCGACCGTCAAGGCGTAAGACTCGCTTGAGTCTGTATGCAGGATGTCGGCCGTTGGGACCGTATCCTCATAGTTGAAACAAAGACCCGGGCGACCTCGATGTCGCTCGGGTCTTGTAATGAGTATCCGTACTCATATACCAGTTGGTCCTACCGACAAAAGAAGGGGGAGAGAACGTGAACAACTTGCTACGTTTGATTGGAAGGCGTCTTGTGGCGCTGCCGATCATGGCATTGGGCGTCACCGTCCTGGTGTTCTTCCTTATGTCGTTCTCCAAGACCGACCCCGCCTACACGGCGTTGGGTGACGGTGCCTCGCCCGAGGCGGTTGCCGAGTACCATGAGAAGTATGGTCTGGACGACCCCTGGCCCGTGCGCTACGTGCGCTATATGGGCGATTTGATCCATGGCGACATGGGCACCTATGGTGCTGCTCGCAACTCCGTTGCCAAGCGCATCTCCACGGCCCTGCCCGTCACGATGCAGCTGACCTTCATCGGCCTTGCCATCGGTGCGGTCGTTTCGTTTTTGCTCGGCGTCATCGCGGCACTGTATCGCGACAAATGGCCGGACCAAGTGATCCGCGTCTTTTCCATCGCCGGCTTGGCAACCCCGTCGTTCTGGCTTGCCGTTCTGTTGATCCTGCTGTTCTCTTCCTACCTTAAGGTGCTCCCGGCATCGGGTGCTCTGCCTCACTTCACCACGAATCCGGCTGGTTATCTGGGCCGCATGATTATGCCCGCCATCGCCTTGGCATTTCCGCTGACGGGCCAGATGACTCGTATCGTGCGTACCGCCATGGTCGAGGAGCTCGACAAGGACTATGTCCGTATGGCTCGCGGTGCCGGCGTTCCCGAGAAGGTCGTCGTCGGTATCAACGTCCTTCGCAATGCGCTGATCACCCCGGTCACCACCCTCGGTCTTAAGATCGGTTACCTCATGGGCGGCGCCGTCGTCATCGAGGTTATCTTCAACCTCCCCGGCATGGGCACCGCGATTCTGCAGGGCGTTCAGGGCAACGAGGCGAACCTGGTTCAGGGCGTCGTTATCGTCGTTGCTCTTGCCTTCATCATCATCAACATCGTGGTTGACATGCTCTACCTGCTCATCAACCCGCGCATCAGGACGGTGTAGATTATGGTAAAGATTCGAGAGAAGCAAACCGAGCAGCTCGAGAAGGCTGCCTCCAAGGGGCTCAAGCTCGGTGGCTGGAAGAAGATGACGCTGTCTTCTAAGATTGCCGCCGTCGTGCTGGCGCTGGTCGCCCTGACTGCGATTCTGGCGCCCCTTCTTGCCCCCTATAGCCCGGTCGAGATCTTTACGGCTCGCCAGGCTCCCGGCAACGGATTTATCTTCGGTACCGACGATAAGGGTCGCGATATTCTGTCGCGTATGCTCTACGGTGGTCGTTACTCGCTGATTATCGGCTTTGGCGCCACTGCCATGGCTCTGGTCTGCGGCTCGGTCGTGGGCGCCCTTGCAGCGGTTTCGCGCAAGGCCGTCTCCGAGACGATCATGCGTATCTTGGACATCATCATGTCCATCCCGGGCATCGCCCTCGCGGCCGTCTTCGTCTCCATCCTGGGCAACTCCGTGCCGTCGATCATCTTCGCCATCGGCTTTATGTACACTCCGCAGATTGCCCGTATCGTGCGCGCCAACATCGTGTCCGAGTACGGCGAGGACTATGTCCGCGCGGTCATCGTTTCCGGCGCCAAGGCTCCGTGGATTTTGATCAAGCATGTTCTGCGTAACTGCATCGCCCCGATCATGGTCTTCACCGTTACCCTGGTCGCCGACGCCATCATCTTCGAGGCTTCGCTGACCTTCATCGGCGCTGGTATCCAGGAGCCCACCGCTACCTGGGGCAACATCCTAGCCGACGCCCGCGGCGGCGTGCTCGCCGGCCGTTGGTGGCAGGCGCTGTTCCCGGGCCTGGCCATCATGATCACCTGCCTGGCGCTCAACATCCTCTCCGAGGGCATTACCGACGCCATGGCCGCTGCTCCCTCCGCCGCCCTGGATCCGACCGATTCCTCCAAGCGCCGCGAGGCCGACCTGCTGGTCTCCGACCCCGTTCGCGCCTACAAGGAGCAGGCCCAGTCCCTCTCCGCTCGCCTTGGAGCCCTGCGCGATGTCGAGCTCAAGCGTGACGATCGCCATGTGCCCGACGAGTCTGTCGAACCGATCCTTTCGGTCCGTGACTTCTGCATCCAGTTTGAGCACCACGGCGATATCAACGTCGTCGACCATGTCAACTTTGACGTCCGTCCTGGCCAGACTATGGGCCTGGTGGGCGAGTCCGGTTGCGGTAAGTCCATCACCACGCTGGCCATCATGGGCCTGACCGACGATGACGAACATCTTTCCGGCGAGGTCCTCTGGGAGGGCCGTGACCTGCTCAAGATGAGCAAGAAGGAGTGGTTCGGCCTGCGCGGTACCGATATCGCCATGGTCTATCAGGACGCCCTGTCCTCGCTCAACCCCTCCATGCTCATCTCTGCCCAGATGAAGCAGCTCACCAAGCGCGGCGGCACCCGTAGCGCCGAGGAGCTCCTGGAGCTCGTGGGCCTCGACCCCAAGCGTACGCTCGAGAGCTATCCGCACGAGCTTTCCGGTGGTCAGCGTCAGCGCGTTCTGATTGCTATGGCCCTTACCCGCGACCCCAAGCTGGTCATCTGCGACGAGCCCACGACCGCCCTGGACGTTACCGTCCAGAAGCAGGTCATCAAGCTGCTCAACGATCTTCAGGCCAAGCTCGGCTTTGCCATGATCTTCGTCTCGCATGACCTGGCGCTGGTCGCCGAGGTCGCCCATAACATCACGGTGATGTACGCCGGTCAGGTTATCGAGCAGGCGCCCACCAAGGAGCTGCTCACCAACCCGATCCACGAGTACACCCGCGGTCTTCTGGGTTCCGTCCTGTCCATCGAGAGCGGTTCGGGCCGCCTGCACCAGGTGCCCGGCGCCGTTCCGAGCCCGCGCGATTTCCCCAAGGGCGATCGCTTCGCGCCCCGCTCGAGCCATCCGCGTATTGGCCTGGACACCCGTCCGGTCTTCAAGCGCGTGCCCGGCACCGAGCACTTCTATTCCGAGCTCCCCGACGAGGTGCTCAAGGCAAATGGTTTGACCCCTCACGCGGAGGTGATGTAGATGAGCGAGACCGCAGTCAACGGCGTCGAGCCGATCATCTTCCTTGATGACGTCCACGTCACCTTTAGGACCCGTACCGGCTCGATTCTGCACCCTAACCTGGTTCACGCCGTCCAGGGTGTAACGATTAGGCTCATGCCCGGTCAGACGATCGGCATCGTCGGCGAGTCCGGTTGCGGTAAGTCCACCACCGCCAACGTCATGTGCGGCCTGCAGGCCCCCACGAGCGGCAAGGTCTACTTTAAGGGCAAGGACGTTACCAAACGTACCGCCGAGGACCGTCGCCACATGGGTCGCGTCATCTCGGTCGTGTTCCAGAACCCGGCCACGGCACTCAACCCCCGCATGGTCGTTCGCGAGCAACTGCTCGACCCCATGCGCGTCCACAACCTGGGTACCGAGGCCGAGCAGGAGAAGCGCGTCAAGGAGCTCTTGGAGCTCACCGGTCTGCCCAGCTCCGCCGCCGAGGTTCTTCCCGGCCAGCTTTCGGGCGGCCAGCGCCAGCGCGTCGCAATTGCCCGTGCCCTGTCGCTGAACCCCGATGCCATCATCGCCGACGAGCCAACCTCGGCTCTGGACGTTTCGGTCCGCGCGCAGATTCTGAACCTGCTGACCGACCTTAAGAAGGAGCTCGGCCTGGCCATGGTGTTCATCAGCCATGACATCCAGACGGTCCGCTATATCTCTGACGACATCATCGTTATGAATGGCGGCAAGATCGTCGAGCAGGGCGAGGCCAAGCAGGTCTTCCAGCACCCCCAGGACCCCTACACCAAGATGCTGCTCGGCGCTGCGCCGTCGCTGCTGCATCCCAAGCTCGGCGAGTAGCCTCGCTTTCCCTCCCGTGCGCCCGGTTCCCTTGCCGGGCGCACCTCCGTTGCGATTTCGAAAGGTTGGGTTCACGAGCCATGCCAAGTGCTCAGGAGCTACAACATCAATTTGGTGAATATCGAGGCGCCATGCCCCGTCCATCAGATTTCGATCTCTTTTGGAAGGATCGCATGGCCGAGGCCGACGCGGTCGGGCTTGACTATGCGATCGAGACGGCATCGGTCACAGATGCCGTGACCTGCCAGCTTTTCGACCTCTGGTATACCGGCATGTGTGGCGCTCGCCTGCATGCCAAGTACCTTAAACCCGTCTCGGACGAGCCCGTGCCATTGGTACTTCAGTTCCATGGATATCCGGGTGCAAGCCGCAGCTGGTTTGAGCAGGCGTCGTTTGCGGGCATGGGCATGGCACTCATCGCCCTCGACTGCCCCGGTCAAGGAGGTCCCTCCGAGGACATTGGTGGATTTGAGGGCACAACGGTCGCGGGCCATATCGTCGCCGGTATCGACGGCGACCCGGCCAACCTCTACTATGTCCGCTTGCACCAAGATATTCGCATCCTGTGTCGCATCGTTCGCGAGCTCGAGGGCATCAATCTTGCCCGTGTGTTTGTGAACGGCGCGTCGCAGGGCGGCGGTTTGGGCATTGCGACCTGTGCACTTAACAGCGAGCTTATCAATCGCGCCGCCATCCTCTATCCCTTCCTGTCGGATTTCCGCCTGGTCTGGGACTTGGATGCCGACGACATTGCCTACGAGGGCCTGCGCTATTGGTCTCGCTGGTTTGACGAGGACTCGACTCGTATCGACGAAGCCTATGCCAAGCTGGCGTACTTCGATTCCAAGAACTTTGCCCCTATGGTCAAATGCCCCGTGCTGTTTGGCACCGGCACAGCCGATACCGTCTGTCCGCCAGCGACGCAGTTTGCGGTCTATAACAACCTGACCTGTGAAAAGCGTCATGAGTTCTTTGAAGGCTTTGGCCACGAGGAGATTCAGGATTTTGACGATCTGATCATTCCGTTTTTCTGCAAGGGAGGGGAGGCTCATGTCTAAGTGCGAGAGCAATGTCGGCGAGCTGATTGTCCCCGACCTTGTGGGGATTCCCGGGACGGTTTCGTCAAGGCTCTCTGAATATCGGGACTGGCACGGTGATGTTCAGGCAGATGTTTCTGATTTGGAGACATGTGCTATGAATCTTGAGATTCAAGGCCTGGCCATTACGGCGATCGATTTCGCCAATCCGTATGCCCGCTACTCCGAGGTTTCCTTTGAGCTTGGTGGCGATGTGGTCCACGCACGTTTGATCGAGCCTGCCGGTCGCGCCCGAGCATCCGAGCTTGTGCCGCTATGTCTGATGTTTCACGACATCGACCGACCCGTGCGGGGATGGCATCACATGACGAGGTTTGCGGCCATGGGATATGCCGTGCTTGCGCTGGACGATGAGGCGATTGGACCCAGCGATCTGCGGCAGGGGATTACCTCGCCTGCTTTTGTCAGGCGCGTCCGTTGGGGCTGCGCGTTGGCGGAGGTCGCGCGCAATCTTGATGGCATGGACCCCGACCGCATCTTTGCATGGGGCGAGGGACTTGGCGGCGGAGTCGCGCTGGCGGTTTCTGCTCTGGACGAGCGGGGCCTCGCCCGCACGGCGGTTGCCAATCCGCTTCCTGGCGGCCTCGAGGTGCTGTCGTCTCGGGTGCGCGGATCGGTGCTCATGGGCACATCGCTTATGGATACCGTGAGCGATCCCAAGGATCAGTTTGCCGTATTCAACGGTCTTGAGTGTGACCGGAGGCATATCATCTATGCAAAATACGCTCACGAGCGCATCAATGCGTTCGAAAACGAAGTCGTAGACTTTTTTAACCAAACGTTCCACTCGTGTTCTTTGGCCTAGACGGCCTGGACACTGCCAACAAGAGTGGGTGGCATAGGGCCGCCCGCCAGACAACTAAGGAGATTCTTGTGGCAACTCAGAAATTCACCGGCGTTATCCCTCCCGTCGTTGTTCCCGATACCGAAGATCACCAGCTCGATGTTGCCTCCTTTGAGCGCAGCATCAACCGCATGATCGATGCCGGCGTCGATGGCCTGTTCTTCTTGGGCTCTTCGGGTGAGGTCGTTTTCTCCACCGACGAGCGTCGTCGCCAGATCATCGCCGAGGCCGTCCGCATCGTCGACCACCGCGTGCCTGTTCTGGTCGGCATCATCGATACCGAGACCGAGCGCATGATTGAGCACGGCAAGGTCGCTCAGGAGCTGGGCGCCGATGCCCTCGTCGCCACCTGCCCGTTCTATGCCCTGCAGGGCATGACCGAGGTCGAGGAGCACTTCCGCATCCTGCACGAGGAGCTTGACCTGCCCATCTTTGCCTATGACATTCCCGTCTGCGTTCACACCAAGCTCCCCTGGAAGCTCCTTGCCAAGCTCGGCGCCGAGGGCGTCCTTGCTGGCGTCAAGGATTCCTCGGGTGATGACATCTCGTTCCGCTACCTCGTTCAGGAGAACGAGAAGAACGGCCATCCGATGAGCATCCTCACCGGCCACGAGGTTGTTGTCGACGGCGCTTACCTCGGTGGCGCCGACGGCTCTGTCCCGGGTCTCGCCAACGTTGAGCCCGAGGGCTACGTTCGTCAGTGGAAGGCCGCTCAGGCTGGTGACTGGGCTACCGTCAAGGCCGAGCAGGATCGCCTCAATGAGATTTCGCACATCTGGGATGTCACCTCGGGCGTCCAGGGCTATGCCGGTGGCGTCGGCGCCTTCAAGACCGCTATGAACCTCATGGGTATCTTCGACAGCCCGACCATGCCGCGCCCGGTGAAGGCCATGACCGGCGAGAACGTCGAGGCTATTAGGAAGGTCCTCCAGGACAACGGCCTCCTGTAAAGCTTTCCCAGGCATCCGACCTCGCCGTTCAACCGTGTGGCCATGACCCATTCGGTCAATGGCCACACGGTTTCTCGGCGATCTTGGGCACCTGGATAACCTTTACTGCGCTGTGACGGCTAGCCTGACGGCGCATTTCCTGTAGTTGTTTTTATCTCCGAAGGAGAGCGACATGGAGAACAAGTACGTCTGCTCTGTCGATATCGGCGGAACTAAGATTGCGACTGCCATCATGGAGTACCCGGCTGACGGTAGTGTGCCCCATCCCGTTTTTGAGGCCGAGGTTCCCACGGAGGCCCAAGAGGGCGGCGAGGCCGTCTTCCAGCGTATTGAGGCGTCCATCAAGGCTGCTCTCGAGGCGAATCCCGATGTCGAGGTCCTTGGCGTCGGTATCGGTGCCGCCGGCGTCGTCGATCCCAAGACGGGCGCCATCGCGTATGCCAATGAGATCATGCCCGGCTGGTCCGGCGTTCAGTTGGGGCCGCGTCTGCGTGAGGATCTCGGTCTTCCCGTTGCCGTTGTAGGCGACGTGCAGGCTCATGCTCTGGGCGAGGCCCACTGGGGCGTCGGCAAGGGCAAGTTCTCCGTCTTGTGCCTGGGCATCGGTACGGGCATTGGCGGCGCATATGTCGAGAACGGCCGCGTGATGCAGGGCTTCCATGGTGCTGCTGGCCATATGGGCCACATCGAGTGCTCGGCTGCCGCCGGCATTCCCTGCGCCTGCGGGCGTTCCGGCCATCTTGAGTCTGTCGCTTCGGGCACTTCCATTGGTCGTATGTACGATGAGCGCTTTGGCCGCGTCGACCCCAGCCGTCCTTCGGTCGGTCGCGATGTGAACGACCTGTGCCGCGCGGGCGACGCAAAGGCAACCGAGGTCATCCACGACGCCGGCTTTGCGCTGGGCGCCAGCTTGGGCTCGCTCGCTAACATCCTGGACCCTGAGGTCATCGTGCTTTCGGGCGGCGTGATTCACCAAGGTCCCGATTGGCGTTCGCAGACGTGGAAGGATTCGGTGCACGAGGGCTATGCCAGCCAGGCGCTCGATCCGCTTCAGGACACGCCGATCCTCATCGGTTCTCTGGAGGGCGATGCTCCGCTCATCGGTGCCGCTGAGCATCTTCTTGCCTCGTTGAAGTAAACGTATCTGCTGTAGGAGCCTCCCGAGACAACACGCCTCGGGAGGCTGTTCTGAGAAAGGTTGCAGCCTTATGACCGTCGATCCTTTGATTCAATCCCTGAAGGGCAAGCTCGTCGTGAGCGTTCAGGCGTATATGGGCGAGCCGCTTCGTACGCCCGAGACCATGGCTCAAATGTCTCGCGCTTGCGAGCTTGGCGGCGCCGCCGCCATTCGCTGTCAGGGCCTTGCCGACATTGCCGCTATTAAGGGTCGCTGTGAGGTTCCCGTCATCGGCCTGTGGAAGGATGGACACGAGGGCGTTTACATCACGCCGACGCTGCGTCACGCTCGCGCCTGCGTTGCTGCCGGTGCCGATATCGTGGCGATCGACGCCACCGATCGTCCGCGTCCCGATGGCAAGACCGTCGAGGATACCTTCCGCCCGCTGCACGAGGAGGGCGTGCTCCTGATGGCGGATTGTGCCACCATCGAGGACATTCGCCGTGCGGTTGATATGGGCTTTGACCTGGTATCCACCACGCTTTCTCACGGCGTCGCCGCCATCGACTGCACCATGGCCGATGGCCCCGACCTGCCACTCCTGCGTCAGGCGACCGAGGAATTCCCCGGTCTTCCCATCATCTGCGAGGGCCGCGTGCACACGCCCGAGGAGGCTCGCGCTGCGATCGATGCTGGCGCCTGGGCCGTTGTCGTCGGCACCGCCATCACGCACCCCACGAGTATTACGAGTTGGTTCAAGGCTGCGCTTGAGGCGTAAGACAGGCCTCGTATCCGCTCGGGGCGGTATACTCAATATAGGCAATTGACCGCGCGGGATCCGGGTTGCTGGGTCCCGCGCTTGTTTTTGGGAGGCAGCACATGCAAAAGGGAGATGCCATGGATGCGGCGGAGCGCTCGGAGCGCATCCCCGATATCGTCATCATCACCGGAATGTCCGGATCGGGCCGCACACAGGCCATGCACGTGTTCGAGGACATGGGCTATTTTTGCATTGATAACCTACCTCCGCGTCTCATCGCCCAGCTTGCCGAGCTCGTCGGCATCAATACGGGCGTGGGCAGGCATCTCGCCGTCACCTGCGATTTGCGTAGCCAGGGACTGTTTGACGAGTTGCTCGATGCGGTCGCCGCGCTCGAAGAGCGCGAGATGAGCTGCGACATCGTGTTCCTGGAGGCTTCTGACGAGGTGCTGATTCGTCGCTACAGCGAAAATCGCCGCCGTCATCCCATTGCCAAGCCGGGGGAGACTACGGCCGATGCCATTCAGCGCGAGCGCCTTCAGCTGCAGGGCGTGCGCGATCGAGCCGATATGATTATCGACACGAGCCGCCTGCGCACCTCTGCCCTGCGCAACAAATTGCGCATGGCGTTCTCCGAGTTGTCCGACCAGCAGCTCATGGACGTTCACGTGTTCTCGTTTGGCTTTAAGCACGGTATGCCCGTCGAGGCGGACATTATGATCGACGTTCGCTTCCTGCCCAATCCGTTTTACGATCCCGAGATGCGTACCATGACCGGTCTCGATAAGAAAGTCTCCGACTTTGTTCTGGACCATCCCAAGACCCAGGAGTTCTGGAAGGCCTGGACGCAGCTGCTCGATACGGTGATGCCGGGCTATATCGCGGAGGGTAAGCCGCAGCTTTCTATCGCCATCGGCTGCACGGGCGGACAGCACCGTAGCGTCGCCATTGCCGAGGCCACGGCCCGTTACCTGGAAGGCGCCCAGTATCACGTGAGCATCTCCCACCGCGACCTGTCGCGCGCCAACACGAAGGCATAGGCCTGCATGTCGTTTACCGCTGAGGTGCGCGACGAGCTTGCGCGCTGCGAACCCGAATGTGAATACTGCGATTTGTCGACGCTTGCCGCCCTGACGCGTGTGAGCGGTACGCTTTCGTTGGCCGGCTCCGGGCGGTATCGTTTGACGGTCGCGACCGAGACGGGCGCCGTCGCGCGCACGATGATCACACTGACGCATCGCATCCTTAAGCTCAAAACGGAGTTCACCGTCCGTAAATCTGTATTGCATAAGGTTCGAAACTACCTCATCACCTTGCCCGATCAACCCGACCTGGACAAGGCTCTGGTGCTGCTGGGCATTCTCGACCGCAGGGGAGGGCTCGTCGCCGGTGTTCCCCGGCACATCGTTGCCCGTCCCTGCTGCAGGCTTGCCTACATCCGCGGCGCGCTCATCGCGGGCGGTTTCGTGGCCGATCCCCGCGGCGACTTTCATTTGGAGATCGCGGTGCAGGGCGAGCAATATGCCAAGGGGCTTTGCGATCTGTTGGAGCAGATTGGGGTCCATGCTCGTGTTAATGCGCGGCGGGGGTCATATGCCGTGTACATTAAGAGCGCCGAGGAAATCGAGCATCTATTAAAGCTGATTGGTGCCAAGCGCAGCGTTGCCGAGATTGAGGAGGCGCGCGCGGTCAAGTTGGTTAAGAACGATGTGAACCGTCGCGTGAACGCCGAGCTCGCCAACCAGACCAGAAGCGCCGGTGCTGCCCAGCATCAGCTTGCGCTTATCGATGAGCTCGAGCAGCGAGGCCTTCGCGATGCGCTTCCAGATGCCTTGGCGGTCTTTTGCGACCTGCGCGAGCGCTATCCCGATCTTTCGCTGCGTGATTTAGGGGAGATGGCTGACCCTCCCTTGTCGAAGTCGGCCCTCTACCATCGTGTTTTACGGCTTGAAAAGCTCATTGAAGCAAACAGGTAGTTTATAGTATCGACTTATATACGGATTTAGCTGCTATTTTATTCTTTAAAACGTTTTAACGTAAATTTGATTTTCAATTTCGACTATTCTCGTGAAATTCAAGTCAAAAAAAAGGTATATTAGGCGAGTGGTTAGTTTGTGGGCCTCAACGGCGGGCGCTGTAGCTTGCGGGGGCCTTACGAAAGGAGACACAATGGCAGTAAAGGTTGCTATTAACGGCTTCGGTCGCATCGGTCGTCTGGCCTTCCGTCAGATGTTCGGTCATGAGGGCTCCGAGATTGTCGCTATCAACGACCTCACCTCTCCCGACATGCTCGCTTACCTGCTGAAGTACGACTCCACGCAGGGCAACTACGCTCGCGATCACGAGGTCGTTGCTGGCGAGGATTCCATCACCGTTGACGGCAAGGAGATCAAGATCTACAAGGAGGCCGACGCCAACAACCTGCCTTGGGGCGACCTCGACGTCGACGTCGTTCTCGAGTGCACCGGCTTCTACACCAGCAAGGCTAAGGCTCAGGCCCACATCAACGCTGGCGCCAAGAAGGTCGTCATCTCCGCTCCGGCCGGCAGCGATCTGCCCACCATCGTGTACAACGTCAACCACGAGACGCTGACCGCTGAGGACAACATCATCTCCGCTGCTTCCTGCACCACCAACTGCCTCGCCCCGATGGCCAAGGGTCTGAACGACTTCGCTCCCATCGTGTCCGGCATCATGACCACCATTCACGCCTGGACCGGCGACCAGATGCCGCTCGACGGCCCGCAGCGCAAGGGCAACAAGCGTCGTAGCCGCGCCTGCGCCGTCAACATCGTCCCCAACACCACCGGTGCTGCCAAGGCTATCGGCCTGGTTCTCCCCGAGCTCAACGGTAAGCTCATCGGTGCCGCCCAGCGCGTCCCGACGCCGACCGGCTCCATCACCAACCTCTACGCTGTTGTTGACAAGAAGGTCACCGTCGACGAGGTCAACGCCGCTATGAAGGCCTACGCTTCCACCATCTCCGAGACCTTCGGTTACAACGAGGACGACATCGTCTCCACCGACATCATCGGCGAGACCCACGGCTCCATCTTCGACGCCACTCAGACCATGTGCTCTGACCTCGGCAACGGCCAGACCCTCGTTCAGGTCACCTCTTGGTACGACAACGAGAACTCCTACACCTCTCAGATGGTCCGCACCATCAAGTACTTCGAGAAGTTCGTTGCTTAATTTAGCTTTTAGCGAATAGCTCGTTGAGCGTCTAAAGAAGGGCGCGGCCTTATAGGGCTTACACCCTAGGGTCGCGCCCTTTTTATAGGAAATCGTCTGCCGTAATGGGAGGCAGACACGTACGAAAGGTAGAAGCAAACATGGCCTTTACCAAGAAGACCGTCCGCGACATCGATGTCGACGGCAAGCGCGTTCTCGTCCGCGTTGACTTTAACGTGCCTATCAAGGATGGCGTCGTTGGCGACACCACCCGTATCAAGGCTGCCCTGCCCACCATCAACTATCTCGTTGAGCACAATGCTCGCGTCATCCTCATGAGCCACCTCGGCCGTCCCGATGGCACCGGCTTCCAGCCCGAGCTGTCCCTCGAGCCCGTCGCCAAGAAGCTCGCTGAGCTCTCTGGTCTCGACGTTGCCTTTGTCGCCGACACCTACGGCGAGAAGGCTGCTGAGGCTGTCGCCGCCGTCGAGCCGGGCAAGGTCCTCGTTCTCGAGAACGTCCGTTTCGACAAGCGTGAGAAGAAGAACGATCCCGAGATCGCCAAGAAGCTCGCTTCCTATGGTGACGTCTTCGTTCTCGATGCTTTCGGTACCGCTCACCGCGCCCAGGGTTCCGTCGTGGGTCCCGCCGCTTACCTGCCTGCCGTCGCCGGCTTCCTGCTCGAGAAGGAGGTCGACACGCTGACCGGCATCTTCGCCGAGCCCGAGCGCCCCTTCGTCGCTATCGTCGGCGGTTCCAAGGTTTCCTCCAAGATCGGCGTTCTCGATCACCTCATCGACTCCGCTGACACCCTGATCATCGGTGGCGGCATGGCCTACACCTTCTTCCTGGCTCAGGGCCTGACCGTCGGTCAGTCCCTCAAGGAAGAGGACTGGGTCGAGCGCGCCGGCGAGATGCTCAAGAAGGCCGAGGAAAAGGGCGTCAAGATCCTGCTCCCCATCGACAACCGCGTTGCCGATCACTTTGGCGAGGACGCTGTCCCCGAGGTTGTCGCTTCCGACGCTATCCCCGACGATCGTGAGGGCATGGACATCGGCCCCAAGACCGAGGAGCTCTACGCCGAGGCCGTCAAGGGCGCCAAGACCGTGTTCTGGAACGGCCCCATGGGCGTCTTCGAGTTCGACAACTTCGCTCACGGCACCCAGGCTATCGCCGAGGCCGTCGCCGAGGCCGACTGCACCTCGATCATCGGCGGTGGTGACTCTGTCGCGGCTGTCAACAAGTTCAACCTGGCCGACAAGATGAGCTGGATCTCCACCGGTGGTGGCGCTTCCATGGAGCTCGTCGAGGGTAAGGCCCTGCCCGGAGTGGAGGCGCTTCTCGATGCCTAATCGCACCCTTCTTATCGCTGGTAACTGGAAGATGAACAACGACGTCGCCGAGGCCGCCAAGCTCGCCGACGAGCTGGCTCAGGCTCTGCCCGAGGTTCCGGCTGGCGTCGAGGTGCTCGTCTGCCCTCCGACCATTGACATCACCACGGTTCATGACCGCATTCAGGCTGCCCCCATCGCCCTCGGTGCACAGAACGTGTACTGGGAGGCCAAGGGTGCCTTCACCGGTGAGTCCTCTTGCGACATGCTCAAGTCCGCTGGCTGCACCTACTGCATCATCGGTCACTCCGAGCGTCGCGACTACTTCCATGAGACCGACGAGGACCAGAACAAGAAGGCCAAGGCCCTCGTTGCCGCCGGTCTTGTTCCCGTCTTCTGCTGTGGCGAGTCCCTCGAGGTCCGCGAGGCTGGCACCTATGTCGAGCACGTCGTGAACCAGGTCAAGGCCGGTCTCGAGGGTCTCGAGATCACTTGCCCCAAGCAGGTCGTTATCGCCTACGAGCCCATCTGGGCTATCGGCACCGGCAAGACCGCTACTGCCGAGGACGCTCAGGAGGTCTGCGGCGCTATCCGCGAGACCCTCAAGGAGATGTTCGGCGAGGAGCTCGCCAACGGCATCCGCGTTCTCTACGGCGGTTCCGCGAAGCCCGGCAACATCGCCGAGCTCGTCGCCAAGCCCGACGTTGACGGCGCCCTCGTGGGCGGCGCTTCGCTCAAGGCTGCCGACTTCGCCTCTATGGTCGTTAAGGCAGGCGAGTAGGACATATGGCACAGCGTCATCTTCCTGCACTTCTGATCATCATGGACGGCTGTGGCCTGGCTCCGGCCGATGGCGAGAACGCCGTCGCCGCTGCCAAGACGCCCTTCCTTGATAGCCTGTACGCTCAGTATCCCCACACCACGCTCGGCGCTTCGGGCGAGGACGTGGGCCTTCCCGACGGTCAGATGGGCAACTCCGAGGTGGGTCACCTCAACATCGGTGCCGGCCGCATCGTGTTCCAGGAGCTTTCGCGCATCAATAACGCTATCAAGGACGGCTCTATCGCCAAGAACGAGGTATTCGTTAAGGCTATGGACGATGTCAAGGCCGAAGGCAAGACCCTGCACCTCATGGGCCTTATGAGCCCTGGCGGCGTTCATTCTCACATGAACCATGTCGAGGCCCTGGTCAAGATGGCTGCCCAGCATGGCGTCAAGACCGTTCGCGTCCACGCCTTCATGGATGGCCGCGACGTTGACCCGCAGTCCGGTGCCGGTTACATGAGTGAGTTCTGCGCCTTCCTGGCCAAGATCTCCGAGGAGACCGGTTGCGACGCTCGCGTTGCCACCGTCTCGGGCCGTTATTGGGCCATGGACCGCGATAATCGTTGGGAGCGCATCCAGCGTGCCTACGACGTCATGGTCAACGCTTCCGATGCCGATACCGACCCCGTTGCCGGTATCAAGGCCTACTACGAGATGGACCCGCGCGGCGACGAGTTCGTCGAGCCCTTCGCTGCCCACAACGAGGGCATCCACGAGGGCGACGCGGCCATCTTCTTCAACTTCCGTCCCGACCGCGCTCGTCAGATGACCCGCGTGTTCACGGACAAGGAGTTCGACGGCTTTGAGCGCGAGCAGATCAAGCTTTCGCACTTTGTGACGATGACCGAGTACGATCCGACGTTTGACGTCGAGGTCGCCTTCCCTAAGACGTTCCCCGAGAACGTCCTGGCCGACGTTATCGCCGCCAACGGCCTGAAGCAGCTGCACACCGCCGAGACCGAGAAGTACGCCCACGTGACGTTCTTCCTCAACGGCGGCATCGAAGAGCCCAAGGAGGGCGAGGAGCGCGTGCTCGTCGCTTCCCCCAAGGTCGCTACCTACGATCTGCAGCCCGAGATGAGCGCTCCCGAGGTTACCGAGAAGCTTGTCGCCGCCATCAACGAGGATCGCGCTGATTTCTACATCGTGAACTTCGCGAACTGCGACATGGTTGGTCACACCGGTGTCTTCGACGCCGCCGTTAAGGCCGTCGAGGCTGTTGACGATGCCCTGTCTAAGGTTGTCCCGGCGATTCTCGCCAAGGGCGGCTTTGCGCTGATTACCGCCGACCACGGCAACGCCGATCACATGTTTGACGTTGCTTCCGACGGTTCCAAGCATCCGTTTACGGCTCACACCACCAACCGTGTGCCGTTCATCATCGTTGATGAGAAGGCCAAGCTCACCGGTATCGAGGACGGCCGTCTTTCCGATATCGCTCCGACTATGCTCACCATGGCTGGTATTGAGCCTTCCGCCGAGATGACGGGTCGCGTGCTCGCCACCGAGGCCTAATAGAAAACAAATACCGTTTTCTAGTAAGGGGGTTGTCCACAACCGGACAACCCCCTTTTTGGTATTTCTGCCATTTCCGCCCCGTCCTTGAGTGGCAGGTAGGGGAGAGCGGTGGATTGTGGTACAGTACTGGAGTTTGAATTGTTCTATTAAGGAGCTTATCTATGGGTCCGTTCCAGATTCTTCTGTTTGTCGTTTGGGCTATCTCTGCCGTGGCGCTGACGATTCTCGTCCTGATGCACTCCGGTAAGGGTACCGGCGTTTCGGATATGATCGCTAGCTCGCTGTATAACTCCAGCTCTGCCACGGGCGTCATGGAGCAGAACCTCGATCGCCTGACGGTAATTATGGCCGTCGTTTTTGCTGCGTGTGTCGTTCTGTGCATGTTCTTCTTCCCGCAGGGCATCGTCGGCTACTAAGCATCGGCGTATATACGTTTGTAAAGGGTCCCGCATGTGCGGGGCCCTTTTTGTTTACAGACTTGTAATAGAGTCAAAATATCCCCACATACTTCGCCTAACTAAAGAAATTCTCGACCGTTAACCGGAATTAGCGCCATATTGTGCATAAAATGCGCTACTGTATTGCGAAACGTTGGTCCGCACTGCATAACCAGCCATAACGGCGGGCCGCGTTTGAATGGTTCGATCGGGCTGTCTCGACGTTGCCCGGCCGAATTCACTTTGTCCTATCTCATAAGGAGGATGGCATGGCTGATTCTATGTTCCACCAGCCCGTTATGGGTCGTCGCGCCTTTGTTGGCGGCACCCTCGCTGCGAGCTCCATGGCTTTTCTTGCCGCGTGCGGCAAGAAGGGCGGCGACGCTTCCGGATCTGACTCCGGTTCGACGCTGAACTTCTACATCAACAACCCGGTCTGCATCGACCCCTACAACGTCCAGGAGGATCAGGGCACTCAGGTCGAGTACCAGCTCTTCGACGCTCTGACGGAGTACGATAACGAGAAGGGCGAGATCGTTCCGCTGGCTTGCGAGTCCTTTGAGGCTAACGACGACGCCACCGAGTTCACCTTCAAGATCAAGAAGGCCAAGTTCCACAACGGTGATGACGTTACCTCCAAGTCCTTCAAGCTCGGTTGGGAGCGCCTGGTCAACACCAAGTCGGCCATCGCTACCGAGTATGGTCCTTCCGAGGTCTCCTATCACCTTTCCATGGTCGAGGGCTATGACGATCTACTTGCTGGTAACGCTACCGAGCTCAGCGGTGTTACTTGCCCCGACGATGAGACCCTCGTCGTCAAGCTGTCTTCCGCCTACGCCGACTTCCCCTTCGTCGCCTCTCACCCGGCTCTGTCCCCGGTTCCCGAGTGCGCCGAGTCCGATCCTAAGGCCTTCTACCTTGCCCCGGTCGGCAACGGCCCGTTCATGATGGACGGCAAGTGGGAGGATGGTCAGGAGATCAACCTTAAGAAGTTCGACGATTACTATGGCGACAAGGCCAAGATCGACGGCATCCATTTCCAGGTCATCAAGGACGTGGAGACCGCTTATAAGGAGTTCCAGGCCGGCAACCTCGATGTCTGCGACGTTCCCGTTGCTCAGATCGATGCCGCCAAGAAGGACCGCGGCGAGTCCAAGGATGGCTACACCATGGGTGACGGCGAGCGCATGCTGCTCGGTGCCGAGCCTTCCACGTACTATCTGACCTGCAACACTACGGCCGAGCCGTTCAATAACGCTGATCTGCGCAGGGGCATCTCCCTGGCCATCAACCGTGAGGCCATCTGCAAGACCATCTTCAAGGGCACCCGCACCCCCGCCGACGGCATCGTTCCTCCGGGAATCGCCGGCTACAAGGAGGGCGCATGGGAGTTCAGCACCTATGACGTCGACAAGGCAAACGAGTACCTCGACAAGGTTGCTCCTGCCGGCGCCAACGGTGATCGCGGCATTAACGTGACTCTGTCCTACAACCAGGACGGTGGTCATAAGGAGATCATGGAGTCCATTATCGGCGACCTCGCCAAGGTTGGCGTCACCGCGGTCTCCGATACCCCCGAGTGGTCTGCCCTGCTCGAGCAGTATCAGAACTTTGACTATCAGTTTGGTCGTCTGGGCTGGATCGCCGATTACCCGATTATGGACAACTTCCTGTATCCGCTGTTCCACTCTGATTCCCTCGGTGGCGACAACCGCTCCGGTTACAGCAACCCCGAGTTCGACGCCAAGGTCGACGAGGCCCGCGCCACGGTTGACGATGACGAGCGCATCGCCAAGATGCAGGAGGCCGACGCCATGGTCGCTGCTGACTGCCCGGTCATCCCGGTGATGTTCTATACGCACACCATTGCTGGCTCCGACCGCGTTAAGTACCTCTATGTCGATCCGCAGAAGCACGCCGATCTGGGTACCGCTGAGCTCGTCTAAGAGTTTTGCAGCTTCCGTGAGCGTCAAGTAATTACGTAGACCTCATGGGAAACATACAGTTCTCCCTAACCTGGGGTAAACTGGCTGATGGTAATTTTGGGATGCCGGTCTGGCGATCGGCATCCCATTTAGGTTAATCCCTAGATAGGGGAGTGGTATGGGTAAGTACATCGTTAAACGTGTGCTTCAGTTCATCCCGGTATTTTTGGGCGTTACGCTGATTCTATTCGCCCTCCAGAATATCGTGCCGGGAGACCCGATCAAGCTGATCGGTGGAGACAAGGCTCTGTCCCCCGAGGTGGAGCTTCAGCTTCGCGTACGCTATCACCTGGTCCAGACGGACGAGGACGGCAACGCGATCCTTGACGAGAACGGCGATCCCGTTCAGACGTCGCTTGTAGACCGTTATCTGTATTACATGAACGGTCTGCTTCATGGCGATCTGGGCAATTCGTACCAGCGCAAGCTGCCGGTTACGGAAATTTTTGCCCAGAAGTATCCGTATACGGTCAAACTAGCCGCGTGCGCTATCGTGCTCGAGGCAATCATGGGTATCGGTGCGGGTATCATTTCGGCGGTAAAGCGTTACTCTTTCTGGGATATTTTGGTAACGCTGACCACGTCGATTCTCGTTGCTGTTCCTGCCTTCTGGCTCGGTATGCTGCTGCAGCTGTTCTTTGGTGTCATCCTTAAGGATCTTACCGGCGGCGCATTCTCTATGCCGATTTCGGGCGCCGGCGGTGCCAGCTCTCAGTATCAGGATTGGATGCACTATGTGCTTCCGACCATCACGCTGGCTTCGGTTTCGACCGCCTATGCTGCCCGCATCATGCGCTCGCAGCTGCTCGACGTCATGAACCAGGATTACATCCGCACGGCAAAGGCCAAGGGTCTCTCCAATCGCGCGATCATCATCAAGCATGCGCTTAAGAATGCACTTATCCCTGTCGTTACCTATATTGGTGTCGATTTTGGTGGCATGCTTTCGGGTGCCATCCTGACCGAGACGGTCTTCAACTGGCCCGGTATTGGCTATGAGGTCTACCGCGCCATCAGCATGCGTGACTGGCCCATCGTTATGGGCGGCGTTACGCTCATTGTTGTCGTCGTTATGGTGATTAACCTTCTCGTCGACATTAGCTATGCATTCCTCGACCCGCGCATCCGCCTTGGCGGTCCGTCGGATAAGGCCTAAGGGAGGTACGTCTCATGCAGGAAACTGATTCTCAGTCTCAGGAGCAGGCTACCGCCACCAAGGCCGCATCTGCTCCCGCCAAGTCCCGCACGCTGTGGGGCGACGCTTTTAAGCGTCTTCGTAAGAACAAGCTCGCCGTTATCGGTGTCTGCTGGATCATCATCGTCGTTGTGGTTGCCCTGACCGCCGATCTGTGGGCTAAGCCCTGGCTCGGCTCTCCTACGGCTTCCGACTCGACTACCATGGCCGAGACTTCACTGTTGGCTCCGTGTGCCGAGCATCCGTTTGGTACCGACGCCCTTGGCCGTGACATTCTCGTTCGTGTTATCTATGGTGCACGTGTTTCGCTTTCCGTCGGTATTATGGCCACTGCCATCTCCACGCTGATCGGTCTGATCATGGGCGCCTTGGCCGGTTTCTATGGCGGCATCTGGGATACGATCATCATGCGCTGCGCGGACATCTTCCTAGCGTTCCCGTACGTGCTGTTCGTTGTCGCCATGATTGCCGTTATCGGCCGTGGTCTCCAGAACGTCTTTATCGCCATCGGTATTCTCGGCTGGCCTTCGATTGCGCGTGTCTTCCGATCCGCGATCCTGACCGTCAAAGAGAACGACTATGTTGACGCCGCTCGCGCTATGGGTGCATCCGATGCGCGTATCGTTATGCGCCATATCTTCCCGAACTCTGTCGCTTCCATCGTGGTCTACGCGACCATGAACATCGGTGGCGCCATTCTGACCGAGTCCGCCCTGTCCTTCCTCGGCATGGGCGTTATCCCGCCTACGCCTTCGTGGGGCTCCATGATTCAGGACGGTCAGCAGTATCTTCTGACTGCTCCATGGATGATGATCATGCCCGGTTTGGCAATTCTCTCGACGGTGCTCGCCTTCACCCTGCTGGGTGACGGTCTGCGTGACGCCCTCGACGTCAAGATGAAGGACGCATAAGGATGAAGAAGAACAAGAACTATGTGGACCTGAAGGACCAGCCGGTTCCCGAGGGCCAGCATCTACTCGAGGTCGATGACCTTAAGATGTATTTCCATACCGAGGACGGCGTCGTTCGCGCTGTCGACGGTGTGTCCTACACGCTCGATCGCGGCGAGACCCTGGGCGTCGTCGGCGAGTCCGGCTCCGGTAAGTCCGTGACCGCCATGACCATCATGGGCCTCATCTCGATGCCTCCGGGAAAGATTGAGGGCGGCGACGTTCGCTATCGCGGTCGTTCGATCCTCGAGATGACCGAGGAAGAGATGCAGCACATTCGCGGTAACGATATCGCGATGATCTTCCAGGATCCTATGACCTCCCTGAACCCGGTCTACAAGATCGGCAAGCAGGTGGGCGAGGGTCTTCGTCTGCACCGTGGTTACTCCAAGCAGGAGGCGCTCAAGCGTGCCACCGAGCTTTTGGACCTCGTCGGTATTCCCGAGCCCGAGAAGCGCGTCAACGAGTATCCGCACCAGTTCTCCGGTGGTATGCGTCAGCGCGTCATGATCGCCATGGCTCTTGCCTGCGATCCCGATATTCTGATTGCCGACGAGCCCACGACTGCTCTGGACGTTACCATTCAGGCTCAGATTATCGAGCTCATGCAGGAGATGCAGGAGAAGAACGGCAACGCCATCATCATGATTACCCATGACCTGGGCGTTGTCGCCGATATGGCCGACAAAATCATGGTTATGTACGCCGGCCGTCCCGTCGAGTTCGGTACTGCTGAGGAAATCTTCTACGAGAGCCGCCACCCCTACACCTGGGGCCTTATCCGCTCCATCCCGGAGCAGGCAATCGACGAGAAGAAGCCGCTTACGCCGATCCACGGCAACCCGCCTTCGCTCATGAACCTGCCTGAGGGTTGTGTGTTCTCGCCTCGTTGCCCCTATGCGACCGATAAGTGCCGCAAGCAGCGCCCCGAGCGCGTTGTCACCGAGTCTGGTCATTACTCTGCGTGCCACTACTCCGCTGATCCCGAGTTCCTCAAGAACGCTCCTGAGACGTCCCGTACGCGCAAGGATTCCAAGAAGGGAGGCGAGGCGTAAATGGCAGACAATAACGAGCGCACTCCGCTGCTGAAGGTCGAGCACCTCTCTAAGGAGTTCCCCGCTGAGTCCGGCATGTTCGCCAAGCGTTTTTCCAAGCGCGTCGTCTCTGCTGTAAACGACATCTCTTTTGAGATTTATCCGGGCGAGACCTTTGGTCTGGTTGGTGAGTCTGGTTGCGGTAAGTCCACGACGGGCCGCACGATTATGCGCTTGACCAAGCCGACTGCCGGTAAGGTGTTCTTCCAGGGCAAAGATGTTGCCGAGATGAGCAAGCATGAGATCAAGGACATGCGTCGCGAGATGCAGTTTATCTTCCAGGATCCCTATGCTTCGCTGAATCCTCGTATGACCATCGGCGAGATTGTCTCCGAGCCCATGACCATTCACGGCGTGGGCACCAAAGAGGAGCGCATTGAGCGTGTCCGCGAGCTTCTCGACGTCGTTGGACTGAACCCCGAGCACATCAACCGCTATCCGCATGAGTTCTCGGGCGGTCAGCGTCAGCGTGTCGGCATTGCTCGCGCATTTGCGCTGAAGCCCAAGCTGATTATCTGCGACGAGCCGGTTTCCGCTCTGGATGTGTCCATTCAGGCCCAGGTTCTGAACCTGCTCAAGGAACTGCAGGACAAGTTTGGTACCGCATATCTGTTTATCGCCCACGACCTGTCCGTCGTGCAGCACATCTCCGATCGCGTTGCCGTTATGTATCTGGGTAAGATGGTCGAGGTTTCGGACTGGAAGACGCTCTATAGTGAGCCTCACCATCCGTACACGCAGTCGCTGCTGTCTGCCGTTCCGGTTCCCGATCCGGATATCCAGAAGACCCGTAAGCGCATCATCCTCGCCGGCGATCCGCCGTCACCGCTGGATCCGCCGACCGGTTGCCGTTTCCACACCCGCTGCCCGATCGCGCAGAGCATCTGCTCAGAGAAGCTTCCTGAGTTTAAGGAAGTTGCCCCGGGCCACTGCTGCGCCTGTCACTTCGCGGAGCCGTTCCCGATCAAGGAATCGCACATCGACCTGTAGTTGTTTGTTCTCGTCCGGGCCCGCCCTGTTGTTACTTTTCAGAACGTCCTCGGACATGCAAGAAACCCCCGCTGCGCACTTCGTGCGGCGGGGGTTTCTTGCGTCCTGCGGAGTGTTCTGAAAAGTAACACCAGGGCGGGCCCTACGTTAACTCGGCAAGGGGAGTGCGATTCCCTGATCGCTCGCTTAATCTGATAGGGAATTGTGTGAGGCCGGAGCCTTGGCTCCGGCCTCCCCATATAAGGGCTCGGCAAAGCAGAGCCACTAAATTTGCATCAGCCCTCAAAACATGTTTGAGAACGGTGCCTGGAGTACGTGCCCCTAGGGCAGGAATGAGGTTGCTTTCCAACGCATTCCGCAGGGGGCGGCATTATTTTGTAGCGCGAAGCGCGGATCAAAATAATGCCGCATGCCCGAGGACGCGTTGGAAAGCAACCTCATTCCTGCCCGAACAGGTCAGTCTACCTGCGCATTTACAAATTCGTAAACTTTTTTCAAAAAAGTGCTTGCGCAGTTCTCGAAACATAGGTTATTATCTTCCTCGTTGAACGCGCGGGTTCAACAAAGCGAACCGCGAATCAACAACATAGCATGTCGGAGTGGCGGAATTGGCAGACGCGCTAGCTTGAGGTGCTAGTGACCGCTTTTTGGTCATGCGGGTTCAAGTCCCGCCTCCGACACCATCGCATTTGAGAAGCCTCTTCGGAGGCTTTTTTGTTACCGATAGACGGTGAGGTTCACGATGGAAACGCTTGAGCGCAATGAGTGGGCGGACGTTGCCCAATTGGTCGAGATCACGAGCGATGCTGTCATTATCTGCGAGCTCGACGGAACCATTTTGCATGTAAATAATCGCTTGCTCGACTTGATGTGCGAGGAGCGTTCCGATGTGATCAACGGGGACGTTAAAGACCTCTTGTACTCGTCGGCTTTTGAACGCGCGACAGAGCATCGGCTTCCTTTTGAGACCAATGGAACAAAGAGCGAGTTGATGCTCAAGTTAAGTGACGGATCGTTTATTCCCGTCCTGGTTTGTGCCGGCTCGGTTACGCCGCCTCGAATCTTTGGCCGCCGTGCGCCGCGCGTTCTGGTGGCACTCCATAGCATCGAAGAACAGTATTCGCACGACCGTCAGCTCAAGCGTGCGCTTTCGGAGCTTAGAGTGGCGAATAAGCGTCTCTCGGGTACATTGTCGGTCATTATGAGCACGGTGGGCTCCGATGAGCTGCCCAGTTTGTTAGATATCGTTTTGAACCAGCTTGTAGGAACGCTCGATGCTTCGGGTGCCGCTATCTATTTTTCTGAGAGCGGCGGTTTTAAGCTTCGCGGTGTCTCCAAGGAGCTGCACGACAGCTACCTGCCCGAGTTTTTGCCGTATGGCGCTGGCATTCCGACGTATGTTCTTCGCGAGTCGCGTGCCTGTCGCTTGTCGATTCAACAGGACCTTGAGGGTGATAGGGCTGCCTCCGGTATGTTCATGGACCTGGACAATCGTTCTAAGCACCTGTTGCGCGTGCAGGATATGCCTCCGTACCGCAGCGAGATCTGTCTTCCCGTTTTTTACGGTACGCAGATCCTTGGCGTGCTGGAAGTTGGTTGGAAGCGCCCTCAGGCACCGCTCGCCTATGACGTTAATGTACTCGAGGTCATTTGCGATTACCTGTCTATCCAGCTGGTCGGCATGGCATCGAGCCTTCGCTCTCGTCGCACGGCCGAGCTTGGCCGCTCGCTCAATGTCTTACGTGATGAGTTGTTTACCTTTCTAGACGATTCCGCCGCGGCTACCCAGGCTATATCGTCCGAGATTTGCAATATGCTCAACTGTCATTTTTGCCCTGTTGAGTATGACGCCAGTCTGGGCTCCTATGTCATAGATTTTGAAGGCGGCAGTCGCGTTGCTTTGCCGGACGATCCCGAGAAACTTTTCTTTTCCACGACGGCGCCAGCGGCACGTTTGGGGGTTGGCTCTGATGGCTTTGAGGCGTCTGTTTTGGGCGGCACGAGTGCCGAGGATCTTAAACACGTCCGTATAACTCGCGTTGACGAATCGATGCCTATGGGAGGCTGGCTTAGGGCGCATGGTCTGCCTTGCCAGGGTCTCTACGTCGACACCGGCATCGAGGCGGGGCGCCCGCGCTCTGAGGGTGATGGCAAACACAGCAACGACGCGATCGTTCCTGCTTCTGTTGCGAAAGGCCCGACGACGCGCGCGCTTCTGCTTCGTGACGGTAGTCAAGAGCCGATTGATGACCTTGAATATGACTACTTGGTGCACTTGGCGCATGACTTTGAACTGATCTACGAGGGCGAATCTCAAAAGCGCGAGGAGCGCCATATCGCTCAGACCCTCCAGATTGGCATGAGAAATTCGCTTGGTGACGTTCCGGGTATCGCGACCGATTCGGTATACCTTTCGGCAACGAATTCGGCGTTGGTTGGCGGCGACTTCTATACTCTTGTCCGTCTTCCCGACGATTGCGCCGTTATGATTTTGGGCGATGTATCCGGCAAAGGAATCGAGGCGGCGTCGATGTCAGCGCTCGTCAAGACGGCGCTGACGGCCTATGCCTGGGAGGGTGCTGGGCCCGCCCGTATGGCCCGCTCGCTCAATAGCATGCTCATGGGCTTTTCGAGGGTCGAGACGTTCGTGACGGCGTTTATCGCCAAGATTGATCTTAAAGCGGGTCGCGCTACCTACTGCTCTGCGGGACATCCTCCCACTATGGTCATTAGACCGTCGTCGACGCCGCTTGGCGGCGGAGAAACCCGAGGGGGAGAAGTGGAGCTCCTTGGGTGCCAATCGGGCGTGATCGGTGCCTTTGAGAGCATGGTGTACGAGACAGGCGTGTTTACGTTCGCTCCTGGTGACATGCTATTCATGTATACCGACGGAGCAATCGAAGCACGTGATCGCTCGGGTGCTTTCTTTGGCGAGCAGCGCCTTCGTGACCTTTTGCTCTCTGTCTCGGGTGAGGGTGTATCGGGAATCTGCGGTAAGGTCTTGGGAGAGCTTGACCGCTTTACCGAGTCGGCGCTGGACGATGACATTGCGCTGGTTTCCCTTGAGTTTTTACGGGGTCGGTCGTAGACCGCGATACTTGACGGGCAAAATCTGCGCAGCTGCAGATATGTATGCATCGAGCGAGCTCTTTTGGGGAACCATGGTCGTATGAATGAGTGGAATGACATAGCGGTTTTGACGCCACCGGGTGATGTCGACATCGCCTCGGTGTCCGTGCTGCGCCGACGGTTGGATAATCTGATCGACCGGGGCGTGCGTCGCGTTGTCATCAATTGCCAGGCCGTGGGCTTTATCGACTCGACGGGTTTGGCGTTTTTGCTTACACGTGCCAGAGAGCTCATGAGGCGAGAGGGCCTGCTTTCGCTCGTTAACGCCTCCGATGAGGTCATTCGCTTTTTGGAGATTGCCCGACTTGTCGACATCCTTCATGTTGCGGGTCCGGCGCGTGAGTCGATTCCCGCTATTCCGGTGGGAGAGTTGCCACGATGGAGCAAGAGCGTCGAGGTCCGACAGGGTATCGAGAATCTTCCATACTATCGACATCGCATCGCCGAACTCCTTGAATCGCTTCCGTTGCGCCGCGACGAGCGCTACGATGTCGCGTTGGCGTCGGGGGAGGCGCTGGGTAATGCCTATGACCATGCGGGCGGTATCGGGTGCGTCCTGACGGTTCAGGCCTATGGCGATCGCGTCGTGGTTGAGGTGCTTGATCGGGGTGCCGGCTATTCTATCGATGGAGCGAGCGAACCGGTCGCATCTGAGGAACGCGGCCGTGGTATCAAGCTTATGCGTATGCTTGTCGATAACGTGGAGGTTGCTCGTCGCACAGACGGCACCGGCACGCGCGTGCAGATGGTGAAGCTATTTAGCGGAGCACTGGAATCGCGTGCCTAGCCAATCGCTTTAGCGCGTTTAGCCACCAAGAACACGCGGCCGGCAACTTTTTTGAAAAAAGTACTTGCGTCTTTTGGATAACTCGCGTAAATTAATAACCCGCAAGCGGACATGGCTCAGTTGGTAGAGCACAACCTTGCCAAGGTTGGGGTCGCGGGTTCGAGCCCCGTTGTCCGCTCCATTGCATTTCCGGACCGTTTAGGCGGTCCTTTTTCGGCGAAGTGGCCAAGTGGTAAGGCAGAGGCCTGCAAAGCCTTTACCCCCGGTTCGAATCCGGGCTTCGCCTCCAGGCAACATCCGGGCGCTCCGGCGCCCGTTTTGTTTTACATATGCGGACATGGCTCAGTTGGTAGAGCACAACCTTGCCAAGGTTGGGGTCGCGGGTTCGAGCCCCGTTGTCCGCTCCAGCTATCTTACGCGGTTCTAACGAACCGCGTTTTTTGTTGACGCTGCGCGGGCCCCGGGCACCCCATCTTGCCCCTCAATCGTCGGTCGCGTACATAAAGTACGCTTCCCTCCTCTTTCGCGGCAACCTGGGGCACCCGGAGCCCGCTCGCTCATATGACCCAATCCACTGTCAAGGGCCACAATGGCCCCGCCGACCGCTTGCAATCGGTCGGCGGGGCCTGCCGTTAAACCCGTCCCGGTCCGCCCCCGGCATGTCATCGACGCCTTCGGCTCAGTCTCATATCCGCGGATACCGCTCCGGCGGCCCGCAATCCTCTCCTTCGGCGGGGTTCCCCTAGTCTGTCTTCGCGCATGCGGCGGCCGCCGCGCGCACAGCGAGAACGGGGGTGTCCCCGAAGGCTGCCCGGCTCGCCGGGACGGGGGCTTATGTCTATTCCGCGCCCTCCCGGCACATCGTGCCGAGGGCCCACAGCCACCTCACGAGCTCGGCCGCGGTGGCCGCGTTCGCCTTCGCCTGCGGCATCCCGCGGGCGATCATCTCCTCGCGGCGGCGCAGGAGCCTCTCGGACCCCTTCCTCCCGTGCATCCTTATCTCGAGGGGCACGCCGGAGCCCTTGGGCATCAGCTTCGGCTGGTGGCCGGCCTGGGCATAGCACCAGGACCCCTTGTTAGCGCTACTGTAAAAACAACCATTTTGACCAACGCTCAACAACCAATCATG
>DXMA01000019.1 GCA_019414445.1 Collinsella sp.
AGACCGGAGGGGCGCCGGGGGCGGGAATCTGGGCGTACACATTTCCTACACATATTAAAACCCTGCTTACGTTTGCCAGCCGTTCTCTACCGCTCACCGAGGGCCTCTTTATAGTGAAGCGTCATATGGCTAAAGCTGATAGGCTCCCTTAGCCAAGGCACAGCCGGCATCGAGCAACTCATCGCGCTCCTCCACCGAGAACCCCTCGGCGTATACGCGAACCACCGGTTCGGTCCCGCTGGGGCGGATCAGCAGCCAGGTGTCATCCTCGAATGCCAAACGTAAACCATCCATATGGCTTACAGCCTGCGGCGCCTTGCCGCAAATCGATTTAAGATTCATGCCAGGAAGCAGCGTTCGCAGCGATTCGGCGTCTTCGGCCTCAAGGCGCAAATCGCGACGCCCATAGCTCGTCTTACCAAAACTGGCCTCGAGCTGATCGACCAAAACGCCCAAAGGCGCGCCCGTCTTTGCCATAAGCTCACACAGAATCAGACAAGCAAGGATTCCATCACGCTCAGGCATATGCGCGGCGATGCCGATACCGCCGGCCTCCTCGCCTCCCATGAGGACGCCGCCCTTCTTCATCTCTGCCGCTATATATTTGAAACCGACTGGTTTGACGGTCACGCGGCAGCCTAGCGCCTCGGCAATGCGACGCACGAGCGTCGAGCACGAGAGATTGACGACGACACGCCCCTCCAAATTGCGGAATTGAACGAGGTCGCCCAAAACAAGCGCCATGATTTGATGCGGATGAATATATCTACCGCGTTCGTCGACCGCACCGATACGGTCGGCATCGCCGTCGGTCACCAGGCCTGCGCACGCCCCGTCCTCGACAACCGCACGCTCGCAGGCGTCCACCCACGGCTCAACAGGGTCGGGGCAAATGTCCTCTTGATCGGACGACTGTCCGGCATGAATCTCGTGCACCTCGACGCCTAGCTCCCGCAGCAGGTCGGCAAGATATCCCTGGGCCGCGCCGCCCATGGGGTCAACTACCACACGCAGGTGAGCGGCTCGAATGGCCTCGGCATCGACAAACGATGCCACCGCCTGCATATAGTCAGGAATAATATCCGCGGTGCGATAGCGTTCCTCGATCCCCATCGGCTCGGGGGCCATAGTCTCTTCGAGCTCTTCGATGACATCCTGATTGGCCGTCGAGCCATCTCCCATGCGCAGCTTAAGGCACAGATACCCCTGCGGAAGATGGGATCCCGTCACCATGAGCGCACCGCAGGCCTCGCCGTCATACGCCGCCGCCCACGTAAGGGCGGGGGTCGGAACAGGCCGAGATGCGAGCACTGCGTCCAATCCGTGAGCGGCAAGCACGCCTGCCGCAAGCTCAGCAAACTCGCGCGCCTGCGGCCGGGTGTCGAACCCTATATATACTGTTTTGCCGGGATTGATCTTTTGCCACAACTCGCCGACGGCATCGGCAATGCGGGCAACGTTGTCGACGGTAAAGTCGTCCTCGACGCGGGCGCGCCAACCGTCAGTTCCAAAATGAATTATCGCGCACACGCGCAGACACCTCACAGTGTTTGGATCATGGTACGCATGGGGTATACCCGCAACGCTCGCCCAGCAACCTGCCAAAACCGGCATTCACCATTTGGGCAAATGCTACCGCCGATGTGCAAGCAATAAAAAAACCGCCCCGTATGGAGCGGTTTCGACCTTTATATATCGAGCGCCTCGGCCATCGCTGCCGTAGTGATTGCCGTGGTTCCACAGCAACTGCCCACCATTGCGGCACCGGCATGTCTCCATTCGATGCATGCGCGCGCGAAAGCTTCTGGGTTCTCGTGCCATACGGGGCCATCCTGAGTCTGGACCGGATCGCCCACGTTGGGACGCACCGTGACGGGAGTAGTCGCCGATGCAACCATCCTGGGCACCGCCGCGTTCGCGGCCGCAAGCGAACAGCAATTAACACCAACCGAGTTTGCGCCGTGTTTTTCGGCGTACAAAACGGCTGCCTCGATGTTGAGGCCATCGCCCAACAGGTCGCCTTTATCGTCAACGACAAAACTCACCAGGACAGGCATGCCGTCGGCGGCATCTCGGGCGCCGGCAAGCATGGGCTGCAAATTACGGATAGACGTCACCGTCTCGATCAGCAGACCGTCAACACCAGCATTGAGCAAGGTGTGCGCCTGTTCGCGCGCAATGCCTCGGATTTCACGATACTCGACAGAGTCTTCGGCAAACCACTCAATACCGATCGGGCCCATCGAGCCCAGTAGCAGCTGAGGGTGCGCCTGGCGGGCATCGTCGACGGCCCCGCGATTGACCTCCGCCACGGACGGCGCAATCTGATCGTGCTTGAGGGCATAGCTTGATGCCTGAAAGGTGTTGGTAATGAGCACCTGCGCGCCGGCGGCGACATACAAGCGATGAATACGAGAAACGGTCTGCGGCTCTGCCAGATTCCAAAACGCCGGTGGAATGTCGGCGGCATCGTACTCACTCAACAGAACACTGCCCATGGGGCCCTGCGCCAACAAGGTCTCGCTCGACAAGCGGCGCGTAAGTTCCTCGGCACCAAAGCGGTTGTAATAACTCGTATCCATATATATCCCGCTATTCCTCGACGCTGATTCCCTGCTTTTCGAGATAGGCGAGCCAGCGGTTCATCGTATCCTCGGAAAGCGCATGCTCCATCATGCAGGCCTCGGAATCGGCTCGCTCAAATTCGACACCGAGCTCCTGAACCAAAAACGTGCGGATGAGGCGATGACGGTACCAGATAGCCGTACCAACCTCGCGGCCGCGATCGGTCAGGACTACCTTGCCGTAGTGCGATTGCTCGACAAGTTCGGATGCTTTGAGCGCCGAAACCGCTTTATTGACCGATGCCTTGGAGACGCCAAGGCGCTGCGCGATGTCGACCGATCGCACGCCGTTGGTTTCCCCCTCTTCGCTTTCAATGCGAACCATGCACTCCAAGTAGTCTTCGTTCGCCACCGTCAGATGTAGTTCGCGCGAGCTATTTGTCGTATCCATGATCTTCCGTCCCTTCTGCATTCATTGGCTGATTCTACCCCATCCAAGCGTCACGGTATGCCGTGGCATACCGTGCTAGAGTTCTTATTGCACACGACGACCAAGATTGGAGCGGTCTTTATGGAAAACACCACCACGAACCCCGATGTCCTCGAGCGCTTTTTGCGCTACGTCCAGATCAACACGCAGTCCGAGGATGCAAACTGCGACCAGGTACCCTCGAGCGCCGTTCAGTTTGACCTTGCCAACGTGCTGGCTGAAGAGCTGCGCGAGCTTGGTGCGGAAGATGCCCACGTGACCGAGCACGCCTATGTCTGCGCGCATATCCCCGCAAGTGCGGGCGCGGAGGGCAAGCCCGCCCTGGGCCTGATCGCACACCTCGACACCACCGAGGTTGCGCCGGGCGCCGGCGTGAAGCCGCACATTGTGCACTACGAAGGCGGCGACCTGGTCTGCGGTACTGTTGACGGCAAGCCCGTGGCAATGAGCACCGCCAAGCTTCCCGCCCTGAACGACCTTGTGGGTGAGGACTTGGTCTGCAGCGACGGCACTACACTGCTGGGTGCCGACGACAAGGCCGGCGTCGCCGAGATCATGGCGCTTGTCGCGCGTATCGCTCAGGACCCCTCGCTGCCCCACCCCGCACTCGGCATTTGTTTTTGCCCGGACGAGGAGATCGGTCACGGCGCCGAGCTGTTGGACATCGAGGCCTTTGGCTGCAAGTACGCCTACACGGTCGACGGCGGCCCCATCGGCGAGCTGGAGTGGGAGTGCTTTAACGCCGCTGAGGCAACCGTTCGCTTTGAGGGCCAATCCATCCATCCCGGTGACGCCAAGGGCCGCATGGTCAACGCGGGCAATCTGTTCTGCGACTTTAACGCGCTGCTCCCTTATGCGCAGCGCCCGGAATACACCGAGGGCTACGAGGGCTTCTATCATCTTGAGGGGGTGTCTGCAACCGTCGACCACGCTACGGCGCGCTATATCGTTCGCGACCACGACGCAGCTAAGTTCCAGCAGAAGCTCGATCTGATTGATTCCGCCGCCGCCATGCTCAACCAGCGTTTGGGCGAGGAGCGCGTGACCGTGGAGATTAAGCAGCAGTACCGCAACATGGCCGAGATCGTTCGTGACTATCCCGAGCTTATTGATGTTGCCAAGGAAGCCTACCTTGCCTGCAGCGTTGAGCCCCAAGTGCTGCCGATTCGCGGCGGCACTGATGGCGCGCAGCTGTCGTTCCGCGGTCTGCCCTGCCCCAACCTTTCCACCGGCGGCTATTGCTACCACGGCGTCAACGAGTTCGTCCCGGTCAGTTCGCTCGTCAAGATGACCGACGTCCTGCAGGAGCTCGTCGCCCGTTTCGCATAAGCCTGGCTGCATAAGCCCAAAAGACGAATCGCCCCGTCCTCTACAGAGAACGGGGCGGTTTTTTGATACAAGGGGAGTAGTCAACATCGCAGGTTGAGCCAACGTCAGCGAGCGACGTCCAAGGCGAACAAGTTGGCATGAAAAAGGCAGGGCATTGACCTTCTGGTCATGCCCTGCCTTTTGAATGACAAATTGTCGCCTTGGGCGGCGCGCAGCGTCGAGTCGTTACGGCGTTTGGTAAAACGCCGTAACTTAGTAGTTGGCTTCGTAGCCGTTGCCGTCACCGGTGGGCTCTTCGTAGTAGTCCGAATCGCTCGAATCGCTTGAGTCATCAGAATCGTCAGAGCTGACCGATGAGGTTGCGGTACCGTTTGCGTAGTCGTCAGACGTGTTGTTGCTGAGGTCACCGATCGTAGAGCTGGAACCGTCGGAAAGACCCATGGTGTTGGGACCCTTGGGATCCTTGCCGGCATCGACGCGCTCCATCATTTCCTTGAGCTCGTCCTCGTAGACAAAGACGTAGCTCACACCATCGATCATGGTGCTGTCGTCGGCGTACGAGGGCAGGTTGGCCGAGTAGATACCGTCGACATCCATACCGCGCATGGCATTGACCGTAGCCACGATATCCTGAACGCTCATATCGGTTACGAGCATATCGGACAGCGAATTAACCAGGCCAAAGATCTTCGTGGCATCGAAGTTATTGAGAATCTGGTTGGCAAGGGCGCCAAGCACCTGACGCTGGTGGCGCATGCGCGTGTAATCGCCGTCGGCATAGGTGTAGCGGCAGCGGGCATAGGTAAGGGCGGTGGCACCGTCCATATGCTGCTGGCCAGCGGTAATCTTAATATCCAGGTGCTCGGGGTCGTCAACATCATCGGTTGCGTTAATGTCGATACCGCCAACCGAATCAATCAGCGCCTGCATACCGTCGAAGCTGACCTCGGCATAGTGGGAAATCTGAACACCGCACAGCTCGTTGACCGCCTCGACCATGGCCTCGGCGCCGCCAACGGTATGGCAGGCGTTGGTCTTCATGGTCTCGCCCTTGTACTCGACCTTGGTGTCGCGCGGAACGGAAATGAGCGTCGCCTGCTTTTGCGTGGGGTCGATGCGTGCCAGGATAATCGAGTCGGCACGATACGTATCCTCGCCCGGACGGCCGTCGGTGCCAAGAAGCAGCACGTAGAACGGATCCTTTGCCTCATCGGTGTCAACCAGAACCCGACGCAGATTGTCGGTAATGACATTAGAATCGCCGAGCTTGCCCATAATGGTGGCAAACCACAGGCCGGCAGCGGTAGTGGCACTCAGCAGCACGCCAAGCACGACAATGAGCGCGACGTGACGAATCGTGTGGCTACGACGACGTTGGCGAGCTCGCTCGGAATAACGAGCCACGTTATCGCGACTGTAGATCTTGGCCTGCGCACCAGTTGAGGGTCTTCGAGTGGTGGTATCCGCGAGGGGCTTTTTATTAAACATAGGCAACCTGTATTAGTAGATGACGGGATCGGGGACGGTAGCATGCTCGACATGCGCGCCAAGCGCCTGCAGCTTTTCGACAAACTGCTCGTAGCCGCGCTTGATGTGATGGATAGCCGAAACCTCGGTCGTCCCGTCGGCGATCAAGCCCGCTACGACGAGGGCCGCTCCGCCGCGCAGATCGGGCGAGGTAACCTGTGCACCCGAGAAGCCCTTGACGCCATGAATCATGGCATGATGGCTCTCGATACGAATGTCGGCACCCATGCGCACCAGCTCAGAGGCAAACATAAAGCGATTCTCGAAGATGTTTTCGGTAATAACGGAACTGCCGTCGGCAAGGGCGGAGAGCACCATAATCTGCGCCTGCATGTCGGTCGGGAACCCGGGGAACGGAAGCGTCTGGATGTCGACCGGCTTGATACGCTCGGCACGGTTCACATGGACGCCATCCTCGACGCGCTCGCAGTCGATACCCATGAGCTCCATCTTCTTGAGCACCATGCCCAAGTGAATGGGGCAAAAGCCCGTGACATCGACACCGCGATCGTCGGCCATCAACGCACCGGCAACGATAAAGGTACCGGCCTCGATGCGGTCGCCTACTACGCGATGGGTAACAGGATGCAGCTCTTTCACGCCTTCGATAGTCACGACGGGCGTACCGGCGCCAACAATCTTGGCGCCCATCTCGTTGAGCATGTTAGCGAGATCGACGATCTCGGGCTCGCGGGCGGCATTGTCGATAACCGTGGTGCCCTGTGCGCGCACAGAGGCCATGATGAGGTTCTCGGTCGCACCGACGCTGGCGAACTCGAGCGTGACGGTGGTACCGCGCAGACCTTGGGGCGCATTAGCGTTGATGTAACCGTGGGCGGTATCGAACTCAACGCCCAGGGCCTCAAGACCAAGAATGTGCATATCGATCTTGCGAGCACCCAGGTTGCAGCCGCCCGGCATGGCAATTTTGGCGCGATGGAAGCGGCCCAGCAGGGGTCCCATGACGGCGGTGGAAGCGCGCATCTTGGCAACGAGCTCGTAGGGGGCCTCCCATGAATCGACCTGAGAGGTATCAATCTCGAGCGTGTGCTCGTCGAGAACATCGATCGTAGCGCCCATGCCCTTGAGCACCTTGCCCATCACGTGGACATCGGAAATATCGGGCACGTTCTGCAGCGTCGTCTTGCCCGGCGCCAGAAGCGTTGCCGCCATGAGTTTGAGCGCGGAGTTCTTGGCACCCGAGACGGGCACGGAGCCTCCGATGGCGTGGCCACCCTCAACGCGGATAATATCCAAGGTCTACCCTTTCAAAAAGCATGCCCGGGGTGGCTGGGCCATCCCGGGCATGATGTGTTCGCAAATGGTCGAACGCTAAATCGTTTGACTATTGGGCAAGCTTGAGCTTACACCATGCGATTTCATTATAGAGGTAGGCGCGGCGTGCATCATCCTCCGACAAATTACCCAGCTTCTCTTCAAAACCTTGAATATCAGCTTTAAGCTTGTCGGCATCGACGGTCGCCAAATTGCAAGCGCGCTCGGCGAGAACGGTCACGACATCGTCCGCAACCTGGGCATAGCCGCCGGCCACGGCAAACGTGTGGTCGACAGTGCCCATGGCCTTATCGGAAACGCGAACGTAACCGCGGTCGATCGTGCAGATCTCGCTGGAGTGAGCAGGCAGAACGCCAAACTCGCCATCCGTGGACGGAATCGACACAAACGCAGCGTCGCCCTCATAGGCGCAGCTCACGGGGCACACGATGCGGATACGCATAACCTACTTCTCCCCCATCTTGCGGGCGCGCTCGCGCACGTCCTCAATCGTGGAAGCATAGCGGAAAGCCTGCTCGGGCAGGTCATCGGCCTTGCCGTCGACAATCTCGGCGAAAGAGCGGACGGTATCCTCGACGCGGACGTAGACACCGGGGTTACCGGTGAACTTCTCGGCGACGTGGAAGGACTGCGAGAGGAACTGCTGAATCTTACGGGCACGGTTGACCGTAAGGCGCTGTTCCTCGGACAGCTCGTCCATACCCAGAATGGCGATGATGTCCTGAAGGTCGGAGTACTCCTGCAGGAGCTCCTGGACCTTGACGGCGACACGGTAGTGCTCCTCGCCGACGATCGAGGGATCGAGAGCGTCGGAGGAAGACGCGAGCGGGTCGATAGCCGGGAACAGGCCGAGCGACGAAATGCTACGCGAAAGAACCGTGGTGGCGTCGAGGTGCGTGAACGTCGTGGCAGGCGCCGGGTCGGTCAGGTCGTCTGCGGGGACGTAGACAGCCTGGACGGAGGTAATGGAGCCCGTCTTGGTCGAGGTAATGCGCTCCTGGAGGTCGCCCATCTCGGTTGCCAGCGTGGGCTGGTAACCAACGGCGGACGGCATACGGCCCAGCAGGGCGGAAACCTCGGAACCTGCCTGGGAGAAGCGGAAAATGTTATCGATGAACAGCAGAACGTCCTGGCCACGATCGCGGAAATACTCAGCGGTGGTAAGGCCGGCCAGACCGATGCGCAGACGTGCTCCGGGCGGCTCGTTCATCTGACCGTAGACCAAGCAGGTCTTGTCGATAACGCCAGACTCGCTCATCTCGAGGAACAGGTCGGTACCCTCGCGGGTACGCTCGCCGACGCCGGTGAACACCGAGGTGCCGCCGTGCTCCTGGGCGAGGTTGTTGATGAGCTCCTGAATCAGAACGGTCTTGCCGACGCCGGCGCCGCCGAACAGGCCCGTCTTGCCGCCACGGATGTAGGGCTCAAGCAGGTCGACGGCCTTGATGCCGGTCTCGAAGATCTCGGTCTTGGTGGTGAGCTCGTCAAAGCGGGGCGCTGCATGGTGGATGGGGTAGAACTCCTCCACCTCGGGCATAGGCTTGCCGTCGACGGGCTTGCCCATGACGTTCCAAATGCGGCCGAGCGTCTTGGGACCAACGGGCATCTTCATGGGCTCACCGGTATCGGTGGCGATGAGGCCGCGCTGCAGGCCGTCGGTCGAGGACATGGCGACCGTGCGGACGACGCCGCCCGGAAGCTGACTCTCGACCTCGAGGATCGTGCTCAGATGACCGATCGGGGTCTCGGCCTCGACCGTGAGCGCGTTGTAGATCGGGGGCACCGCGCCGTCAAACTTGACGTCGACGACAGGACCGATGATTCGTACGATGCGACCATCACCGGCAGTCGTCTTCTTGGTGGCTTCCTCGACCGCAAGCTTTACGGTGTTATTAGCCATTACTGTTCCTCCAATGCTGAGGCTCCGCCGACAATCTCGTTAATCTCGGTCGTGATCGAAGCCTGACGCACGCGACTATACGTGCGGGTAAGGGTCGAGATGATCGCGGTGGCGTTTTCCGTCGCGGAGTGCATGGCCTTGCGGCGTGCACCCTGCTCGGCAGCCGCCGAATCGATCAGGGCCTGGTAGATGACCGTCAGGATATACGACGGTACAAGCTTGCCGAGAACATGCTCGGGAGAGGGCACGAACTCGAACGTGGACGAGATGCGCTTAGGGGCGTCGGTCTCGTTCTTACGCGGACCGTGGGCCATAGCGATCATCTCGGGGTCGAGCGGCAACAGATGCTCGACGCGAAGCTCCTGATCCACGCGGTTCTTTGCGTGGTGGTAGACAAGCTCGACACGGTCAAGCTCACCGGCACGATACGCATCGCAGATATGAGAGGACATCATGCGGGCCTGATTGAAATCGGGCTCAGAGGAGTTGCCCTCAAAGTGCATGACAACGTTTGCGCGGTCACGGAAATACGTGGCCGGCTTACGCCCGCACGCGATGATCTCGCACTCGATGCCGTCGTTCGCCCAAGAAGCGGCGAGCTTTTCGGCCGTACGCTCCACTGTCGTATTGAAACCGCCGGCAAGGCCGCGGTCCGAGGCAATAACGACAATCAGGCCATGCTTGACGCTCTCATGCTTCTGCAGCATGGGATCGGTGCCCGAACAGGAGGCGTCGCCGGCGACCGTCAACATGACGTCGGTCAGCGCCTCCTTATAGGGCTCGGCCTGCTTGGAGCGATCGAGGGCACGACGGATCTTGGCCGTAGAGACCATCTCCATCGTGCGCGTGATCTGCTTGGTCGTGGTAACCGAGGAGATTCGCTTCTTAATGTCGCGAAGGTTGGCCATGGGGCTTAGTTCTCCTCTGATCCAGAAACATCCGAATGGTGCTTGGCCATGAACTGCTGCTTGAAGTCGCCGATGACGCGCAAGAGCTCAGCCTTGGTGTCATCATCGATCTTCTTGGCGCGAACCTTGTCGAGCAGCGAACCAAAGCCATTGTCCATGTACTCGATGAGCTCGGCACGGAAGGGCAGCACGTCGGCGATCTCCAGGTCATCCAGGAAGCCCTCGTTGCCAGCGAACAGCGTAACGATCTGCTCGCCAACCTCAAACGGCTTGTAACGCGGCTGCTTCAGGAGCTCGGTCATGCGAGCACCATGGGTCAGCTGCTTCTGAGTAGCCTCGTCGAGGTCGGAGCCGAACTGCGTAAAGCCAGCGAGCTCCTGATAGGAAGCGAGGTCCAGACGGAGGTTGCCGGCGACCTGCTTCATGGCCTTGGTCTGCGCATCGCCACCGACGCGGGACACGGAGATGCCCACGTCGACTGCCGGGCGCTGACCCTGGAAGAAGAGCTCGGACTGCAGGTAGATCTGACCATCGGTAATGGAAATGACGTTGGTCGGAATGTAGGCCGAGACGTCGCCATCCTGGGTCTCGATGATCGGCAGTGCCGTCATGGAGCCATAACCGTTCTTCTTGGACATCTTGACGGCACGCTCGAGCAGGCGAGAGTGCAGGTAGAAGATGTCGCCAGGATAGGCCTCGCGTCCGGGCGGACGATGCAGCGTCAGCGACATCTGACGGTAGGCCACGGCCTGCTTAGACAGGTCATCGTAGATGACGAGCACGTGACCGCCGGGGTTGGTCTCGCTGGCGGGCTTACCGTCCTCGCCGTTGTACATGAAGAACTCGCCGATAGCGGCACCGGCCATAGGCGCGATGTACTGCATAGGGGCGGAATCGGCAGCGGTGGCCGAAACGATGATGGTGTAGTCGAGCGCACCGTGCTGAGCGAGGGTCTCGCGGATGTTGGCAACCGTGGAGGCCTTCTGGCCGATGGCGACATAGATGCAGACCATGCCCTTGCCGCGCTGATTGAGGATAGCGTCGATGGCGATGGCGGTCTTACCGGTCTTACGGTCGCCGATGATGAGCTCACGCTGACCGCGGCCAATAGGCACCATGGAGTCGATAGCGAGCAGACCGGTCTGAACCGGCTCACACACCGGGGTACGGTCAATGACGCCGGGGGCCTTGAACTCGATGGGGCGACGGTGCGTGGCGACGATGTCGCCCAGGCCGTCGATGGGCTGGCCGAGCGGATTGACGACGCGGCCGAGCATGGCGCGGCTCACAGGGATATCCATAATGCGGCCAGTGGTGCGGCACTCGTCGCCTTCCTTGATGGCGTCGACGGCACCGAACAGAACGGCGCCGACCTCGTCACGGTCAAGGTTCTGGGCAAGGCCGAAGACGGTCTCACCGGTATCGGAGCTCTTGAACTCCAGAAGCTCGCCTGCCATGGCGCTCTTGAGGCCGGAGACGCGCGCGATGCCGTCGCCTACCTCGTCGACCGTTGAAACCTCATGCGTATCGACCGTCGCGGAGAGGCTCGTAAGCTGCTCCTGCAGTTTCTTGGCGATATCCTGGGCATTGAGGGTTTCGGACATTAGGCTTCACCTCCGTACGAATTAGCAGAGTTTGCGAGGGTCTCCTGCGCGATGCGCAGCTGCGTCTTGACGGAAATGTCACGACGCTCGCCGCGGGCCTCGAGCACCAGGCCGCCCACGATAGACGGGTCGACCTGCTCGATAAGGAATACCTTGCGGCCGAAGTCCTGCTCGCATTTCTTAGTGATGGTTTGACGCAGCTCGTCGTCGAGCGGGATCGCCGTGGTGACGGTCACGCCCACTACATCCTCGTCTTCCTCGGCAACATACTTGAAGGCAGCTGCCACCTTGGGAAGAAGGTCGAGCTGGTCGCGCTTGGACATGGTGTCGAGCACGGCGATGATCTCGGGGCTGGCAGAAGCCAGGCGCTCGATCATCTCGAGGTCCTCAAACACATGGTTCTCGGCCTTGGCGGCTTCCAGAAGGGAGCGCGCATAGGTCTCGAGCACCTTGTCCTGATAGCGGCTAGTCGGCATTCAGGCTACCTGCTTCCTGGATGTAGCGCTCGATGAGCTTCTTCTGCTCGGACTCGTCCTCGAGCGCCTCGCCCACGATCTTGGTGGCGACGGCAACGGACAGGTCGGCGATGGAGCTCGCGGCACCGGCGTAGATGGACTTGCGCTCGTCCTCGACGGTCGTATGGGCCTTGGCGATGATCTCCTCGGCCTCCTTGTGAGCAGCCTCGATGATACGGGCGCGCTCAGACTCGGCGTCCTTACGGGCCTCGAGAACGATGTCGGCAGCCTGACGACGGGCGTCGGTGACGATCGAGTCGGACTCAGCGCGCTTGGCGATAGCCTCCTGCTTGGTCTTCTCGGCCTCGTCGAGGCTCTCCTCGATCTTCTTGCCGCGCTCCTCCATGGTTTTCATGATGCCCGGCAGGGCGACCTTGGCCAGCACGATCCAGATGATCAGGAAGGCGATAAGCGCCGGGATGAACTCCGCCATCTTAGGGATGAGGATGTCCGCACCGGCAGCGCCGTCCTCGGCGAACGCGGAAACCGGCATGAGCAGCGCGGCCGCGGACGCGGAGAGTGCGATCGCGCTCTTCTGGGATGAAAGATTCATACTTGACGCTCCGTGCTATTTAACGATCAGCGCGACAACGAAGCCGATCAGAGCCAGAGCCTCGCCGAAGGCGGAGCCCATGATGAAGACGGTGAACACGCGGCCCTGGACCTCAGGCTGACGGGCCATAGCACCCGTAGCACCCAGAGCAGACAGGCCGATAGCAAGACCAGCGCCGATAACACCGAGACCGTAACCGATAACTCCCACGATTCCTCCTTTGTCGTGCGTGTCTTATTTCACGCAGGATAACCTTTTTATAACTGCCGGGCTCCATGGGTACGGGCACCGGCGGTTTAACGAATTGCCTTACCTTTAAGGCGCGAACGGAAGACTACTCCTCCTCCGCGACCTCCTCTGCCTCAGAGACATACACGGCGGTAAGGACCGTGAAGACGTAAGCCTGAATGGCGCCGACCACAAGCTCGATCGCATAGATCAGGATGAGGATGGCAAGCCAGGCCAGCGAAGGCAGGGCACCGACGGCGTGGGCCGCGGAAACCTGCTGAAGCAGCGGCTGCATGAACATGCTCGCCATGATGGCGAACGAGCCCATGACCACGTGTCCTGCGAACATGTTGCAGAACAGACGGACGGCAAGCGTGATGAGACGCAGGAAGGTCGAGAAAAGCTCGACGACCCACACAAGCACGTTCATCGGGAAGCTCACGCCCTGCGGGGCGAGGCTCTTGATGTAGCCGATCACGCCGTGAGCCTTGCATCCGTAGTAGATGAAGTACACGAAGGCGAAGATGGCGAGCGCGGCGGTGGAGCCGATTGCGCCGGTGCCGGGCTTCATTCCCGGAATCAGGCCGATCATGTTATTGATCAGGATGAACAGGAAAAGCGAGCACAGGAACGGGAAGTGCTTCTTCCAGTTCTCACCCACGACGCCCTTGCCGATATCGTTCTCGACGTACTCGATGATGTACTCGAAACCGTTGACGAAGAAGCCCTTGGGAACCAAGGTCTGCTTCTTCTTGAACACGGCCAGGACGATCAGGAGCACGATCGTGGAGACGATCAGCCAAAACGAGTACTGCGTGATGCCGCAGCTTAGATCGCCCACGACGGGGGTGGAGCTGAACTCGCTGACCAGATGATTAATCTCATCAGGCAGCTTTTCAAAAATTTCCACGACTTACCTTTCGACCTCATGAGGATCTCGCAGCGCCTTGGCGACACGAACCGTGCAGGCGGCCATAAAGGCCACGAAGCCGATCGCCTCGCCCAGAAGGAACATGCGAAATGCCTCTCCGAACAACGCAAACACAACCAAGGTAAAGACGAGCAGGGCGATTGCCGAGACCGCCAGACTCACCATGCCCTTGAGCATGTCCGCATTCTGCTTATCGTCAAGAACCGGCTTGAGCGTAAAGACAAAGGGAAGAAAGGCGATTGCGCCCGCGATGGCGCCTGCAACGATAGCGAGCAGATCGGCTACCTGAAACACTGGCGTCCTCACTTTCCTTTTTAACGCTTCACAGAACAGTTCCCGCCAAACATTGGTGACTATTGTACGAGCCAATCGCTAAAGTACAACCGAAAAAGCATCGGTTAGTACGCACCTGTTCGTTTTCTTAAGACCTTCTTTATGCCGCAGGTACGGTAACGCGTTTTTCCGTACCCTGCGGGGCGAAACGTCCGTTAACAGGGGTGAGCGCGGTCGCCTTTTATTTGTCCGCGCGCACCGTTTCTTCGTATTTTCGACGTTAGCCGGTTTGGCCCAGAGACTACAGCGTGCCGTAGATGCGGTCGCCGGCATCGCCCAGGCCGGGGACGATGTAGGCGGCCTCGTTGAGGTGGTCGTCAATGGCGCAGGTATAGATATGCACGTCGGGGTCTTTCTCGGTCAGCGACTTGAGGCCCTCGGGGGCCGCGACGATGCACAGCATGCGAATGTCCTTGACACCGCGCTCGCGCAGATAGCCGATAGCCATCTCGGCAGAACCGCCCGTGGCGAGCATGGGATCGACGACCAGGCAGATACGTTGGTCGATATCCCTGGGCATCTTGCAGTAATACTCATGCGGCTCGTGGGTGACCTCGTCGCGCTCCATGCCAATGTGGCCCACGCGGGCAGAGGGCACCAGGTCGAGGATGCCGTCGACCATGCCAAGGCCCGCGCGCAGAATGGGGACGATGGCGAGCTTCTTGCCGGCAAGCTGCTTAAACGTGGCAGTGGTGATGGGAGTCTCGACTTCGACATCCTCCATGGGCAGGTCGCGCATGGCCTCGTAGCCGTCAAAAAGCGCGAGCTCGCGCACGAGCTGGCGGAACTGGTTGGTGCCGGTCGACTTATCGCGCAGGATCGACAACTTGTGCTGGACGAGCGGATGGTCGACAAGCGTCACGCGGGACGCATCGTAGGTAACGGTCATGGGTTGATTGCCCCTTTCGTTGCGGCCGCAAAACGACCTTGCTGACATGACGCACAGCGATGTTGCCGCCGCCCGCCATGCATAAGTTTAGCGGTTTGTTGTATCGAACGCTCCGTCACAACCCTACTGAGTGGTGCTGAGCGAACGCCTGACCGCATCGTGCCAACCGTCCAGGTTGCGCTCGCGACGCTCAACGGACATATGGGGATGGAACGTCTTGACGATCTGGGCGTTTTGCTCCAGCTCCTCCAGATCCTCCCAATACCCAACCGCAAGACCCGCCAAGTACGCGGCACCGATTGCCGTGGTCTCCACCGTCTCGCATTGCAGTACAGGGATATCCAGCAAGTCTGCCTGGAACTGCATGATGAACTCGTTGCGCGAGGCACCGCCATCGACGGACAGGCGCTCAATCGAAAGACCCACATCCTGCTCCATGGCACGCAGCACGTCATAGCTCTGATAGGCCATGGACTCGCAAGCGGCGCGCACGATGGTCGCTCGAGTCGAAGCTCCAGTCAGACCGCATACGATGCCGCGGGCGTGCGCGTCCCACCAAGGTGCACCCAAGCCCGCAAAAGCGGGGACAAAGTAGCATCCCTCGTTATCGCCGATCGAGGAGGCGAGCTGTGCCGATTCGGATACGTTGGAGATAACGCCCATGTTGTCGCGCAGCCAGTTCATCGTTGAGCCGGCGGCAAAAATAGAGCCCTCGAGCGCATAGCTGACCTTGCCGTCCGCAGCGATACCGATGGTGGAGACCAGGCCATTCTTGGATTCGACGATCTCGTCGCCGGTATTCATGAGCATAAAGCAGCCCGTGCCATAGGTGTTTTTGGTCTGGCCGGGATGGAAGCAGCAGTGACCGAACAGCGACGCCTGCTGGTCGCCCGCCACACCCATGATGGGCGGCATGTTGGTCATGATGTCGCTCGCTACGCGGCCGTAGTCGCCCGAGCTCCAGCGAACCTCGGGCATCATGGAACGTGGAACGTCAAAGAGCGCCAGCAGGTCGTCGTCCCAATCGAGCGTATGGATATTAAAGAGCGCCGTGCGGCTGGCGTTGGTGTAGTCGGTGGCGAAGGTTTGGCCGCCGGTGAGGTTATAGATGAGCCAGGTATCGATGGTGCCAAACATGAGGTCGCCCGCTGCCGCGCTCTCGCGCGCGCCGTCGACGTTGTCGAGAATCCACTGCACCTTGGAGGCCGAGAAATACGGGTCGAGCGTAAGGCCGGTGCGGGAACGCACCAGCTCCTCGCGGCCCTGCTCGGCCAGTTTATCGATTGTCGAGGCGGTGCGGCGACACTGCCACACGATGGCGTTGTAGATAGGCTGGCCACTCACGCGGTCCCACACCACCGTGGTCTCGCGCTGGTTGGAGATACCGATGGCGGCGATGCGATCGGAATGGATGCCGCTCTTAAACTGGACCTCCATCATCACGCCGATCTGGCTGGCAAGCACCTCCGTGGGATCCTGCTCCACCCAGCCGGGGCGCGGGAAGCTGGTTTTGACGCTACGACGTGCCTGGGCGACAATGCAGCCGTACTCGTCGACGATGGTCGCGAGCACCGAGGTGGTGCCGCAGTCGAGCGCCATGATGTAGGAACCGCCAAAGTTAAACGAGGCATCTTCCATGCCCAGGCTGCCCAGATTCAACGACATCGCTTACACCTTTCTATTGCATCGGGTCGGACAGAACCCGCTCGATCTCTGATGCGGGAAGTGCGCCTTGGCGCAGGATCTGAAGCTCGCCATGCTTAAACGTCACGATGGTCGAAGCGTCGCGGCACGGGGTCTCGCCCGCGTCGACGGCCAGATCAACCCCCTCCAGAATACGGTCCTCAACGTCGGCAAAGCTTGCCGGCGCGGGCGTGCCATGCGTATTGGCGCTGGTGCAGGCAAGAGGGCTGCCGCAGGCGCGGATGAGCGCTTGCACCACGGGCGAGGCCGAAGCGCGAAGTGCCACCGTGTCGTCGGCGGCGCGCATAAAGGTCGGCACGCAGGGGGCCGCCTTGACCACGATAGTCAGGGCACCCGGCCAGCATCGTCGGGCGAGCACGCGGGCCTCATGAGGGATATCCACGCCATAGCGATCGAGTGCCTCGGCATCATCAACCAGCCAGGCGACCGTTTGCGTGAGCTCGCGCTGCTTGAGGGTAAAGATACGACGATAGCCGGTACCGAGTGCGGGGACCGCGGCGCCGTTGACGGTGACCTGCGGATCGCGCGGCCACGGCAGAGGTTCACTTGTATCTTGTGGAACGGCATCCGAGAAGACGTTGACTGCCACGGCGACACCGTAGACCGTCTCGGTTGGAATAAGCGCCAGGCCACCGCGACCGAGTAGCTCGGCCGTACGCTCGACGGCGAGCCGATGCGGCTCACGCGTTCCCTCGAATACCCGATAGACCGTCTGCATGTGTATGCCAGCCCCTTACGCTCTGGTGCAAGTTTATTTACTGTGGGGCATTCTCGCACGAAACGTTCAACCTATTTGCCCAGAGCGCATGTTGGTTTGGTGAGCGGCTCTAGTAGTCGGTGAAAGTGAGGGGGTTATTGGACTGCGACGAACTTCTTTGGCCTGCCGGCGTGGCGTTCTTGGGCGGCGTAGCGCTCGATGCTGTCTATCGTTATCATCCGACGGCCGTCGACGAGTTCAACATCGAGCTTTCCTGCTTTGACCAGCGCGGTAATCCGCGAAGCGGAGACTTTGAGGTCCAGCGCTGCGTCTTTAAATGTTCGGCACGCCGCTTCCCGAGCGTCATCGTGGTCGATTTCGACTGAAAGGGCCACGACCTCGGCCGAGCGTTCGTACCCTGCCGGAGTCAAACCGTTGTTGAGGTCGTCGGCCAAAAACGCCATCAGTGCCTCGGTGGCATGGGCAATCGCTTCTTCGCGCGTGTCGCCATCGGCAAAGGTGCCAGGAATCTGCGGGAAGCTAGCGCAGTAACCGTCGTCTTCTTTTATGAGAACGCAGTCATAGGTAAATCGCTGCCTCATTTTGCCTCCAGCTACCATCCAGCTTGGCGACGAATACTTGCCCACGTGCCCTTCTTTGGTCGATCACCACCAGAGCCGTTCGCGGTGACAACACGGTCACCAGAAACATGCTTAGCATGACTACCGACTTGCGCGACCTCCACGAATCCATCGTGCTTGAGTAGGGCAATGATTTCCCGAAAGGTAGGAGGTTGCATGGGCCGACCTCTTTCAGCCGTCCTAATTATAAACTAATTTATAATTTTTGCTAACCAGTTAATAAATATTACTGGCGCTGTTTGGGCTCGGTGACGATGGCTCGGACGATGCGGGGACGATCGGTGAGGTCGCGGACGATGCGCACGTCCGAGAGACCCGCCTGGCGACAGAGCTCGGCCGCGGCATCGAGGGCGCCCTCGTAGAGCTCGCAGGCAAACAGGCCGCCGGCGCGCAGCATATAGGGCGCCGCATTGAGCAGGCGGCGGAAGATATCGAGGCCGTCGGCGCCGCCCTCGAGCGCTAAATCGGGCTCGAAGTCCTTGACCTCGTGCGGCAGCGAGCGCATGACGTCAGTCGGAATGTAAGGCGGGTTGGAGACGAGCACGTCGAAGGTGCCCCATTCCTCGCGGGGGATAGAGCTCACCAGGTTTGTGAGGCTGAAGGCGACCTCATCGGACGTAAGCCCGAGCGCGTCGCGGTTTTTGGTGGCCAGGTCAATGGCACGCGGTTCGATATCGGTAGCGGTGCAGGTGACATGGCCGCGGCGCTCCCAGGCAAGGGAAAGCGAGATGCAGCCCGTGCCGCAGCCGACCTCGAGAACGCGGGCGATACGGGGCTCGACCGGAGCGGGCGCGGCGGCATCCTCCGTCAGAGACGCCTCGTGGTCGGCGCCTTCGATGGCGATGCCGTATTCGTCGAGCTCGGGCTCGGCGGCTTCCGCGGCTTCGGCTTCTGCTATCTGCGTGGCGGCTTCCTCGGCCTCGCGGTCGGCCAGTTCCTCGGCATAGGCACGGCTGCCCAGTACGTCGCCACCCAGCGCAGCCTCATCGGCAGCCGTGAGGTTAGCGGCACGGCGCTCGGCCGTCGCTCGCTCTTCGGCCAATGCGGCTTCGACTTTGCGCGCTTGCTCGACCTCGTCGTTCCAGGGCAGCTCAACGCGCTGACGGGCGGCAGCCTCGGGGCTCAGCACCTCGGCATCCAGATAATTGAGGACTTCCTCGACGAGCATCTCGGTCTCGGGACGCGGAATGAGTACGCCGGGGGCGCACGCGACGTCGATCATGCGGAACTGCGTGCTGCCGGTGATGTACTGCAGCGGCTCGCCCTTGGCGCGGCGGACGACCGCCGCGTGCATGGTCTCGAGCTGCGCCGCATCGAGCGTCTCGTCCATACGCATATATAAGTCAATGCGCGCCAGACCCGTGGCTGCGCACAGCAGCCACTCGGCAGAAAGTCGGGGGTGTTCCTCGCCGCGCTCGGCCAGGTACTCCTTGGTCCACTCGAGACAACGCTTGATGGTCCAGATCTCGTTTGCCATGGGGTCCTCCCCTCTTAAGCGCCGGGCGGCGCGCGAATGTCGGAGCAGATTGTACGCGAGGCCAGCGCTTGGCAAGAGACGATTGAAGGCGATTATCGAGAATCAGCCCAGAATTTTGCACCGGGCTCGCTCAAAGTGTCCATTCGCCGACGTCTAGATTTGCATTCGTCAAGCTTTTGGCAAGGTTGCCCCAAAACTAACCAATATCTAACCAAACGCTTGCCACATCACTTGACGCGCAACGCGTCAAAAATCACCCCGCGACTTCTTGGACGATTTTTCAAGCAATATTTTCAATTGCAGATGCATACCGTTAATTGCTTTCAGCAGGTAGACAGCTTGAAGTCTATCAAAGACGATTGAATAACATCTCAAAGCAATAAGCCCAACCTAGTCGTTTAAGAACGTCCCCAATGACCACCTCTAAGGCGCCGCAGGTTGAGCATAAGTCAGCGAAAACGCCCCTAAGCGAGCAAGGTGACGTGAAAGAGGAGGGAAGCGTACTTCGGTACGCGACCGACGATTGAACGTCAGATTGCCGCTTAGGGGCGTTTGCAGCGTCGAGCCGTTACGCGGTTTGGTAAAACCGCGTAACCTAAACAGCCTGTGCCAGCTTCTCGGCTCGCTCGGCGGCGGCGAGCGCCTCGATCACGGTGCCGAGCTGGTCGCCCAGAAGGACGCCGTTGTAGGTGGAGTTGAAACCGATGCGGTGGTCGGTCACGCGGTCCTGGGGCTGGTTGTAGGTACGGATCTTCTCGGAACGGTTGCCGTGGCCGATCTGGCTCTGGCGCTCGGCGCCGAGCTCGGCCTGCTGCTTCTCGAGTTCCATCTCGTACAGACGGGCACGCAGCATCTGCATGCAGACCTCGCGGTTCTGGATCTGGGAGCGCTGCTCCTGCGACTGCACCACGGTGTTGGTGGGCAGGTGGGTGATACGCACGGCGGAGTAGGTGGTGTTAACGCACTGACCGCCAGGGCCCGAAGCGCAGTAAGTGTCGATACGCAGGTCGGACTGGTTGATCTGGACGTCAATCTCCTCGGCCTCGGGAAGCACTGCGACGGTTGCCGTGGAGGTCTGGATGCGGCCCTGAGACTCGGTCTTGGGAACGCGCTGGACACGGTGCACGCCGGACTCGAACTTCATGACGGAGTAGACGCGGTCGCCCTCGACCTTGAACTCGATGGACTTAAAGCCGCCGGCCTCGCTGGGGCTGGAATCGAGCACGGTGGTCTTCCAGCCACGCGACTCGCAAAAGCGCTGGTACATCTTGTACAGGTCGCCGGCGAAGATGGCCGCCTCGTCGCCACCGGCGGCGGAGCGGATCTCGACGATGGTGTTCTTGTCGTCGTTGGGGTCGCTCGGGATGAGCATGTACTTGATATCTTCCTCGAGCTGGGGAAGCTTGGCCTCGTTTTCGGAGATGTCCATCTGGAGCATCTCCTTCTCATCGGCATCGGTAGTATCGTGGAGCATTTCCTTGGCAGCCTCGATGTCGTCGAGCGCGCCGATGTACTCGCGCGAGGCAGCAATGAGGTCGGACTGGTGCGCGTACTCCTTGTTGAGACGCGTGAACTCCTTGATGTCGGAGGCGACGGCCGGGTCGGACAGCTTCTTCTCGAGCTCCTCGTAGGCCTTGATGATCTTTTCGAGCTTGTCGCGCATGGCAGGACTCCTTTATATGCGTGAAGATGAAAATCGGCAGAATGATGGGGCGCATGGCGCCACTGCGGGGGTAAGCCCAGCTAGAACATGTCGATCTTCAGATACATGCGCATCCCTTCGTGTATGGGGTACATAGTTGCGGTCTAACCCATACATGATAGCGTGCGCAGGCAAACCTGCATATAACCCGCACGGAATGATTGGTGCAAACAAACCTGACCCCATTGCACCAAGAGCTTGTTTTTGGCTAGAGCGTTTGGAGTAGAGCGACGAGGAAGCGGATACCCTGGAGGTAGGCGCGGCGGGTGATGCGCTCGTTGGTGCCGTGGACGCCGCGATCACACTCGTCGTCATCAACCACAAAGGCCGAGAAGCGAATGCACTCAGGGCAAATGTGCTGGTAGTTGGCAGCGTCGGTCGCACCGATCACGGTCGAGGGCACAATTGCCACTGGCTCGAATGATCCATTTTCCTCCGTCCCCTTTGGATCACGGAAATAGCGGGCGGCGATGGAGCGAACCGCCTCGAGGCCGGGGCCACCGATGCGCGGGGACGGCGAGGGTTCGGAGCTGCCGGGGCCTAGCTCCACTTCGACACGACCGGCAAGGTCCGCCCCGGCAACCGCCTCACGGCAGCGCGCCACAACGTCGGCCACGCTCGTGCCCTCGAGCATGCGGAAGTTGATGTTGGCCCACATATCCTGCGGCATTACGTTGGCGCCGGTGCTGCCACCCTCGATCTGCGTGGGTGCGCAGGTGGTCGTCACCAGCGGATAGAGCTTCTTGCTGGCGAGGCAATCGCGGACAATGGCGCCCCCGTTGGCGGCAATTTCATCCGCCGTGTAGAGCCCCAGCTCGACGAGCTGGGCGGCAAGTAAATCGGTCACGCGCGTCGGCCACTCGATATCGCAGATTGCGGTGATGGCACGGCTGAGCACCTCGAGCGACGTGCCGCCGTAGGGGTTAGAAGAATGACCACCCTCACTCTTCGTCTTGAGCACGATATCGGCATAGCCCTTCTCCGCGAGGTCGGCGTGCATGAGCCAACCCTCGCCCGCGCTGTACTCGGCATCCGAAACGATGCGGTAGTCGCCCTCGTCGATCAGGAACTCGAGCTCAACACCGCGCTCCTCGAGCGCGCGGCCGATGGCGCCTGCACCGTACTGCGTTGTCTCCTCGTCCTGGCCAAAGGCCAGGAACAGCGTGCGCTCGTGCTGCCAACCGTGCGCCAGCGCATACTCGACAGCCTCGAGAATGCCTGCGACCTGGTCCTTCATGTCGATCGCTCCACGGCCCCAGATGTAGGTGTCGTCCACGTGCCCGCTAAAGGGGGCGTGCGTCCAGTCGGCCTCGGTACCCGGCACCACGGGGACCACGTCCATGTGGCCCATGAGCATAACGGGCTTGAGGGCAGGGTCGGAACCGCTAAGTGTCACCAATAGCGAATGGTCGATAAGCTCGACCTCGCCCGCCGCAAATACGTACGGCCAGGCCTGCTGCATATAGGCGCGCAGGTCGTCGAACGGCTGCCAGTCCATCGCCTCGGCATCCATGCTCGAGATGGTCGGAAACGACAGCACGCGCCCCAGGCGCTCGCACGCGCCAGTTTCATCCAAATCGGCAAAATCGTCCTCATGCGCAAAGAAGCGCCAAACCTCGGCCATGACATCCTTTCGATTGTGACGACAAAGGCCGCCCCACGGGAGCGGCCCTGCAACGCAAGCGTTTGCGGTCGGTTATTTGTCCTCGAGATAACGCGAGAGGAACTCGCGGGTGCGCTGGTGCTTGGGGTTGCCGAAGAGCTCGGCCGGCGCGGCGTCCTCGAGCACCACGCCCTTGTCCATAAAGACCACGCGGTCGGACACGGTTCGGGCAAAGGCCATCTCGTGCGTGACGACGACCATGGTCATGCCGTCGGCCGCAAGCTTGCGCATGACCTCGAGCACCTCTCCCACGATCTCGGGGTCGAGTGCGGAGGTCGGCTCGTCGAACAGCATGATCTGCGGATTCATGCACAGGGCGCGCGCGATGGCCACGCGCTGCTTTTGGCCACCGGATAGGCGGCCCACGGCGGCGTGCGCGAACTTTTCGAGCCCCACGCTTGTCAGATGCTCCATCGCGACCTTCTCGGCCTCGGCCTTGCTCATCTTTTTGAGCGTGACGGGCGCGAGCGTGCAGTTGTCGAGCACATCCATGTTGTTGAACAGGTTAAAGCCCTGGAACACCATGCCGATGTCCTCACGCAGCTTGTTAATGTTGCAGCGCTCGGCCGTAAGGTCCTGGCCGTGAAACCAGATATGGCCCGCGTCCGGAGTCTCGAGCAGGTTGAGGCAGCGCAGGAAGGTCGACTTGCCCGAGCCCGAGGCGCCGATAATGGTAACGACCTCGCCGGGGTTAACGGACAGGTCGATGCCCTTAAGCACCTCGAGCGAGCCAAAGCTCTTGCGCAGGCCCTCGACGCGGATAAGCGGCTCATTGGTCTGTGCGGCGGCCGCGGTGCCGGTAGTGGCGATATCTGCCATGATGATTCTCCTCGTCTTGAGCCTAGTTGGAGCTGGGCAGCGTTGCCGGGGCCTCGGCGCCGAGCTTTTTGCCAAAGGCCTCGAGCAGGCGGCTCGCCACGAGCGTCAGGATCAGGTAGACCACGAGCGCCACGCAGTAGACCTCCATCTGGCGATAGTACACGCCGGCGACGGTGGTGGTGGCGTACATGAGGTCGAACACGCCGATGACCGAAAGCACCGACGAATCCTTGATGTTGATGATGAGCTCGTTGGTGAGTGCGGGGATCGCGTTTTTAATACCCTGGGGGAACACGACCTTGCGCATGGCCTGCCACTGCGACAGACCCAGCGAGCGCGCCGCCTCGGCCTGGCCGGGATCGATGGACTCGATGCCGCCGCGCAGGACCTCCATCATGTAGGCGGTGGAGTTGAGCGAGATGGTGACGAGACCGGCGGTGAAGGTACTCCAAATCTGGTTGGCCTGGGCGGTCTCGAAGCCCATGCCGCGCAAAACGGTGAAGCCCGCGTAATAGATGAGCAGGCCCTGGACCATCATGGGCGTGCCGCGCACGATGGTAGAGTAGACGGTCGCAAAGCCGCGGCCGATGCTCTTAAAGAAGCGCACCAGATCGTTATCCACGCGGTCGAACGTCTGAATACGCAGGAACACAAAGAGCAGCGCCAGGAAAAAGGCGATGACGGTACCGAAGGTCGCAAGTGCGATGGTGATCTCGATGCCGCGGATAAAGAAGTCGCCGCTCTTGTAGGTCATGTAGACCAGGCTCGACAAAAAGTCGCTGGGGTTGGAATCCGAGACAACGCTCACCTGCACCAGGTCGATAAATGACATGACGCAGCGGTCGACAAAGAAGATCGCCGCGATGACGACCACGACATAGCTGCCCAGGCGCGCGCCGCGACGGAAACGCTCGGATGCAAACGGTGACTTTTCGCGATAGTCGCTCCAGTGCATAACCTTGGTGACGAGCGCTGCCGCCGACACGACGATCCAGGCCCAAAGAATCGCCCAAAGGCAATCTTGGAAGATGCCGGTGGGCGCCAAAAAGCTCAGCGGCGTGGGGTTGCGCTGGCTAAATGCCAAGCCGAGCGCCGCGATAACGCTCGTGCCCAGGTACACATAACGGTGGTCGGCCTTGATAAAGGAGGCCAGACGATTGATGCCTTTCATGCTGCCTCCCTATGCCGGCTGACGGTCGAGGCACGCGTCCCACATTTGGTCGCGCTCCTCTTGGCTAATGCCCTTGAGTGTCTTGTCGATGAGCTTAAGCAGTTTGTCCGATCCCTTGCGGCAACCGACATTCGCCGTGACCTCCTGCTTAAAGCCCTCGCCCTCGGCAAAGTGGATGGGGACGATACCGGGATTTTGGGCCATATAGCCCTTTTCGTTCTCAGTGTTGTAGGTCACGGCGTCGCACGTGCCCTGCAGCAGATTCGAGAACACCGTGGGGACCGAATCGACCGGGTTCTTGTGCACAACGCCCGGAATCTCGTCGATGACGGTATCGAGCATGGTGTCCTTTTGGCCGAGCACCGTGGCACCGCTGAAGTCGCTGAGCTTGGTGGCGTTTTGGTAGGGCGAGCCCTCTTTTACGAACAGGCCAAAGTAGCCAATGAAGTACGGGTCGGAAAAGCCGACGGACTCCTCGCGCTCGGGCGTGGCGCTCATGCCGGCGATGATGAGGTCAATCTGGCCGTTGTTGAGCGAGTCGATAAGGCCCGAGAAGCTCTGCTTGACGGCAACGGGCTCGCCGCCGAGAGCCTTGCAGACGATCTTGGCGATCTGCACGTCGTAGCCATCGGCGTAGGCTCCCTGCACGTTATCGATGGGGATCGTGAACTCGCTGGCCTCGGAAACCTGCCAGTTGTACGGGGCGTAGGCCGCCTCCATGCCAATGCGGATCTTATCCTTGCCGATCACAGAATCGGACAGGTCGTCGCGACCGCCGCCCGTCGTGGACTGAACTACTTCCAGCGTGGAGGGACGCTGGCAGCCGGCAAGTGCGCCGGCGACGACAGAAGCGCTCGCAGCGAGAGCGCTACCCAAAAAGATGCGACGGCTGCATACCGGCTGTGGATGCGCGTCGCGTTGATGGGGAGAATGCATAATCTGCCTTCCCTGTTGAATCGTATGCTGACGACTTAACAGGATATACGCCAGCGACCAGCAGCGCAGCACAAGCTCGAAAAATTAATAGACACACGGTAGTCATTGGGAACGTCGATGTTTTGGCAATGCCAGCGAGCGCCGCCCAGAGCGAACAAGTTGGCATGAAAAAGGCAGGGCATAGACCTTCTGGTCATGCCGTGCCTTTTGAATGGCAAATTGTCGCTCTGGGTGGCGCGCAGCGTCGACCGGCCCGCCGTTCGTCAGAACGGCGGAACCTAAGGGCGCAGCGTCGACCGGTCCGCCGTTCGTCAGAACGGCGGAACCTCTAGAGCAAGGTGGCGCTAAAGCTGCGGACGTCCGTCTCGCCCGGCGCCAGCGTGATGGTGTTGACCTTGTGCTCAAAGACATCGTCCTCGGTGTCCATGGTGGTATGACCGGTCCAGGGCTCGAGCGCCACAAACGGAGCATCGTTGGCGGCAGACCACACGCCGATGTACTTAAAGCCCTCAAAGTCGATCTTGACGCCGTGGCCCGACTTGCGGCCGCGCAGTGTGAGCGTAGAGCCCGGAGTATCGGTGAACATGATGGCATCGTTATCGAAGCTGCGGTGCGTGATGGGCAGCACGTCCGAGTTATCGGGGGCCTTGTAGCTACCCTCGAACGTCATAAGACCGTCGGGCGTGATGATGGGAGCCTCGTTGGTCCAAGCCTCGGTAAACGCCAGCTCGTAATCCTCGAACGCCTCGTCTTCGGCACCGGGGGCGGGCACGTTGAATGCAGGATGACCGCCCACCGAGAACGGCAGGTCCACGTCGCCGGTGTTGGTGACGGCAAAAGTCTGGGTAAGCGTGGCGTCGCCGGTTAGGGCATAGGTCATGTTGAGCTTAAAGTGGAAGGGGAAAGCCTTGAGCGACTCGGGCGTATCGGTGATCTCGTAGGTGACGGACGAGCCGTCCTCGGAGACCTCGACCAGCTTGTGCTCGACGATGCGCGCGAGTCCGTGGCGCGGCATCTCGCAGGTGCCGGCCGCAGACGTCGCCGTGTTGTTGCGCAGCGAGCCCACAATGGGGAACAGAATGGGCGCGTGCTTGCCCCAAAAGGCCGGGTCGCCCTGCCACAGATACTCGTTGCCGTTGAGGGCAAGGCTCGTGAGCTGGGCGCCCATGGAATCGATGGCCGCGGTAAGGCCGCCGCGCTTGATGGTAGTGACGGTGGACATGCTACTTCCTCCAATAGTAAACAACGGTGTCGAGGGCTATTGTCCCACTCTTGGCGGCGGGGTTGAGCGACAGGTGCAGTTATTGAGCAATAGCGTAAAGGTCAAACCCGCCCTGTGGCGTGCTATCGACCGTATCGGGCGCCTGTGAATTAAAGCTCACCGGAACCATGCGCTTTGAGGCGCGGTAACGCGTGCCGTCGGTGGCGACGGGCGGCTCATCGACCGTGAGCTCGTAGTCGCCGGGCTTGAGCTCGATACCGTCACCTTCGGAATTGACGTATTGATACTCGTCGATTGCTTGTCCCTTGAGCGTGCGACCCACGATATGGACGAGCATCTGGCTGTCGCCGCGGGCGGTGTCCCATGTCGCACCGTCCTTAACCTCGACCGACACATGCACCGAGCGCGTGCGGCTGAGCGATTGCTCGACAGACATCTCGACCTTGGCGGCGTCTTGGCGCTGCTGCTCGACATGACCCCAGATGCTGCCGATCGCCGAGCAAGCGATGACGCCGGCCATAAAGGCGATGAGAATGGGGCCGAGCGGAGAGCGACGGCCCGCGTCTTCCTCGCGAGCCAGGTTGGGGCGATGGGTGGGGGCGGGCGCCTGGGCACCCTGCGCGGGCACGTCGAGTATGCTGAAGGATGCCGTGCTGCCGGGGTCGATGGTATGGCGCGGCTGTGGGGTCTTTGCCGGCGAGATCGACATATCAGCCGGCTCGCCGAGCGTGGCCGTGGCATCGGCCTTCGCCTCGTCGGCCTCGGCCTGGGCCCAAGCCTGTTCAAAGGTTAGGGGTTCGGCGGCATCGGAAGCGGCTTCAGGCTCGACACCGGCATCGTTGCCGGTCTCGTCCTCGTCGCTCGACACGTCACACGGCGCGGGCTCGTCCCACTCTTCGTCCGGAGCCTCGCCCTCGCTATACCACCATTCAAAGTTATCGATATCCATACGGGGCGCCCCCTTGGCCTCGCAAATAAACACTTGCTAGCCTTATACCCCCAGATGACACGGGAGCTCGCCGGCACAGACAGGAAAAGCGTCACAACATTCGAGGCTTTTCCTCGTTTTCGAGATTTTCATCGAATGTTGTGACGGTTTGGGCGGCAGCCACGCCGCGAATGTGACAAAGGGACTGTCCCTTTGTCACATGGATGGGTTGCAATCTTCTCCCTAGGCAGAAAAACCGTCCCAACATTCGACGGTTTTCATCGTTTTTGAGTTTTTCGTCGAATGTTGGGACGGTTTAGTGGCCCATACGCCCCAAACCGTCCAAACAGCACCGCAAGTTCCGAGGGAAACGTGGGAGAATAAAATCTGATTACGCCGTAGCGCAGGAAGGACTATCCATGGATATCAGCCGGTTTGGCGAGTTTGTGATCCTCGCGCAGTCACGCACCTTCCTCGATGCCGCCGACCTGCTCTTTATGTCGCAGTCGACGCTCTCCAAGCACATCATGGGCATGGAGCGCGAGCTCGGTCGCAAACTTATCGACCGCACGCAACGCCATGTGACGCTCACGCCGCAGGGCGAGACGTTCCTCGTCTATGCACAGAAGATCGCCACGCTGCAGCATCGCTACCTCGCCGCGCTCCGCAGCGATCAGACCGCGCCCACCGAGCACATCACCGTGGGCTCGATCCCCATCATGGCACCCTACGGCATCACCGATGCCGTGATTGATTTTCAGCAGGCAAGCCCCAGCTATCAGGTAGAGCTTATCGAGGGCGAGGGCGATAGGCTCAAGCAGATGCTCCTGCGCGAGGACATCGACCTTGCGTTTATCCGCGACGCGGGCACCGACGAGCCCGAGTTCAAGAAGATCCCCTTTACAAGCGACCGCCTGGTGGCGGTGCTGCCGACAGAGCACATGCTCGCCCGCCGCGACCGCATCGAGATCGGCGACCTGCGCGACGAGAACTTTCTCATGCTGCCGCAGGGCTCCTTTGTGAGCGACCTCGTGGTGAGCCTTTGCTCCGAGGCCGGGTTCTCCCCGCGAATCACCTTTACCGGCAAGCGCGCCGAGAACATCATCTCGCTCGTGGCGCGCGGTGCCGGCGTGTCGCTGCTCATGCGCAAGCCAGCCGAGTCGCTCGCCGGCGGCAAGGTGGCACTCGTGGACATCGACCCCGCGATAACAACCGAGGTCAAAATTCTGCTTAAACGCGGACGCACCCAGCCGCAAACCGTCGTCTCGTTTATCGGCTATCTCCCCTACCGCGAGCTCTTGCAAAGCGCTGAGTAGCAAATGTAAAAAAGAACCGTCGCAAAGAGGCATTCCCTTTGCGACGGTTTGTTGAGACGCTAATCGACCTTGACGTTGAGGGAAGCGCCGCCCTCGTCCTTCTTGGGACCCAACACGCATGCGGCGATGAGGGCCAGGATAAAGGCAATCACGCCGGAGGAAACAAGGCCGATAAAGCCCGTGTCGATGCCAGCGGGGTTGATGAAGCTCGGGAAGCCAAGCGGGCCGGAAGCGCCAAAGGAGTAGAGCTTGGCACCCATGAGGCCGGCAACGGCGCCGCCAACACCGGCGGAGAGGAAAGTCGCCCACATAAGGCGCTTGCGGGGCAGCAGGATGGCGTAGAGCGCGGGCTCGTTGACACCGAAGATTGAGGAAACCAGGGCGGGCACGTTGACCTCGGCGTTCTCCTCGCCGTTCTTGGTGCGGATGACCATGCCAAGCACGGCGCCGGCGATGGCGCAGCCGCCAGCATAGACGAGCGGGTTGATGAGATCATAGCCATAGGTGGCGACATCGAGGAACCACAGCGGGATGATGCCCCAGTGCAGACCGAACATCACGAGCAGGCTCCAGAAGGTGCCGATAACAAAGCCGGCGATGGCGGGCTGGAAGCTGATGAGGGCAAGGATGATCTGGGCAACGATGTTGGAGAGAACCGTCATGACCGGGCCGATGACGACGAGGCCGAGGATGCCGCAGATAAAGAGCGTGAGGATGTTAGCGAAGAACGAGCTCACGACGGCAGGCAGGATGTTAACAAAGAACTTGTGCACCTTAGCAGCAACCCATACCACAAAGATGGCGGGCAGGATCGTGGAGGCGTAGCTCTGCATAACCAGGGGGATACCAAAGATATCGCCGTAGACGTTGGACTCAAAGATGGTTCCGGTACCGATGGTGTAGAGCGGATCGGCGCCGGTGAGTGCCACGAGCGTAGGATACACGAGGATGCCGCCGAGCGCCATGCCCATGACGGGCTTGAGGCCAAACTTTTTGGCCGACGTCCAGCCGATAATCAGCGGGAAGTAGTAGAAGACGGAGTCGCCGATAGCGGAGAGCACCACGTAGGTATTGCTGTCTTTGGCGAGCCAGCCGGCCACGCTCGCGAGCGCGAGCATCGACTTGATAAAGCCGCCGGCCATGAGCACGCCCAGTACCGGCTGCAGGATCTCGGAGATCACCGCGAGCAGACGCGAGAACGGATCGCCCTTCTTGACGTTGTCGCCCTCGTCAATGTCGAGCGCGGGCTGCATGTCAAAGCCGCCGATCTGGACGAGGTCGTTGTAGACGGCCTCCACGGTGGAGCCGATCACGACCTGGTACTGGCCACCGGCCTGAATGACGTCGACAACGCCCTTGGCTGCCTTGAGCTCCTCGGTCTGAGCCTTGGACTCGTCCTTGAGATGAAAGCGCAGGCGCGTGATGCAGTGGCTCACGTCCTTAACGTTTTCTTTACCGCCAATCTTTGCGATGATCTCATCGCAAAGCTGCTGGTATTTCATGGTTCCTCCTTTTTCGGGGTTGAGGCCGCAAAGTTCGCCTTCTCTTAGTCGACGTCAATTGAGCGAAGCGTTGGGCCCCGATCTGGAAATCCGCGACCGCATGTACGGCCGGGACACGGGATAACGGTTTAACACCGGGGGTCATTTTCCCTATGAGAGCATGCCCCCGGTCGGGCGCCGCGCTACTGCGCACTAATTCCTCCGAGCAGGCGTGAAGTCTGGCAGAACTTGTCGCAGAGAACCTCGGGCTCGCCCTTGGGAATCTGGGTGCGCTCGGTCTCAAACGAAAGACCGTACTCGCGCGCCGGAAGGAAATACTCAAAGTAGCCGTTGGTGTAGCCGCAGACGATGCCCTGGACCGGGCACTCATGCTTCATGCGGATGCCGAGGTCGCTGCCGAGTTCGCTGGGGAATACAAAGAGGTGCAGACCGCCGAGACTGATCACGGCGCACTTGAGCGTGAGGCTGAAGTCGTCGTGCGCCACGGTGTGGTAGAAGGTCTGGGGAAAGATGCGGTCGAGCACGACCTCCTGGGTGAGCTCGATCTTGGAAATCGCCTCGGCCAGACCGTCGGACACGCGCTCCACCTCGGGAATGCCGCGGCCCTGGCGGAAGTTGCGGTCGCTGCAGTCACCTGCGGCGCCAACTACCATGGCCGGATAGTAGCCCAGGCTGGGAGCGAGCTTTTTGCCGGTGAGACCGGCGAGCTCGCTCGTGAGCTCCGTGCAGTCGGGACCCACACAGGCGGAGTGGACCGCCCAGTTGACAAAGCCCGCAAAGGGCTTGTTGTCCTCATCGAAAAACGAGACCACGATCACCTCGTTGTCGGCGAGCTCGCCGGGGATGATACGGTTGTCGTAGAAGCCGGTAACGACCTGCTTGCCCATGCGCGCGGTGGCCGGACGTGCGTTGGCGCGGCACTCCTCGAACATCCGGCAGATGGTGTCGAGCATCCAGCGGTAGTAGTTCTCGTCGAACTTGCCCGTCCACCAGCTGCGATGGTAGGCAACGATCGAGGTATGGTCGTGGGTGGCCGAGAGCAAAACGCAATCGCGGTCGATCCCGTAGCGTGCATGGAGGAGCGTCTTGACCTCCTCGGCCATCTCCTCCTCAAACTCCAACACGTCGGCGTTAAAGAGAAAGACCTCGCGCTCGCCTTGGCCAAAGAGCAGTGCGTTGGCAAAGACATCGTCATGGATGGCCGTGGCGGGCTCCATGCGGTTGGGAAGGTTGCGGTACCCGATAAGGTAGACATCGCCCGTGGGCGTAATCTTTTGGCGTGCGCATCCGATATTCACAGTGCACTCCTTTCTGGGCCGCTGCTACAGGGCGGCAAGGATAGTATCGAGAAGATGCTCATGGGCTCCCTGGGCAAACCCGGAGTTCATGGCCTCGTAGGTGATCTTTTGGTAGGCATCGGGGGCGGGCAGGTACTTGGCGCCGCCGTTGACGAGTGTGGCCAGCAGCACGCGGCCGGGATGCGCCTGGCGCACGGCCGCGCCAAAGGAGCTCGCGACCTCGGGCTCGACGCCCACCAGGCGCATGTCGCCAAGGCCCAGAAACGAGACCCTCGTGGAGACGGTGCCCGCGGGCACAAAGCTATAGCCCGTGTGCGGGGCGAGGCTGTGGAAGTCCGCACGCTCCTGGGCGGGCAGGACCACGTCGATCGAACGGGCGGAAAGGGCGCTCACGACGGGCTCCGCGGCATCGAGCGCTTGGACGATCGCCCTGCCGAGGGCGCTTCCCTGCTGATGCAACATGCGATAACCGTCCTCGTGCGCGTCCTCCTGTGCGAGTGTGCCCGCGGCATCGAACGTCACGGTCACGGCGCGCTCGCGGGGAGCCTGGTCACCGGCCGCGCCGGTGAGCATGAGACACACGCCGCCGCGGTCGCGCTCGACCATGCCGGCGGCAAAACCAAAGAGGTCACCCGAGACCACGCGCTCGCCCTCGGACGTGCGCGACTTGTCGAGCACCGAGGACTGCACATCGGCCGCGGCGACCACGGCGATGATGCCACCACCTGCATCGACCATGAGCACGATGGGCATCGCATGGTCTGAGAAACCCTCGTCGTTGTCGCCAAGCCACCAACCGGCCGGCGTCTCCACGTCGCGGTTGACGTTGACGGGGCAGCTGCCCTGGGCACACTCAATCCGCGCAGGCATCATGCCGCCCATTGCCTCGGCGACGGCGCGCTCGACGGCGTTCACGATGGCGGCAAGATAGCGCTCGTTGCGCTCGCGCTCCCCATTGCTCTTAAGGTGCTCCGGCGTGCGCACATGCGGAGCCGAGAAGGTGTGCGTGGGAACGATCCAAGCATAGGGCGGCCTGCAGCCGCACGCCGCCTCAACTGCGTCCTCGAGGCGCGCCTGCAGCGCCGGCGCGATCGAAGTGAGCTCGAGGTTGACAATGCAAATGCGCCCGGAGGCACACTCCAAAACCAGGGCGCGGGCACAGAGCGGATGGCGCTCCATGGTAAAGCCGTCGTACGGGAGAACTCCGTCGAGCCCGATCCTCGCCTTGCCTGCGCCGGCCAAAAGCTCCTGCGCTTCCATGCGTGTCTCCTTTCCCCGTCTTTCCTCGGTATCTCTACCCGCTATTCGATGCCGTACAGACGCTGGGCCGTCTCGCCCAGCATGAGGCGCTTGGCCTCGTCGCTCACCGGCGCCGCGTTGACGCAGGCCACGCCTTCTGTGAGCCACTCGCGCCTGACCGGGTAGCTCGTGCCAAAGACGATGTGGTCGGCACCGAGCACCTCCACGGCGCACGAGAGCAGCGTGGGGCCCCAGGGCTGGGCGTGCGACATGTCAAAGAAAATGTTCTTCTCCAGGCGCACCGAGACGGTCTCGGTGTCTACCTGGAAGCGGCCGGACGCATCCGGGCGCTTGGGACCGTGCGGCAGGAGCATCTCCTTAAAGGCAAAGTAGGCGCCACCGAGCATGGAATGAACCATGCGCACGTTGGGGTAGCGTTCGAAGAAGTCGCCAAAAATCTCGCGGCCGATGGCCGTGGTCTGGTCCACGCAGCGGCCGTAGGAGCGGCGCAGGTTGTCGTAGGCCAAAAGCGAGGCGTTCTCCACCGGCACGGGCACATGGTGCACGTAGGCCGTCACGCCGCGCTCGTTGAGGTGCTCAAAGAAGCTCGCATAGACAGGGTCATCCAGATAGCGCTCGCCGTAGTGGGCGCAGAGCTGCACGCCGGCAAAGCCCTCGTCCAAGCGACGATCGAGCTCGGCGAGGTTGGCCTTGGTGCCAAAGGGAGGCACGGCAACGAGCGGGATCAGGCGGCCATCCGAGGCCGCGGCGTCTGCCGCCATGCCATCGTTAAAGCGGCGGCACATGTCGAGCGACATCCACTCATGGCAGCCTGGGAGCTTGAGGATGGCCTTGTCCACGCCGGCCTCGTCCATATCGGCCAGGCGCTTGGCCAGAGTGTAGTCGCCCTGGATGTAGTTGAGGCCCGGGGCGCCTGAGGGCTTCTCGATTACAATCTGGCGCTTGCCAGCAGGGTTTACGGCAACGCGCCCCTCGGTGTTGTACTCACGGGGAACCTCGGAGAGAAACTGCTCGCATAGGGCATCATCAGTAAAGATACGCTCGTCGAACCAGTAGGAATTTGCATCGATAATCATGGGTTGGGTCCGCCTTTCGCTTTTGACACCGTCATTGTAAAAAGCGAAGGCACGGGATATCAATTCCAGTTGAGAGCGCTTGTATTCCAAACTGGAATAGGATTTACCGTTCGCACGGAATGTGACAAAGGGACTGTCCCTTTGTCACATCCGGACAATCTTGTTTCTCAACAAGAAGTCGACCGCTCCTACGATTCTGATGCCATCGATGTCTGTTGGATGCTCACCATCCCTGACGATCAGGATCTTCTCGTACGAATCAGGGATTTTTCCCAGCGTGTCTAGTTTGAGCGGTCGCAGCTCGCGCTCTCTGGTCGCCTCGGCATCGATCCGTTCGGTAACCTGGATATATTTACGGTCCGATCCCTCGCCGATTGCGACAAAGTCGATTTCCCCCGCGCGCAGATGGCCGCAAAACACTTCGTATCCTTCAAAGACAAGCTGGTTGTAGATAACGTTCTCGAGCATCCTTCCGCTATCGCTGCCTCTATATCCGTCAAGATAGCTGCGGATTCCCGTATCGGCTATGTAATATTTACCGCCTGTCTTGAGAAGCTCCCGCCCCTTGACGTCATACCTTTTTACCTTGGTAAACAGGTACGTCTCTTCCAGAGCGTCAATATACGCCGACACCGTCGATGCGTTGGTCTTACCGCCCGATGATTCGTTGAGCGTCCCTACGATTTTGTTGACCGAGGTTTGATTGGAGATGTTGTCTGCCAGATACGCACAGAGCCGCTCGAGAACGTCGCGCTTGGTGATAGCTCCGCGACCTCTACGCGTCGCGCGCAATAGGATATCGCGCGCGACAATCGTCTGATAGAGGCTGCGGATGTAGTCGCGGCACGGTTCGCGTCTCGGCTCGTCATGAGCCAGAAACGGCATGCCGCCATAGGTTATGTACTGCTCGAGCACGGTGTTTGAATTAAGGCGATCGCCCGTCTTGGAAACGAGCTCGGCCCTCTCGCCAAGCCCTTCGGCGACGACCGCATCAATCGAGCGAAAATCAAGATACTCGCCAAACGTGAGCGGCTGCATCTTGACCTCGATATACCGGCCCGAGATAAGCGTTGCAAGCTCGCTCGATAGCAAAAAGGCATTGGAGCCCGTGACATAGATATCGCACGGCAAATCAATTCGAAGCGAGTTAACCGCCTTTTCCCAGCCCTCGACATTCTGGAGCTCGTCAAAGAATAGATAGGGGCGATCGACACCGTCAACGCGCTCCCGAACCATGCGATAAAACGTCAGGTAATCTGTAATCCCCGCATACTCTAGAGATTCCATCTTAAAGGTCAGCAAACGCTCGGCCGGCACCCCCTGTTGCGCCAGGTGCTCCCTCATCATGTCCAATAACGTGGATTTGCCGCAACGGCGTATACCCGTCACGATTTTGATGAGGTCGGTATCCTGAAAAGCAATGAGTCGATCGAGATAGCGGCTTCGGCGAACGATGTTCATAGAGTCTCCCTAGCGCCCATCCAGACATGAAAACTTATAAACTTGCATTATTTGCAAGTTTATAAGATGCCACCTTAGAAACTTGCAGATTTTGCAAGTTTCTAAGAAATGGGCGTGGATGTGACAAAGGGATCGTCCCCTTGTCACATCTGGAGGGCGACGGGGATTTGGATGCAGCAGAAGTCCTCTTGGTGGGACTCGTCGTAGCTCGTGGTATCGAGGTAGCAGAAGTCAAAGGCGTTGCCGATGGGTTGAAGCGCGTGCTTGTCCATGCAGGCCACGATGGCACGGATACCCTCGGGCTCATACGGCATGCCCCAGCGGCTCATGCACAGATACGTGCCCTCGGGCAGCACCTCGACGCCAATCTCTGCCAGCTCGGCAGGATCGCTCGGCAGCATTTCCTCGGCACCGCGCGGCAGCACGGCAAAAGAGCCGGCGCCGGCGATGGGGTCATCGGAATGCAACGCCTCTCGACGCAGCATGGCACCCCAACCGCGCATGGGGCGTGTGCCCGTCAGTGCACGCATGCGCAGAATTGCCCGCATGAGCGTGGGGTGCAGCATCGCGCGACCGCGCTCGATATCGGCCGGGAACTCCTCAAAGACCACGTAGCGGGGCTCAAATTGCTTGAGCTCCGGCCTGCCCTCGCGCTCGCGCCAGTAAACCGCCTCGTCGTAAAAGCTCAGACGCTCCTGTACGCTCGCGCGTTCGGCTTTGAGCCCGGCAATCTGCTCGTCGAGCGCCTGCACCCGCAAGCGCAGGTGCTCGGTCATCTCGCCAATGTCGAACGTCGAGGTCAGACGGTCGATCTCGTCGAGCTCAAGCCCCAGGTCGCGCAACATGCAGATCAGACGCATAAGCGGGATCTGCGTGGGCGAATAGAAACGGTAGCCCTTCTCGTTAACCACGGCGGGCTTAAACAGACCGATCTTGTCGTAGTAGATGAGCGTTTGACGCGAAACGTTAAACAGGCTCGCCATCTCGCTAATCGCATACATGCCCGTCTGCATGGGTCCTCCCGACACACCAAAGCCCGCCGCCCACAGGGGCAGCGGGCTCAAACACTACTCGTATCCTACCCTAAAGACGCCTATGACCAGCGCTTATAGTTTGCGCATGACACGCCGACGGCCTCGAGCGCCTTGGCGGCGATGTGGTGCACCGCGTCATCGAGCGTGGCGGGGCCGTTGTAAAACGTGAGCATGGGCGGCATGAGCATGACGCCCGGTACGCGCGCAAGGCGCGCCATGTTGTCGACATGAATGGCGCTGAAGGGCGTCTCACGCACCATGAGCACCAGGCGGCGCTGCTCTTTCATCTGAACATCGGCCGCGCGCAGCAACAGGTTTTCGCTGTAGCCGCTCGCGATGCCGGCGAGCGTCTTCATGGAGCAGGGCGCCACGATCATGCCGTCGACCGGATAGGTGCCGCTTGCGATGGCGGCGCCGATGTTCTTGTTGTCGTAGACCACATCGGCATGGCACGCAAACTCGTCGAGCGTCATGCCGAGCTCCTGCTCGATGGTAATCTCTCCCCCGCGCGTGACGACAAGCGCCGACTCGGCACCGGCCTGGCGCAGGCATTTGAGGCACTCAAGGCCCAGCGCGGCACCGCTGGCGCCCGAAACGCCAACGACGATGCGACGGGGACGGACAGAAGACTCAGGCATGACAACTCCTTGACTACTTGGTAGGGCTACTTACTAGAAAGCAATCTCCTTGGCCCACTTGTCCTTGTCGATCTCCATGAACTGCGAGCGGATGAAGTTCTTCTTGAGGTCGAACGGAACCGTGCAGTCGAAGATGGCCTTGCAGGCGATGCCGTGCTCGCGGATCGTGGGGTCGAACGCGGGGTCGTTGGACGGATCGAGCACGTGGCAGTGGCAACCGGGGATGGTGATGAGGTCCACGTCGGCCTGGAAGCGCGTGGTCATGGCCCACATCACGTCGCTCATATCGAAGATATCGACATCCTCGTCAACAAGGATGACGTGCTTGAGCTCGGAGAATGCCGAGAAGGCGAGCATGGCGGCGTTGCGCTGACGGCCCTCGTCATTTTTGCTCGACTTCTTGAACTGCATGATGGCAACGAACTTGCCGCCGCCGCAGGGGGCAGCGTGGACGTTGAGCAGGCGGCCCGGGATGGCGGTCTCGACCATCTTGTAGATGGATGCCTCGGTGGGGATGCCGGCCATGGACACGTGCTCGTGCGAGGGACCGATGCAGCTCTCCATGATGGGATTGACGCGCGTGGTGACGGCGGTGATCTTGATCACCGGGCAGACCTTGGCGCCACCGGTGTAGCCGGGGAACTCGGGCATGGCGTAGCCGTGGCCGTTGACGTCCTCGTTGATGGTCTCGTCGTGCATGAGGTAGCCCTCGAGCACATACTCGGCATTGGCGATGCACTTCTGCGGAACGGTGACGCAGTCGGCAAGCTCGACGGCGTGGCCGCGCAGGGCGCCGGCGATCTGCAGCTCGTTAAAGCCGAGCGGCGTGGTGGGCGCCTCGAAGCCACAGCACATGTACACGGCGGGGTCCAGGCCGATGGAGATGGAGATGGGCATGTCCTCGCCGCGCTGGCAGTACTCGTCAAAGAACGCGCCCAGGTGACGGCTACCCGGAGTGATCCACATGGCGAGCTTGTCCTTGTCGACGCAGGAGAAGCGGTGGATGGTCACGTCGGACTGGGAGCCGTCGGGGCTCGTGCCGTAGGCGAGGCCCATGGTGATGTAGGGGCCGCCGTCGACGGGCGTGTTGGTGGGAGCGGGGACGATCTTGCGCAGGTCAAAGCCCTCGTCGGTCGCCTTGTACACGACCTCCTGGCAGTCGACATGCTTGCCCTCGGCGATCTGCTCGGGCGCGATCAGGTTCTCGAAGCGCTTGCCGATTTCGAGGCCCAGGTGCTCCTCGTCCAGGTCGAGCAGGGCGGCAACGCGCTTGCGGCTGGCAAGCATGCCGATGCAGACCTTGGCATCGTCAAAGCCCTTGACGTTGTTGAAGACCATCGCCGGGCCCTCTTTGGTCGGGCGCATAACGGTGCCGCCGGCACCGACGTGACGATAGACACCCGAGACCTCGGCGTCCGGGTCGACCTGAGTGTCGGTCTCGAGCAGCTGGCCCGGCATCTCGCGCAAAAAGTCGAGCGCGGAGCGCAGGTCGTGGATCTGGGAAGCATCGGTAGTGGACATAGCATGCTCCTTTCGGGAGAGCGCCCGGCGGCGAGGATGCCGCCGGGCTGGGTAACGTAGTGGGGCCGCGGCGCTCATAGATGGGACGCTCGGCCACTCGCAGTTCGAGCACTCGGCTGCTTACAGCCCAAGCGCTCGACCGCTTACATCAGGCCAAAGAGGTGGAACCAGGCGGCCTCGACCAGCACGACGATAAAGACGACCACAGTGAGGGGAATGCCCATGCGCATAGCCTCTTTGGAGGTGTAGCCGCCGGCGTCCTTGCCTTCGCCGATAAGGATCGGCAGGTTATGGAACGGCAGGATGTAGTGGATGTTGATGGACGTGAAGACGATGAGCGCCACGGCGAGCGGGCTCACGCTGGAGCCGGCCGCGAAGCTGATGAACGCCGGCACGCACACGCCGAGCACGGCCATGACCGAGCCCATGAACATATGGATAACCATGGAGAGCGCGGCGACAAGCAGGGCGAACAGGAAGATGTTCTCGGGCACGGAGCTGGGGAGCACGACATCGGCGATCCAGGCGTTCATACCGGTGGCACCGCCCACGGAACCCACGGCCATGGCGGCCGTCAGGAACATGAGGGACTTGATGTCGACGGCGTTCCAGCTGGCGGGGGTGAGGACCTCGCCGATGATGGGCATGGCGAGGCAGACGCCGATGGCCAGGGTGACCCAGCCGATGTAATCGCCCGAGACGGTGAGCCACAGCGCGATGGCGATGACAAGCCACACGATGGTGCGAATCTCCTTGACGGAGAGCTTGCCGAGCGCGGCCTGCTTGGCCACGATCTGCTCGCGATCGTAGACGAGCTCCTTGCTGGGCTTAAAGAGGAAGAGGCCCAGGAACAGGGTGCACAGCAGCGCGACCAGCATAGGCACGCTCATGTACAGGAACCAGTCGACAAAGGACGGGCTCATGCCGCCGGCCTCGGCGCTGTACTGCGCAACGAGCGGGTTGAGCGTGGAGTCGCCTGTCAGGAAGAACATGGAGCCGGGGGCAGCAGCGGCAAACACAAGGAAGCCGAGCTTGCCGCGGTCGTCGTCACCGTAGCCGGCGGACTCGGCGATGACCGAGACAACGGCGAGGATGAGGAAGGCACGGGGGAACGGATGCGGAATGAGTAGCGACAGCACAAAGGTGAGCGCGAAAATCGAGATGATGAGCGACTTGGCATCGCGCACGAACTTGAGCATGAACGCATAGGCGATACGCTCGCCCAGGCCCGACTCCTTGACCGCGCTGGCGATGAGGTAGGCGCCGATGACGAGCCACATGGTGGCTTTGGTCCACGAGCTAAACGTGGAGGCGACCGTCGCCGAGATGCTCGCGGCGCCCGTGTCGTCCACGCACACCTTGAACAGAACAAGCAGCGCGCAGTAGAGCAGGCCCACAAAGCCCGGCTGTGCCACGCCACATGCCCAGAACACCACCGTGGCGAGCGTCAGCGCCAGACAGGTCTGACCGCCGACCGTGAGCTCGACCGTCGAGCTCAGCTCCGCCAAAGGAAGAAACTTCACCAGCAAAAAGACAACGATACCCAGCACAAAGCCAATTTCGCGCTTGGTGATCTTAAACGCCTTCTTTTCCGCTTCCATCTCCCCACCTTTCTTGTTGGGGGCGCTCCGGATTCGCAGCCACGTTGCCACTTAAAAAGGGGCGCCCGTTATCGGACACCCCTTACGTTGCGCTGTGTTGTGGCAATACAGTCAAGCGGGATTTTTGGATGAGAAGCGATCCTCTGGACAAAAAGCGTCACAACATTCGACGCTTTTCCTCGTTTTCGAGATTTTCATCAAATGTTGTGACGGTTTGGATGTGGCAAAGGGACTGTCTTTTTTCACATAGCGAGGGCTGCGCGGATGGAGGGGACCTCCAGAGCCTCGCGGAGCCAGGGGGCCAGCTGCTCGGGGTGACCCTGCAGGTAGCCTTTAAGCTCGGACGGGGCCACGCGGCGCACTTCCGAGATCTCCTCTTGGTTGATATGCAGCTCACCCGGCTCAACATGGGCAAGGTAGACCTCGCACCACTCGCACTCGCAGCGGTCGTCGCCGTGGTCCTCGCGATACACCACGTGACCGAGGTGCTTGAGCTGGTCGGGCTCGCGCGTAATGCCGAGCTCTTCGTTGATGCGGCGCGCCGTGGCGGCGGCGACGTCCTCGCCCGGCAGCGGATGCCCCGCGCAAGCATCCGCCAGCACGCCGCCCCACAGTCGTTTGAGCGGACTGCGGCGGCAGAGCAGCAGGCGCGCGCCCTCGCCCTGGCCCTCGACCAAAAGCGTCAGAAATGCCTGATGCAGGATGCCCTCGCCGGTATGGGCCTCGATGCGGTCAACGGATCCGAGCGTCTCGCCGGTCGCGGCATCGACCGCCACGACCTCGGCACCTGCGCCGCCCTCATCCCAGCCGGCGCGCAGGATGCGCGTGGCGACCTCCTCGAGCGCGGCGATGAGTTCCTTGGTGGTGTCGAGCACGCGCTGCAGGTCGTCCTTGCTCGCCCGCTCGACATGAAAACCTGTGCTCGCCGTAACGGGCACGCCAAAGCGTGTGGCCAGCGCCGCCGCGATATCGTGCGCCGGGATTTCGTCTCGATGGCACGGAACGGCCAGGATGCTCACCGTCGCCGTACGGCCGGGCTCGGGGCGCGGAATGGCCTGCGCCGTGGCGCCCAGGTGCGCGTACTCCGGCGAGCAAGCGTACACCGCCATGCCCCGCGGCGTCACCGTCAGCTGGGCCTCGAGCGCAAACTTGCCCTCGCCCACCGCAACCTTTGTCGTGTGCATACCCATGGGATCTCCTGTCGCCCGCGATGTACCTGAGACCATTTTCGCCTGTATTGCGACTATACAGGCAAGCGCAGCCTGCGACAAAGGGGGCAGGCACCTGACTCGTTCTGTTAGAGTTGCAGGGATTGAATCCCGCTTATTCATGCGACATTGGAGTGACAACCTTGACCGCCGCAACCACGCCTAAAAGTAAGTCAACCGCCGCCGCGCTCTCCCCCGCGCGCACCAGGCTCTGCCTGGCGCTGCTCGTGCTGCTGGGATTCTCGCTCGGCTGCTCCGAGTTCGTGGTCATCGGCATCGAAAGTGACTTGGCGACGGAACTCGGCATATCGCTTGCCGCTGCGGGCCAGCTCATCAGCGTTTTTGCACTGGTCTACGCCATCGCGACGCCGGTGCTTGCGCTCAGCACGGGGCGCTTCCGTCGTTACCAGCTGCTCGTGTGCTACAGCATTATCTTTGTGCTCGGCAATCTGGTCATGGCGTTGGCGCCCAACTTCCAGGTACTGTTTATCTCGCGCATTGTCCTGGGATCCGTCTCGGGCGCACTGCTCGCCGTGGGCGTGACGTACATCCCCGAGCTGCTGTCCCCGCAGCAAACTTCGCTTGCCATCTCGGTCGTGTACGGCGCGTTTTCCGTGGCGATGGTCTTTGTGACCTCGATTGGCAAGTTTGTGGCCGACACGCTCGACTGGCACGTGGCCATGTACGGTACGCTGACCTTTGCCGTTTTGATCTGCGGAGCGCTCGTGGCGTTTATGCCGCGCGCCGGACAGACCGACGAACCCGCTACCTTCCGCGAGCAGGCGGGTCTGCTACGCGAACCGAGCATCATCACCGGCATGCTCATCTTTTTGTTTGGCGTGGGATCGGTCTATGTGTTCTACGGCTACGTGACGCCTTATCTTGAGCAGGTGCTGGGCATGGGCACTGTTCAGGCGAGCACCACGCTTATGGCCTACGGCGTGTTCTGCCTGATCTCGAACATCCTGGGCGGATGGATCGACGCACGTTTTGGCATGAAGGCACTGCTTGTGACGTTTGTGCTGCAGGCTGCGGCGTTGCTCGGGCTGTTTGCCGTGGGCGGCACCATGCCGCTCGCGCTGGTCTTTGTCTTTAGCTTGGCGCTGCTCATGTACCTGTTCTCAGTCTCGTGCATCACACACTTTATGGACGTGGCACGCAGCCGCCATCCCAAATCGATGGTACTCGCGAGCTCGGTAGAACCCATGGCGTTTAACGTCGGCATTTCGTTTGGCACCGCAGTGGGCGGCGCCGTGGTGAGCAGCGTTGGCATTGCCTACGTTGGCGCGGTTGGTGCCGCGTTCTCGCTTGTGGCCTGGGCGCTTACGCTGGTGACGATTAAGCTGGCTCGCTGGGAGCGCAAGCGGGCGAGGGCGTAAGCGCAGATGCGATACTCGAGCTCGATGATGGCGATCGAAAGGAAACCGCATATGCAACGTGTACTGTTTATCTGCCATGGGAACATCTGCCGCTCGACGATGGCTGAGTCAGTGCTTACCGAGCTCGTGCGCCGCGCTGGGCGCGAGGGCGAGTTTGCCATTGATTCCGCTGCGACGTCGACCGAGGAGATTGGCAACCCGCCGCATCATGGCACTGTTGCCAAGCTGCGCGAGGTCGGGATTCCCGTCGTTGCCCACCGCGCGCGCCAGGTGCGTCGCGCGGAGTATGGCGACTGGGATCACATTGTCTATATGGATGCTGAGAACGCGCGCGGCCTGCGTCGCATCTTTGGCGACGACCCCGACGACAAGATTACGCGCTTGCTCGATTGGACCGAGCGCCCCGGCGACGTGGCCGATCCCTGGTACACCGGCAACTTCGATGCCACCTACCGCGACGTGCTCGACGGTTGCACTGCTATGCTCGAGCAGCTGTAATCGATGAAATGCAGAGTTTTTAGAGCCACAAATCGGATGAAATGCAGAAATTTGACCTTACTCGCGCACAGAACAACGACGACAACGCCTAAGCGTAGGCATAAGCGAAGTCGGAATTCCCATATACAAATCGAGCGTGGTTTTTCTCCCGCATATAAATCGAGCGTGGATTTTAATATGAGCAGGACATTGTCAAGAGGCAAAATCGGGCCTGGCCCCAACGAT
>DXMA01000002.1 GCA_019414445.1 Collinsella sp.
GTACCGCCTCGCGGTGACATCGTTTTTATGTCAACCTTGGTCTAACAGAGCCAAAAGATACTCGCACGCCAAAAACGTGAAGAAGAACAGCGCCAGGCATATAATCTCCCGAATGCCCCGACGCAAATATGCGGTTGTGTCTCCCATGCCCCTCATGGTTAACCCCCAGCCGCTCAATTGTCTGGAAATCTATTTTAATAAAGAACCAGTCTCAATATCGAAGCCAGGCTCGAAATGCTGCCAATTCGACCCCAGCCGTTCACGTCACACCGCGGTTTTGAGCCTCATGGACCAGAAGGGACACGCGCGGCCTCTAGCTCGGCAAGGAGTGTCTCCAACTGCCACTCATTTAAGTACGTCCCCAATGAGTGCCCAAAGAGTGTCCCCCGCGACTATTCGTTTAAGAACGTCCCCAACGACTAGTCAAAAATGGGCCATGTGTCCCAGCTGTGGAGACTCCTTGAGCCGTCTGGGTATCGCGAAGGATCGCGCACTCCCCCATCATCAAAAGTGACACACGCTACCAGTTGATGGGAGGCAGCCATGGGCTTCTTTGACAAGATGTTCGAGAAGAAAGAGTGCGCGATTTGCGGTACCGAGCTGGGACTTCTAGGTAAGACAAAAATCACTGAAGGCTACCTGTGCAAAGAGTGCGCCGGCAAGCTCTCCCCCTACTTTCACGGCTATCGCTCCAGCACCGCGGACGATATCCGCGAGCAGCTCGCCTACCGCGAGGCCAATGCCGAGCGCCTGGCGTCGTTCAACCCCACGCGCACGCTTTCTGCCGGGCGCACCAACATCATGCTCGACGAGGACGCGGGCCTGCTGATCATTACCTCGCAGAGCCGCTGGCGCGACGCCAATCCCGACATCATCGAGTTCTCGCAGGTACTCGGCTGCGATATGGATATCGACGAGCATCGCACCGAAATCTATCGCGAGACCAAGGACGGCGAGCGCGAGAGCTACAACCCGCCGCGCTACGACCTGGATTACGACTTTAATCTGACCATCCACGTCAACACGCCGTACTTTACCGAGATCAACCTGCGCGTGAACGACTCCACCATCGATCAGCGCGGCTCCATCGAATACCGCGAGGCCAAGCGCCAGGCAACCGAGGTCCGCGACGCGCTGGTGCAGCTGCGCCAGGAGACGCGCGACAGCGTCGCGGCCGCCAAGGCCCCCAAGACCGCGGTGACCTGCCCCTTCTGCGGAGCCACCACCATTCCCGATGCCAGTGGGCGCTGCGAATACTGCGGCGGCGCCATCGGCGCATAGCCTCCGGCACGGAAAGGACCGATCATGGCCTTCGAGAGCGTTAACTATCAGTGCCCTGCCTGCGGTGGTCCCCTGCATTTTGCCAGCGCCGAGCAAAAGCTTGTCTGCGACTACTGTGACTCACGCTTTGAAGTCGAAGAAGTCGAGGCCCTCTATCGCGAGCGCCAGGACAAGGCAGATGCCAAAGCCGATGCCGCAGCCGCAGCTCCCAAACCTGCTGCCGACGATGCCGTGCAGGAGCTCGCCCAAAACGCCGGCTACATCTGCTCGTCGTGCGGCGCCGAGCTCGTGTCCGACGGCACCGTCGCCGTCACCACCTGCCCGTACTGCGGCAACTCCGCCGTGGCGCCCGGCCAGCTCTCTGGCGACTTCTCGCCCGACCTGGTGATTCCGTTTAAGCTCGGGCGCGACGACGTCACGGCCGCACTCAAGGAACACTACAAGGGCAAGATCTTGCTGCCCAAGAGCTTTGTCACCGGCAACCACATCGACGAGGTCCAAGGTGTCTACGTGCCGTTTTGGCTCTACGGCGCCCGCGTGGACGGCGAAGTGTACTTTGACGCGACCAACGAGACCGTGACCGAGGAATCCGACCGCACCGTCACGACCACCGACCACTACGATGCCTATCGCAAGGGCAATATCTCGTTTAAGCGCGTGCCCGTCGACGGATCGTCCAAGATGCCCGACGGCCACATGGACGCCATCGAGCCGTTTGACTACGACGCGCTGCGTCCGTTCTCGGTCGCATATATGCCCGGCTACATCGCCAACCGTTACGACGAGGACTGCGAGACCTGCAAGGCGCGCGCCGAGCGCCGTATGGAAGAAAGCACGATCTCGGCCCTGCGCGAGACTGTCGTCGACGAATACGACGATGCCACGGTCGAAAGCAAGCAGCTCGACTGCACCTGGGAAGACAGCGACTACGCCCTGTTCCCCGTCTGGATGCTCTCCACCTCGTGGAACGGCAAGAGCTACCTGTTTGCCATGAACGGCCAGACCGGCCGCTTGGTCGGCGAGCTCCCCTGCTCCAAGCCCAAGCTCGCTATTGCCTCGGTGCTGTTCTTTGTGATCGGATTTATCCTCTCCCAGATTCTCTTTATGGGTGAGAACGCCTTCGATCCGGATTACCTCGCCTTTGATATCGAGGGCATCCTCATCAACATCGTCGCGCCGCTGATCATCGTGATTATCGGAGACGTGCTACTGGTAGGCCAGCTCAAGACGGCCAACGAGGCCACCCACGCCGACGAGTACTGCGGCGAGCTCGACCTGACCGAGAAGCACGACACCTTCAACCACACCGAGACCACCGTTGTCATGAAAGACGACAAGGACGACTAAGCAATCCGACCAATACCACCCGGCCTTTGACGAGAAAGGAAGATCACCATGGGACTCTTGAAAGCTGGATTGGGAGCTGCCGGCGGCGTCATGGCCGACCAGTGGAAGGAATTTATCTACTGCGAATCGATGCCTGCTGACGTCTTGGCCTGCAAGGGCAGCAAACGCACCGGTGGCCGCAGCTCCAACACGCGCGACGAGGACAACGTCATCTCCAACGGCTCGGTCATCGCCGTCAACGACGGCCAGGGCATGCTCGTGGTGCAAAACGGCAAGATCATCGAAGTCGCGCTGGAGCCCGGTGAGTTCGTCTTCGATACCGGCAGCGAGCCGAGCGTCTTTAGCGGCAACCTGGGCGATTCCATCAAGGAGACCTTCGCCAATATCGGCAGCCGCTTTACCTTTGGCGGCGACGCGGGCAAGGACCAGCGTGTCTACTTCATCAACACCAAGGAGATCATCGGCAACAAGTACGGCACCGCCTCGCCTGTGCCCTTCCGCGTGGTCGATAACAACATTGCCCTGGACGTCGACATCTCCGTGCGTTGCAACGGCGAGTATTCGTACCGCATCACCAACCCGCTGCTGTTCTACACCAACGTATGCGGCAACGTGACCGATAGCTACACGCGCGACAAGATCGACAGCCAGCTTAAGTCCGAGCTTCTCACCGCCCTGCAGCCCGCCTTCGCCAAGATCTCGGAGATGGGCATCCGCTACAGCGCCATCCCCGGCCACACCACCGAGCTCGCTCGTGCGCTCAACGAGGTCCTCTCTGCCGACTGGCGCGACCTGCGTGGTGTCGAGATCGTGAGCTTTGGCGTCAACTCCATCGCAGCCTCGCAAGAAGACGAGCAGATGATCAAGGACCTGCAGAAGGCCGCCGTCATGCGCGATCCCACTATGGCGGCAGCCAACATTGCCAGCGCCCAGAGCGACGCAATGCGCGCGGCAGCCGCCAATCCCAACGGCGCGATGGCAGGCTTTATGGGCATGGGCATGGCAGGTGGCATGGGCGGCATGAACGCCAGCCAGCTGTTCGCCGCCGGCCAGGCACAGCAGCAGGCCGTCCCGCAGCCGGCTCCGGCACCCGCTCCCGCACCGGCTCCTGCCGCTGCTCCCGCGGCCGGCACATGGACCTGCAGCTGCGGCGCCACCAACACCGGCAAGTTCTGCTCCGAGTGTGGCAGTCCCGCACCCGCCCCGGCACCGGCCAAGTGGTTCTGCCCCAACTGCGGCAGCGAAAACGGCGGCAAGTTCTGCAGCAACTGCGGAACGCCCAGGCCCTAGCCCCTCTATCTGGTAATTGGCGGGGGATCCGCCACCCCCGCATTTGCTTCTATGGGTTTCGTTCGATAAAGGAGGACACCATGAAGACAACGTTCAAAAAGTCCGTACTCGCATTTCTGACATGCGTCCTTGCGCTCGCCTTTGCCCTGACGGGCTGCAGCGGCGGCGGCAAAGACCCCAAGGCCAACTTCGTCGGCAGCTGGGAACTCTCGGGTGGAACCATGGAGGGCGAAGAGCTGACCGATGAGTACATGAAGATGCTCGAGGATTGGGGTGTGCACTGCGTCCTGATTCTCGATGAGGGCGGTACAGGTGCCCTCGACCTGTTCCTTGAAGTCGTCGACCTTAAATGGGAGGCAAAAGACGCCACCACCGTAACCATCACCGCCGAAGACGAGTCGCATGACATGAAGCTCAAGGACGGCAAGCTCATCCTCGAAGAGGATGACGGCAATCTTGTCTTTACCAAGTCCGACAAGGACCTGTCCGGCACGGTGAAGAAGGATCGCGAGGCGGCCGAGAAGGAAGAAGAGATCGACGAGGCCGTCGAAGACGACGACGTCCAGAAGATTGAAATCTCCCCCGCCGTCACCGTTGCCGATGACGACCTGTGCACCATTACCATCACCGAGAAGTTCAAGGACGAGTGGGGCGACATCGGTTTTGTCGTCAACATCACCAACAAGAGCGACAAGGACCTGACCTTCTACGCCCCCAGCGGCAAGACCAACGTCAACGGCACCATGAAGGAACCCTGGTTCTCGGCTCACCTGATGCCCGGCACCAACGCCACTGAGGAATTCACGTTCTCGAACGGCACGCTCGATAGCCTTGACGACCTGGTCAACACGACCATCGGCATCGACGCCTACCTGACCGATTCCTACGAGGACGTCGCCTCCTACAGCGCAACCATCGCGTAGCGGTAGACCACGACAGCCGCGGATTGGCGGACACATCCGCGCACACCAGACGGGGCCGCAGGAGATGATCCTGCGGCCCCGTCGCTTTTATGCCGATGCGCAACGAGCGCTAGCGCTCTATGTTGGGAACGATGCTGCCCTCGGTCACCGCATGTACGGCCAGACGCATGATGTTGTCGTAGCCGGTCTTGCTCAGGATCTCCGAGATGCGGCGCTTGATGGTGCCCTCGCTCATAAACAGCTCGGCCGCAATCTCGCGGCGGCTTTTACCCTCGCAGGCAAGGCGCAAGATCGACAGCTCGACATCGTCGAGGGCCGCCGTGCCCGAGAAGATACTCTCGGGCGGCTTGGGAAACGTGCAGTAACCCGCCAGCGTGGAGCGCATCACGGCGAACAGCTCGTCGATACCGACGTTCTTGTACACAAAGCTATCGACGCCCGCCTCGCGGGCCTGATCGACAAAGGTGATCTCGGGCATGCCTGTCATGATGATGACACGGCACTCGGGCAGCTCCTCTTTAATGCGCGCCGCCGCCACGATGCCGTTTGAATCGTGCTCGGTGCACACGTCCATCAGTATCATGTCCGGGCGCTCCTTGAGCGCGACACCCAAGGCCTCGGAGGCATCGGCGATCGCGGCAACGACGGTCATATCGGGCTGGTCGCCAACGGAGCGCGCCAGGCTCTCGCGCAGGATGGCCTGATCTTCGACAATTAACACGCGGATCATGAGTTTCTCCTTTGGGACGTGTCGCTAGCGTTAAGCGGAATGGATACCGTAAGCGTAAAGGGCGGGGTGGCGTGGACCTCTAGGCTGCCACCCAGATCTTGCGCGACATGCCTCATACCTGGGATACCCGTTCCCTCGCGATACGATACGGGGGCCGGGGACCCGTCGTTAGAAATCGTCATGTGCGCGACGGCGTCAGCATCCGTCCTCTCCTGCCACAAGCGCACATGGACCCGATGCGCCTGCGCATGCTTGGTGGCGTTGGTCGAGGCCTCGCGGATAATCTGCAAAAAGGCAGCGGCGACACGCGCGTCCTCAGGCAGCGCACCCTCAACATCGATCTGCACGCTCACCAGGCCAAAAGCATGGACGATATCGCCCAGTTGCTCTGCCGGTTCGGTGTCGCCCCCGCTGCGCAGATCGGCAGCGATTGAGCGCAGCAGCGGGTCGATCTGCTCGAGCGACTCGTCGTCCAAGCGCCCCTCCTCCAAATAGCGATGAAGGATTGATAGGCGCTGGCCGATCACATCGTGAACGCGGGTGCGCATGCGCAGATAGGCCGCATTGGCGGCAACTTTTTTGACTTCTTCGATCTGGGCCTGGAGCTCTTGGCCCGCAAGCTCAAGCAGGTGATTGGCCTGCGCCAGGCGGTCATGCGCATGCGCATACTCTGTCACGTCCAGACCGATTATGCGCTCGAACGAACGGCCCGAGACCATAACGTCATCGCACACAAACAGGCGAATCTCGGCGGGAGAAACCTCGACCACCGCACGCGCCTCACCAAAGCGGTCCAGGTTGATCCGCACGCGGTTCTTACCGCCTTCGGGCATTTGCATGCTGAGCTTGCGCAGGTCGTTCCATGTACCGCTCATATCGCCTAGGTCGGTGGGCATATGAAGCTCCGCCAGGTTTTTGCGCATGCAGCGGTTCATGAGCAGTGGACGGCCCCTCGAGTCCAGATACAGGATGCCCACGGGAATCACGTTGATGGTTTCAATCGTCGAGAACGCGGTGATATCCTCTTGGCGGTTACGGACGTCCATCAAGAGCGCCGCGACGGAACGGAACAGGAAGAACGCTCCCTCTGCGATAAGGACAACGGCCCACACCGAGCCCATGGCAAAAACCACCGGCGGTGTCACGGCGCCAACAAGCAGCAGCTCGGCCAGCATGACAGGGCGACGATAGCGCACCATAAGGACCACGCCATAGGCAAAGATCGCGGCATTGAGCCACAGCACTCCGCCCATTGCCCTGGCGCAAACGTCAAGCGACGCCACCAGATACGAGCCAGACGACGCGAATAAGATGAGCGCCGAAATCATCAGGTGAAGCACCAGGCTCGTCTCGTAGGCGCAAATCACCTTACGGTTATAGGACGAGCGGCGCGATGCGATGAGCGGGACGTGGATCATCTGCAGACACGCAGCCAGGGCAAAGACAACATCGAGCGCAACGATTTGGGGAAGGATGAACGAAATCTGCATCGTCACTCACCCGCCCTCGGCATCAAGACGATCATGCGCAGCTGGCCGGACTCGCCCTCAAGGCGGTATGCCACGTTGCGCCCTTGCAGAGCGCTTTCGAGCTCTTGCGCAGCGGGCGTCTGCGAAAGATCTTCATCATCGTTGGAAAAAAGCGTGGCGCGCAGCTCGACACTGCACCGGTCATGGTCGCCCAAGTGATACATAAGCGCTGGATGGTCGGTGGTGTAGGCAAAAAACGCAAAGTCATACACGCAGTCGTACAGGGCACTTACCATACCGGCGTGCATCGGGCGCCGTATGGCGATAATCGAAGCGCAATCGACATCGATGGTGCGCAGGTCGCTTGCGAGCTCATTGGCAATGAGCTGAATGCGGTCGCGATCAAAACCGCTCTTCCCGTGTTGTGCCAACGTGAGCGACCCTTTGCGCTTGCAATAGGCAACGAGCATCTTGGCGCGCTGCAGCATGCGGTAACGCTCGCGCGAAGACGCCTCGTCGGTCAACGGTGGCAGCGAGCTCAGCAGGTCGTACATCTCATCGAACGCACGGGCAAGCGCCTGGTCCACGTCTTGGACCAGCAAGGTCTCGGCCTCTTGATCTGCCAGATGCGTCTTAAGATCGTAATCGGCCGTGAGCAGCTCATTTTGGCGCTGCAGCTCCATACGACGATGTGCCAGTTCACGGTTAAGCTCGTTAAGTTCCGACACGTCTTGGGCAAGCAGGGCCGATCCGCCCAGCAGCGGAAAGGCACGGTACATCACATCGGGATCGGACACCACGGCAAAGGCATGGGCATGCCCGTGTTCCTGGGCCCGAAGCTCTTCGCACACGCCCGCCGGCATTGGCTTCGACACCGGTGTGGCATAGACTTCCTGCAGGTCGCGCGTTAGAACTTTGAGGTCGAGCGGCAAGGTGTCGAAGATGCCGGCGATGTCGTGATATGACGGAATGACACCGCAATCGAGACAGATTTCCATCGCCACCACGCACAAGACGCAATAGACGAGCGAGAAGTTGAGCCTCCATGCCCAGGGCACACGCAGAGCATACGAGATGGCAAAGAACGCAGCACCCAACAAAACAAGCGCCGCCGTGCCCGAAAAGCGCTGAATGCGAAAGGACGAGGACCGACCCACCAGGATAAAAAAGGCCGCGAAGTTAAAGGCCGTCCACACCAAGACAGCGAAATAGCCCCAGCCATATGTGTAATCGTTGCTCCAGGTGTCGCTTGCACGGTCAAAGTGGAATACCTGCCGGTGGAAATCGTTGGTGAGCACAAAACCGATAAGTAGGATGGCCACGACCCACAGGATGCTGCGATAGCGACGCCCCATACGGTGCTGTTCCACGCCCGCGAGGCGCAGGCCGCACAGCTGGTAGAGCAGCGGAATGAGCGTCATGGGCACGTAGTACAGGTACCACAGGATCGTGGCGTAAACCGGTGTGAACGACTTGTATTTGAGGATGACCTCAATCATCCAGAGGGCGCAGATGGTGGCGACGGCAACAAGGCGGCGGCGCAACACATAGTCCAAACAGCGCAGATAGACCGATACGCCCCAGATCGAAAATATAATTGCGGCGACAAGCAGCGGGAGAGAGCTCGAGTGGACGAGCGCATCCACGACCTCTTTGGACACCTCGCTATAGGCGGGCACGGCGTTGGAAAGCTTGGGGTCGGAGGCGAACAGCGCCGGCAAGACCGCCAAAAGCATGAGGAACAGCGCGGTGATGACGCCGGCGATAGCAAAGACGCGATGACGGTACACCTGATGTGTTATGCCAACAAGGAATCGCGGCATGGCGAAGAGCCTGCCGCCCCTGGGATCCGCAACCGGCGCGGTCCGGGCGGCCGCGTGGCCGATATGTCGCTCGCGGGTACCCATAGTGCTTTTAGTGTACCGACAGATGGGCCGAAAAAGCGGGCCGCATGTCCCAAAATCCGCAGACGGCAAGGCGCCCGGTGAGCATTAACTGCTCGCCGGGCGCCTTGATTAGGAGACTCTGAAGTTGAGTGTCTCAGCTTCCTTAGGAAAGGTCCTCACCATTCGTTTCAATGACGTGCTTGTACCAGTCGAAACTCTTCTTCTTGGAACGCTTGAGGGTGCCGTTGCCGGCGTCGTCGCGGTCCACATAGATAAAGCCGTAGCGCTTGGACATCTCGCCCGTGCCGGCAGACACCAGGTCAATCGGGCCCCAGGTGGTGTAGCCCAGCAGGTCAACGCCATCCTCGGTCACCGCATCGCGCATCGCGGCGATATGCTGGCGCAGGTAGTCGATACGGTAGTCGTCGTTGATGGAACCGTCCTCTTCGACAACATCCTTGGCGCCCAGACCGTTCTCGACCACAAACAGTGGCTTCTGATAACGGTCGTACAGGTCGTTGAGCGTAATACGGAAGCCCAGCGGATCGATGGCCCAGCCCCACTGGCTCTCCTGCAGGTAGGGGTTCTTGGCGCCGGCGAAGGCATTACCCTGGGTGCGCTCGACATCGGGGTTATCGGCACCGGCGGAGCAACGGGTGCTGTAATAGCTAAAGCTGATAAAATCGACGGTGTTGGCGGCCAGGATCTCGCGGTCCTCGTCCGTCATACCCACATCGATGCCTAGACGCTCGAGCTTCTTGACGGCATAGGTCGGGTAGTAGCCACGGCTCTGGACGTCGACGAAGAAGTAATTGTCCTGGTTGTCGAGCTGCGCTTGGCGCACATCGCCCGGACGGCAGCTGTAGGGGTAGTAGCTACCTGCGGCAAGCATGCAGCCGATCTTGACCTCAGGGTCGATCTCGTGAGCGATCTTGGTTGCCCAAGCGCTGGCGACGAGCTCGTTGTGGGCGGCCAGGTACTCGACGGCCTCCTTGTTCTCGCCCTCCTCAAAGACCAGACCGGCACCCATAAACGGCAGGTGTAGAATCATATTGATCTCGTTGAAGGTGAGCCAGTACTTCACCAGACCCTTGTAGCGGGTGAAGATCGTGGTCGCGAGGTTCTTGTAGAAGTCGATGAGCTTGCGGTTGCGCCAGCCGCCGTACTCCTTGATGAGGTGAATCGGGCAATCGAAGTGCGTGATAGTCACGAGCGGCTCGATACCGTGCGCCTGACACTCGCGGAACACGTCCTCGTAGAAGGCCAAGCCGGCCTCGTTGGGCTCGGTCTCGTCCCCGTTGGGGAAGATACGGGTCCATGCCAGGCTCATGCGGAAGGTCTTAAAGCCCATCTCGGCAAAGAGAGCAATATCCTCTTTGTAGTGATGATAGAAATCGATGCCGGTCTGCGCGGGATAGTAATAGCCGTCCTCGAAGTCGAGCATTTTGCGCTGGCCGGAGACCACCGCATAGCGCTCGGGGCCGTGCGGAGCCACGTCCACGTTGGCAAGGCCGCGGCCGTCCACGTTGTAGGCGCCCTCGCACTGGTTGGCAGCCGTCGCGCCGCCCCACAGGAAGCCATTACGGAAAGCCATGCATCGATCCTTTCATACGCTGTTGTCATAGGCTCAGTATCCCTGCAAACAACGCGCCGCTCAACGGCAACGGCGCAGGCCGACACTTCTTTTCGCTCCCGCATATCGGCAGACGGTGCGCTCCTGACACTTTTTGATACCTCGCGTGCACGAAAAAGCACCCGCCCACACGCCGCGAACGTCAAGTGAGTAGACTTTTTGGCAAAACTCAACCAGACCCGCCTTTGACGCCATCAAAACCGCAGGTAGCTTACCTGGCATGTTCCGGCGTGGTCAGACTAAGCCAAAAAGTCTACTCACTTGCAAAAAAGGGCGCCTCCACAACAGCGAAGGCGCCCTCGGGTGGCAGACCATTTGACTGAATAGGAAAGAAAGGAAAAAATAGGAAAGAAAGGAAAGGAGACTTATGACTGAAACCATCTTCTCCCCCTCATTTGGAAATCGCCCATCCTATCTCGTCGGGCGCGAAACTGTAATTTCGACATTCATATCCGGCCTTGAGCAGGAACCGGGCAATCGCGACCGAGCCATGCTCATGCTTGGACAGCGAGGCAGCGGCAAGACAGTTCTTCTGTGGGAACTTGCCGACCGCGCACGCAAGCTCGGCTTTGTTGTCGCCACGCCTACCGTAGCCTCCGAGGATATGCTCGAGCGCATTGTCGAGAAAATCCAAGAAGCAGGCAAACCTTACGTCAACAAACGCCGCCTTCCCAAACTCGCGAGCGGCAGCCTAAGTGTTTTCGGGCTCTCGGCAGGCCTCGAGTTCACACGAGACGTGCAGGAGACCAAGAGCTTTCAGTTCAAGCTCACGCAGCTCGCGCGCAAACTGACCGAGCAGGGGCACGGCATCCTCATCCTCATCGACGAGCTCCAAGCAAATTCACCCGAGATCAGACAGCTCGTCACCGCCTATCAAGAGCTGGTCGGCGAACGACTCAACGTCGCGCTCGTCATGGCGGGCCTTCCGGGAGCCGTCTGCGCAACACTCAATGACCGTGTGCTGACATTTCTCAACCGCGCTCGAAAGGTCACGCTCGAGCCACTTTCGGTCGGAGATGTCGATACCTATTACCAGCGGGCTTTCGATGAGCTCGGCCTTGATATTCCAAGCGATCTTCGCCTCCGTGCCGCTCGCGCAACCCAAGGCTCGCCCTATATGCTGCAACTCATCGGCTATAACATCGCCAATCGCTGCAGGACAGGCGAACGTGCGACGCAAGGGTTAATCGACGGAGCCATCGAGGCGTCGAAAGTCGATTTCGAAAACGATGTGTGCGAAACGACGCTCGCCGCGCTGTCAGACCAAGACGTCGCGTTTCTCTCCGCAATGACTGATGACGAAGACGCTGTGTCTCGCATTTCTGATGTTGCGAAGCGCATGTCAGTCACACCCGACTATGCGCAAAAGTATCGCCGGCGCCTCATCGACGCCGGCGTTATCGAGCAGGCGCGCCGCGGCTACGTGCGCTTCGCCGTCCCCTATATGGCCGATTGCCTGCGCAGCCAGCTCTAGGCAACCACCGCAAAGGGGACAGGCACCTTTGTGGTGGGTTGGGCCCGCTTGTCTCGATCTGTAACAGTTAGGCCGTCAAAACCGGGCTTGGCGTTACAGATCGAGATTGTTCGGGCGGCCCCCGTGGTTCGTCTTGATCTGTAACAGATAGAGACGATTTAGCGCGCCAACTGTTACAGATTGAGACGGAAGACCCTAGTCCACGGTGATGTCGAGGTTCTTGCCGACGAGACCTACGTAGCCGCCCTCGGCAGCCTTGGGACTATCTGCGTGGCAGAGAACCCACTTGTCGGCCTTCCAGTAGCAGTAGCTATCACCGGCCGCGGGCATGTCGGCCGCAGCCTCGGGGCGCGGACCGTTGGTGCCGGCGGGCAGCGCAACCATCACCTGGAAGCCACCGTCGTCGACCATGCACGGCGTGTAGTGCAACGTGGTGGCGTAGACCTCGACGAGCGTGCCGGCGGGCGCGCGGAACGCCTTGACCTGCGCGGTGTCGAGCTTGCCGTCGACAATCTGCTCACGCTTGGCGAGCAGCAGAATAAAGTCGCGAGCACCCAGGTTGAACTCGTTCGCGCGGTGATACTCCAAGCAGTTGAGCTTCGTGTTGTGGCCGTTGCACCAGCCCAGCTGGAACGGACGGCCGCCATACATGAGCAGGCCGAGCGCATCGGCGCCCTCGACCTGCTCCAGCTCAGGCGCGGAGGCCACGTACTTGCTGCCCTCGGGGATGGGCGTTGCGGAGAGCGCCTCGACGAGCGGGGCGGTCAGGCTGGACGGGACGTCATCCCACACGCGGCCATAGGGTTTGAATTCGGGGTCGGTAACAGAGTAGATATGCATGTTCGCTCCTGTTCGTTTATGTGATATTACGAACATTCTAGAACAATCACGCGCGGTTTTAAACGTCCGCCATGTCCGCTCAACAAAACGGCACCCCCGCATAAGCGAAGGCGCCCAGTGAACTCATTTTGAGCGACGAAACCTTTACGCCTGCTGATAGTGCAGGTGTGCCTCATCGATATCGATCAGATCGCGGTCGAGATAGCGACGCGCGAGCCAATTTGCCATAGGGAGATTCTGGTCCAGGTAGTTACCGCACTCTTCGGGAGCGGCACCGGGGACATCGCCCTCGAAGCCAGCAACAAACTCGAACAACTCGCGCACGAGCGGCAAGATCTCCTCACTCGTCACCTCGCCAAACACAACCAGGTAAAAGCCCGTGCGGCAGCCCATAGGGCCAAAGTAGACAATACGGCTCGACCACTCGGCATGGTTGCGAAGGAACGTCGCGCCCAGATGCTCGATGGTGTGGCACTCGGCCGTGTTCATAACCGGTTCTTTGTTGGGCGTGGTCAAGCGCAGGTCAAAGGTGGTGACGGCGGCACCGGTCGCCGGATCGCGGTCGACGCGGCTCACATACACGCCGGGCTCAAGCAGCAGATGGTCAACGGAAAAACTCGCGATGCGCTCCATGGCAGATCCTCTCGGTAGTCAATTTGGGACAGGGCTCTTTTAGCTGGTCGCAACAATCCCACCCATGATAGCAGTCAAAAAAGCCCCGTCCCAAATGACTACTTTGGGACGGGGCGCCGCGCAGCCGATAATATCGACCGTTCAGCATCTAGTTTTCTGACCCCTCACCTATTGATGCTGCGTCGTCCGCAATGCAGAGCGTACGAGCAGCTCAACAGCCAAAAACCCGGCAGCGACTGTAATCGCCACCAGACCAATAGATGGCCTGCACTTACAGCACCTGCAAACAAGTTGCGACGGCACCGTAGATATTGGCGTCGTTACCCAGCTGCGCCGGGACCACGTGCGGACGAGGCATATCTTTCAGAAAACCAGTGTAGTGCGCCATGACGTCATCCATCTTACGGTCGAGCGCCTCGAACAGCGCGGGATGGCAGCTGATGCCACCACCAATCGCGAAGACTGCCGGGTCGATGACGCACTGCAGATTCACAAGCACACGATCAAACAGCTCAGCATAGGCATCCAATCCGCGCTGCACGGCGGCGACTTCGGACGCGCTCCCGTGCTCCAGTAGCTCGAAGATCCGTCGGCCATCGAGGGCCTCCAGTTCAGCTTCATCCGAAATGCCAAGTTCGACTGCCACGAGATTCTGCAGGCCGTGCCATCCGCTCGAAGTCGCGAACGTATCACGATGATCAAGCGGTTCGCTTACGTTGTTGGACAGGAAGCTGAACTCGCCCGCGAAGCCGCCCGCACCTGTCAGCACCCGGCCGTCAACCACGATGCCTCCGCCGATGCCCGTACCGATTACCGCCACGCAACCCACGTCCACGCCGCGCAACGCGCCGGCAGCGTACTCGCCAAGCGCACAGCTTTTGCCGTCGTTGACAACGGTCACGGGCAGCCCCAGCCGTTCGCGCAGCGCTCGGCCAAGCGGAAACCCGTCCATGTACGGCAGCGCACCACCGCGATGGATCGTCCCGTCTGGATCGACCTCGTAACCGAAGATGCCACCTGGGGCCGAGATGCCCACGCCTACAACCTGTCCGCGATACGGCCCTACGAGTGCCGCGAGCGCGTCGACCAGCTGATCGGCCGAGACGAGCGCCGTCGGAATCGAACCACGGTCACCAAACTCGTAGTTCTCATTCACAATCGCCCATTTGACGCTCGTTCCGCCGATATCAATTCCAAACAGCTGCCTCATGGCCGCTCCCCTCTCGCTCAATGCGTCTACATGCTCGCAGGCTCTTCCATAAAGGCCATGAGCCTGCGGTTGAGCAGACGACCCCAAAACGTGCAGATACCGCCCGCCAGGAGCGCGGCGGCTACGGTGCCGATACCGATGCCCACCGCAGCACCCGTACGCACAAGCCCGTAGACCAGTGAGATGCCCACACAGCTCCCGTCAAAGAAATACTTCGCCTTACCAAATTCACAGTGAAACACCTGGGAGAGCGTCTGCACCATGCCGTCGGGCGCAACGGGAACGAGCCGCGCGGAGACGATCGGCGTCACGCCGAGCGCTGTGAACGATACGGCGATGACCAGCATGACCAGGCCATCGATGAGTCCCGTTGCGGTAAATGGAAACAGCCAGATATCCAGCACGTCGATGAAAACGCTAAACAGCAGACTGACGGGTATCTGCAAGAGAATCTTGACATCCGGGTAGCGCACCAGGAGAAGCTGGGCAACCACGAATACGCAATACACGATAAACGATGCCGTACCGAGGCTCAAACCCTCGATGATATACATCAGGTACGGCACCGTACTCATGGGCGCTACACCAAGCCCCGTGCGTGCATTCATTACAACGCCGCAGCTCAGGAATAGAATCCCACATACGTAGACCATCATTCGACGCGTTGGACTCTACCGCATCACATCACTCTCTCGTTCGCATCTTCACCTATCGGCACGAATAGCGCTCCGTAACATCGCCCCAAGGCGTCACTCGTACGCAATCGTCGCCTCGACGGCATGGCGCCAGCCGGCGATCTTTTTGGCTCGCTCGTCAGCGGGCATCGACGGCTCCACGATGCCACGGGCGCCGTAGACGTCGACGACATCGCGCGTATACATGCCCAGCGCGATACCGCAGGCCCAAGCCGCGCCCAGACCGCTCATCTCGTCGTTGCTCGCAATGCGGATGGGCGAGCCGACCAAATCGCTCTCAAACTGCATCAGGTACGCGTCGCGCGTGGGGCCGCCGTCAACACGAAGCTCGGCAAGCGCCGCGCCCGAATCCTCGACCATCGCATCAATGACGTCAAAAATCTGATAGGCGATCGACTCGTCGGCAGCCTTTACGAACTCCGCGCGGCCCGTGGTGCGTGTCATACCAAAAACGCATCCCTCGGCATCACTTGCCCAGTGCGGCGCACCCAGGCCGGTAAACGCCGGCACAAAGTAAACATGGCTCGCCGGGTTGGCGGCGTAGCACAGGTCGGTGACCTCCTCGGGGTTGTTGATGAGCTCCAGGTCGTCGCGCAGCCAGGTCTTGACGGCGCCGGCGTAGCTCACGTTGCCCTCGAGTACATACTCGGTCACGCCATCCATACGCCACGCAAGCGAGCTCGAAAGCCCGTGCGAGCTGGCGACAAACTCGTTGCCGACGTTCATCATGACCGAGCTACCGGTGCCATAGGTCGCTTTGGCCATGCCGCGGCTGTGGCAACCCTGCGCAAACAGGGCCGCATGGCTGTCGCCCAGCACGCCGTGTACCGGCACGGGTGCGGGCAAAAAGCCATCCAGGTCCGTTGTGCCAAACAGACCGTCGGAATCGGTCACCTGCGGCAGGCAGGCCGGATCGATGCCAAAGGCCTCGCACACCGGCTCGCTCCAGCTGCCACGGCGCAGGTCGAAGAGCTGCGTGCGGCTGGCATTGGACCAGTCACAGCGAAACTCCGCGCCGCCCGTGAGCGTCCAGACCACCCAGGCATCGATGGTGCCCAGACACAGCTCACCCGACGCCGCGGCCTCGGCAGCCGCCGGAACGTTCGCGAGAATCCAAGCCATCTTGCCCGCCGGATAGTAGGGCGAGAGCACCAGGCCCGTTGTGTCACGCACCAGCTCTGCCACGCCTTCGCGCGCCGCAAGCTCGTCACACAGCTCGCGGGCGCGGGCACACTGCCACACCACGGCGTCGCACAGCGGCTCGCCCGTCGTGCGGTTCCAGGCAACGGTGGTCTCGCGCTGGTTGGAGATGCCAATACCAGCAATGTCGGCCGGATTGACCCCGGTCTCCTCCACCACGGCACGCGCCACGGCCAACACGTTGGCGGCGATCTCGACCGGATCATGGCTCACCCAGCCGGCATCATTGACAATCTGGCGATGCGAGCGGTCGGCACGATGAATCAGATGGCCGCCCTCGTCCACCAGCAGCGCCTTGGTGCCCTGCGTGGACTGATCGATTCCGATGATGTATTTGCTCATGTACTCTCCCATTCCTTCCGCCAAATCAAAGACAGCCTGGCGGACAAGGAGCGAGCGACCGCCAAGTGCCGCAGATTGCCGTGAAAGAGGAGCGCCGCGTACTTTGTGTACGCAAGCGACGGTTTGAACGGCAAGGTGCGGTGCTTGGCGGCCGCGCAGCGTCTGTGTCTACTAGTTGCCGAGGAACTCGGCAACGGTCTTGGCAATGCCTTCGCCGGTGAGGCCGTAGTGCGCAAAGACCTCGGGGCTCGTGCCGGTGATGACCGGCGCGTCGGGCAGGCTCAGGCACTTGACCGGACGCGGGCAATGCTCGCCCACGACCTGCGCGACCATGGAGCCCAAGCCGCCAAAGGGGCTGTGCTCCTCGACGGTCACGACGGCGCGCGTGGCACCAGCGGCCTCGATCACGGCCTCGGCATCGAGCGGCTTGACGCAGTACATGTCGAGCACGGTGGCGGAGATGCCCTGCTCGGCGAGCAGATCGGCGGCGTCCACGGCATGGCGGACCATCTCACCGGTGGCGACAATCGTCACATCGGTGCCGCGACGCACCCAGGTGGCACGATCCATCTGGAACGGGCACTCGTCCTCGGTATACACGTCCTCGACCGGGTTGCGGCCCACGCGGATATAGGCCGGCTTGTTGTCGGCAACCAGGGCGCGCACAAGCTCGGCAGTCTGAAAACGATCGCTCGGCAGATACACGCGCATGTTCGGGATAGCGCTCATGGCGGCGATATCCTGCGCGGAGTGATGGCTCATGCCCAGAGCGCCGTAGGACACGCCGCCCGAGATGCCGATGAGCTTGACGTTGGTGTTGGAGTACGAGACGTCGACCTTGCACTGCTCATACGAGCGCGTGGTCACAAAGGACGCCGGCGAGGCGGCCCAGGCCTTCTTGCCGCACGAAGCCATGCCGGCGGCGATACTCACCAGGTCCTGCTCGGCGATGCCGACCTCGACGGACTGCTGGGGGTACTGATCGAAGAACGGCGTGAGCGATGCGGAGCCGCGGGAGTCGGAGCACAGGACGACGATGTCCTTATCGGTCTCGGCGGCCTCGAGCAGCGTGTCGCAGATAACCTTGCGGTTGGCGATCTTGTTAGCCATTGATGGCCTCCTTATGGGCAGCGAAATCGGCGATGATCTGGGCATATTCCTCATCGTTGGGCAGGTGATGATGCCAGGCGGCCTTGTCCTCCATGACGGGCGAGCCATAGCCCTTCACCGTGTTGAGGATGATGACCGTGGGCTTTCCGCTGGTCTCGGCCGCAAGCGTCAGCGCAGCGTCGATGGCCTGGACGTCGTTGCCCGGAATGGAGAGCACGTTCCAGCCGAAGGCGGCCCAGCGCTCCTCCTGCGAATCCTGCTTCATGACGTCCTCGGTGCTGCCGCTGATCTGCAGGCGGTTGCGGTCCACGAGCGCGCACAGGTTATCGAGCTGGTAGTTGCCGCCGCTCATGGCGCCTTCCCAGACCGAGCCCTCGGCAAGCTCGCCGTCGCCCATGATGGTGTAGACGCGGTAGTCGCGGCCGTCCATCTTGCCTGCAAGCGCCATGCCGACGGCCACGGGCAGGCCATGGCCCAGCGAACCGGAGTTCATCTCGATGCCCTTGAGCTTGTTGTTGGGGTGGCCGATGTAGGGGCTGCCGAACTTGGAGAAGCGGGCCTTGACGTCGTCGAGGTCCAGATAGCCCTCGTGGCACAGCACCGCGTAGTAGGCCTCCATGGCGTGGCCCTTGGAGAGCACAAAGCGGTCGCGGTTGGGATCGTCGACGGTCTCGGGCGAAATGTTAAGGTGGTTGGCGTAGAGGGTCATGAGGGCGTCGATCACCGACATGTCGCCGCCGATGTGGCCGCCGGCGCCGGCCATGATGATGTCGACGCAATCGCGGCGGAGGTCCCAGCGCAGGGACTCAAGCTCTTCGATAGTTGCCATTTCTACTCTCCTCGCAGGTAGGCTTTGACGTCTTCTTCGATGGGGTCGTACAGGTCGGGCTGGATGCCGATGTACTTGCATGCCTCGTAGAGCACCGGCACCACGTTGGCGTGGATGGCCACGCAGTGGTGGATGTAGGGGCCCTCGACGATCTTTGCCTCGAGGCGCTTGAGGTTCTCGACCTCGACCCACAGGTAGGTGCCCATACCGGCCGGGCCGTCGATGCCGCGGGCATTGCCCAGCAGCAGCGAGTACTCGCCGTTGTCGCCGTCAAAGCGGGCAAGGGTGAGGTCGCCGTGCTTGGCCTCGGCCGTCAGCGCGCCGGGGTGATCGAAGGCCAGCGGATAGGTGAGCTTGGGCTTGACGGCCGCGCAGCTGCAGGGCCAGGGGCCGCAGTGCTGCAACAGCTCGCCGTTCTCGTTGTCGGGATGGCGGACGGTCCAGTCGGCGAACATGCCGCGGTGACGGCCAAGATCGGCGGCCTCGACCATGAGCGCGGTGATGGCGCCGTGGATGTCGGTCTCGCAGACGACGGGGATACCCATCTCGTTGAGGATGGCGTTGGCGGCGCAGGGCATAATGCCCAGCTCGTCCTGCAGGGCGTTCCAGCACTGGATGGCGCCGGCGTTGCAGCCGTACTTCTCGACCAGACGCTTCATGGCGATGGCGAGTCCTGCGACCGCGGGGACCTTGTCCTCGGGGATGCAGATCTCAAAGCTGTCGGCGATGTGGGCGAGCATGGCGGCCATGGCTTGCTCGTCGGCCTGGGCGTCGCGCACGGCCTGAACAAGCTCGGTCATGGGGATGGGCGAAAGCTGGATGTTGAACTTCTCGAGCAGCTCGCCCTCGTTGCACATGGTCGACCAGAAGTCGAACGGGCGGGTGGCCATCTGCAGGATGCGGGTGTGCTTGAAGGTCTTAACGACGTTGCACACGGCCAGGAAGTCCCAGACGCCGCGCTCGAACTCGGGATCAGTCAAGCGGCAGTTGGTCATGTAGGTGAAGGGGACCTGGAAGCGGCGCAGGACCTTGCCGGTGGCGAACAGGCCGCACTGGCTGTCGCGCAGGCGGGTGCCATCGGGCTCGGGGCGCTCGTCGCGCGGGCCCCACAGCAGCACGGGCAGACCGAGCTCGCGGGCAAGGCGGGCGCAGACGTACTCGGTACCAAAGTTGGCGTGGCACAGCATGATGCCGTCAACGCCCTCGGCGCGGAACTTCTTGACGATAGGCTCGATATGGCTGTCGTCGAACAGCAGGCCCTCGTCGTTGATGTCGTCGATATCAACGATGTCGACGCCGATCTCGCGCAGACGGTCAGCCGTCAGACCACGATACTTGATCGCGTCCGGCGCGCTAAAGATGCTGCGGCGCGTAGGCACAAAACCGAGCTTGATCTTATCCATGTACGTCCTCCCCTAGTCACATGTTCAGTAAACAGACGCATGTTTCGTTTTGCTCTGTTTACTAAATGTTTTACTCTTTTGTTTATTAGTTTAGCGCGAAATACCTGTAAACGGTAGAGAAATCAGCCTAAACGGTATGTAAACGTTCTGAACATACAGGGGGAACAAAAAAGAGGGCCCCAAAGGACCCTCTCTGTCCACACAAGTATGTAAACGGAACCAATGCCGTCCATCGCCGCGAGAGCACCGCCCGCGGCGACAGCCCGGCAACAGGGCCAGCGGCTACGCGCCCATCTTGCGATAGACGTCCACGAACTCCTTGGCAAGGATGCCAAAGCCCTCGGCGCTCATCAGCTGATCCTCGGCATGGACGACCAAAAGATCGATGCTCAGGTCCTCGCCGGCGGCAGTCTGCTGGACAAGGCCACCATGGGCAGCGTGGCCCTCGGCATAGTGCTGCTGGCCTTCCGCGATTTTTGCCTCGGCCTCTTCGAACTTGCCGTCACGAGCTAGATGAATCGCATCGATATAGCAGCTGCGCGCGCAACCGACACCTGCAATGATCTGAAAACTCTGAAGCTGAATCTCTTCCGTCGTCATGCCTACAGTCCCATCAGTTCCTTGGCCTGAGCCAGCGCCTTGGCACCGTCCATCATGCCGTAGGTAGTCATGGGGATCACGCCGACCGGAACCTCGGGGCACGCGGCAGAAACCTCGTCCTTGGCATAGCCGACCTGCGGCCCAAGCAGGATGCAGTCGGCATTGCGACCGATAGCGGCTGCCTCGCTGACAGCGTGGGCGGAAACCTCGCACTCCAGCCCCTCGACGTCGGCCGCCTTCTTGATGTTCTTCATGATGATGCTCGTGGACATGCCGCCGGCGCACATAAGAACGATGTTTTTCATTGCAGTTCCTTTCCTGTAACCCCTCACAGGGACTTATATATTTCGGAGATCAACGCGATCGGCCGAACCTACAACCTCATAGACAATGGCCTACTCGGCAGAAGCCTTTGCAGCAGCCTCCTCCTCGAGGGCCTGCTTGTCGGCCATCTTGACAAACGGGATAAACAGCAGGGCAACGGCGAGAATCGCACCGCAGACGATAGCGACCAGACCAAGACCGCCGGAAAAGAAGTTGCTAATGGGCAGCGGCACCACGAACGGCATGCTGATCGTCGGGTTAAAAGCGTTGCCAAGACCCAGCAGCAGGCCAATGGCGGCAACGGCGCATGCGACCGGCTTGAGCAGGATGAAGGGGATGAACATATAGGGGTTCATGGCAATGGGCGTACCAAAGATGATGGGCTCGGAGATATTGAAGATAGCGGGCACCAAAGCAATCTTGGAGAGCGCCTTGTAACGCTCGGACTTGGCCGTGAGCAGCGCAAGCTCCATACCCAAGGCGTCAACAGAACCCACGGAGAACATGATGATGAACGCCAAGTATGGCAGCGGCTGGCCGGCAACATATGCCTCGGTGTTGGCCAAGGCGCAGGCGCTGATAACCGGCATGTACACGCTCATCAGGACGCTGGGGTGAATACCAAAGAAGAACAGCAGGTTGCACAGCACAAAGTAGATAACGACGGCCCACGGGCTCGAACCGAGGAACATAACGGGCGCGGCAACGGTGGTGTTGATGAGGTTGAAGACGTCGCCGTAGGTCGTCAGGCCCATACCCCACTTAAGCAGCGCGGCCGTGGTGAAGATAACGATGGCGCAGAACATCGGAGATAGCGAATCGTTAACGAACTGAGGGACGGAATCGGGCATGGGGATGGCGATATGCTTCATAAGGAAGTTAAGCGCCTTCGGCACGATCAACGCCACGAGCAGCGCAACGAACAGACCCGAGCTGCCCAGATAACGGGTCACGATAAACGTCGAGCCGTCCTCGGCATGGCCAAGAGGAATCAGCAGGGCAAAGCGCCAATAGCCGCAACCGTCGACGTAAGGCCTTTGTTCCCGAGCACCTTGCCGTAGGAGTACGAGACCGAGGCGCACATGTAGATGGCGCCGAGGTTCATGGTAACGACCAGTACGTCGGTAATCGTCGCCGACATGCCGGTGCTGGCAAGGAACGCCTGCAGCGGCGGGATCGGCAGCCCGTTGATAATGGAGAGCAGCGCCACGCCCAGCGTAACGGGCATGGTCGCCATCATGCCGGACATAAGGCCCTTTACGACGTTAAAGCTACTCACTTTGTGGGCAATGGGGCCCACGTGCTTCTCGAGGAAGCCCTGCATCGAATCGAGAACGCTCATTTGTGTTCACTGATCCTCTCTAAACGAATCATCTAGCTGTCAAACGGGAAATTGCGGCCGACTCTTTCCCGCCTATGACCAATGGAAATATGGTTACGCCTTGAGCTCGAGGACGAGGAGCCAATCCCCAACCCCGGGTTTGTCAGGCAGGGTAATGCTGTCCGTGACGGCAAGGGCGTCCTCGCCGTCACGGTATGCGCCCGTGCGAGGGTTAAACCATCGGCTTGCATAGGCAGCGCCCGTCGGCACACCCTCGATAGCAAGCTTTTGGCGCACGGTATCGCCAAAGTACGCGACGATGCGCGAAAGGTCCTGGTTGGCGGTTGCCAGCGGAGCCTTGTTGGCAAACAGGTTGCCCGCATCGGTCGTTTCGTAGGGAGCGAGCTCCCAGAAGTGATTGTCTTCGTAGAAGGAACGCATGTAGCCCATCTGGACCGCACCTTCTCCGTCTACCGCCTGGGCCCAAGTAATGCCAAAGCGGTTGAAGATTGCCATAAAGGGGTCGAGCTCCTCAGGGCTTTCCCACACGTTGTCCCAGATTCCCTGGGCTCCGTAGGTATAGCCGGCGCCGCCGGCCTGCATGCAGATATACGCCACGCGGCGCAGCATGTCTGCGGTGCACAGGCGCGTACCCATCTCCTCGAGCGTCGAGCAAAACTCGTAGAGCGCCTCGCCCTCAACGAAGGGCTTGTCGTCATGAGCTGCCAGATAGTCAAAGTAGTCGCTTGCCTTGATGAGGTAATCGCCGTGACCGGCCTGGTTGAGCGTAAAGTCCATCCAGGGTTCATCCTGGTAGTAATCGGCAAAGGGGCGCTCGTTGGTATAGTGCGCCGTCGCCAGATGACCATAGCCGTCGCGTGCCTCAATCTCCAAGGCGACCTCACGCCAGCCGTCAAGCATGGCGGCTCGACCTTCTTTGCGGTATCCGGCAACCTCGCCGGCAAGCGTCCACACCATCGGATATGCACCGTAGCGCGCCACCAGGTAGCGGGCGAGGTGCTTTTGGTGTTCCACGGCATACTCGCCGAGAATGGCAAACGCCCACGCTTGCCCAAGTGCGTTCACTAAGCCCGCATCGGCAATATAGGCCATGCGGCGGTCGAGCTCCCGCTGGTAGAAGGCCACATTAGGCACATCTTCCACGCCCTTGGCCATGCCACCGTCAATCCAATAGCGATCTCCTGCGCCCATGTCAGAGCGCAGGTTGGTCTGATAGACGGTAAAGCCCTGCTCAACGCGCAGGTCGACCATGCCGCGGAACTGGCTCGTCATGCCGGGATGGTTCGACGTATCCCAGCTCTCGCGGTAGGCAAACTCCCAATGGGTATCGCCCAGCCAAAAGAACGGCGTACCATCTGAATAGGCAAACATGCGCGAATCGTCTGCAACGCGGATAAAACCGTGGCGGTACAGATCGAGCTCGCCCTCGTACGGCACGGCCTCGACGTTGCCCGTGCGGCCATTAAGGCCGGTCTGCTCGGGAGCCTCGATAACATAGCTCCAAGCGCCGAGCTCGGTCGGAGCAAACGACACGCGATAGATACGCTCGCCGTCCCAGTAGGCCTCACGGCGAATTACCCTGCCGCTCGGGCCGGTGAACTCCGCCCAAATCTCAACATCCAAAAACGGGTTGTCGAACGAGCAGGCGCTCTCGAACGTCAGAATAACCGGACGCCACATCTCGGCGGCAGCGTTTTGATTCAACGTCATATCCATTGCAGACCCCTTTCTGGTCTTGGTGCCTACTAGTTCAGTCCTCGCTCGATGGCGGACGTCACGGCAAAGTCAACGATCGCTTGGGCATCCTCGGCACAAATAAAACCTTGTGACACCTCGATCGCCGTATCGCGCTCACACAGAGCGCGATAGTTTTCGAGCGATCCGTACAGCTCCTTGAGCATCGATGCCGAAAACGACTCCATATGGCCAAACAGGCCATCCTTGTCGCTCGTCTTATCGACCGTGCCCTGGCCCGGCTCCACCAGGCTCGTGTTGGAATAGCGGGCAAACGGATGCTCGAGCAGGCAAGTGCGAAGGCCGCCCTTGGTGTTGCCCAAGGCATCCTTTACGTTCTCGCCGTTCGCGTCCAACTCAATGCGCGGACATGTTGCCGGAGCTGCACCCGTGCGAACCCAACGGAACAAGTTGCGGAAAGCGGCGTGGAAGAGGTACTGCGACGGGTAGGCGTTTGCCTCGGCGTGCTTGCCGACGTACACCGGCAAATGATCGATGCGCTTGAGGTCCTCGTCGTCCTGGTAATAGTCGACATAGCTCCACTGCGTATCGTGGGAAGCACCCGTCACCTCGTACAGCCGGTATTTAAAATCGGGGTCGTCACTATCGGGCATAAGCGTGCGCCAACTCTCAAAGCGACCGTTCTCGCTTTCGGTCTGAAGGGCGATAAACGGCTCCTCGACGTGCTCCACACGCAGTAGATGGTGTGCGTATTCCCGGCAGCATTCATACTGATTGACAGGAATGCACATCGAATGGATGCCGCCGCCAGACAGGTACCCGTCAAACACGCGGCCGTCGCGGCGCACCTCCTCGCGATAGGCAAAGCTGTTAAGGTAGCGGAACAGGTAGACGCCGGACTGAGACCATCCTGTAAGGCAAATTGCCTGGCGAGGATAGTCGCGGATCGGGTTAAGGTCGGAGTCTCCGCGCAAGAGCCACGCAAGATCGGTCAACATGTCCCAAAACAGGCCAGTCTCGTAAGAGATGTCCATGTCGGGAAGCGCGCCGTCGCGTACGAGCTGTTCCGGATCAAAGTCAAAGGGCCGCTCGGGAGTTGGGTTTGCCCAGCTCATGAAGGCATAGCGATCGGGATTGAATTCCTTGAGCTTAGCGATGGTGTTGGGCTTGCTGGTAATGCCCACATAGATATCGCCAGAGCGCACAAACTCGCCGTGACCCAGAATCCACATGCGCTCGATTTCCATAAACGATGTGGGATTGATGATCTCCACGACCACATTGCCACTCGCTTGCGCCGGATCTTTCGGAGCACGAACAACGATCCGATTGGAATAAGGAGCGTCGGCAGTCATGACCTCCACGCCGCCGTCTTCGTCGGCGGTGCGATACACGTTGGCGGTACCGTCAACGCGATACTCGCGCTCGACGTAATCCTTTGCGCTCAGATGACAGTAGCGCTCGGCGCTCGAAAACGGATAACTCTCATCCGTAATGGGCATTTGGAAAATACCGCTGATCATCTCGTCCCCCTTGTTGTTGCGTTTGCTGAGACAAACTCTACTGTGGGCGCTACTTAACTTCTATTGATTCTTAAGTTTAATTACTAAATATTTAGCTTAATAAACAGCCTGGTGTTAAGCTCATGGTAAGTTCACAAACGTTAGGAAACACCATGGCCGTTACTGCAAAACAAATCGCTGACCAGCTGGGAATTTCGGCAGCGGCCGTTTCCCTTGCACTTAACAATCGACGCGGCGTAAGCGAAAAAACACGGCAGCTGGTACTTAGCACCGCCGAAGCTCTAGGTTACGACTTTAGCAAGATTAAGTTCGAGCGCCAAAAGAGCGGAACCGTTGCCTTGGTTGCCTTTAACCGGCGCCGCATCTTTGCGCGCCCCTTCTTCGCCGATATGCTCGCCGGAGTCGAGGGCGCTCTTAGACACGCGGGATTCTCGTTTTCGCTGGTGAACTACTCACCGTTCGAAAACACTCAGCAACAGATCGCCGACATCGCCGAAGCGCAATATGATGGTGTCATCATCCTTGCAACTGAGATGTTCGAATCGGATTTTATGCCGTTTGCATCGCTGGACTGCCCTCTGCTGCTGTTGGACTCATGCATGAGCGCTGGGGTCGATACGGTCAAGATCGACAACGCCGCCAGCATGATGCTAGCCGTGCAGTACCTGCATTCGAAGTATGGATCTGTCCCCGGGCTGTTAACGACGCCCGTTACCGTGAGCAACTTCACCGAACGACGCTTCGCCTACGAACACGCCATCGGTCAGCTATCGGGCTCGGAAAAGTGCGGCATCATCCACGAACTCGCCGTCGCTCCAGATGAAGCATACGCCGACATGCTCGACATTATTGATTCGGGCGAACCCCTCGCCCAAAACTACGTCGCTGTCTTTGACGATATAGCTATTGGGGCCATGAAAGCCTTTATCGAGCGTGGTTATCGCGTGCCCGATGACGTACGCATCGTCGGCTTCGACAACAACGCCGGCGGAACCTACGTGCAGCCACAACTGACCACGCTCAATGTTCCTTCGGAGTATATGGGCGCCGTCGCCGCACGGCGCCTCGTCGAGGTTATCGACGAGGCCGAGCACCACCCGCTCAAGATCGAGCTGGGGGCATCGCTCATCAAGCGCCGTTCTGCCTAGAGCTCGCGCACGCTCTGGCGCTCGACAAAATAGGTCGAGACGGCCGTTTTGCAGGTATAGCTCTTGGGATTGCGGATGTTGCCCACCAGACGGCGCACCGCGATCTCGCCCACCTCGTGCTTGGGAACATGCACCGTGGTGAGTGGCGGGTTGGAGAAGGCGCCCACGGAAAGATCGTCGAAGCCAATCATCGAGACATCTTCGGGCACGCGAATGCCATGCTCGCTCAACGCACGCATAGCACCCACGGCGAGGACGTCGTTCTCGGCAAAGAAAGCCGTCGGCAGTTCATCATGCGAAACGGTATCGAGCCATGCGCCCATGTCGCGATAGGCGCCCTCGAGCGTGGTGCCCAGCGTGACGCGCCATGTCGGATTGTCCTCAAGGCCTGCATCTTCAAGCGCTTGGCGATAGCCGCGCTCGCGATCCTTGAAATTGCGGATGCGCAGGTCGCCTGCCAGGTAGCCGATTTGCTTGTGGCCCTTCTCGATAAGGTAATCCACGGCACGCAGCACCGAATCGGTATTGGCAATGACTACAGCATCAAAGTACTGGCGATCGCTCCAGCCGTCGAGCACGATCAGGTGGGCGGCGGCGTTGGCGAACAAAGCGTAGTCTTCCTCACCCAGCTCGGTACCCATCAGCACGATGGCGGCCGACGGGTCGGCGATCAGGCCCTCGACCTGCGGGCGCACGGCGTCCAGATCGCTAAAGTCGAGCGAGACAAAGCTCGTGCTCATGCCGTGGCGACGCGCCTGGCGCTCCACGCCCTCGATGACCGCGGGATGGAAGGTGCTCTCGTCCAGGATGGCGCCCGTCTTGCGCGCAAGCACAAACTGGATGCTCTCGAGCTGCGTCGACTGCTGATAGCCAAGCGACTGCGCGCACTCCAGGATGACCTTGGCGGTCTCCTCGCTCACGCTGCGCTTGCGGTTGAGCGCGTTGGACACGGTTGCGGGCGAAAAGCCGGTAATGCGGCTGATCTCGCGGACGCTTGCTTTAGCCATCGTTCCCCCTAGCATCGGTCGCGGCCGAGCATCGTGGCTTGACCGCCCCGTGGCTCGGCAACTAAACGACCGCAAATTCAATCTAAACAGAATAGTAAATGTTTAATAGCTAGTTTAGCCTGTTGTCAAGCGAAGTGGCACGACTATTCCCCCAACGGGCGCATTTGTCCATCTTAACGTTATTACGCAAGGTCTTCGCCATTGCTTGCTATTACGCGTCGGTACCATTCGAAGCTTTTCTTTTTACGTCTCTCAAACGAGCCCGCACCGCTATCGTCTCGATCGACATAGATAAACCCGTAGCGCTTACGCATCTGTCCTGTGGCGACCGAAACCAAATCGATCGGGCCCCAACAGGTATATCCCATGAGTTCCACCCCGTCGAGCTCGACGGTCTCCCTCATCGCCTCGATGTGGGCCCGCAGGTATTCAACTCGATAGTCGTCTTCTATTTCACCCGAATCTTCCGGCACATCAGGAGCACCCAAACCGTTTTCGACGATGAACAGCGGCTTTTGATAGCGATCCCAGATTTCATTCATGGTGACGCGCAGCCCTTTGGGGTCGATAAACCTCCCCCAAGGCTCCTGTTTTAGATACGGATTAGGCGCCGAGCGAAGAAGGTTCGAATCGAACTGACCTTCCGCATGCGCTTTTGCGACGCGCGTCGAGTAATACGAAAACGAGACGAAATCGACCAGGTTTGCAGCCAGTACTTCGCGGTCATCATCCCGATAGGGCACCTCAAAACCATGGCGGGCGTATTCCTTGAGAACATAGCTCGGGTACGCACCGCGCACCTGGACGTCGGTAAACATGTAATGGCTGCGATTCTCAGCCTGCGCAGCCAGCACATCGTCCGGATCACATGTAGCCGAATAGAAGACACCTGCGTTGAGCATGCAACCGATCTTCGCCCCAGGGCACAGTTCATGACACGCCCCGACCGCACGGGCGCTCGCAACCAATACATGGTGCACGGCCGTGTGAACCGTTGCATAGCGATTCTCCCCTTGCTCGAAGATGATCCCCGCCGCCATAAAGCACGCCTGCGTCATGATGTTGATCTCGTTAAAGGTCAGCCAATAATTGACCAATCCACGATAGCGCTCGAACACGGTACGCGAATATCGCTCGAACAGGTCGACCAACCTGCGATCGCGCCATCCGCCATACGCATCGACGAGATGCATGGGGACATCATAGTGGTTGAGCGTCACCAAAGGCTCAATGTCATGCGCGCGACACGTCCTAAAAACATCCTCGTAAAAGGCAAGGCCTTCTTCATTGGGCTCGGCTTCGTCTCCTTTGGGAAAAATGCGGCTCCAGGCGATTGATAAGCGCAGGCATTTAAAACCCATCTGGGCAAACAGTTCAATATCCTGCTTGTACCTATGGTAAAAATCAATGCCCTTGCGAGCGGGATAGAAGCTGTCGGGTGCCAACGCACGCGGATCAAGGTCTCCCCGCATGACGTCCATGCGTTGATCGCCAAACGGCAGCATGTCGGAATTGGCTAAACCGCGACCGCCTTCGTTCCATCCTCCCTCGCACTGGTTTGCAGCCAGAGCCCCGCCCCATAAAAAATCTTCTCTAAACATTATGGTGTCGTCCTTTCTATCAAATTCCCGGCCCACACTGTCGAACGCAACGGACTCGGCAAGTGCCGCGCAACAGCACAGTACCGTTGCGCGGCCAAGGGGTCGGACCGCGCAACGGCTGGGGAGCATATTTGTGTAGTAGCCTCTTATGCCTCGACGGATTCAACGGCCTCAGAATCGCCGCTCTTGGACTTCAACGGCATCTTCTCCTGTCCTTCAAATCCAAAAATCATCGCCAACGCAAACGTCACGGCACCGCCAGCAAGACACCCGATGGTGCCAGGGATGATATCCTGAGCAAACATGAGCACGTTCATCCATGGGAAACCAACGCCAGTGAAGATATAGACGTTGGCATGAAGAAGGCTTACCAGCAGACCACCGACAGCACCACCAATCATGTTCCAGGCAAGAGCCTTCTTGTCGCGAAACAGGATGCCGTAGATGATGGGCTCACTCACGCGACCGAAGGCATAGGTGATGAACAAGTTCCAGCCCGTGGCTCGACTCTCCTTGTCCTTAGCGCGCAGGCCATAGGCGAGCGCGATGGCAAGCGTGGTGTAGGCTACAACCGCGGTGCCGGGGTATAAGATGGCGTCGTAACCGTTCTGGAGCGCGGCGGGCAATATGGCGGTATAGATCGGCACGTGCATGCCGGTGGCGATGATCAGATTCCAGAATGCGCCGATAACCGCGGTCGCAGCGGGACCGGCAACAGAGGCGAGCCAAATGATGAAATCGGCCACAAGGCCCATGACAAATTGGACGGCAGGGCCGCAGAGGCACAGCGCGACCGGCAACATCACGAGCACCGTACCCACGGGTACGATCAGAATGCGCAACATATCAGGCGAGATCTTCTTAAAGAAGCGCTCAACATAGGACTGGGCCCAGGTGATCAAGATGACCGGAAGAACAGCCTGGGTGTAGTTGACGAGCTGCATGGGGATGCCGAAGACGCTGAAAGGCTTTCCGTCCTCAACAATAGCGAGCATGTCGGGATAAATCATCACAACAGCGATGAGCAGTGCCAGCACAGGACTCGTTTTGAACTTCTTAGCCGAGCTATAGGCGGCAAACACCGGGAAGTAGTAATACGCCGCATCGCCCACCAGGGAAAGGATCCGATACAGGTCGCTCGTTTCGGACATAAAACCGGCGCCTTCGGGCCCAAACAGAATAACGAGCATCTTGAAGATACCGGCGACACAAAAGATCGGAAGGATCGGGGTGATAGCGCCGCTCACGGCATCGAGCAGCTGATTGAAGAGGTGCTTGGGCGCCAAGCGCTCCTTCCAGCTAAGCTGAGGGCCATCGAGTTCCTCGTCAATCGATACCGTGACCTCGAATCCGCCCTGCTTACAAACCTCGTCGTAGACCTTGTCGACCGTGGGCCCGACCACCAGCTGCACCTGCCCTCCGGCGTGCACGACGCTGATGATAGACGAGATGTCCTCAAGCTTCTCATCATTCGAGAGGCTTTCATCCTTGAGGTTGAAGCGCAGGCGCGTCATGCAATGCGTAACCGAAGCCACGTTTTCCGCCCCGCCCACAGTGGAGAGAATCTGCTCTGCCACCTTTTTGTAATTTGCCATCATTGGCTCCTTTGCACAATCTTGGCTTACTGTTCGAATCGGCAAAGGTCATGCCCCGAATGGCTACGGGTTACAATCCTTTTTTGGAGATGATCCGGTTGAGATGGATCATCAGATAGAGTTCCTCCTCCTCGGAGAGCGTGGCGTCCCACGTTTCACGACAATAGGAACCGATATGCTTCACGCACTCTGCCAACTGCGGAAACTCCTCACGAAAGTTCTTGTACATCTGCATGTTGGCGCTGTTCAGCGACTCGCCGGCTTGAATGCGCTTGAACAGGTACCGCAGATGCGTGGCGAAGCGGGTGAAATCAAAGGAATCGCGGTCGACAATAATGCGGAAATCGCTTTCGAGAATCTCGATAACGTCCTCGAGCATATCGTCGAACTGCTTTGCGGGCTCGGCCGTGGCTTTGACGGCTTCAACAACCCGTGCGTTCACGAGATTCATCGCAATACTGGCAATCTCATCCTTGGGAAGCCGCTCTCCGAGCTCCTTCTCGAGTCGCATGACGATAAACTGGGCAGCCTTGTATTCCTTCGGATACGTCTCCCGCACTTCATAGGCAAGAGGCATCGCGATGCGGACCCCCTTTTGGGCTCGCGCAACGGCAAACGACAGGTGATCAGCCATGAACAGCGTCGCATTGGTCGAGAGGTCGTAGGGCAGTTCGTTGGCAACGATGTCCATAACTTTCGCCGCAAACATCACGATATCCGAGGGAAGATCCCTCATGACATCTTGTCCTTTAGGATCAATGTCGTAAAACGTATGCTCGATTTTAGAAAGAGGGAGCTCTCGAGGAAAATCTCCGCCGAAACCGACGCCCCTGCCCATGGCGATGACATCTCGCCCCTGTCCGTCACGGCAAAGAACCGCGTTGTTGTTAAGCTTTTTAATTGCAAGCATGGTGAACCTCCTTTCAAGAACACTCACAGAAAAAGGCATGATAGCCAATAGCAGTGCTATTGCGGTCATGCCTTACGTAACAATCCGTGTTGTATTGCTCTTGGGCATGCCTCCACACAGGAGTAACAATCCAAGATGCAGAATGCATTATAGCGCTCTCCCCGCCCCGGGGACCATCGGGCTGGCGAACGGTAGATGTCGGCCCGCCAGCGGCCACATCGAGCAGATGGGCGTGCTTCGATCCCGAGCCTAGCCTAGGATGCGGGCCATGCGCGTCTTGAACTCGGACAGGAAGCGCGGAGCGTCAACAGTCAGCGCCACGAGTGCGCTCTTGTCGGGGTCGGCCACACGGCGCTCATCGCAGATGGTGCGGCCGCGATACTCGCCGAGCAGGTCGACGCGCAGGTTACAGCCGAGCGCGCCCACGAGCGTGGGGTCAATCGCCACGGCGACGGCAAGCGGATCGTGCAGCGCGCAGCCACCAAGGTAGGGGGCGTTCATCTCGTACGAGCCAATATAGTGCTCCACCATGCTCGCAAACGCGCAACCGGCCATGGTGCCCGAGCCCGTCCAGCCGGCAATGTCGCGACGCGTGAGCACCACGCGATGCGTCACGTCCAGGCCCACCATGGTGAGCTTGCGGCCCGAACGCAGCACGGCGTCGGCCGCCTCGGGATCACTTGCCATGTTGGCCTCGGCGCCCGCGCTCACGTTGCCGGGCACGGTCAGGGCGCCGCCCATAACCACCACGCGGCCGATAGACATCACCGCTGCCGCATCGCGCTCCAGGGCAAGCGCCAGGTTGGAGAGCGGGCCGGTCGCTACGTAGACCAGATCGGGACCATAGGTGCGCGCGGCATCGATCAAATAATCGACCGCAGCGTTACCGTCGGCAGACGTCGCCCCCACCGGCTCGTAGGGCGACGCCGGCACGCTCGCGCCGCCGATGCCGTTCTTGCTGTGAATGAGCGCGGTGGACGCCGGCGGCGTATAGGGCTCAGTCGCCTGCAGAGGACGGTCGGCACCCAGGTACACCGGCACCTCGGGACGACCCAACAGGTCGAGCACCGCCAAGCAGTTATGCGCCGACTGGTCGACGCGCACGTTGCCAAAGCACGTGGTAATGCCGACGAGCTCCACCTCGGGGCTCGCGATGGCATAGGCAAGCGCCATCGCATCGTCCACACCCATATCCAGATCAAGGATCAGCTTCTTAATTGCCATTGTTCTACTCCGCTTCTCCGTCTTGTACTAAATCGTCTAAATCAAACACGCGCTCAACTTCGGCTCGCGTGGGAATCGACTGCTGTGCGCCCAGGCGCGACACCGTCACCGCCGCGGCGCGTGCGCCCACCGCCATGCACTCAAAGAGCGGCAGGCCCTCCAGACGAGCTGCAGCAAGCGCACCGATAAATGTATCGCCCGCGGCCGTCGTATCGACCACCGCACTCGAAAGCGCCGGCATGCGCAGCAGCTCGCCGTCATCGCCAAGCGTAACCGACCCGGCGCCGCCCAACGTGATGACCGCAGCTCCAGCACCCTTGGCGAGCAGGGCATTGAGCGCCGCGACGCAGCTCGCATCATCCGCGGGCAAGATGCCCGTCAGCACCTGGCACTCAGTCTCGTTGGGGCAGACCAGGTCGACTGCAGACCAGACCTCCGCAGGCAACTCACAGGCAGGCGCTGGATTAAAGACCGTATAGAACCCCAGCTCGTGAGCGCAAACAAGCGCCTCGGCAGTCGCCGCAAGGTCACATTCGCCCTGGGCGATAAAGACGCTTCCGGCAGCCGGGGCAATCTCGCTGGCGTCGCCGTCGAGCTCATCGGCCACCAGGCGTCTCAGCGCGCGGGCAACATCCTCGCCCGCAAGCGCATGATTGGCGCCCGGCGACAGCACAATGCGGTTGTCGCCCTCACAGCGAATGATGGTCGCCGTTCCCGTCTCCACATCATCACGACGCGCCACAAAGTCACAGTCCACGCCAGCATCTTGGAGCCCCGCCACGAGCGACGTGCCAAACGCATCGCGCCCGACCGCGCCGATCATGCACGTGCGCGCGCCCATGTGCGCAGCTGCCACGGCCTGGTTGGCACCCTTGCCGCCGGCATTGCCGATAAATCCGCTGCCGCCGACGGTCTCGCCCGCACGCGGCATGCGCTCGCACGCCACCGAAAGGTCCATGTTCATGCTGCCGAACACCGCAACGATGCCGCAATCTGCCATGGAAACCTCCTCGTCCGCGGGCTCTGCGCCCGCTGTTGGCCGTCAATCGTGCGCTCTCGCGCCTCTATAACTTTAGTTCACTTTGATGTGGACGCGCGCTTGAGCTTGCGCCGGCAGCAAGCATTCACAGGGGCAGGCGGCTACAATGAAGGCGTGCTGATTATTCTCGTCATTGGATGAAGTTTTATGGAACAATTCCCGCGATCGAGCTCGCGCAGCTCACGCCACGCGAGCGATCAACGAGCGCCGCACGAACGTTCGCGCGCTAACCGACAAGCCACCGAGCCGCGCCGCGCCGCAGGCTCTCATCGCGTGCCCGCCAACAAGGGTGACCGCACCAACAGCACCGCAAAAGAACAGGCGCCCACGCGCCCCAAATCTCGCTATATCCCCGCCCTCGACGGCTTGCGCACGCTTGCCGTCGTCGCAGTGGTGCTCTATCACCTCAACCTCACGTGGGCTCAGGGCGGCCTGCTCGGCGTCACGATCTTCTTTGTGCTTTCGGGCTATCTGATCACGCGCCTGCTGCTCAACGAAGTCGCTAAGACCGGCCGCATCGACCTTAAGAGCTTCTGGATTCGCCGCATCCGTCGCCTGGTCCCCGCCGTGGTAACGGTAGTGTTCGTGACCTGCGCGCTGTGCACCATCTTTAACCACGTGATGCTCACCAAGATGCGCCCCGACATCCTGCCGTCGCTGTTGTTCTTCAACAACTGGTGGCAGATTGCCCAAAACGTCTCGTACTTCAATGCTCTGGGCGACCCCTCGCCGCTCACGCACTTTTGGTCGCTTGCCATCGAGGAACAGTTCTACCTGATTTGGCCGCCACTGCTGTTTGCCATGGTATCCATGCATGTGAGCAAGCCCAACACGCGCCGCGTGGTTCTGGGCCTTGCCGCGGTATCTGCCCTCGCCATGATGGTGCTTTACAACCCTGCCGCCGACCCCAGCCGCGTGTACTACGGCACCGACACCCGCGTGTTCTCGCTGCTGCTGGGTGCCTGGATGGCCTTTATCCCCGATCGCGACCTGGCGCCGGTGCGTCTCGCTCATCGTTTGGGGCTCAATCGCCTGGCTGGCGCCGCCAAGCACGGCAAGAAAGCCGAGGACAAGCCTGACAAGAAGGCCGACGAATCAGCCGATACCGCCCTGGCACAGCCGAGCGCCCTCGTGCGCTTTTGGTCCTCGCCCGCATCCATCGATGTCTTGGGCGTCGTGGGTCTGGTTGGCCTTGCCGCCATGGTCGCACTCACCAACGGCTACACCGCGTTCCAGTATCGCGGCGGCACGCTGTTATGCTCCATCCTCACGCTCATGGTCATCGCAGCCTGCGTGCAGCCCCAGGGAATGGTTGCCCGCGCGCTGTCCGCCGAGCCGCTCGTGTGGGTTGGCAAGCGCTCGTACAGCATCTACCTGTGGCACTATCCACTGCTGCTGCTCATGAACCCGGTCGCCAACATCAGCGATACGCCCTGGTGGCAGTACATCTTGCAGGTACTTGTGGTGGTCGCCGTAGCCGAGTGCTCCTATCGCTTTATCGAGACGCCGTTTAGGAAGGGCGCCTTTGGACGCACCGTTTCCGAGCTCCGCGAAGGCACCACCACGCCCGCAAACTGGGTGCGCGCGCATATTCCCGTGTGCGCCGTTTGCGGCGTCGTGCTTGTCGTGGCGCTGGGTGGTCTGGTCTTTGTGCCCGACACATCCGCGCTGAGCGGCGAGGGCGCCGAAATCCTAAACAAGGAAGCCAAAAATGCAAAACCCCAGGACCAGCAGGCGGCCGATGACACCGACAAGGACAACGACGGCTTCCCCGACGGATCCTACGACCTGCTCATGATTGGCGACTCCGTGTCGCTGCGCGCCGTCGATTCCTTTGACGGCGTGTTCCCCCACAGTCACATCGATGCCGAAAAGGGCCGCCAGTTCGATGCGGGCCGCACAACATTTGAGGGTTATATCCAGCAGAACCTCGCCGGCAAGATCGTAGTCTTTGCGCTGGGCACCAACGGCCTAGTGACCGATGCCCAGATTGACGCCATCATGGCCGATGCCGGCAATCAGCGCACCGTCGTATTTGTAAACACGCGCAGCCCGCAGCCATGGGTCGGCGCCACCAATCAGGCCATCGCCAACGCCGCCACGCGCTATAAAAACGTGCGCGTTATCGACTGGTACGGATATAGCGCCAACCGCAACGATCTGTTCGACGGCGACGGCACACACCTTTCGAACGCGGGCGTGGCCGAGTACCTTAAGCTCATCCACGATGCCGTCAAGAAGGACCTGCCCGTGCATCCCGAGGACCACGTTAACGATCCGCAGCCGGCGGCCGTCAAGTCCGCCGCCGACGCACTCGTCAACGCGCTCGCCTACAAACCGCACAAGCTAGGCACCGACAAGTAACACACTGTCAAATCAGCTTGCACCCGGAGGGGCCGTCGGCCACAACCGACGCCCCCTCCGGCAGTTAGGGACGTTCCTTATGTGCCGACACTTAGGGACACTCCTGACGCGGCCGATAAATGCCCTCCCGCGGCCGAATTCTGAGTTCCTCGCCACCCCGAGTGTCGTCTGCAAGCCCCGCACCCGCAGCAAACGCCCCCAGATTGCTCTTTTCGAGCCGGCCCCAAGGGGCCGCGGGCAAAAAATTCCAAATATGAGTACTGATACCATTTTAGTAACAGGCAAAATTGCCCAAAATGGCGTTCTTTCGGTCGCCATACCCCTTTGGACCGAACAGAATGATCGGTTTAAAGCCTGGCTGTATCGATATTAATGAGCAGATACTTTAGTTATGTTCATTATCTTCTTTGTCTTAATTGCCACTGGATTAGCAACAGTACTCATATTTGGCATTTTTTGCCCACACATATATAACCAACCCCCTACATCAGGCAAAAAACAGGCCGCAGCCCATGGCCACGGCCCGCTCGAAACCCAAAAGAGACGCTATGCGCTGTAGCCCATCGCCTGCAGCACAAACATGACGACCGTCAGCACCGTAATCACACCGATAGTCGCCCAGGTGAGCACATTCCACACGCGGCCGTTGCGGTTGGCGCCCATAATGTGTCGATCGGCGGCAATAAGCACCTGGAACACCAGGACCACAGGCAAAAGCACGCCGTTGATGACCTGCGAGGTCATCATAATCTGGAACAGGTCGACGCCGGGCATGAGCACCAGCACGGCAGAGATGCCGATGATGGCCGTAATGATGCCGCGATAGACCGGGGCCTCGTCCCAGCTGCGATCGGCACCGCGCTCCCAGCCAAATGCCTCGCAGATGGCGCTGGACGTAACGCCTGGCAGCACACAGGCGGCCAAGAAGCTCGCCGCGACCAGCCCCGAGGCAAACAGCACCGTGGACCACTGGCCCGCGATGGGCTCCAATGCGCGGGCGGCGTCGGCAGCATCGCTGATCTGAATGCCCGCGGGGAACAGTACCGTACCGGTCGTTATGATAATAAAGCCGGCAATGACATCGGCGGCGATCGAGCCGCTCACGGTATCAATGCGCTGCAGCACGATATCGTCCTCGCCCGCATTCTTATCGACCACGTTGTTCTGCGCCAAGAAGATCATCCACGGCGCGATGGTGGTACCGATCGTTGCGACCACAAGCGACACGTAGCTGGGGTCATTTTGGATGTTGGGCACAACCAAGTCGACCGCCACCTCGCCCCAGCTGGGACCAGCCATAAATGCAGCGACAATGTAGGTCACAAACACACAGCTCACCAGCAGCAGAATCTTCTCGATGCGCTGGAAGCTGCCCGACATGGTAAGCATCCAAACCAGCAGCGCCACGAGCGGCACCGAGATGCTCGCCGGCACACCAAAGAGGGCAAGGCCGCTCGCGATACCCGCAAACTCCGAGATGGTAACGGCCGTGTTGGCGATCAGCAGCGCTGCCATGGCCAGCACGCTCCTGCGCACGCCAAAGCGCTCGCGGATGAGCGAGGCCAAGCCCTTGCCTGTGACGCAGCCACAACGCGCCGCAGTCTCCTGCGTCACGATAAGCAGCACGGTCATGACGGGAAGCATCCACAGCATCTTGTAGCCATAGCTGGCACCGGCGCTGGAATACGTGGCGATGCCACCGGCGTCATTGCCCGAAAGCGCCGCCAGAAGGCCAGGGCCCATGGCGCCAAAGATGGCCGCGATGGTCAGCTTTTGCTTGGCGCTCGCCTTTTGCTTCGTGTTTTGCACGCGATCACCTACCCCATGACCGACATGGTGAGCAGCACTGCGGCGATGCAGTACGCCACGCATGAGATCATGACGGCAATGACGTTCATGGCGGTACCCGACGTATTGAGGTCATGCTCGTCACGCCAGAACAGCACCATCAGGTAAATCACGGCGCTCATGTTGCCAATCAGACAAACGATGGCCGCAATGTTAAAGCAGCCGGTAAAGAGCTGCTCTTCAAACATGGGCGCGTCGAGGAATGCGGCGGTGCGCACCAGCTGGGCGCACAGGTAGGTCACGAGCGACAGGATCAGGCCCATGCCCGTGCTCTGGAAGAAAAATCCCAGATACGGCTTGGGCTCATCGTCATGGCCGTCGTACTCCAGGAAGTAATTCTTGACGAACGACACCATACGCGAGGCAGCCAGCAACACGAGCGGCATGGCGCACATGGGAAACACCACCAGATGCGCAGAGCCCAGCGCTGTCCCCAGCACTGTTGCCATGATGCACGAGGCAATACCCCACACGACAACCCAGTACTGGCGATGCACAAACCAGCTGAGCACATTCGTCGAGTCGTCGGACGCGCTATCGCCCGAGCCGACACCTGCGATCTGCAGGTCCTCCTGGTGCTCCTCGGCGATAACGTCCATGGCGTCGTCAAAGGTCACGATACCCAAGATGTGACGGTTCTCGTCGCAAACGGGGATGGCAACCAGGTCGTACTTGGTCATCTCGTCCGTTACATCTTCCTGGTCATCGTCGGGCGACACATAAACCAGGTCGCGATAGGCCAGCTGACCCAGCGTGGCGTCGCGGTCGGCGACGATCAGCGTGCGCAGCGAAAGCACGCCGGTGAGCATGCCGCTCGGGTCCTCGGTATAGACGTAGTAGACGCTCTCGAAGTCCTCGTCGAGCTTGCGGATCGCCTCGATGGCGTCACCGACCGTCGCCGTGGCAGGCAGGGAGACAAACTCCGAGGTCATGATGCGACCGGCAGTGTTGTCCTCATAGCCCAGCAGGTTACGAATCGCCTTCTCCTCCTGGACGCCCATCAGGCGCAAAAGCTTCTCAGCCTTCTCGTAATCGAGCTCGTCGATCAGGTCGGCGGCGTCGTCCGGATCCATCATGGCCAGCATCGACGATGCGTCCGTATCGGACAGGCCCTCAAGCATCTCGGTCATAAGCTCGTCGTCATCGAACTCCGAGATGGCCTCGGCGGCCTGGGCGGTGTCGAGCTGCGCGAACACCTGCGCACGCAGGCGCGGGTCGAGCTGCTCGATAATGTCGGCAATGTCGGCAGGGTGCAGCTCGCCAAGCGTCTTGTGCGACACCGAAAGCTGGATGTTTTTAGTCGAACGGTCGAGCAGGTCCATGTAGGACCAGGCGATGATGTCCTCGCCGAGCGGTTTGCCCAGGTGCTTCATAAAGCTCTCGACGACATGCTCGAGTGCGGGGCTGATCGCGCGCAGCAGACCGCGGGCGCCAACTTCGGCACCCAGCAGGCGCAGCTGATTTTCGCCCGACATGGAAAACTTGATGTCGTTTACGCGCACGACCTTCATACCCTGCGTGTCGACAATCTGTTTGTTGAGCACGTCGCGGGCGAGCAAGAGTTCGGTCGGTTGCAGGTACGAAAAACGGATTTCGGTGGCCGGCGACTTAAGGTGTACGCCCGTCTCGTCGATACGGTCGACCCATTTGCGCCAGCTGATCATAAACGGCGTCTTGCCGGGCCCGCGGAACGCGAGCGACGTCACGTGCGGAAAAACTTCGCCGGTAGCAATGCCAAAATCGTTCACAACGCCGAGCTTTTCGCCATCGACGTCCAAGACCGGCAGTTTGAGCATCTCACTCAGATAATTCACTGGTGCTCCCCATCATTATCCCTTCGGACTGCGGCCATGCCGGCGCGCCATCCGTGGACTATTAGATATGTATACGCATGCGCGGGCGGCACGCCGCTCGGCGCTCACACCCCGTACATGCGCAAGAAGCACCTGCATGGGGTCATCGACTGTATGGTCGAGGTTTGGATTTCACCTGCAACCTTTCTCTTGACCCTTGTTATCCGCAGTAACTATAGCATCAGCATCGCGCCGTGGCGTCAAATTTATGCTCCAAACATCGCAGGCATATCAAACGCTGACGCATCCGTGACATAGTCATTGGGGACGTTCTTACATGACTAGTCTGTGGTGTCGTCATCTTCGGCGAGCTGGGGGAACACGGCGTTTTTGGGCATGGCGGCCTTCGTCAGCGAGGTGAGCTTTTTGCTCAGCGATGTATCCGTCTTGACCAGATCGCTCAATGTCACGATTTTGTAGCCGTCGGCAATAAGCCCGTCGATAATCTGCGGCAGCGCCTCGAGCGTCTGCTCGGCACATTCATCGTTATCGGTCAGCAGCACAATGTTGCCCGGCGTCACCGAATCGAGCACCGTCGAGACCTGCTCGTCGGCACCGTTGAGCAGCCAGTCGCCCGAATCGATATTCCACGAGACCACGGCAGACACCAGGTCCATCGCATCAATCCAGTTTTGCTCGTCAAAGGCTGCGTAAGGAGCACGCAAAAGCATCGTCTTCACGCCGGTCGCGGACTTGATCGCCTCGGTGCCCTTCGAAACCTGCTCGCGCACCGCATCGCGGTCCTGGCCCTTGAGCGATTCGTCGTTGTAACTGTTGGAGCCGACCTCGCAGCCGGCATCGACAATCGCCTTGGCCGTGGCGGGCGAGGCCTCGGCCGCATCACCCGACAGGAAGAACGTCGCGGTGACGCCCTTTTCCTTGAGCACCTGCAAGATCTGCTTGGTCGCGCCGCTCGGGCCCTCATCAAACGTCAGCGCAACGTACTTTTCGTTGCCCTTGGGTGCCACGCTCGCGCACTCGACCACGCAATCGGTGGCGGGCACGACCTCGCCGCGGTCCTGCGTCTTGCCCGATTGCTCGCCGACCCACACCTCGGAGCGGCCCTGGATACCCCACGTCTTGACGTACTCGATGGCACCCGTGCCCTCGACCTTGAGCTTGGGCTCGATAACCGTCGCCTGGACCTCGTGCTTCTCATACGTGTCACGGCCGTCCTTGACCGTCACCTTCTCGCCACCCGTAAGCTCGCGGCTTTTCCACTTGCCCTGTTTTATGCGCTTGCCGTCCACCTTTACCGACAGCTTTTCGCCGCCATGGCGGGTCAGCACGCTGTCGTCAACGGCCAGCAGATCACCAGCGTCGTAGGTATCGGTCAGCTCCTGGTCGTCGATGAGATTTTGCAGCGTAGAGCCGACGCGCACTGCAGTCTCCTGGCCGTTGAGGACGACATCCACGCTGCGGTTGACGTAGCCCACAACGGCGGCGACAAACAGCACGAGCGCGCAGCCCACGGCGATGAGCGCATAGGGCAGGCGAGACGGACGACGGGGCGTGCGGCCGTTGCCGATGCGAGCGCTGCGGTCGCTAAAGCCGCGGCTATGGTTGAGATACATCGCGCCGGGCTTACGGTGACGCTTGCGCTGACCGCTGGGCAGCTGCCCCAGGTCGCGGCGCGCCGTTGGACGCGCACCCGAGCGCCCGTTTAAGTTAGATCCGTTTTGGCGCATGTGCCCTCCCCCATAAACGCAGCAAGCCGGAGCAACAGGTCTCCGGCTTGCCTCCCATCAATTGGTACGTCGCTATTTGCTGGCTTTCGACGAGCCCCCGCTCGCCTTTTGGTATTCGTCCTTAAAGGCCTTGAACATACCGCGCGTCTTGCCGAGCTGCTTGCCCAGCGCGCGACTGCCCTTGTCCACGGCGACCGAACCCTTGTCATCGAGCACCTTGGCGCCCTTCTTGACCTTATCGCCCACCATGACGCTTGCCTCGGCAGCCTTTGCGGCGGCGCCGCCCGAATACCCGAGCGACTTGACCTCGTCCGAAACGATCATCGCGCCGTCCGCATAGCCGCGCAGCATCGTCGGCGGCATCTGCGTGTCGCCCACCAGCACACTCGAGGCAGTGCCGGCGGTCACGTAGAACGTCTGCACGATGCCCGAACGCGGCTTGAACTCCACATCCGAGCAATAGCCCACGACATCGCCCGACTCCGTGCGCACGTCCATGCCAACCCAGATAATGCAATCGTCCAGGTTGATGTCGAGGCGCTTGGCCGCAGCGGCATCGTAGGTGCCCTTGACGTCGTCAACCGCGATGGCGCCCTCGTAGACGCCAATGGCATCGAGCGCCACAAATCGGTCGGGGCGCTCGATCATGCCCGCGATATCGGACTGGCGCACCATAAAGCCCACCACGCGCGTACCGCCCGGGGTAAAGACCGGAAAGTGAATCTTGCCGAGCTTTTTAGGGCTGCGCGGCGTGCCGTCTTTTTTGGTGCGCTTATCCTCGGTAGGCTTGCGATAGATCTTGGCGCCGACAAAATCCCCGGCGCGCATTATGCCTCTGTCGAAGGCTCCGCGGCCTCGGCGTCGGCCTCGACGGCGTTCTCGACCACGACGTCGGCGGCAGGCGTCACGTTGCCGCCCGAAATGGCGTCGTTGAGCTGCTCGCGCAGCTGGTCCATGCGCTCGCGGGCCAGGTCGACCTTGGCGCGCAGGTCGTCGGTCTTGGCGTCGACCATCGGGCCAAAGTCATTCACCGCAGCACGGGCCTCCTCGGCGCCGTGCTCGTAGGTGTCGCGCATATTGTCCCAGGCGTCGTTGGCGATATCGGCAGCCATGGCGCGGGTCTCGGCGCCCGAGCGCGGGGCCAGAGCAACGCCGATAATAGCGCCGGCAGCGGCACCAAAAAGTGCGCCGGAGACAAAGCTGAAAGTCTTACCCATGATCATTCCTCTCCTGCGGGCACGTCGGTGCCCACCGTTTGAATGCTGTCCATTATACCCGCAGCGCATCACTTGCCGCTCCGCTCATCTGCGTACGGCAAAAGCGCAGGTACGTGATGGTGATAAACGAGTAGGCCTACTCCTGAGGCATAGCCGGCATGGCCACTGTGGCACCCGGGTCCTCGCCGGCGCCGTCCACGAGCGGCAGGCCGCCCTCATGCGCAGGTCCTGCCGGAACCGTCGCCGCGCCGCCAAAGACAGCCGCGGAAGCCTCGTGGTTCTCGGCAACCGCGCCCTCGGTATCGATCGCCACCTGGGGCTCGTCGTCAAAGTTGGGGACGCCCTGGGGCTCGGTGGGAACGGGCTCGGCGGTCACATCGGCAGCGGGCTCGGGGTCGACCGGCACATCGCCCTCGTCAGCGCCCTCGTCCTCGGCAGCATCTTCGCCGTTCGCAGCGGCGACGGCCTCGTGAGGATCCTTGCCCTCGGCCTCGGCGCGCATGCCCAGCACCAGGTTGCGCAGGCCCGCGACCGTGCCTTCCACGTCGGGGGTAGGCTGGTCGGCGTGCAGATAGGCCCAATCCATCATAAAGGTGGCCGAAGACAGCGCGCCGATGGCCAGTGCGTCGTCGGGGCACGAAAGCTCAACCTCAAAGACACGCTCATCGTGTTCGCTTACGCGGGTGCGGCCGCACGAGATGCTACCGGCAAGACCGGTCTCGTTCATGAGCTCAACCGTCACGTGCTCCAGCAGGTGGCAGAGCTCGGTCTGGCCCATGCAGTCTTGGAACTCGCGGCCGGAATCGCCCAGGCACAGGTGCTTGGCAATCGCGGGCACCAGGTAGTACACGCGCGCCGTGGCCTCGATGTCCTCCGAGGTCATGAGCGGCATGCCGGGGTTCACCAGCACATGCGCGCAGATCTTGTCCTCACTGACGGTGACCTTAAGGATGTTGAACAGGCCTGCCATAACTCTCCCCTACTCTTCCTTGTCCTACTCGTCGCCGTCGTGCGGATTCGCGGAACCCGCACCCGACGTCGTCGGCTCGTCTACCGAAGACTCGGAATCCTTCTTATCGGTTTCGGCCGGAGCGATCACGCGAATGAGCGAGATGCGCTGGCCACGCATCGACTGCACTTTAAACTTGTACCCCGCGACCTCAAACACCTCTCCGATGTCGGGCACCGAGTCGCAAAGCTCCAAAATCCAGCCGGCGATGGTCTCATAATCATCGCTTTCCTCGAGCGGCCAACCAAGCTCAATCGCGTCATCGCACGAAAAACGCCCATCAACGAGCCACTCGCGGCGCGAAAGGCGCGTGAGATACTTGTTGTCGGGGTCGAACTCGTCCTCGATCTCGCCGACAATCTCCTCGACGATGTCCTCGATGGTGATGATGCCGGCCGTGCCGCCGTACTCGTCCACGACCACCACGATCTGGTCGTGCGAGGTCTGCATCTCGGACAGCAGCGGCAGGATGTCCTTGGTGTCGGGCACAAAGGTGGCGTCGCGCAAAAAGCCGGCGATGGGCTGGTCGCCCTTGCCGTCGAGCGCGGGCTGAATCAGGTCCTTGATGTGCGCGATGCCGGCGACGTTGTCGGGATCCTCGTGATAGACGGGGATGCGGCTAAAACCGGTCTGGCGCATGGTGGACAGCACGTCGGCGACCGTCTCGTCGTCCTCGCACATGGTGGTGTCCACGCGCGGCACCATGACCTCGCGGGCAACGGTGTCGCCCAGGTCGAAGATCTCGTGGATCATGCGCTTTTCCTCGTCGAGCAGGTCGTCCTGCTCCGAAACCATGTACTTGATCTCTTCTTCCGAGACGTTTTGGCGGTCGTCGGCGCTCTTGATGCGCAGAATGCGGGCCAGGCCATCGGAGCAAGCGCCGGTCAACCACACGAGCGGACGGGCGATCTTTTGGAAAAACGACAACGGCCCCACGACCTGCTTTGACACGCCCTCGGCGTTGGCCAGGCCAATGCGCTTGGGCACGAGCTCGCCGATCACGATGGACACGAAGGCGACCGCGACGGTGATGATGACCGGCGCCAGGCCGCGCGCGATGGCGGAGAGCGGCGCGATGCCAAAGCTCATGAGCCACGTGGCGAGCGGGTCGGACAGACTCGTCGAGGCGACGGCGGACGAGGCGAAGCCCACGAGCGTGATGGCAACCTGGATGGTGGCGAGCAGCTGGTCGGAGTCGGCGGCGAGCTGGACGGCGCGCTCGGCGCGCTTGTCGCCTTCCTCGGCATCGTGCTCCAGCACGGCGCGCTTGGCCGTGGTGAGCGCCATCTCGGACATAGAGAAGTAGCCGTTGATGAGGGTCAAAACGAGGGTGGTGATAAGGGAGATGGTTATGTCCATCGGGAGTTTCTCGAACCTCCAAGATTCGGGACGTCGGATTAAAACGTTGACGGCGGATACGGCAATTGCACCGGCACCCAAACAAGGACGCGGGCGCGCAGGCGTGGTCGCTAGATTACGAAGAGGATCACCGCCATGAACTGGAAGATGCTACCGGCGAGTACCCACAGGTGAAACACGCTGTGAAGATAGCGCACGTTTTTGGCGATATAGAACGGCACGCCCGCGGTGTAGCACACGCCGCCGACGGCGAGCAGGGCAAGTGCCACGGGGTTGAGCAGCGCCACAAGTTCGGGCAGCTTAAAGACAACGAGCCAGCCCATCAGCAGATAGACCAGGCCGCTTACCCAATGCGGCTGGCGCTCGCGTAGGAAGCACTCGAGGGCGATGCCGATGATGGCGATGGCCCATACGGCAAAGAACAGCACAGCGCCGCCGTCGTTTGCGAGCGTGATGAGGCAAAACGGCGTATAGCTGCCGGCTATGAGCAGGTAGATGCAGCTGTGGTCGATGATGCGAAACACGCGCTTGGCGCGCGCGGGCTGAATCGCGTGGTAGAGCGTGGAGGCTAGGTATTCGAGAATAATGCTGACGCCATAGACAATCGCCGCGGCCATGTGGGCCGGGCCTCCGCCGCGCAGGGCAGCGAATACGATCAGGAGCACCAGGCCCGCGATACCCAGCAGGCAGCCGACACCATGGGTGACGGAGTTCATGATCTCCTCACCCACCGTGTAGTGTGGAACGGCCGCGGTCTTGGGTCGCGGCTTAGAACTGTCGCTCGAATCGGACATGCCGGTTACATCCTCCAACGTAAAGAGTTCTCAACACTATATCAAAGCGTCTAGGTACGTGCGAAATTTGCACCATACGTGACCCTTTGTTTACCCATTCTTTGCCTGTTGACGCATCAACGGCGAACGTCCATAATGCGCTTGCATTAAATGTTGATGTATTAACATCTTATAGGAAAGCTTCTTATGTCTCAAAACGCACGTTCCCATCGAAAGCTCAAGATAGCCGGCGTCGTTGCGCTGGTGCTCGTTGTCGCGCTGCTAGGGTTTGCCGGCAACTTCTTGTTCGACTTTGCCCTGAACCCCCAAGCGCCGTACACCATGAAGATGATGCAAGATGGCAAAGACGACAAAAAAGGTGAGCAGCCGGATGCCGAGGAAACCGAGGCGCGGGCGTGGTTTAAAGAGAATCGCGAGAGCAGCAACCTCACCGCGGACGACGGGACCGAGCTTGCCGCCTGGTATTTTGCTGCGTCGGAGAGCACGCACGACTACGCCGTCTGCCTGCATGGATATACCAACGAGCCCATCGGTATGGCCCGATACGTCAAGCGATTCCACGACCGCGGCATGAACGTACTCGCACCCGCCGCCCGCGCCCACGAGCGCTCCGGCGGCGACTATATCGGCATGGGCTGGCCCGAGCGCCTCGACATCGTCGCATGGATCGAGCGAATCGTTCAGGCTGACCCCAAGGCGCGCATCCTGGTCTTTGGCGAATCCATGGGCGCGGCGACCGCCATGAACGTCGCGGGGGAATCTCTGCCCGCAAACGTGAAATGCATTATCGAGGACTGCGGTTATACGAGTGTTTGGGACGAGTTTTCTCTGCAGCTCAAGGACGTGTTCGGCCTGCCCAGCTTTCCCTTGCTCGATGTAGCAAACTTGGTGTGCAACGTGCGCGCGGGCTACGACTTTCATAAGGCGAGCAGCGTGGAACAGCTCAAGCGCGCGACGGTTCCCATGCTGTTTATCCACGGTGACCAAGACACCTTTGTGCCGTACAGCATGCTCGACCAAAACTACGACGCGTGCGCCAGCAAGGTCAAGCAAAAGCTCACCGTCCATGGCGCCACCCACGCCAAGAGCGCGCAGGTCGACCCCGAACTCTACTGGAACACGGTCGACGACTTCCTCGACGAGTATTTTTAGGCAAATAGTACGGTTTACTGGTCTATCTGACCCCCTAGCACTTCCGAAAAGCCGCCCGTGGGCACTGTGCTCACGGGCGGCTTTTGCTAACGCTGCGCTACAAAAGCGCTTGATTTGTCCAATAGCTAGACGCTACTTGACCTCGATGAGCTCGTACTCGCTCGTGCCCAAGCCGATCTTCTCGGCATGCGCGATGCACACGCGCCAGTCGGTGTCGGGATGCGTAATGCAGAAGGGGTCGTGCGCCTGCTCGCCCTCCAGATGCTCGTGGTTATGCTCCATCTTGGCCGCGCTATCGGTGAGCTCGGTGTTGGGCAGTGGCTCGGACGCCATGACGGCATCGGCGCAGGCCTGGTCGATGGCGACCGGGTCGAAGCTCGCGAACATGCCGATATCGTTGACGATAGGTGTGTCGTTTTCGGGATGGCAGTCGCAGTTGGGACTGATGTCCATGGCAAGCGAGATGTGGAAGCTCGGGCGGCCGTCGACAACGGCCTTTGTATACTCGGCGATCTTGCAGTTGAGCACGTCGGCCGCGGCGTCATAGCCGGGCTTGATGCAGTCCTGGTTGCATGCCGCAATGCAGCGTCCGCAGCCCACGCAGCGATCGTGGTCGATGGTGGCCACGTGCACCGTGCGGGTGTTGCCGTTGGCAAGCTCGCGCTCGCGGGTGCCGTCGAACGAGACAGCGTTGTGCGCGCAAATCTTTTCGCAGGCACGGCAGCCAACGCAGTGCTCGGTCGAGACGTTCGGCTTGCCGGCGGCATGCTGCTCCATCTTGCCGGCACGGCTGCCGCCTCCCATACCCAGGTTCTTCATGGCGCCGCCAAAGCCGGCCTGCTCATGGCCCTTAAAGTGGGTGAGGCTGATCACGATATCGGCGTCCATGAGAGCCTGACCGATCTTGGCCTCGCGCACGTACTCGCCGCCCTCGACCGGGACGAGCGCCTCGTCGGTGCCCTTGAGGCCGTCGGCGATGATGATCTGGCAGCCCGTGGCATACGGGGTAAAACCGTTCTGGTAGGCGGTATCGATGTGCTCGAGCGCGTTTTTGCGGCTACCCACATAGAGCGTATTGCAGTCGGTGAGGAAGGGCTTGCCGCCCAGCTCCTTCACGACATCCGCGACGGCGCGGGCGTAGTTGGGGCGCAAAAAGCTCAGGTTGCCCAGCTCGCCAAAGTGAATCTTGATGGCGACGAACTTGTTCTCAAAGTCGATCTGCTCGATACCGGCGTGACGGATGAGGCGCTTGAGCTTGTCGAGCTGGCTCTCGCGAGCATGCGTGCGCAGGTTAGTGAAGTACACCTTAGCGGGTGCGGCGGGTGCGGCTGCGGTCATAGATATATCCCCTCGGTCTATATGGCGTTACAGACATAGAGGATGGTACCAGTTAAAGCAGAGTTAAAGTCAAGTACGGCACCTAGTCATTGGGGACGTTCTTAAATGACTACTCTTGGACTTTGAGGGCCTCGGCCAGGCTCACGCGCTTGATGGAGCGTGTGTGCAGCAGCGCCACGACCAGGTAGGTCGCAAAGCCAATGCCGACGCATGCAGCCATAGACCAAGCGGGCACGTAGATCTCGATATTGCCGTTATAGGCGAGTAGCATCGAGCGGAAGATGGCCGTGAGCGAGCCAATAATGACCGGCAGGCTCAGCACGAGCGACGCCGCCACGCACAGCGTGATCGAGCGGATGTACAGATGCGAGATCTCGCTATCGCGATAGCCAAAGACTTTCATGTAGCTGATCGAACGGGCGCTGTGGTCGATCACCGCCTTGGTCAGCAGGTACATAAACAGCAGGAAGATAAACACCGCGAGCCCGACCATCATGCCGATCATTTTGCTCATCATGCCGATGAACTGGTCGCCCACGGCACGCATGTCGTCGGGCGTGGTGTCGCCGGCAAAGTAGCGCGCGTCGAGGTCGAGCTTCTCGTCGCTCACATAGCCGTTGAAGTAGGCCGCATCGTTGCCAAAGAGCTCGTTAAAGTCATCGATACTCATATAGATATTCATGTCCGACTTGGAGCCCCAGGCACAGTCCTTGCCCGCATACTCAAGGGAATAATTCTCGCCCTCATACTTGTCGCCGAGCGTGACGTTCTGGCCCTCGCTCCAGCCAAACTTGTCGAGCAAGCCACCGCCAAAGACGACGCGTCCGTCGCCGACGTCCAGCCCTTTCCAGTAGCGCGAATCGGGCGAGATGCCGTAGACAGAAATCGTCTCCTCGCCATTACCATCGCCGCGGTCGTATTGCAGTTGGTAAACGGCATATTTCTCGGCCTGCGCGATTGCGCCCGCGCCGTTGTCAATCGTGTTGACCGGGTGAATGTCGTCGTTGTCGGTGTCGATCTTAGAGGCCTTGTCAATCAGGTCGATAGCCTCGTCGCGGTTGCAGCCGAGGATATCGGCAAGGTCATCGAGGCGCGCATAAAGCGCATCCTTCTTGTCCTGGACCTTGGTAAGCGCATCCTGCGCCGCAGTCAGGCTCTCGGCAGACGGAGATGCGGTCGCGGCATCGGCTGCCGTCTGCGCCGCATCGGCCGCGCCGTCAAGCTCGTCATCGGCATCTTGGGCGGCGGAAAGCAGCGCGCCGTCAACCGACTGCAAGCGCTCGAGTGCTGACCACTGCTCGCGCTCCTCGGCAGTGCCCTCGAGCTCCAGCGGCGCCTTGAGCGTGTACTGGTGCTCGGCGACCAGGCTTGTCTCGAGGTTGTCCGCGTAGTGCGTCATCGTGGGCAGAATCGCCAGGCCAAAGAGCAGCAGCAGCGAGGCAAACGCAATGCCCACAAAGAGCGTGGCAAAGTTGCCCAGGTTGCACAGAAAGATACGCAGGCGGAAGCGGGAAACAAAACCCATGCGCTCCGGCAGTTGCATACCGCGCTTGGTGCCCGATTTGCCGCTCGCCTCGTGACGAAGGAACTGCAACGGCGTCTTGCCCATTTTGCGAAGCAGGCCCACCAGCGTGATGAGGATGAGCGCGGCGGCGGGAACCACGGCGCACTTCACAAAGATCTCCCAGCTCCAGTACACCTGGAAGGGCGGCAGGCTGTACGAACCGTAATAGAGGCTGCGCATGGGCTCGGTAAAGAACACAACGCCGAGCGCAGTGCCCAAAAGCGCCGCGACCACGCCCACGATGGCGGGAAGTGCCAGGTAGTGCAGCACGATCTCGCGACGGCGATAACCGCTGGCGAGCAGCGTGCCGATGATGGCGCTCTCCTCCTCGATGGTGGCGTCGGTAAGGACCACAAAGACGAACGCCATGATCACGATGATAATGTTGAGCAGCGTCATCCACATCATGGAGTCGCCGTCTACGTCGTCGCGCGCGTAGCCAATACCCTGGTTGGAATCGGCGTCGATCAGATCGTCCACGCGCGCATCGGCATCGGTCAGCGCCTCGACCATATCCTGCTCCGCATCGATGCGATCCGCGGTGGGGAGGTCGCGATCGGTAAAAGCAAAGGAGTAGGTGTAGGCAGGTGCACCACCGGCATCCTCGAGCGCGGCAAAGCCGGCGTCGGTGACCTCGGCCACACCATAGGTGATGGTGTTCACCGTAAAGTCCGAATTGTTGAGGAACAGCGCCTGGCTATCGGGCTGGGTCATGATGCCGCAGATGGTGTAGGTGCGGCCCTCAAGCTCAACCTTATCGCCCACGACAAGGTCGTTGTTGGTGGCAAAAACTCGGTCGATAGCCACCTCATCGTCCGTCTTGGGCTGCTTGCCTTCGCAGCAGGACGCGATATCGACCTTGGTGCGGTGCGCATAGGTGCGCAACGTGCGCTTGGTGCCGTCGTCGCCGGCGGTCTTTTTGATGATGGCGTCGATGGAGAAATTCTTGTAGAGCGTGACGCCGCCGACGTCGTCGGCTGCATCCTCGGCTGCCTTGAGCTGGTCGTCGGTAGCCTCGAAGGAGGTGGTCACGCGGCCGTCCTCGATCGTGTATGCATCGCGCATGTCGTCGATAAGGCAACCGATGGAATGCGCCGCGAGCAAAAAGCCCGAGGTGAGAGCGATGCTCCCGCACATAAGCAAAAAGATGCCCAGGTACTTGCCGATATTGCGGCGCAGCTCGCGCGGGAGTCGCTTTGCGAGAGGTGTCATGGCATCGCCTACCAATCGAGCTCGGCGGCCGCAACGGGCGACTCGTTGAGCCCATCCTCGACGATGCGGCCGTCGCGCAGGCGCAGCACGCGGTTGGCCATGCGGGCGATGGCGGCGTTGTGGGTGACGATGATGATGGTGCAGCCGTAGGTGCGGTTAACATCCTCCATGAGCTGCAAGATTTCCTTGGATGTCTTGTAGTCAAGCGCGCCGGTGGGCTCGTCGCACAGCAGCAGGCCCGGGTTTTTGACGAGTGCGCGGCCGATGGCGCAACGCTGCTGTTGGCCGCCCGAGACCTGGCGCGGGAACTTGTTGCGGTGCTCGTAGAGGCCCAGCGAACGCAGCAGGTCGTCGACATTGAGCGGGTTTTTGGACAGGTGCGCCGTGACCTCGATGTTCTCCTTGATGGTGAGATCGGGCACCAGGTTGTAGAACTGGAAGACAAAACCCAGCTCACGGCGGCGATACTCGCCCAGATCGGTAGGTTTGAGCACCGTGAGGGCGCAGCCGTCCACCATGATGGAGCCACCGTCGGCATCCTCCAGGCCGCCGATCAGGTTGAGAAAGGTCGACTTGCCCGAGCCCGAGGGCCCCAGCATGACGCAGATCTCGCCGCGGTTGATGGACGTGTCGATGCCATCGAGTACCGTCAGGCGCGCATCACCGTCGCCGTAGTGTTTCCTGAGCCCGCTGACCTGGACATAGGCTTGCTTTGTCGACATGCTATCCCCCGTTGTTAGCCTTCTGCTACTTTTCTAGGGTAATAGTAAACCCGGGCGAACTATTTTTAAGCGACGTGCGCGGCTTTTTTCCAACCTACTCATTGGGGACAGACTTAAATGAGTGAAATCGCTCATTTAAGTCTGTCCCCAATGAGTGGTCCCAAAGGCCGGCATATTGGGACAGTCCTTGCCAACCCGGCTGGCGAACCGGCGAATCGGCAAAGACTGTCCCCGATAACGAGTCGTTTAAGAACGTCCCCAAGTGACGGGTTGTGGTTAGGCGCGGGATTTGTTGTGTGCAAGGGCCAGGCCTACGGCGGCGATGGCGGCGGCGAAGAGCACCGTGACGCCCAGGTCGCAGGCGATGTCGCCCAACACGGTGGCCGTTAGATCCGAGGCAAGCGCCTTGCCGATCGCGTCGTTCACCCAAAACGTCGGCACAAAGTGCGCCACCGTCTGCACGGCCGAGCCCATGAGCGACAGCGGCATCCAGGCGCCGCCCAAAAACGTCATGAGCATGCCGAGTAAGTTGCCCACGCCGTTGATCAGCTCCTCGCGCGCGCCCAGGCTCGACAGGGTAAAGCCAACGGCCAGCGGCGTGCACGCCAGGGCAAGCGTCGCCGCCAGCGCCAGGCACACGCGACCCACACCGACCTCGGCGACCGCGCCGGCAAAGCCCACGACACCCACCATGCTCGACACGAACCAGATGCAGACGGTAAGCACCGCGGCAGCCGCGAACACAGCAAGCGAACGCTGGCGCTCGGAGACCGGGCCGGCCTCCATGCGGCGCACGCGCTCGGGCTCGTTCATACCCGAAAACACCAGTCCCACCGAAACGATGACCGATGAGATGATCGCGTACGCGCCAAAGTTGAAGTACGACTCGAGCGTGGCTGCGGCAGTCGAGTCAACCTTGACCTGCTCGATCTGGACCTCCGCGCGCTTTGCGGCGGCGTGCTCGGCGGTCTTGGCGACACTGGCCCCGGAGGCAGCAGGCTCAAGCACCGACGCAGCGCCCGCGAGCGAGATCCACCGCGAGACCTCGGCAGACGAAAGCGCCGCCGCCATGGTGCCGGAACCGTAGGTCACATCGAGCTTGGGCAAGTCCTCCCCCGCACGGGCGGCCGCAACAAGATCGTCCTCAAACCCCTCCGGGATAAAGAACACGCAGTCGGCGCTGCCCTTGGCGCTGTTGCTCTTGGAGAGCGCGTCCGCAAGGTCGTACGTGTCGTCGCCGACGCCCGTGACCAGGTCAAAGCGCGAACCCAGGTGCCTGGTAAGCGCACGCGAAAGATCGCTGCCGTCGCGGTCGACCACGATCACGTTGGCGTCGTAGGGCTTGTACTCGGTCAGCTGCGACGAGTTCCAGCTGACCGAGGCCGCAATGAACACGCCCATGAGTGAAATGAACACCGTGTAGATGAGCAGGTAGAACGGGTGCGCGAGCGCCATGCGAAGCGCGGTCTTAAAGGTGCTCATAGCGGCTCCTTCCAAAGATCAGCGTAGCGGCGGCGACAAACACCAGGGCCATGAGGACAAGCGCACCGGCGCGAACGACAAAGGGACCCAGGTCCTCAAAGAAATACAGGCGGTTGAACATATCGCAGATGAGCTTGACGGGGTTGAGCCAGCACTCGGCCGGACAGGCGCGGGCAACATCGTCGGCAAGCGCCATCGCCGGCTCGCCGTAGAGTCCGGCGAACAGGGCGCACGTGGTGGCAAAGCCCGTGAGGATGCCCGATTTGGACGCCTTGCCGCCCTTAACGGGAAGCGTCCCCACAAAAAGCCCCAGGCCCGTGGCAGCAAGCGCGGATGCGGCGCCGCCCGCCAGGCACAGCCCCTCGCGCCCGCCAAAGTCGATGCCGACCACCAGGCGCACGTAGCCGATCGCGATCGCCATCGAGGCAAATGAGACCAGCCACGAGCCGACAAAAATGCCGGCCAGCGACGCCGTCTTGGAGACGCCGCCCACGCAGCGGCGCGCGCCGAGGCCGGACAGATTGGGCTGCAGATCGACGACGGCCAGGGCCGCAAACTCGGAAGACATCATCGCGACCAGGCCAAAGAGCGCGTAATAGTAGATGGTCGTACCGTCGGGCGTGGTGCGCGTAAGGCTCACGCGGCGAGTGCCGCCCTTAAGCGACAGGGCGCGCGCAACCGCCTCCGGGTCGGCGAGCGCCGCCGGGTTGTCCTGGGCAATCTGGCGCATGAGCTCGGCATTTTGCGTATACGAGCTCGCCACCGTCTCCAGGATGCTGCGGTCGGTGAGCACCGTACTGGCGCGCGAGCTATCGTAGCTCGAAAGCAACGTAAGCTTGGGCGCGCCCGCGTCGTCGACCGTGTAGACGCCCGCAACCTCGCCGGACTTGAGCGCATGGTTCGCCTCGGCCGCGTCGTCGCACTCGTGGATCTTAAGCAGCTGGTCGTCGCCCTCCTTGGCAAGCGACGTCGCCACGTCCTTAAAGGTCGAAGCGTCCCAGGCCTCGTCGGCGACAACGGCTACCGGCACCGGATCGACCTTGCCGTCGGAGCTGAGGTTCGCAAACATAAACATGAACATCGTGGAAAGCGCAATGGGAAAGAGCGCGCCCCAGACCCATGTGCTCGGCCGGCGCAGCAGCGTCTTGACCGTGATAATGATGGTGTTGATCATGGCTGCCCCCTAGTCGCGTAGCTCGCGGCCGGTGATCTCGAGGAACACGTCGTTGAGGGTCGGCGGCTCGCTCCACACGCGACCGAGTGCCACGTCGGCGGCGCGCAGCGTGTCAAGGATGTCGACCAGATTATGTGGGCTCGCCTCGCAGGTGCAGATGAGCTCGCCGCCGGACAGCTCAACCGAAAGCACGTGCTCCAGAGCGCGCAGCCGCTCGACCGTGGCGGGCTCGACGGCGCCGACCTCGACGGTCACGCGCTCGCCCATCTGAATCATGCGCTTGAGCTCGTCGTTGGTGCCCTGCGCCAGCACGCGGCCGCCGTCCATGATCATGATGCGGCTGCAGATCTGCTCGACCTCCTCCATGTAATGGCTGGTATACACCACCGTGGCGCCCTCGTCGCGCAGGCGGCAGATGCCCTCCAGAATGGCGTTGCGGCTCTGCGGATCGACTGCCACTGTGGGCTCGTCAAAGAAGATGAGCTCGGGCTTGTGCGCGATGCCGCAGGCAATGTTGAGACGGCGTGCCAAGCCGCCCGAGAGCTTTCCGGGGCGAAACTTGGTAAAGTCGCCCAGGCCGACAAAGTCGATCGCCTCGTCCACCAGCGCGCGGCGGCGCTTGCGGTCGTTGACGTAGAGGCTGCAGAAATAGTCGATGTTTTCGCGCACGGTGAGCTCGTCAAACACCGCCACCTGCTGTGGCACCACGCCGACGCGACGCTTAAGGTCGTAGCGGGTGGGCGTCATGGGCTCGCCGAACAGCTCGATGGTGCCCTTGTCGTAAGCGAGCAGCTGCAGGATGCAGTTGATGGACGTGGTCTTGCCCGAGCCGTTGGGGCCCAGCAGGCCAAAGATCTCGCCAGGGGCAATACTCAGGTTAAAGTGGTCGAGCGCGATAAGATCGTCGTAGCGCTTGACGAGGTTTTCGACGTGGACGATATCTGTCATGAGGCGGCCCTTCTGTTGGTCGTGGCCCGGTACGATTGCATCATCGCAGGAGAGGACGGCGCGCACCAGTGAGCTTTGTCACGAGTGCGAGGGGGCAGAGGCGAAACCCCCGCTCGCGCGAGCGATCGACGCCGCTTTGCCGCGCGGGAGGAATGTCACGGTTGCCCCGGGCGGCGCCTCCCCCGCGCGCAGCATCGCGTACAATACCCGTATGAACAGGCTTTTCGACAAATCGATTGTGCTGGCGTGCTGTATTGCGGCCGCCATGGGTCTTGCCGTGGACGCTCGTCTGGTTGTGGCGTTTTGCCTTGGCGTTATGGCCACCTCGGCGTCGGAAGTCGCACGAGAAGAACACGCCCATCGCGCGAGCGAGGCCGCGAGCTACGTTTACGTCATCGCGGCTGTCTTCGTGCCGCCGTTTGTGCCGTTTGCGCCTCTCGCCCTCTATGACATCGCGCGGCGCGTGCGCCGTGAGCACGCCTGGATCGCGCTGGGCATTGGCGTCGTCTTTGTCTTTGCGCTCGTCGCGGACCTTCGCACCGACGCGCTCACCGCCCGAACGCTCCTGCTGACCGCCATCCTTTCGGTTGCCGCCACCTTGCTATCGCTACGTACCGCCCAGTTAGAGCGCGAGCAGCAGCGCATGCGCCGTACCCGAGACGAGCTGCAGGAACGAGCCCTCGCGCTCGAGGCGCGCAACCGCGACCTTGCCGACCGCCAGGACTACGAAGTCGAGCTCGCGACGCTCGCCGAACGCGCCCGCATCGCGCGCGAGATCCACGATAATGTCGGGCACCAGCTCACGCGTGCCTCGCTGCAGACCGAGGCCCTGCGCGTCGTGCACGCCGACGAGCCCGGCGTCGCCGCCGATTTCGCCGACGTCAAACGCACGGTTGACGAGGCGCTCCAGCTCGTACGTGCCAGCGTCCATGCGCTCAACGACAACGCCGTCGACCTTTCCGTGCAGCTCGAACGCATTGTTGAAGGCGTGCGCTCGGACGGCGGCCCGCAGATTGAGCTTGAAGTTATGGCCGAGCATGCGCCCGCAAATGTCGCCAACTGCTTTGCGGCGGTCCTGCGCGAAGCGCTCTCCAACACCATGCGCCACGCTTGCGCCCATGCTGTCACCATACGGTGCATGGAGCATCCGTCGTTTTACCAGCTCATCGTTACCGACGATGGCGTGGGCGGGGTTCAAGCAAGCGGCCGCGGCGCCGCGGAGGGCATGGGGCTCGCCTCCATGCGCGAGCGCATCGAGGCGCTTGGCGGCACCTTCACCGCCGGCCCGCTTGCCGGCGCCGGCGGCTGGCGCGTGTTTGCCACCGTTCCCAAACAGCAAGGAGATGAGGACCGATGAGGCTCATTGTTGTCGACGACGACCGCTTGGTGGTCGATTCGCTCAAGATTATCCTGGGCGCCCAGCCGCAGATCGAGGTGGTGGGCACCGGCGCCAATGGCGACGACGCGGTCGCGCTCTACGCCGAGCACGCGCCCGACATCGCGCTGCTCGACATCCAGATGCCGGGACGTGACGGACTTTCGGCGGCACGCAAAATCCTTGAGCGCGACCCTGCGGCGCGCGTGGTGTTTCTGACGACATTCTCGGATGACGAGTACATTGTGTCGGCGCTCAAACTGGGCGCCCGCGGCTACCTGATTAAAACCGATGTCGCCGCCATTCCTCCGGCGTTGGCGCAGGTCATGAGCGGCAAACGCGTGCTCGAGGGTAAGGCGATCGAAGATGTTGACTTTGACGGGATGGGCAACAAGACGGGCGCGCCCCACCGGCCCGCGGCCTTTGCCGGTCTGACCGACCGCGAGTTCGAAGTCGCCGAGCTCATCGCCCGCGGTCTCGATAACAAGGAAATCGCCGCCACCGCCTATATGGGCGAAGGCACGGTGCGCAACCACATCAGCTCGATCCTTGCAAAGATGGGCCTGCGCAACCGCACGCAGATCGCCATCGCCTACCTGCGAGGGTAATTACCCAACGGTCAACCGCCCCGGCACAGCAAAATGGCTGTAACCGATTTAATGCCATTTCAAAACTATGCCGGATTACTACGATGAATCGCCCGCCTTCGACCACGGCAAATTGCACGCTTCCAAAACCGCAGGTAGAACGCTTGCGATATTTAGAAAAATGCAGTCATGGTCGGGAATGTCGAGTTCATCGTAGTAAACCGGCATAGTTTTGTTCGGGCGGCCCTGCGCGAGTGCCTCCGCAAGCCTTGCGAGACCAAAATGATCTGCTTTCTTCCGCCCGCGGAGATCGGCTGACGGCGCCCGCCACGAAATGGGCCCATCTACTACGTTTGACCCGATACCCCTGACCATAGCCGCGTTTCATGAATAATCGCAGGCGTTCTACCTGCGGTTTTCATTTCACATTACTTGCCGTGGTCGAGGGCTGCCGCCTAAACATAGTAGATGGGCCCATTTCGTGGCAGACGGGTCACGCGGCAGCCCTCGCAAGGCAAAAATGATCCGTTTCCCTCTGTCCACGGGAGATCAAAGGCTGTTACTGATATGGTGCCATTTCAAAACTATGCCGGTTTACGGGGCTAAAGTCGGAGCCCTCATCCATACCCCCTATTTTTGAAAAACAGCAAGCAGTCTACCTGCGGTTTTATTATCTTGGTTTTCGATATGGTCGGAGGTTCGCTATCCAGCCCCGTAATCCGGCATAGTTTTGTTCGCGACGGCCCAACCGCGCGTTTAAGCGCGGGGCCGGCGGGGCATTTTTGCCCCGCCGGCCCCTATTCCAGTTCTACCCCTGCGCTACTCCGGCTTGGTTTCTACTGTGGGAGTCTTGTCCGCTGCGACTGGGGTGCGGGCGGTGTCCATAGTCAGGCAGTGCTTGGGGCAGCTCTCGATGCACTCACCGCACACCACGCAGGCATACGGGTCGATCGACCACGTTCCACCCTTGCGATCGACTGCGAGCGCGCCCGCCGGACAGCGACGCGCACACATGCCGCAGCAGATGCACGCGTCCATGTCGTTGACGATATGCCCGCGCAAGCGCTCGGGTGCCGCGAGCTTCTCCTGCGGATAGCACACCGTTACCGGCTGCTTGACCATAGAGCCCAAGGCCGTCTTGGCAAATGTCAGCAAACTCATGCCGCGCCTACCTTTCCGTGCAGCTAATGCAGGGGTCGATGGTCAGGATAATCATGGGCACGTTGGCAAGGAGCACGCCCTGCAGCGCATGTGTCAGACCCGCCAGGTTCTGCGACGTCGGCGTGCGCACGCGGAAGCGGTCCAGGTTCTTGGTGCCGTTACCGCGCACATAGTAATACGCCTCGCCGCGCGGCTGCTCAATCACAACCTCGCCGCGTGCGCCGTCGGCCGGCGTAAGCTTGGTGCGCCCGCCGATCCCGTCGTGCGGAATCTTGCCCACAAGCTCCTTAATGATGTCCATGGCCTGCGTGACCTCGGCACAGCGCACCTGGCAGCGGGCATAGCAATCGCCATCGGTGGCGACAACCGGCTCAAACGCAGCCAGGTCCGCATAGGCACCGTCGCTAAACATGCGCACGTCGTAGTCCACGCCCGAGGCGCGCCCAAACGGGCCGACCATCGACAGATCCAGCGCGTCCTTCTTGCTGATCACGCCCACGCCATGCAGGCGCTCGCCACAGCTGACGTCGTCCAAAAACGTATGCACCAGGGCCTCGTAGTCGGGACGCATGGCATCGAGCGTCTGGACAATGCCAGCCAGCTCGGAGTCCTCAATGTCGTGCTTTAGGCCGCCGATCTCGTTAATCGAAAGGATCACGCGGCCACCGCACGTGCTCTCGAAGATCTTGAGAATCTGCTCGCGCAGGGTCCACGACCGATAGAACAGCGCCTCGAAGCCAAAGGCATCGGCGAGCAGGCCCAGCCACAGCAGGTGCGAGTGGATGCGCGAAAGCTCGTGCAAAATAGTGCGGATATACTGCACGCGGCCGGGCACCTCGATGTCGAGCATGCACTCGCAGGCGCTGGCATAGCCGTAGCTGTGGCCCACGGCGCAAATGCCGCAGATGCGCTCGGCGATGTAGCCAAACTGGTGCATGTCGCGCTTTTCGGTGAGCTTCTCGAGTCCGCGGTGCACAAAGCCGATCTGCGGAATTGCCTCGATGACGCGGTCGTCCTCGATCACCAGGTCCAGATGAAGCGGCTCGGGCAGCACCGGGTGCTGCGGGCCAAACGGAATTACGGAGCGATGAGCCATGGACCTTACGCCTCCTTTTTCTGCTTGTCGCGGGCGGCCTTGGCGGCAAGCGCCGCACGGACCTTGGCCGCTTTCTCGGGATCCATGGCGGCGAGCTTTGCCTCCATCTCGGCGGCCTTGAGCGCGGCCTTCGCAGCGGCATCGTCATGCTGGGCATCGGAGCCGGCAGCAGCAGCGGGCTGAGCAGCGGCAGTGCCCGCAGCATCGCCGGCACCCGCGGCACCCTCCCCCGCAGCAGCCGCAGCCGCGGCGGCCTTCTCGGCCGCGGCCTTGCGCGCCTTGGCCTCGGCGGCCGCGCGGACTTTCATGGCCTTCTCGCGCGCAGCCTTCACCTCGGGCGTGATGACGCTCATGGGTTCGGCAGTCGAGACCTGGTAGAAAAAGCCCTTAAAGTCGATCTGCATGTCGGTGATGGCAAGACCAAACAGGTCGTGGGCCTCATTTTCAAACGGGAACACCGCGGGGTAATACGAGCTGATGGACGGAATCTCCTGGTACTGGTCGATGCCCTCGACCACCAGGTTCTCGATCGCATAGCTGCCGTCCTGCGCAATATGCTCCTGAGCAGCACGGACGTTGATAAACGTATAGACCAAGCGATACGAGCCGTCGTCGACGTTGCGCTCGGCATGCATTTGCACAAAGCGCGCGCCGACGCCCTTGAGCGCCTGGACATGCGACAGGAGCTTGTCGATCCCGACGGTGGTATAGATAGCCTTTTGCATTACTCGGCCTCCTTTGCAGCGGCGGGCGTCTCAGCAGGTGCGTCGCCAGCGGCGGGCGCAGCAGGCTTCCCGGCAGGCGCGTCACCGGCACCGTCAGTCCCGGCCCCCGCAGCCACAAACCCGTCCTCGCCCAGCTCAACGCCACCGTCCCAGGTAGCGGCACCGCCCACGGTGAGCGGATCGCCACCGGCGCGCAACACGGTCTCCTTCTGGTCCAGGATGCCGCACGCCTCCACGATGGCATCGATCACCGTCTCGGGGCGAATGGCGCACCCGGGCGCGTACACGTCCACGGGAATCGCGCGGTCCACGCCGCCGATCACGTTGTAGGCATCGCGGAATACGCCGCCCGAGCATGCGCAGATACCGCAGGCCACCACGCACTTGGGCTCGAGCATCTGGTTGTAAATCTGACGCACGACGGGCAGGTTCTGGGCATTGACCGACCCCGTCACCAAAAAGATATCCGCATGCTTGGGGTTGCCGGTGTTGACCACGCCAAAGCGCTCCGCATCGAACAGCGGCGTGAGCGAGGCCAGCACCTCGATATCGCATCCGTTGCAGCTCGAGCCGTCGTAATGAATAACCCACGGCGAGCGCGACATTTTATGATCCATGGATGCCGCCTCCTAAATAAACACGTCGACGAGGATGGGCATAAGGTTGAGCAGGCCAAACACCAGCGCCACGCCCCAGCCGAGCTTAAAGCAGCTGCGCCAGGTGCTGCGTGCGAAGGTGTTGTCGATCAGCACCTCGACAAAATACGTCGCGGCCATCACGACCAGGGCTACGACCCAGCTCACCGGGTTGTCCCAAACAAAGAACATGCCCACCCACATCAAAAACAGCACGGTCTCACACCAGTGCATAAGGGTCATCTTGGCCAGCGTGCCGCCGCTCATCTCGGTGGCGACGCCCTGGACAATCTCCTGATGCGCGTGATGCGAGTACGAAAGGTCGAACGGCGACTTGCGTAGCTTGATGGTGAGCACCGCAAGCAGCGCCAAGAAAATGGGCGCGCTGTACACGATGATGGGCGCCGACTGTCCGGTCACGGCGATGGAATCAAAGCTATCGGTGGCAAGGTACAGGCCCACGCTCATCAGCAGAACGGCGGGCTCGTAGCTCATGACCTGCAGCAACTCGCGGTCGGCACCGACCTGGGCAAACGGGCTTTGCGTCGAGGCGGACGCCAGCACCACAAAGATCGCGGCGAGCGTAACCATAAAAGCGCACAGCAGCGTGTTGGAGCCCGACACAAAGATGCCGCCGCCCACGACGGTAAAGATGAGCGCGCACGCCATATAGGTATCGTCCATGGTGTTTACGCTGGCAGGGGCCTTGCGCAGCAGCTTGGCAACGTCGTAGAAGGGCTGCAGCAGGCGCGGGCCCACGCGGCCCTGCATGCGAGCCGAAAGTTTGCGGTCGATGCCGTCGATCAAGCCGCCCGCAAGCGGCGCCAGCAAGGCAAACGCCACGGTGCCAATAAAGATGCCCACGACGCCCGAACCTTCGAAATACTTGCCGCGCAGCACCGAGGGCGCGCTCATGGCAAGCCGCTCGGGCCCAATCCATGCGCAACACAGCAGCGCAAACAAGATAATGCTGCAGCATACGACGCTACCCGCGGGGCCAATACGCTTCTCGCCAAGGGCGTCCTCCGAGTACCAATTGCGCTTTTCGGCCTTCACCTCGTGTCCCATCGAGCCGCGGAAATGGCGATATTTGTCGGTTCCCACGCCCGAAAGGTACACGTTGACGTGCGGTTTGTTGCTCACGCGGAATGACGTCAGCAGCACCACGGCGATAAAAGCCACGATAACCACCATCAGATACATGGCGTCCTTGCCAATAACGTACGGCACGCGGCCAAACACCATGGCCAAGTAAGGCGACACCAGACCGCTCGAGATAACCGGAAACGCCACGCAGCACAGAATCAGCAGCGCGGCGATGGTGTTGAGGGCCATCCATTCGGTCTTATGGACATTGACCTCAACGTTTTGAGCCGTGGGGTCGACGCCCGAAAGCTTGGCAAGCCACTTGCCCCAGAAGTAAAACGTCGCGGCCGAGCCAAAGGCAAGCACCATGATCATGAGTACGTTGCCGGTCTGGGCAAACGCCACCAGGGCGCCCCACTTGGACACGAGCATGCCAAACGGGGCCACGAACATGCCCATAATGCCCAGCATCATCAGACGCGTAAGGTGCGGCATGCGGCTGAACATGCCGTCCATGTCCTCGATATTGCGGCTGCCGATATGATGCTCGGCCGTGCCCACGCACAGGAACAGCAGCGACTTTGCCACCGTATGGAACAGGATCAGGAAGATCGCGGCCCACACGGCCTCGGGCGCGCCGACGCCCAGGCAGGCGCTGATAAGGCCCAAGTTGGAAATGGTGGAGTACGCGAGCACGCGTTTGGCGTTGCTCTGCGAGATGGCCATGAGGGCAGCGAGCAAAAACGTGATGGCACCCACGCTCGTGACCATAAAGCCAGTCACGGGATAGATGGCATAGAGCGGGCTCAGCTTGACCATCAGGAACACGCCGGCTTTGACCATGGTTGACGAGTGCAGCAGGGCGCTCGTGGGCGTGGGGGCAACCATGGCACCCAATAGCCAAGTGTGGAACGGCATCTGTGCGGCCTTGGTGAGTGCGGCGAGCGACAGCAGAACGACCGGCATCACCAGCAGCGCGGATTGCGCGGTTCCGGCGCCGGAAAGCTCGATCATGCCCGAGATGGTCAGCGGCATGCCGTTAACGTGCAGGTACATGAGTCCGGCCAAAAACGCGATGCCGCCCAGCATGTTGAGGATGATCTGGGTGAAGGCGTTTTTTATGGCCTCGGGCGTGCGCGTGTAGCCAATCATGAGGAACGAGCACACGGTGGTGATTTCCCAGCCACAGAACAGCCACTCAAGGTTGTCGCTTGTCACGATGACGAACATGGCCGAGAGGAACAGGAACATAAGCGCCAGGAACTGCGGGCGTCGGTCGGGCGCCGCCTGCCCGCGCAGCGCTGCCTCGTGCTCGTCGTGGGCCTGGAAGTCCTTCATGTAGCCCAGGGCGTACACGCAGATAAGGCTGCCGACAATACCGACGGCAAGCACCATGATCACACTCATGTAATCCAGGTAGAGCGGCGTGGCGGTGACAACCTCGGCCGCGGGCAACGTCATAGCAGCGAAGGCAACCGAACCCACCAGCTGCACCACGCCGAGCACCGTGGTGAGCGTGCTCTTATATTTACGCGCGTTGTACAGGATGACGGCGCACAGGATCACGTCGATGACGGAGCTGATGATCGAGAGCACATGCGAGGTGCCGGGGGCAACCTCAAAGCTCTGCGGACCCGTGCCAAAAAACATGACGGCGACTACAACTGTCACCGCCATAATAATGCCGGAGCCTATGAGCCCCGCCGCATCGCGGGCGCGGTCACCGCGCGCGAGCAGCATGCCCAGCGCCGGTACCAGCGGAAACAGGGTAAGGAAATACAGTAGCGTCATACCATCACTCCCCCATGCTAAAACGCTGCAATTGTTTAACGTTATAGCTCAATTGAGGAGTAGCGGCGGCGGGTTTTCGGTCAACTGGGGAGTTTTAGGCGTACGGGGTAAGGGCACGCCCGCATTGGAGCAGAGGGGCGGCAAGAAAAATGCGCCCCTGTGGGTGCACCATCCCGTTTGCTATTCCGCCTTTTTAACGCGCGGCTTGCGACCGCGCGGCTTATCGACCAGTGCGGACTCACCGCTCTCGCGGTACTGACGGCACCAAGCCTTGACCGAAGACTCGCTAGGAATCTTGTGCTTGATCATGGCCTCGCGAACCGTTAAGCCGTTTTCCAAGCGGTCCTTGACCACGGCGAGCTTAACTTCGTACGAATAGGTGTGATGATGCGAACCGGCGTTGAGAACGGCGTCGGCACCGCCCACGGCATATGCGCGGGCCCACTGACGAGCCGTGGCCTGGGGAATGCCGAGCTCCGCGGCGAGGGCGCGATGACCGACCCCCTCTTGGAGGACCTCGACGGCGCGCTGCCTAACCTCGGGCGCATGCGTGCGAGTCCTTGTTGCTTCCGACATACCTGCCACTTCTTAGCCTTAACCGTTAATCTGCTTTTTTACGTGCATGTTAGATAGTAGCATTTTACTGTTTGCTCAAAGCAGTTAATTAAAATAGACGCGGCGTTATCTGGGCATTTGGCACCAATTTACGACATTTCTTTATCGATTATTTACGCTGGTAGCTGACTCGCAGCCAATCGTCATTCGCCTGTCAACAAAATTGACACCTCTTTATGTCCTTTGGCATAGAGGATATAGTTATTAACCCCTCCCCCAATAATTTTGAGTAATCGGCAAGGCAGTAGACGTCCTTACTCCTCATGATTACCGCGCATTGCCATCCACCGAAGCAAAACAAAAAGGGCGGGGCCTGCTGCGCTTGCAGGCCCCGCACCGGTTGACACCCGACGGGACACAGCCGGGCGAGGCGGATCCGTGCTACCGCCCCGCCTGGCCGCGATGTTCAACTACAGCTCGTTGGCCGCGTGATACGCCGTGCGAATGGCGCTCGCAATGTCGGCGGTGCGCTCGCCCGAGCAGTCGCCCACGCAGGTCACGGGCACCGTCACGCCATCCAGGTCAAACGCGTTGGCCTTGGAGCCCACGGCCATCACCACGTAATCGCAGGCGATCTTCACCGGCTCCTCGGGGCCGTCCTCGGTGGTGTGCACGGCCTCCACGCCCTCGTCGGTAACGGCGGTCAGGCGGGTCTTAACGTGCTGTTCCACGTTGTGGGCGGCGAAGTCGCTCATGATCAGCGGCAGAATGGTCTCGGACTCGCCCGCGGCAATCTTGTCGAGCATCTCGACGATCGCCATCTCGCAGCCGTGCTGCAGCAGGTACTCGGCAGTCTCGGTGCCCACCAGGCCACCGCCAATGACGGCGACGCGCCCGCTGAGCTCCACCTTGCCGGCCAGCACGTCCCAGCTCGAGACGACCTTGTCCGAGTCGGCACCCGGAACGGGGATGACCACGTCGTGTGCGCCCACGGCCACAATCGCGGCGTCGGCGGCGTTGAGATCCTCGGCCGTAGCGGCATGGTTGAGCTCGACCTTCACGCCCAGGCCGGGCAGAATCTTCTCGTAGTACTCGACCGAGCGCATGATCTCGTCCTTGCGCGGAGGCGCGGCTGCCAGCACAATCTGGCCGCCCAAGTGATCGCTCGCCTCATAGACGGTCACGTCGTAGCCGCGCTTGGCCGCCACGCGCGCGGCCTCCAAGCCGGCAATACCGCCGCCCACCACGGCGACCTTCTTGTCGCCCTCGCCCGGCTTGATGGCGATGGTCGCCTCGTCGCCGTTCTCGGCATTGAGCACGCACGAGATGTACTTGCGGTTTTGAATCGCGTCGACGCAGCCCTTGTTGCAATTGAGGCACTCGCGAATGGGCTCACCCGTGGCGGCCTTCAGCGCAATGTCGGGGTCGCACATGAGCGAGCGGCCGTACGCGATGATATCGGCCGAACCGTCTTCCAGAATCTTCTCGCCGGCCTCGACCGAAACAACACGGCCGACAGTGGCCACCGGCACGGAGACCAGGGCCTTGACGCGCTCGGCCACGGGCAGCGTCCAGTTGTAGGGCATGGCGCCCATGGGCGGAATGGTGTCGCCCATGTTGCCGGTATGGTTGGCCTGTGCAACCTGGATCATGTCGATGCCGGCGCCCTCGAGCAGCTTGGCAAACTCGCAGGCCTCATCGGGCTGCAGGCCGCCCTTGCCGCGCGGCGTGCCGTCGGGGTTCTCCATGATCACGGGGAGCTTGTACTCCACCATCAGCTGCGGCGCGGCTTCCTTAATGGCGGCGACAACCTCGAGCGCATAGCGAACGCGGTTCTCGAACGAGCCACCGTACTCGTCGGTGCGCTGGTTGAGGATGGCCGAGCACAGCGAACCCACCAGACGGTCGCCGTGAACCTCGATGGCGTCGATGCCGGCCTGCTGCGCGCGGGCGGCCGAGGCAGCGATGGCCTCCTTGATCTGGGTGAGCTGCTCTACGCTCGCCTCGTTCACAAAGTGCTGCATGTCGTGGTGCAGCTTGGCGTAGGCCTGCTTGCGGATCTCGTTGGACTCGGCCATCTTGGCGGCAAAGGTCTCCTCGTCGCCGGCGGCCTTGGCCTCCTGCGCAGCCTTGGCGGCGGCCATGGAACCCATGACCATGCGGCCGACGCCGGGCACGTCGTACTCGGGGTGGAACAGCTGCAGCGCGACCTTGGCGCCGTGCTTGTGAACGGCGTCGGCCAGCGCCTTAAACGTGGGGATCTGGGCGTCGGTCGCTAACTTGGGCGTGGGGCTTGCGGTCATAACAGGAGCAACGTCGCCGATGACGATGTAGCTCACGCCGCCACGGGCCAGGCGCTCGTAAAAAGCCAGGCTGCGCTCGCCAATGGAACCGTCGCGCTCCTCGTAGCCGGTGGTCAGCGGCGGGAACATAATGCGGTTTTTAAGCTCAAGGGGGCCAACCGTAATGGGCTGGAGCAGTTTGGATGCGGGTGCGGTCATGGACATTCCTCTCTTGTAGGCGCGGCGGCGATGTTGCCGCGTAGTTGTTTAGAGGATATGGCATGGGGGCACAGTGGCGCAACGGAAATCGGCAGACAGCAGGTAGCGGCAGGTGGATGGGGCGGGGCGGCCCGTCGGTTTGTCTCAATCCGTAACAGTTAGGCCCACTTTTGGCCTCCACCTGTTACAGATCGAGACAAACCAACCCGGCCCGCTAGAACATCTAAATCTGTAACAGCTACTCGGCAAAATCCATCCCTCGTGTTACAGAATTAGATAAACGGGGGCCGGCCGCCGAAAAATCTCGTTCTGTAACATCTATCGGCCAAAAACGGCCCCACGTGTTACAGATCAAGACATTCCCCTCGGCCCATCCTCAACAATCTCAATCCGTAACATCTAGGCCCGCTTTTGACCCCTACCCGTTACAGATTGAGATTTTGTTTGAGATTTGCCGAGGGACTATATCCACGCGTCATCGAAGCCACTGCGACAGAAGTGCGACATTACTGCGACAGAGGTGCGACATTACTGCGACAGAGGTGCGAAATAGATCGACCACCTTACCTTATCGTGTAGAACTGTTTTGGGTCGTTATGGGATGAGCCGTGCCATTCGAGCAGCCCGTCTTCCTCAATTAACTTACCAAGCACCCGGCTTGCTGTGCGGCGATTTCTCCCGATGTGCGCTGCAAGCTCCCTTGCTGTCACCCTTCCGTTCGCAAAGGCCAACCTGACGGCGGCGAGCTCATACTCCCCCAATGAGGCGATCACCTCCGGTGATACCTTGTCCTCGAGAGCCTCGCTTCTCCTTACGGTTCTGGCAACGATATTGTTCTCAAGCGTTAGCTGAACCCTTGCCCCATCAGGTTCCGTGTAGACCGGATCATTGAGCAGAGAGTTTTGCATCTCGGTATAAATGCGCTTGACGCCCTCGTTTAGCTCCCGAACCCAACCAAATTCAACCAGCGTGCGCGCGATGCGTGGGTTGCGCGAGTAACGAGTGGTCCTCATGTTGTCGAGCGTCACGATATTGGGAAGCGCGCCTGGACTGATGATTTCCAAACGGTCGTCGAACATCGAGACCCGGATGTAGTCGCCGCGGAACGAGTAGTCGCGATGTGTCACCGCGTTGACCAAGCCCTCGAACCAGGCGAACTCAGGATACTCAGGCACGGTCTGGAATTTCCCGTCGGGCCCCAGGAACTGAAATTCGCGGAGCATGCTCGAGATGAGTTCGTAGGCGTCTTGGATCACCTTAGGCAGCGGCCCACAGAAGCTTCGTTCTTTCGTGATGTTAAGACGCTCGCCCGTCTCCATTTTGACGCCGTCGTAGCGCAGGACACGGACTCGCGCCTGTGGCATCATCGCGGACGGATCCAGCGCGAATAGCAGGGCTCCAGCAACGGTCAGCTTTCCGTCACGCATAAAACGACGACTTCTAAGGACCTGCTCGTCGGAAACTTCGGTCCCAAGAATCCCTTTGTAGCGATCAAGCACTTCATGGTCCACGTCATCTAGGGAGGAATCCTCAACGAGCTCGTCCTCGAAGATTCTCTGCCCCTTATCGTACTCGAGGGCAAATACCTGTTCGCGGCTGAGCCTCACGCTCTTGTCGTCCTGCCGCAAGAAAACCTCGCCGTCGCTCACGCGAGCAACAGAGTGGTTGGTCGAGGCATCGATGTCCAAAACGAGAACGAAGTCCTCCTCGCCCGAAGAATTGACCACGGGGATTCGGTCTTTGCGGACAATAGGGGTTGGCGTGCAAGTCGTGAGCGCAGCGCGCTCGAATTTCTCAATGTCGCGCGCGCCGTTACGCTTGAAGCCCGTTACCTCACCATTATCCTCGATACCGATAACGAGCTTGCCTCCCGCCGAGTTGGCGAATGCACTAATATGCTTCGCAATCTCCTTGTCATCCTTGCGGGCGCTCTTTCGATCGAAGTACTGATTCTCCCTGAGAGTGGAAAATAGAATCACATCGTTTGTCGCGATGGGTTGCTGCATTGCCGCCTCCTTACATGGCTCCATAAAGAAGTGTAAGTCAAAGGCATCGTATAGACGGCCCCTACATAGCGGCCCCTTTATTGTTTTTAAGACGTCACTATTTCTAGTTAAGGATCGTTAAGGGTCGTCGCAGCTCCTTCCAATTGGAGTCTATCAATCGACAAGTCAATCCATCCGGCCCGCGATTATCGATAGCCCGTCCGCCTCACATAATAAAAAGAGTCAAGATTCACTCATAAAGGAGAGCAACAACAAAATCTCAATCTGTAACAGCTACTCGGCAAAATCCGTCCCTCGTGTTACAGATTTAGACAAACGGGGGCCGGCTGCCGGAAAATCTCGTTCTGTAACATCTATCGGCCAAAAACGGCCCCACGTGTTACAGATCAAGACATTCCCCTCGGCCCATCCTCAACAATCTAGATCTGTAACATCTAGACCCACTTTTGACCCCTACCTGTTACAGATCGAGACAAACCAATCTAGCCTGCCGAAACATCTCGATCTGTAACACCTAGCCGCCCAAATCGGGTCTAGATGTTACAGATCGAGATTTTGTTTGAGAGGCCGAGAATTGGACCGAAAACACGGTCCCGGGATAAGAAAAAAGCTCGCCGGCTAGGCCGACGAGCTGCAAGTTCTTGGTCGCGGGGGCAGGATTTGAACCTACGACCTCCGGGCACCCTTTTCAAATTCTAGTTTCCCGAGGTCACACGCTATATCATCCCAGCTCAAACCCTATTTTTCGACCAAAACAGTGTCACTCGGTATCACGTAAAATCACGGAAAATCACGCTCATACATATTACCATACAGATTACCTCGAACCCCTAGGTCGTACGGAGCATGTCCACCAAAACGGAGACGTTGGTCGTATCCGTATAGTAGCTGCGATTCACCTCGGGGCTGTGCCCGAAATACGCCGAGCGAATCAAATCGGGAACGCCTCTCTGCATCCACTCGGTGTTGAGGGTCGCGCGCCAGACATGGGTCGAGACCTTATCGAGAAGGGGTATGTCCAAGGTGTCTGCCAACTCGTGATAGAGCTTCTTAATGGCATGCTGCGCGTTGTTGATGTCCCACGCGCTGCCAGGAGCCGCGGGGGCGGGGAACAGCAGCGCGCCTGGTTCGGCCCCCGCTCTTTCCAGCCGCGCCCTCATGCGCTCGGCAACGCGCTCGTCAAGGATGGGGATGGTACGCCCACGATGGGTCTTTGACACCTCGGTCGTCACGGTGACACTAAGCAAGCCGTCCTTGTCCTCAACGTTCGCGCGGCTGAGCAGTCTCGCCTCGTTGATGCGAAGCCCCGTCACTGCCTGCAGCAGCGTGATCTCAACGACAGCGCGGCGCAGATTGCGCACATCCTCAACGGTATAGCGCCCTCTTTTCGGCGGATTTACATCATTGGGGTCAATCGCAAGCAGGTATTCGAGCACGCGCCCGCGCTCCTCCGGCGTGAGCGCCTGTCCGCCCGGAGCCTTGTTTGTCATGCGGCACTCAGGCAGGCGCGGCCTGAAGCTCTTGAGGGGGTTGTGGGCGATTACCTCGTCGCGTACCAAAGGCTCAAGAACATATTTGCTCACCGTCTTTTGGCAATGCTTGGCGGTAGAGGTGCCGTGGCGCCTTGCCATCCCCTCCAAGATGCCTTCGAGGTTGCGCGGGCGAACCGCGTCCGCGATGCGAAAGCCCCCAAACGCCTCCGCCGCGAGATTGAGCACGTGGCAGTATTTATCCCGTGTTCGGGGTCGCAAGATGGAATCATCGGTGCGCTCGATTCCGGGGATTACCTCTTTGCGGATATAGTCGCGCATGCTCGACGAGCCCTTCCAAGGAGTGCTGCCCCCGCCTGTTGCGAGAATTTCCTCAGCTTGGGCATGAGCGCGGCGGCGCAGCTCGCCTTTGGTGCACTTCCCCTTGGTCGTCTTCTTGATGAGACGCCCGTTCAGCAAGCGCATGCTCCACTGCATGCGATAGCCACCGTCGGGCGTCGGCGTAATCTTTGCGCGGTCAATGCTTGTCTCTCCAAGCTCAAGGGCGACGCGGGACATGTTTCACCTCCCTTCCTTTGCGTCGCCTATCGGCGAGCATCTCCGCTCGCCTTTACCTGATGTTCGACAATCCAGTCCTGCACGTCGCTCACGCGATACATCACAGGGGAGCGCTTCTTGCCCAGGCGAATGTACGCAGGCCCTCGGCCCTTGCAGCGCCAGTTCGCGAGCGTGCGAGAGCTGATGCCCAGCACGAATGCGGCCTCTTTTGAGTCGATGAGAAAAATGGAATCGGTTTCGTTTGTAGCCATGACTGCCTCCTGGCAACAGGCACAGCCGCAATAGCGGCGTGCATCCTGGCCAGAAGGCGCTCCCATCGGATGCGATACGCACATCCGCGCTTCCTGACATGCGGGAATCGGCGAAACCCAATTCGCGCGTCCCGCGAGCCGACCTGCAGCGGTCTTTTGGCCTTGCCCAGCCCGAGCAGGGGTTTGGTGCATCGGACATGGCGTGGGGAGGCTCTGTTTCCCCGAGGCAGCCTCTTAAGGCGTCATGGGAGACGCCACCTGCATCCAGTGGTTAGCGCTCCGAGAAGACGGAAGCGCCAGAGCACGAGGCCTCAAACGGCCTGATGACATCTTACCCCGCTGTGCCATTCTTGCCAAACGGGGAAAATGTCGCTTGATTTTAGGCACATCGCCCGGGAAGACCGATGCTGAGGGCAACGAGAGAGACGCGCCCGTTTTCACGCCGCGTTTTTCGGAAAACAGTTCCATAAAGTCACCATAAGCGGCAGGGCAAGCCCCGCACTTGCAACGCACGCTCGCACGCTCCTCATCCCGTCGTTGCATGATCGGGGCGACGCCGTTGCGGCCTCGCGGCAGTCTTGCGGCAGGGCTTTTCAGGCCCGAACTGCCATCCCAAACCCCCGCCCGCAGGCTCGCAACGCGGGACTGGCAACCCTGGCAGCCCCTCCCGCCACCGCAAAACGGGTAGCGGTGGAAGAAGACGTACACGAAAAGGCAGGGGACGGTCTTACCTGTGTCCATGTACTATTTAGGCTGCCAGGACTGCCAGCGCCCTCTCAGCCCCCATCGTCTCAGAAGGAAGGGCGGCAGGAAGTCGCCGCGCCGACCCCTGCCGCGCACCTGCCAAACCTGCCGTGCGCCACCTTCTCCGCCGCGGCGTCCTCACTTCACGAAAACAGCACACCGACTTTCCGCTCATTTATGAACAGAAAGCCCTTCTACCTGCGCTTTTGCAGATAACGAGGTCTTCTCAGTCACCGAATGTCACGGTAAAACATTCTAAAAACACCGCGAAAGATTCGGAGGAGAAGCCATGGGACAGACGTATAACGAGCTTATAAGAACCGTGACCGAAGACTATCTTGGGGACATCGACATGGACAGCATCCCGTCCCCAGAAACCATTGAGAATGAGCTGCTCCAAGCCACCAACAACGCCATTGAGAGGTACAACCTCGGTCCTCGTGACGAAAATGCCCCAATCGGCGCAAAACTGAAGGACGCCTACCCCGACCAGAAGCCGCCGGGAGAGCGCCTCAAGAAGCTCAGGGAGCTTCTGCCCCTCCAGATTGCGCTTGCCATCAAGTGGCTCCACCACGCCAAGCTCATCTGCTGGGCGGCAGACGAGGGGGACGGAAACTACGACGTGGGCGTGTACCAGTCGGAGGGGGACGCCAAGGGCGTCTACGACACCAGAAGCGACAACCTCACGCGGCTTATCCGCCGCTATGACGCAACGATCAGCAAACGCAACGTCGATGAGGTCGTTGCGATCTTGCGCGCGGTGTGCGAGGTGGTGTCCCCCTGCACCAAACCCGACCTCGTCGCCGTGAACAACGGCCTGTACGACTATGGCAACAAGATTCTCATGGACTTCGACCCCGAGCTGGTGTTCACCTCCAAAATCGGGACGGACTTCGTGGAAGACGCCCCCAATCCCGTCATCCGCAACAACGAGGACGGCACCGACTGGGACGTGGTGACGTGGATGGACGAGCTTTCCGACGACCCCAAGGTCGTGGAGCTTCTTTGGCAGGTTCTCGGTGCGGTCGTGCGCCCCAACGTCGACTGGAACAAGAGCGCGTGGCTGTACTCGACCCTCGGCAACAACGGCAAGGGGACGTTTTGCACCCTCGCCCGCAACCTCTGCGGCAAGGGGGCGTGGGCGTCCATCCCCATCAAGGCGTTCGGGGACGACTTCAAGCTCGAATCCCTCACGCGCGTCTCCGCCATCATCACCGACGAGAACGACACGGGCACCTACCTGGACGATGCGGCGGCGCTCAAGTCCATCATCACGGGAGACCCGTTCTTGATGAACCGCAAGTTCAAAGACCCGCGCTCGGTGAAGTTCCGAGGCTTCATGATTCAGTGCATCAACTCGCTGCCGAAGCTTCGCGACAAGTCGGAGTCTCTGTACCGCCGCCTTCTGGTGATTCCCTTCGAGAAGCGCTTCGAGGGCTGCGAGCGCAAGTACATCAAGGGCGACTACCTGAACCGACCCGAAGTCCTCGAATACGTGCTCCACCGCATCCTCGCAAAGACCGATTACTACGAGCTTGACGCCCCCGAGGCGACGTGCAGGCTCCTTGCCGAGTATCGCGAGGTGAACGACCCCGTGCGCCAGTTCCTCGACGACATCCTGCCGCAAGTCACTTGGGATTTGCTCCCCTGGCAGTTCCTCCACGACCTGTACCGTCACTGGTCGCGGCGCAACAACCCCTCGGGAAGGGTTCAGTCCAAGCAGGTCTTCGTCAAGGAGGTCAAGGCGCTCCTGCCCCAGCACGGCATCGGATGGAGCTCCACCCAAAACCCCGTCCGCGCCCCCTCAAAGATGGGCTGGCCCGAACCGCTCATCTTGGAGTACGAAGTGACCGAGTGGATGAACAGAGCCTATTGCGGGTCCGACACCGACCGCCGGTGCATGCCCGCCAGCATCAAGGAGCGATACGAGGGGCTGGTGCGAGACGTCCCGCAAGGCGAGCCGTAAGCCAACCCGCAGCCCGCTGAACCTCATGATGCAGGCCGCCGCGAAAGCGAAGCGATCTGCCCCGCACCGCAGGGGTAGTCGCTTCGATCACGGCGGCATCCACTGTCTCGATAGGGACGGACGGCTTTTCGCCTCCGTCCCTTTTCATGTGGCGCTCCGCCGGCACCCAAGCCCGCTGGCGTACGTCCTGAGACGGCATCTGCGAGCGCCTTGCGCTCGCAGCGTTTGCGACCCTAAGGTCGCATCGAGGGGGACTGTCGGCTATGCCGACCGCAGCGCACGCTGCGTCAGTCCCCCTTATGCCCTTTTGCCTTTTTTGCCCCCGAAGCGTATAGCGGAGGGAGCCAAGGCGATTTCTCCTGATATATGGCGTGAAACGCCGTAGAAAACAAGGCGTGTTTCAGGGGTTGAATTTGTCGAAAATTGCGACAGTTGTAGAAAGCGCTTCGGCAAGCCCCATAAACGGGGCAATCTTCTCGGAGTTTTTCTACAAGTCCAGGCGTAAAGTGACGACGTGTAGAAAGTGCGTCTTGAGTGTCCGCGAAGCAAAAAATAAAGGGCGCAGCGATTGTTTCGCTGCGCCCTTCGGCGTCTTTTCAGTCGTAGATTGTCGGAGCGGGCACGAGCTGCCAAGCCGTGCCTAGATGATTTACCCCAAGGACGTACAGGCCAAGCTCCTCGTCGTAGAACACCGGCTCGCCCGTGTGCCCCATGACAAACGACGGGTCCTGTATGATGTACCACTGGAAAATCTCCTCCCATGGCGCCCAGTCCCCACTTACAAGCTCAAGCGGGCGTTTTGCCATCTCGTTTGCGAGCACCATGTTCCCGCACGTCTCGGCGAGGTCGGCGTAGGTCTTGATGCCGTAGTCACTCATCGCTTTTCCCCTCCGCTTCCCGCTCCTCGATTCGCTTGAGACATTCAGCCACGCAGTAGCGCATGGTGCGCAGGGCCTCGCAGTCGATGCTCTCCGCGAGCATGTCCCCGTCGAGGACGACCTCGCCCAGAGCGTTCACGAACCGCCACTCCATCACGTTGTCGATGCGCTTGAGCACGTCCTTCAGGGTGCCGCTGTCGCGCATAGGGGCGTTGCCGTCCACCTTCGCCATGCGCTCAAGCTCCTTGGCCTTCGCCGAGCAGATGCGGGCGGTGCGCCTGAGCACCTGCGCCCTCCACATGGCCTCCTCCTGGGGGCTGCTGGGTTCAAGACGCTCCCTGTCCATCGTGTACCTCCTTATCTCCGTTTCAGAGGCACCCGACGCCGCAGGCGTCTTTCACGCATGCCCATCCAAAGCCCAGCGAAAGACCTTCGAAAGACCTCCGCAGGGGCTCTGTTCGGGCAGGGGCGCGAAATGGGCTCAGCACAGCCCAGCGAAAGACCTTCGCAGGGGCTTTGTTCGGACAGGGGCGCGAAAAGGTCTCAGAACAGCCCACCGAAAGACCTCGAAAAGCCCTTCAAAGGCCGGTGCGCTGTTGCTGATCCTGTTTCGCGGTATTCCGGAGCATCTGGGCAAAAAACAAGGGGAGCACCCGCTATGCGGATGCTCCCCTTGTTCGGGAAACGGACACGTGCCGTGACGGGCTACTGACGAGCACTCGCATTCCGCTTAGGCGGGAGCGGTGCTACTGGCGAGCACCACACGAACTGCAATACACGTAGTCCACGTAGGTTTCGGTCGTGTAGGAACCATGGTCCTCCTTGTGGGAACCAATCTGAACCGTCTGAGTCTCGTAAACAGCCTCGGTACGATAGTTTTCAGGCACACCCTGCATAATCAACGCGCGGGCGTGGGCCTTGGCGTCGTTGATGTCGGTAGTGGCGTAGCCGTCATAAGAGAAGATGTACTTGTTGCCTACGACAACCTGCTGAGTGCCGTAGTCGGGCACGTCGACCCAGTTGCTCACCCAGACCTGACGAGTAGCCGTGTGGTTTACCCAAGTGTGCGTGTGGGCGGGCTTGGAAGGCTGGCTGGACTGAGAAGGCTTGCTGGAAGCAGAGCCAGAGTTCGAAGAACCGTTGTTGGAAGGCTGGGAACCAGCGTTGCTGTCGGCCTTATTGCCGTCATTCTTGGCGGACGGCGTCGTCTGTGCAGGCTTGTCGTTGACATCGACGTCCTTGTCGGCGTCAGTCGCCTCCTGCTTGGTCTTGTCGCTCGCGTTCGGGTTCTTGGCGACGTTGCCGTCGAGCTTGTCGAGGATGCCAGTGCCGGCGTCACCCTTTAAAGTCTCGTCACCCTTCTTGATGGCGTCCTTGGTCTTGTTGACGATGTCCGCGAGCATGTCATCGGTGACCTTGTCGGCGGGAATCTGCGCCATAGGGCAGTTGACGGCAGGTGCGGTCTTCGCGTCGGCGTCGACGGTGATGTCGACGGGAGCGCCCGTGTCGTAGATGTCGAATGCGGAACCGTCGGAGTTGACGGGGCTGACGAAGCTCACGGTGTAGTCGCCCTCGGCGAGTTCGACCGTGGAAGTGCCCTTGTTGCCGTCGGCATCAGGGGTCACCGCGTGGTAGAAGTCCACGTCGTTGCCCTCGATATGGGCGATGGCGGGCGTGGAGTTCTCGTCCCAGCCGTGGTCGGCCGTGACGCTGAGGGTCACATCGACAGTTCTTGACTCCTGCTGTTCTGGTTGTTGCTCGGACGTTGCGAACGCTCCACTTGCCACGGCTATCGCAACAACGATCGCAACAACGATCGCAGCGGCTATCGCTGCGGCTTGGGGCTTATGCGAGCGCGCCCACTGGGATAATCCGTTCATTATCCATCCCCTTTTCTTTCATGGTGGTTTCGAGTTGCCTCGTTATGTCAACCGCGTCATTACTTAGCGCTTTCCCATCGCGCGAGCCATCCAGTCGAGGTTGCCGCTCGCACTGGCGGTGTTCGCGTTTATCTGCTGAGCCTGATTGAGAATCTGCCCCTGCATGAACAGGTTGCCTATTTGCAGCATGTTGCCGATGCGCTGCTGGTTGAGAATCTGCTGCTGGCCCGCTTCCATGCGGCGCTGGTGCATCTCGGTCTCGTAGAGGTTGACCATCTCCTGTACGGTGGTGGCGCGATGGTTGCGCACGGCAGCAAGGAAGAAATCCACGGCTTCGATGCTGTCGTAATCCATGGGGTACCACGGGGCGACCTGCGAAGCCCATTGCTGCTGTACGGCGAAAATCTCCTGCTTGGTTTGCTCGATGCTCTGGGCTAGGGCCTGGTTGTTGGCTTCAACTCGTTGGTTGCTTTGGTCAATCGCGGCATTTCTCTGGGAGCGGCTTTTGTCCGCCGTCTTCGCTATGACCTTGTATAGAATCGCACCGATGATAGCTGAGACGATGAGGTTCACGATATTCCAGACCGCCAATTGAAGCTCCGTGCCTCCCATCGAGAAGAACGGAAGGGTAGGGAGATACGTTATCACCTTAAGTGGCGTGCTCGTGATAAGCGTGAACGCGATAAGGAAGCCCCCGATTGCATAGAGAACAGGGTGCCTTTTAGTCTTCTTTTCCGTCTTGGCGGCAAACTGAGTGGTGAGCTGGTTGATGCGTTGCTGAAGACTGACCACGCGGTGCATCAGGTTATGAGCGATTGTGATACCCGATAGCAGGTTTTCCTGCTCGTTCATTGGCGTCATCGCATTACCTCCTGTTTTTTTGACTCACTAACGCTCTCGCCTCGTTCGTAAGAATGAGGTCTCAAACATTAACTGCATGCATGAAATACAGCCTTTCCAGTTTATTATATTTGAGGCTAATCGCCCATACGATTCAAGGCAACTTGATTTTGACGGGCGGTTAAAATGAAATACTTCGACATAGGACAGCGCATCAGGCGTTACCGCAAAGCCTGCGGGCTGTCGCAGGAGGCGCTCGCGCAAAAAGTTGGAATATCGGTAACGCACATGAGCCACATCGAAACGGGCAACACCAAGCTGAGCTTGCCCGTGCTCGCAAAGATTGCAGAGGAGCTGTCGGTAGGCACCGACGCTTTGCTCAGTGACGCCCCAAAACCCGACAAGGCGAAGCTTTCCGCCGGGGTGCAGGAGATTCTTGATTCATTCGAGATTGACGAGTTGCCCGTTGCGGTTGAGGTGCTCCGAGCGCTCAGAGATAGCCTGGCGAAACGCAGGGTCTAAGGCTTTTTTCGCTCATACATATTACCATACAGATTACTTTGGGCATTTTTGCCCCAAGGCAACGAAAAAGCCCTGAACCGTTTTACCAGTTCAGGGCTGAAATTTTGGTCGCGGGGGCAGGATTTGAACCTACGACCTCCGGGTTATGAGCCCGGCGAGCTACCAGACTGCTCCACCCCGCAATGTCTGGGCGCCTCATGTGCGCAAGAAAGAATATTACGCGGGAGTTCGGTAAACGGCAAGGAAAATCTCGTAGAGCATAATTCCTTCATATTTAAACCCCTCAGCCCCTATCACCGTAAACGAATCGCGGCCGAGCGCCGTCGACGGCGCGTATACAATGGTGCGCGTCCTTTTATGCCAACACTGGGAGTAGACATGCTGCTCGCTATCGATATGGGAAACACGCAGACGGCCATGGGCCTGTTCGACGGAGACGAGCTGGTGCAGTCGTGGCGCATGCCCACCGACCGCTCCTATACCGCCGACGAGATCCACGTGCGCCTGATGGGTTTCTTTAAGATGTACGGCCTCTCGCTCGATGCGGTTGACGCGATCGCCTTTGCGGGCGTGGTGCCGCAGCTCTCGCGCGAGTGGCACGCCGTGGCCGACCGCATTGCCGCAGACGCCATCGTCATCGGGCCGCAGACGGCCGCCGTGACCAAGCTGCGCGCGGCGCGTCCCCAAGCCGTAGGCGCCGATCGCGTCGCTAACGCCGTTGCAGCCGAAACTTTCTACGGCGCGCCGGCAATCGTGGTGGACTTTGGCACCGCGACCAATATCGACGTCATCGATGAGGACGGTTATTACATTGGCGGAGCGATCGCGCCGGGCATCCGCATCTCCATGGACGCGCTTGCCGCCCGTGCCGCCAAGCTCGCCAGCGTGCCGCTCGAGGCGCCCGAGCATGCCATCGGCCGCGATACCGAGGAGTGCATCAAGGTCGGCGCCGTGGTGGGCGCTGCTGCCATGGCCGAGGGCCTGGTCGAGCGCATGAAGCGCGAGCTGGGCCGCGAGGATGCCACCGTTATCGCCACGGGCGGTCTCGCCGGCATCGTCGCCGATTCGACCGATGCCTTCGACGTGGTCGACGGACAGCTCACCATCAAGGGCATCTGCGAAATCTACCGCCGCATGCAGGAGCTGGGGTAAGGCAGGGGCTTAAGTCGAGCACGGGCGCGAGCGGCGGACTAAGCAATGCATCGGTCCTATTCCTCAAAAACGAAATTTTTTCAGTTTTGAGGAATAGGCTTTCTGCTACGCCTCGCCGCACAACCACCTCGCCAGGTCCACGATCTGCACTCCGTCGCGATCCGTGGCCTCGTGATGCGTGCGGGCGAGAATCATCTTGGGATACGCATCGCCAATGCTCAGCAGTGGCGAAATCTCGCGTTCAAATGTCTTATCCGAGCTGATGTCGTCGCTCACCTGAATGTAGAGTTTCTCGCTCCGCTTGATTGCTACAAAGTCTATTTCCTTTTTATAGAGCACGCCGACGTATACCTCGTATCCGCGACGCAGCAGCTCGATTGCCACCATGTTCTCGTATACGCGTCCCCAATCCATATCACGTGTACCAAGAAGCGCATATTTAAACGCATGGTCCGCCAGATAGTACTTCTCGCCGCTCTTAAGGTATTTTTTGCCGCGAATGTCGTACCGACGAACTTTATAGAAGGCAAACGCATCGCACAGGTACCCCATGTACGTGCCGACCGTCTTGTTCGTAATCTTTAACCCATCCGCATTTAATGCATCAGTAATGTTGCGTGCCGACGTAATGTTGGAAACGTTGTCCATCATGTAATCGGCAATGCGCAGCAGCGCCGATTCGTTTCTCACGTTATGCCGCTGCACGATATCTCTCACAATGAGCGTCTTGAAGACGTTGGAGAGATATTGATAGCGCTGCTCCTGCAGTGGATAAGGGTAAGAGCCGGACATACCGCCGGTTCTCGCGTACTCATCGAAGTCGCGGTCGACCTCGCCCTCGTCGCCATAGAGACGATACTCCTCAAACGAGAATGGGAAAACCTCGATCTCGAACGTACGCCCCGTAAAGAGCGTCGACAGATCGCTCGACAGCAAAAAGGCATTCGATCCGGTAATGAATATGTCGTACTGCTCGGATGCGTGAAGGCTATTGATCGCACGCTCAAAACCGTCGCACATCTGAACTTCATCGATAAGCAGAAAGTTTTGTTTGCCGGACACTCGATGCTCTTTTACATAGGCGAGCAGCGCGTGATACTCGAGCAGGTTCTCGAACTCATCGAGGTTGTAGTTGATATGGATGACATTCGAATTGGACAGATGTGCCTCCACGTAATCGCGGAGGGCCTCGAGCAATTTTGATTTACCGCTACGACGGATGCCCGTGATGACCTTGATGTCCGGCACGCCAATAAGACTCGTCAACGTGTCCATATATGACGTTCTATTGATGAGTTTCATCGGGGCCTCCTCACGGTCTTTTATCGCTATTCCTCAAAACTGAAAAATTTTCAGTTTTGAGGAATAGGCTCTATAGCGAATATACCTCGCGAAAGGCCGAGCCACCTTAATCCTATTCCTCAAAAACGAAAATTTTTCAGTTTTGAGGAATAGGGCGCTGGCAACCCATTCCCCAGATAGGCGAAACCCTCCCCGGCACAGGCCGAGGAGGGTCTTGTTGTCATGTCTATCTTTGGGCGCGAACGCCCCGCGTTACAGCCCGCGAATCCGTACGGCCTCGGGCGGAAACTCCTGCTCGCCGGCATCGGTCTTGATGGTCGCGCGGCCCCAGATGTCCAGGCCCGCAAACACACCGACCGCAAGCGGCAAACCGTTGGGCGACACCGCCGCAACCTGACGACCCAGCAGCGGCACCATATCGAAGTACTCACCCAGCACCGGAGCCAGCGGGCCGGCAGCGCCCTGTGGTGTGTTGGCGGCAACCGCCCAGGTGTCCACGCGGGTCAGCACGGCGGTGGCCAATGCCTCGACCAGCACCTCGTCGGCCATATCCACGCCAAGCTCGCCCAGCGCCGCACGTTCAATATCAACCGTCACCGCGGCAAACATGCCCGCAGCACCGGCACCGCCGTTCACGGCAACACGCGCGAGCGACGTCTCAAACGCAGGCGCACCGCACACGATATTGCTCGGCCACTCAATGCCCACCTTGCCGGCAAGGCCCAACCCCGGCGTCGAAGCCGTGCCCACGAGCGCGTCCATCATGCCCATCGCGGCCACAAACGGCAGGCCGTGGAAGGCGTGCATGTTCACATCGGGGCGCACAACCAGCGAAAACGTCAGCGAAGCATCGCCCACGCTCCACGCGCACCAGCCCGCGGACACGCCCTCGCGGCCCGCGTCACGCGCCGCGTCGAGCTCGGTGCCAGCGGCAACAGCATTCATCTCGATCATCTACATACGCCCCAATTCGCCCACGATATGGCCCACGCGATCCTCGGGCTCCTTGACCTCGACGCCGTTGTAGCGGAAGAACCGAGCCGGGTCGTGCATCAGGTCCTCGAGCGGCACCAGCACAAAGTCACGCTCGCCGATCAGCGGATGCGGCAGGCGCAGCTTCTTGCCGCCGTGGGTCTCGCCGTCCATCCACAGCAGGTCCAAGTCGATGGTGCGCGGGCCGTTGGCCTTGGCCTTCTTGGAACGGTCGCGGCCCAGCTCGGCCTCGATCTTCATGAGCTCGTCAAGCAGCACCAGCGGAGCCAGCTCGGTCTTAATCTCGATGACGGCGTTGGCAAACGCGTCCTGGCGCGTCTCGTAGGCCGGCTCGCTCTCGTAGATCTTGGAGGAGTTGGACACGCAGGTGAGTGGAATCTCGGCGATCATGTCGCGTGCGGCGCGGATGTTGTCACAGCGATGCCCCAGGTTGGAGCCCACGGCCACAAACGCGCGGCGCGGCTGCGGCTTGGCAACCGCCCAGTAGCCGTTCAGGAACTGCGCAAAGCCCGCGGCGTCGTGCACGCGCACAATGTTGGCACCGGCCTGGATGGCGCCCAGGCACACGCCAAACGTAGCGGCATCGCGCTCGGCGGCCTCGGTCACGCCCGAGACGGCGCCCACAAAGCGCTTGCGCGATACGGCGCACATGAGCGGATAACCCAGTGACGCCATCTTGGCAGTCTCGCGCTGGATGACGATGTCCTCGTTGGCCGTCTTGCCAAAGCCCGGACCGGGATCAATGCAGATGCGGTCGCGCGACACGCCGGCGTGGATGAGCGCGCGGGCCTGGTCGGACAGAAAGCCCATGACGCGGCGCATGATGGGCGCCGAATCGGGCAGGGTGAAGCGGCGGAGCTGCGAGGTGGGCACGTAGGCTTCCTCGCGGCGGGCGCTGCGGCGCATCATGGCGGCCAGGCGGTCATTGGGCTCCGATGCGGCCTCGGTGGCCTCGGGCGCGGGCGCGACGGTCTCGGCGGCAGCAGCCTGCTCGGCGGCCGGCGTCTCCTGCTCGCTTGCAGGCTCGGTCGCGGGCTCCGGATCGCCAAACGGCAACGAGGGCTGCACCACGCCGCCCGGAAGCTTGGCCTCCGGCTTAGGCTCGCCCAGCAACTTGCCGCGACGGCGGCGAGCCGGCTTCTCAGCCTCACGCGCGGCCTCGGCAGCCGCCTCGCGCGCCTTCTCGGCAACAAACGCCGCAGCCGAGGTATCGAGCTGCACCGTTGCGTGCGTGCGTGTAGGCGCGGCGACCTCGCCGGCATGCATCACGATGACGCCGCAGGTGCTCGTCTTAACAAACTCGACCATCTTGGGGTCGGTGAAGCCCGTCACGTCGTTGACGATCGAGGCGCCGCAGCGCACGGCCGCCTTGGCAACCGCCACGTGGCGCGTGTCGATCGAGACGATGGCGCCCTCTTTGGCCAGCGCGCGCACCACGGGCAGCACGCGGCGAGCCTCCTCGTCGGGATTAACCGGGGTAAAGCCGGGGCGCGTGGACTCACCGCCCACGTCGATGATGTCGGCGCCGGCGTCAAGCATCGCCAGGCCGTACTCGATGGCGGCATCCGGGTCGAAGTGCTCCCCGCCGTCGCTAAACGAATCGGGCGTCACGTTGAGGACGCCCATGATGCGCGGACGGTCAAAGCTGAGCTCATACTTTCCGCACCGCCATGTCTTGCTGTCGTTCGCCATGAACATCCTCCTAAAATGCCCACGCCGCCGAGCTTGGGGAGCTGGCGGCGGGGTCGCTTTGCACTCAGTCTTTCTATTGTATCCGCGCACACGGGCTAGAACGCAAACGCGGCCGCGATGTCGCAAGAAATCAGCAGGTCGGCATTTGCATCCTGATCGGTAGGCGCCAAATTGCAAATGGCCAACGTATCGCCAGTAAAGTAACGCGTAAGGCCTGCCGCCGGATACACCACGAGCGAGGTCCCACCCACAATGAGGGCATCGGCCGCGGCAATGGCGGCAACGGCACCGGTCAACACATGCTCGTCGAGCGGCTCTTCGTAGAGCACCACATCGGGCTTGATGCGACCACCGCACGCGGGGCACACGGGCACGCCCGCGGCGTCCTCGTGCTCGCGCGAGCAAATCCACTCGGCGCTATAGACCGCGCCGCACGACTGGCAAATGTTGCGATGGACCGATCCGTGCAGCTCGAACACGCGCTGCGAGCCCGCCATCTGATGCAAGCCGTCGATGTTTTGCGTCACCACGGCATCAAGCTTGCCGGCGCGCTCCAGCTCGGCCAGCTTGGTGTGACAGCGGTTGGGCTTAGCGTTAAGCGCGATCATCTTGGTGCGGTAAAAGTCGAAGAACTCGGCCGGATGTGTCTCATAAAAGCTATGCGAGAGCATAGTCTCGGGCGGGTAGGCAAACTGCTGGTGATACAGGCCGTCCACGCTGCGGAAATCGGGGATGCCACTTGCCGTGGAAACACCAGCGCCGCCAAAGAAGACCACGCGCTTGTGGGTGTCAAACAGATCCGCCAGCGCGGCGGACGCCTGCCTGGGGTCCGATATTGCCTGCGTCATATGAGCCCTCCGTCCTTGTTGATCGGGCGGCGTCGGGCGATGTCCCAGCATGCGACCTTTAAGTCAGCATGCGCGGAGCCCACCCCGCCCCTGTTGCGCTAATCTTAAGCCTGCCAACCCCGTCGAAAGGACACCATGCCTCAGACTTACACTTTCGCCTCGTGGAACGTCAACGGCCTGCGCGCCGTGCTCAAAAAGGACCCGAGCTTTATCCAGATCGCGCAAGAACTCGACGTCGATATCCTGGCGCTGCAAGAGACCAAGTTGCAAGAAGGCCAGGTCGATATTGACCTGCCCGGCTATCACCAAACCTGGAGCTACGCCGAGCGTAAAGGCTATTCGGGCACTGCGGTCTTTAGCCGCCAGGAACCGCTGCGCGTGCTGCACGCCGACGCACTGCTACCCTACGCCGGCGAGAACGAGGCGGCCGTACTCGTCGCCCAAGCCGCAACCGAGGGCCGCGTCTGCGCGCTGGAGTTCGACAAGTTCTGGTTTGTGGATGTCTACACTCCCAACGCGCAAAACGAACTCGCCCGCATCGACGTGCGCATGGCCTGGGACGATGCTTACCGCGGCTTTTTGAACGCGCTCGAGCGCGAGACCGGCAAACCCGTCGTGACCTGCGGCGACTTTAACGTGGCGCACGAGGAGATCGACCTTAAGAACCCCAAGTCCAACCGCGGCAACGCCGGCTTTTCGGACGAGGAGCGCGGCAAGTTTACCGAGCTGCTCAACGCCGGCTTTACCGATACCTGGCGCGCGGCAAACCCCGACGTCGAGGGCGTCTACAGCTGGTGGAGCTATCGCTTTAATGCCCGCAAGAACAACGCCGGCTGGCGCATCGACTACTTCCTGGTAAGCGACGCAATCGCCGTCAACGTACGCGACACCGGCATCCGCGGCGACATCTTCGGCAGCGACCACTGCCCCGTCACCCTCACGCTAGAGCTCTAGCCCCAGCTGATCCCCTGGGGACGGAGGAAAACGAATCATTTTGGGCCTCGTGGTGGTATCCACGTGACCCATCCGCCACGAAACACGCCCATCTACTACGTTTAAGCCACCACCCTCAACCACAGCGAACAACGCAAAAAGAAAACCGCAGGTAGAAAGCCTGCGGTTTTTCATAAAACGCGGTTGTGTTTGGGGGTGTCGGGTCAAACGTAGTAGATAGGCTGATTTCGTGGCGGGCGAGTTCAGCTGATTCCCCGGGGACGTCTGGAGACGGAAGAAAACGGATCAATTTGGCTCTTGAGGGTCACGACGCCCGTCATATCAGCCGGCCATTCCAAAACTATGCCAGTTTACGGGGCTAAATCGCGAACCCCCAACCATACGCAATTCCGAAATAATAAAACCGCAGGTAAACGGCTTGCTCTATTTCAAAAATAGCCGGCATGGTCTGCTTGTGCCAATCTGGCCCCGTAAACCGGCATAGTTTTAAAATGGCACTTCGGCAGTATTGATTCCCGCCCCGGCGCAACCAGCCCTACAGTCCGTACTTCACGACGACTCGGTTGATGCGGCGACACCAAGGCTTGTACAGGGCGACCAAAAACACGCAGGTCGCAAGGCCGTGCGTGATATCGAACGGTACGGCGGTGGCAAGACGCGCCATGGCACCCGCCCACGTGAGCGGTTGAACAAAACCGATAATGTCGTAGGCGTTGATCACAACGCCGTACAGCAAACCCGAAGCAAAGCCGTAGGTCAGCAGCGCCGGCATACGCACGGTGCCGTCGGCGCGGTCGAACGCACCCGCATGCGCCAGCGCGCCGCCAACATAGCCAACCAGGCCCCAGGCATACATCTGCCACGGCGTCCACATGCCCTGTCCAAAAAAGAAATTGCTGGTCAGCGCCGCCAACGCGCCAACCATAAAACCATTGCGGCGACCAAGCGTCGCCCCCGCAATAATGGCGATGGCACTCACCGGTTTAAAGTCGGGAATGGGGCCAAACAGAATGCGCCCCGCCGCAGCCAACGCCGCCAGAACCAGCGTTGGCATAATCTGGCGTAAGCCCGGGCGCGACGCCTCGTAGCCCGCAAAGAACAGCGCGAGCACCAGCGCCACCACGACAAGCATGGCAAGTGCCGCCTGTTCAACGCCCGCCAGCAACGCCGCAGCCATCACGGCTGGCACCGCCAGCAGCAGCGGTATCTCCAGTTTTGCGAGTAGGCGCACGATGCGATAATCCGCCATCCCATCACGCCCTATAAAACACGTTGTCGGCAAAGAAGTCGGTCGGCGGCTCCATGCAGGCGATCTCGCCATCAAACATCATGGAAATGTCATCGGCAACCTGCTCGGCAAAGTCCAGGTCGTGCGTCGCCATGACGACGGTGCCGCCAGCCTGCGCATGGTCGCGCAGGGCGCGGGCGATGATGCGGCGGCTGGCCAGGTCCAAACCCTTGGTGGGCTCATCGAGCAATAGCAGTTCGGGGCCGATCAACAGCAGCTTTGCCAACGCAAGCAGCTGACGCTGTCCGCCCGAAAGATCGTACGGATGGCGCCCATCCAGACCCGACAGCCCCAAGCTCGCCGCACGCTCCCGCGCCAAGTTCTCGTCATATCCGCAGGTCGAGGCCCATTCCATCAGCTCATCGCGAACCGTCTCGGCAACCAGCAATGCTTTGGGGTTCTGAGGCAGCAGCGCCGCCGAGGCCGCTCCGCGCACCATGCGACCGCGCTGCAGCTTGGCGGTCTTCGCCAGCACCGAGAGCATCGTCGACTTACCGCATCCGTTGCCGCCCACGATCGCATGCACCGCACCGGCCGAAAACGCCACGTCGAGCCCGCGCAGAACCCAACCGCCCGCGCGATCGTAGCGAAACCAGCTCCCTGCCAGGGTGGTAGCCGACCCGCCGTGCATTTTTTGGAGTATTCTGCTCCCATCCGTGCGCGGGAAGGCTTCCGAGCCGTTCTCGAGCGACGTTTGCGCCACAAATTCGGACGATTTGTCCAATTCCGAACTTTTTTTCGCGCTCGATACGTCCCCGGGCGGCTCCAGAGAGCCCAAATTGTCCTCACGCCTGCTGAATACTCCGTTTTTTGCACATCGGACGGCACCCCACCCCAACATGTCGTCGGAAAACAGCGATTCTCGACGCCCCAAAGAAGCCATATCCGCCACCTCGCGCACGCGACCGTCCTCAATCCGGTACGCACACGTCGCATACTCGAGCATTGGGCGCGGTTGATGCGTAGCCACAACAACCGTGCAGCCCAGCTCGCGATTCACACGAAACAGCGCGTGCAGAAAATTCTTCTCGGCAACGGGATCGAGCTGAGACGTGGGCTCGTCGAGTAGCAGCACACGCGGACACAGCGCCAGGACGGCGGCAAGCGACAGCAGCTGCTTGCGGCCGCCCGAAAGCGTATCGGTATCGCGATGAAGCCAGTCCTCCAGACCAAAGAAATAGCTGGTCTCAGCTACGCGACGGCGCATCTCATCACGTGCTAGCCCCAAGTTTTCCAGGCCAAACGCCATCTCGTGCCACACGGTTTCGCACACGATCTGGTTCTCGGGATCCTGGAACACATAGCTCACGCGCTCCGCCGATGCCCGCACGTCCATGTCGGCAACGTTCTCGCCCAGCACGCGCGCATCACCAGTGCGCTCGCCCACCGGAGCGATCTCGGGCTTGAGCAGCGACAGCAGCGTCGATTTGCCCGACCCAGTACCGCCAACAAGCAGCGCAAACGCACCTTGGGAAACACGCCAATCAAGTCCCTCGAGCACCGGTGCCTCGGCCCCGGGATAGGCAAAACTAAGGCCTCGCACCTCAATCGCCGGCGTGGCCGAGCCATATGCCACACCCGCCGCCGAGCTCCTATCAAACCGAGCCATCAACCAAACCTCTTCTCATCAATCGCATGCAACGCGCAAGGCAGCACCATCCAGGCAGCGTACACGACATAGCCCGGCCACGGCGCCGGCACCGAGAGCTGCGGATAAAACGAATACTGCGTCGTCGCGGTCCACGCCACTGCCGCCGTGGCCACGCCAAACAACGCAAGCCCAACCAGCGCGGCAACGTCGCTGCGCCCCAGTCGATACCGCGCATACGTCGTTCGACGCGTCGCGGCGCCCCACCCACGGGAGCGCATGGCGTCCGCGCGCTCCAGCGAATCTTCCATGCCCCAGCCCATCAACACACTCGATGCCCGCAAACGCGAACGCACGGGGTCGGCCGGCGCGCGGCCCGGCACATCGATCGCGTCCTGCACCGCCAGCACCGTGCGGCCGCGGCGCAAAAACTGCGGGATAAGCCGCATGCACATCGAGATCATGAGCGCGAGCACCGGCGCGGCGTTGCCCAGCAACGCGAGCACCTTGTCGTATTCGAGCATCGACGCCGCAGCCTCAAACCACAGCACGCTCGCCACAAACAGCCCGCCCATACACAGGCCGTATACCATGCTCTCCAAATACACTGCGCGCATGCCGATGCGGAACAACTCCGTCGAGCCCGAGGCGCTAAACAGCGGGTTGACCAGCGCAATGATCAAAATCACCGGCAGCTGCCAGCGAAGCGCGTTCAGTGTGCGAGCAGCCCCGCGGGTCGCAAAGCCGTATGCCAGCCCGCCTGCGAGCGACAGCGCGATCAGCACCGGTTGCATCGAGAACATGGTGAGTCCCAGCGTTAGCGCCATGTAGAGCGCAGGCACCGCCGGGTGCGACATCGAGAATGCCGCGACGGGCTCGCCGCCAAACTCCTCTCGTATGTTGTCCACGGGCACCCCCGTCCCCTCGCTCAAACAACAGCTCCGCAGCACCGCCAACGCCGCACGCACGCAGTGCAAACGCCACGCCGGCGGCGCAAGCCTCAACCGCCGCAAACCAATCGTTACGCGCTCGTCATATGCCTGCGGTATCATATTGCGCCGTGTATCGTTTCCAAACACACGTCTCTAATAACGTAACAGGAGATCACATGGACGCAACCGCAATTATCCTCGCCGCCGGCGAGGGCACCCGCATGAAGTCGAACCACTGCAAGGTTTCGCACAAGATCCTGGGCAAGCCCATGGTTCAGTGGATCGTCGACGCCACCATCAAGGCCGGCTGTAGCCGCGTCGTGGTCGTCATCGGCAGCCACGCCGACGAGATGCGCGCCCTCATCGATGGCGCCTACGCCAGCAGCGCCACCAAGGTCGAGTGCGTCGAGCAGACCGAGCGCCTGGGCACCGGCCACGCCGTGAAGGTCGCGTTCGAGGCCTGCGGCATCACCGAGGGCCCGGTCGTCGTGCTCAACGGCGACTTGCCGCTCATCACCGCCGACACCGTCGCCAAGTTCGCGCAGACCGTCGCTACCGGCGAGCTCGCCTGCACCGTCATGACCATGACCCCGCCCGATCCCTTTGGCTACGGCCGCATCAAGCTGGGTGCCGACGGTCAAATCGAGCGCATCATCGAGCAGAAGGACTGCACGCCCGAGCAGGCCGCCACGCTGCTCGAGTGCAACGCCGGCTGCTACGCCTTCGACGGCGCACAGCTCGCCGCCCACATCAACGAGATCGGCAACGACAACGCGCAGTCCGAGTACTACCTGCCCGACATGCTCGAAATCCTCAAGGGTCACGGCCAGGCGGTCTCCATCTTCCACTGTGACGACTACCGCGACGGCCTGGGCGTCAACAGCCGCATCCAGCTCGCGCAGCTTACCGCCATCGCACGCGACCGCATCAACGAACACTGGATGGCCGAGGGCGTTACCTTCATCGACCCCACGCAGGCCTGGATCGGCCCCGACGCCACCATCGGCCGCGACACCGTCGTGTGGCCGCAGACGCACCTGATCGGCCACGTCACCGTGGGCGAGGAGTGCCAGCTCGGCCCCAACAGCCGTCTCACCGACACCACCGTCGGCAGCGGCTGCACCATCGATGAGACCATCGCCATCGAGGCCGTCATCGAGAACGGCGTCGACTGCGGCCCGCGCGCCTACCTGCGCCCGGGCACTCACATGCTCGACGGCTCCAAAGCCGGCACGCACGTGGAGATCAAGAAGTCCACGATCGGCGAGGGCTCCAAGGTGCCGCATCTGTCCTACATCGGCGACACCACCATGGGCTCCGGCGTCAACGTGGGCGCGGGCTCCATCACCTGCAACTACGACGGCGTGCACAAGCACAAGACCGTCATCGGCAAGGACGCCTTCATCGGCTCCGACACCATGATGGTCGCGCCCGCCCAGATCGGCGACGGCGCACTCGTGGCTGCAGGCTCCGTCATCACCGAGCCGGTCCCGGCAGACGCACTCGGCCTGGGCCGCGCCCGTCAGGTAAACATTGAGGGCTGGGCCGCCGATTACCGCCGCCGCCTGCACGAGGACGACGAGGTATAACGTTTTACCAAGCATCTAAGGAGCTGTTCCCATGGGGACGGCTCCTTTTTCTATGCTGACCTGCGCGACCGGATGAGTGGTCGGTTCGTGTCCGTTGACGGTAAAGACGTTATCAAGACTCGATAAACCCCGTCGCGCGGTTACAATGCAACAAGGCATCTATATGGCATTCGATATAAAGGAGAAGGGTAATGCCGATTAATGATCCCGAGAAGTCGGAGAATATGCGCAAGTCCATCCGCGTGTATTCCGGTTCCTCCAACCGTCCCCTCGCTCAGAAGATCGCTGAGTACCTTGGGGTCGAGCTTTCGGGCCTTACGCTAAAGCAGTTCGCCAATGGTGAGATTTACGCCCGCTACGACGAGACCGTCCGCGGCGCCGACGTCTTCCTGATTCAGTCCGTGGCCGGCGGCAACGTCAACGACATGCTCATGGAGCTGCTCATCGCCACCGACGCTGCCAAGCGCGCATCTGCCCGCTCCATCACCGCCGTCATCACCCACTACGGCTATGCCCGCCAGGACCGCAAGGCCGGCCCGCGCGAGCCCATCACCGCCCGCCTCGTCGCCAACCTGCTCGAGCGCGCCGGTGTCAACCGCATCATCACCCTCGACCTGCACCAGGGCCAGATCCAGGGCTTCTTCGATATCCCGGTTAACCACCTGTCCGCACTGCCGCTGTTCGGCCAGTACTACAACGACATGCACTTCGACACCGACAACCTGGTTGTCGTCTCCCCCGACGTGGGTCGTGCCAAAGCCGCCAAGAAGCTGTCCGATATGCTCGGTTGCAGTCTCGCCATTGCGCACAAGGGCCGTCCGCGCCACAACGCGGCCGAGGTCATGGGCATCATCGGTGACATCAAGGGCAAGACCTGCATCATCAATGACGACATGATCGACACCGCTGGCACCCTGTGCGCCAACGTCAAGGAGCTCAAGGCTATGGGCGCCGGCGACATCTACGTCTGCGCCACCCACGGCATCTTCTCCGGTCCGGCCATCGAGCGCCTGAACGATGCCCCCATCGTCGAGTGCGTCGTCACCGACGCCATCCCCGTCGAGGTTGGCGGCAAGATCAAGACCATCTCGGTCGCCGAGGAGTTCGCTCAGGCCATCTCCGCCGTTTACCACGAGGAGCCCGTCTCCACGCTCGTCGGCGGCGACTTCGCGCTGTAGTCCAACGCGTATCGCATCATCTTTGATGTTTTTAAAGGGTCGGAAGCTCGCTTCCGACCCTTTTTCTATTCCTCGCCAATCCGCCCTGGACAGTTAGTTCAGATACGTATTTTTTAAAGCTCCAAAGGTCCGTTCGGAGCCTTCTGAGCTCCCCGGCGGATGCCATGCCGCCCGAAGCTCATCGTTTTCGAGTACAACCGCCGCATATATTATCTTCAAATCGCCCTCGAAGGCCCTTAGAAACACCTCGAACGCCCGCCGCCTTATACGTATCTGAACTAACTGTCCAGTAGCCATCGTCAACCTTCTCGGCAGAGCTCAATTTCCTGCAATCCCCTCAACCGATTCCACCGATTTCCTAACACCCGGCCGTTCATGGCGCCCAGCACCCCGCTGAGCGAAAAGAACGGTATGGCGGTCGCATTCTGCCGCCAACTTAGTACGTTATAGCTATGACGACCGTGATTTCACATTTCTCCGCCCTCCGCGCAATTCGTCGCGCACGACGGGCGTACTCTGCCCTACCCTGGAGCTCCATTGATAGTGAACAGCAAGCACAGGCCTTGGCTAGCTGCATTCCCAATAATGACGCGATAGACTTTGGCGCACTTTCGATACTCGACGCCTGGAATGAAGATGATTCCGAGCTGCTCGATCTTCTCGTTTCAAACGAAGGCAACCGACGCCCCGACAAGCGACTTCTTCAGCATATTCTCTCCGCTCCGCTTCCTGAAGGTGCAATTATGCACGTCGAGGCCGACATCTACGCAACGTCTCCTGCCATGACAGCCATGCTTTGTTCTAAAAATGAATCAGTCGCCAAAACCTTGATGCTTCTCATGGAACTGGTCGGAACTTACTCCCTTCCTCCCGGGGCAACATACCCCATTGCCCATGACGACATCTGGCCCAAGGGCGATGGCTACGAAGCGACGGGCGATCTTGATTGCCTGGGCAACCAGTCAGCGGCCGAACAACAGAACGAAACCCGCTATGAACAGGCGCACTACAAATGCGAGCCCGCCACGACCATCGAAGAGCTCGAGGCGGTCGCACGGTTCGCCAAAAGTAGCTCATACGCCTCGTTTCGCACGGCAGTCAAACTCGCCCGGGCTGGATCCGCATCCCCAGCCGAATCCCTAATGTTTGCCGTTCTCGGAGCGCCCATGCGCTTTGGCGGATTCGGATGTTGCAGCCTGCCCATGGGAGGCCTGCTACTCAACCATCGAATCGACTTCGATACTCTTGCGGTCAACATGTCCTCGGGCATCCCCTATGCCATCTGCGACCTATATTGCCCGGCAGCCGGAGTCGACAACGAATACAACGGAATTGGGCATGAGCTTCAAAACGCTCGCATCCACGATGGCAATCGAAATAATGGCCTCAAGGCCATGGGCATCCACGTCCTGGTTATCAATCGCGACCAAATGAAAGACCTTGTTGCACTCGAAGCCTTCGCCCAAACGATGCATCGACTCGCAGGAGTCCGATTCCGGTACCGTATCAAGGGCTATCGCAAGCGTCAGGCCGCTTGGCTCAACGCTCTGCGGGCCGGAACCGGCCTCGCGCCGGTCTAAACGGCGAATCACCCGTGCGCCGTCGAGCAGGGCTGGGCAGTTAGTTCAAATACGTATAAATGGACGCATTGAATTAGACTGTTTTGCAGCTATCTCTATACCATTCGCCCTATTTGAAGGCAGGGTAGACTTCAAAACAGCGCCATATGGACTAACTAAAGCTCCAAAACAACGTATCGGCATTGAATTGAGTAATTCGAGTCCTCAGAACTTATACGTATCTGAACTAACTGTCCACCTCGGATTTCGACGTCCGTCCAAACGCCCCCAAACGCCCTCAATTACCCTCCATTTGACAGCGGCAACAGGGTCGCTCACCATAGCAGGCGACAAATCAACGAAAGGATGAACATGGCAGCTGCACAGCCGCTTAAGATTCGCATGGTTGCCGGACTTGGCAACCCGGGTGAGGAATATGCCGAGACCCGCCACAACGCCGGCTTTAAGGCGATCGATGAGCTGGCCCGTCAGGCCGGTGTCACGTACTGGAAAAACCAGGCCGGCGCCGAGGTCGCACTCATCAACATCAACGATCCCGAGGAAGAGGGAGGCAAGCGCCAGATCGTGCTGGTCAAGCCGCAGTCGTATATGAATACCTCGGGTGGCCCCATCTCCAAGCTCTGCCGCGAGTACAAGATCAAGGCCGAGGAGCTACTCGTGATTCATGACGAGCTCGACATTCCCGCCGGCGACGTACGCGTTAAGGTGGGCGGTGGCCACGCCGGTCACAACGGCCTGCGCTCCATCATCGACAAGATGGGCAGCCGCGACTTTAGCCGCATCCGCACCGGCATCGGCAACCCTCCCGGCAAGATGGCCGTGGCAGACTACGTGCTCAAGCAGCTGCGCGCCCGCGAGGCCGAGGACTTCCAGGACACCTGCGCCCGCGCCGCCGACGCTGCGGGCCTCGCCATCGTGCACGGCGTGATCTATGCCCGCGACCACGTCAACGGCTCCGCCTCCGCCAACGGCAAACACTAAAACCTACCAAAAAGGGACAGGTTTATTTTGGCAGGTTTTATGTGCGGAAACGCCGCAACGGCCGCATCGTAATAAACCCTGCGCCGCCATACATATGCAATGCCTCAAAAGGGGGCCGGCCTCACCAAAGCGCGAGGCCGGCCCCCTTTGCCGTTTTGCCTGATAAAACCTGCCGAAATAAACCTGTCCCTTTTTGGCAGGTCACTTTTCCGCCTGCCGAAGATACACGTAAACAGCATGTCCATGAGGGTATAATTTGCACCGTATGTCTGCACAACGCCTGTGCGCGTACGGTTTTATTCGGGCTGCCGTCCATTTCCGTGGAGGCACGGTTCGGCCGCCCTAACAAGAGAGGGGTTCTATGTATAAGATCCTGGAGAAGACGCAGTTCTCTGAGAAGGTGTTCAAGTTCCGCATCGAGGCGCCCGCAATCGCCAAGCATGCGCACGCTGGACAGTTCCTCATGGTTCGCGCCAACGAGACGGGCGAGCGTGTCCCGTTTACCCTGGCTGGCTGGAACGGTGACGAGGGTTGGGTCGAGTTCATCTTTATGGTGATCGGCAAGACCACCGAGATGCTTTCCACCTATGAGGCCGGCGAGTCGCTGCGCGACGTCGTGGGCCCGCTGGGAGTTCCCACCGAGATGGCCGAGGGCCCCTGCGCCGTCATTGGCGGCGGCGTCGGCCTGGCAATTGCCTTCCCGGTCGCCAAACACCTGGTCGAGACCGGTCACGAGGTGCACGCCATCATGGGCGCCCGCACCAAGGACCTCCTGCTCATGGAGGACCAGTTCCGCGAGCTCCTCGACGAGGACCACATCCACATCACCACTGACGACGGCTCCTACGGCGAGCAGGGCGTTGTCACCGCTCCGCTGGAGCGCCTGCTGCAGGACAAGGCCGTGAGCCAGGTCTTCTGCGTCGGCCCCGTTCCGATGATGAAGTTCTCGACCCTCACCGCCCAGAAGTACGACACCCCCATCACCGCGTCGCTCAACCCCATCATGGTTGACGGCACCGGCATGTGCGGCTGCTGCCGCGTCGAGGTGGGCGGCGTGACCAAGTTCGCTTGCGTCGACGGCCCCGACTTCGATGCCACCCTGGTCGACTGGGATGACCTTCGTGCCCGCCAGGCCGCTTACCGTTCCGAAGAGGGCGAGTCCCTCAAGGCCTACGAGGAAAAGAGCTGCGCATGCCACTAGTTAACGGTCGTTTCGTTGCCGATATGAAGTCGCCCCGCACCCCCGATAACGAGGAGCCGGCTGCCGAGCGCGCCTGCGACTTCCGCCCCGTCGACAAGGGCTTCACCGAGGAGATGGCGCTGGCCGAGGCCGAGCGCTGCCTCAACTGCAAGAAGCCGTTCTGTGTTGAGGGCTGCCCCGTCAACATCAACATCCCCCGCTTTATCGAGCAGATCCGCGCGAAGGACTTCGGCGGCGCGCTCGATACCATCCGCGAGGACTCCATGCTTCCCGCCATCTGCGGCCGCGTCTGCCCGCAGGAGAACCAGTGCGAGGGCAAGTGCATCCGTGGTAAGAAGTCCGAGCCCGTGGCCATCGGCCAGCTCGAGCGCTTCCTGGGTGATCGCCCCGAGCTCGCCTCCACGCCCAAGATGGCCCCCAAGAACGGCAAGAAGGTCGCCGTCGTCGGCTCCGGCCCGTCCGGCATCACCTGCGCCGGCGAGCTCGCCCGTAACGGTTTTGACGTCACCGTCTTTGAGGCCTTCTTCACCGGCGGCGGCGTGCTGGTCTACGGCATCCCCGAGTTCCGTCTGCCCAAGGCAGTCGTCAAGCGCGAGATTGACGGCCTGGAGGACATGGGCGTCAAGTTTGAGTACAACTCCGTCGTGGGCAACATGGCCACGGCCGAGGAGCTGTTCGAGCAGGGCTTCGACGCCATCTACGTGGCGACTGGCGCTGGCCTGCCCAAGTTCCTCAACGTCCCCGGCGAGAACCTGCCCAACGTCTTCTTCGCCAACGAGTACCTCACCCGCGTGAACCTGATGAAGGCCAATAAGTTCCCCGAGTACGACACCCCCACCAAGCACGGCAAGAACGTCGTCGTCTTTGGTGGCGGCAACGTGGCTATGGACGCCGTCCGTACCGCCAAGCGCCTGGGCGCCGAGCACGCCATCATCGCCTACCGTCGTACCGAGGACGAGATGCCCTGCCGTCGCGCCGAGCTGCACCATGCTAAGGCCGAGGGCGTCGAGGTTCTGCCGCTCGTCTCCCCGCTCGAGTTTGTCGCTGGCGAGGACGGCTCCGTGTGCGCCGTCAAGGTCCAGAAGATGGAACTCGGCGAGCCCGACGAGTCCGGCCGTCGTCGCCCGGTGCCCATCGAGGGCGCCATCGAGGAGATCCCCTGCGACGTCGCGATTTCGGCTATCGGCACCAACGCCAACCCCTTCGCAAAGAAGATCGGCGGCAAGATGGAGCTCAACAAGTGGGGCTACATCGTCGCCGACGAGGAGACCGGCCAGACCACCGATCCCCGCATCTGGGCCGGCGGCGACATCGTCACCGGTGCCGCTACGGTCATTCTGGCGATGGGCGCCGGCAAGAAGGCCGCCGCTTCCATCACCAAGAGCCTGCTGGGCGAGTAATCACCTACAGTGCTAGCCACCAAACGGCAAAGTCCCCGTCGAGCACACGCCCGGCGGGGACTTTTTTCTATGCCGGCCGCCCGACCACCACAAAGGGGACAGGCACCTTAGTGGTGGTTTTGGACTTGCCTGATCGTTTTGTCTCAATCTGTAACAGTTGGAGTCCGTTGAGCCCTGCAGTTGTTACAGATCGAGATATTGTGCCGGCCGCCCACGCCGCATCTCAATCTGTAACAGTTAGAGACCAAATATGCCGCCTGGTGTTACAGATCAAGGCGTTGGGCTGACGGCCGAACGGTTCATCTAAATCTGTAACAGTTAGAGCCATTTTCGCTGGCTTGGTGTTACAGATCGAGACTATGCAAAAGCCGAGGATAGGCACTGCCGCCAAGGCCTTCCCCTCGGCCTAAAACAAAAACCACCACAAAGGTGCCTGTCCCCTTTGTGGTGGTTTTGGTCGGTTAGTCTTCGAGCTGCGCTACTTTGTAGCGGTAGGCAGCGGCGATAACGTCTTTGCAGCCCTCGCGGCCCAGCTTGGCGCGGTTGACGACGATGTCCTTACCGCTCGTCATCTTCCACTTTCCGGCACTGTAGCGCTTATAGAACGCCTCGCGCGCCTTCTGCTGCTGCTTGACCAGCTTGGCGCCCTTCTTTTTATTAAGGCCACGCTTCTTGCGCACAATCTCGACGCGGTCCTCAAAGGGGGCGGTCACCAGCACGGCAATATGGTTGGGATTATTGCGCAGCAGATAATCGGACAGACGACCCTCGATAATGCAGCTCTCGGTCTCGCCCAGGTCCAAGATCACCTGGCTCATCTTTTGGAACAACTTATCCGAGTACGAACGCGCATCGTAGCGGTCGGGCAGGAACGCCATGTTCTCCACAGCCAGACGCTCGTCGTAGGCGGCCATCTTATCGAGCGACTCGCCCGTGCGCAGCGACGCACGCACCAGCAGCTCGTTGTCATACAGCGGAATCCCCAACTCGTCGGCAAGCATGCGGCCAATCTCGTGGCCCTCGGCGCCAAAGTCGCGCGCGATGGTAATGACCACAGGATTCTTCTTATTCTCCAGATCGCTCATCGCGATTCCTTTCTAACAAATGAGAAATAGGCGATTCCTGATTCCCATTTTGTCACTTACGACCGTCCTGGTTTCCCAAGTGCGGCAGATTGCCCCGAAAGAGGAGCGCCGCGTACTAAATGTATGCAAGCGACGATTGAGGGGCAAGGTGCCGTGCTTGGGGAAGCAGGACTATGCGGCCACGATGCGGCGTTGATATGCGCGAACCAGCAGCGAGATACCAAAGTTGAGCACAAAGTACATCGCAAACACCAGGCCGTAGAGCATAAGCACCTGCGACAGGTCGATCGCATGGGCCATCACGACGTTTGCCGTGTACATGAGCTCGGCCACGTTAATCCCCGAAAGATACGAGCTGTCCTTGATGACGGTCGTGCACTGGCTAAACAGCGCCGGAATGATCGTCTTAAACGTCTGCGGCAGAATGATGTAGCGCATGGTGGCAAAGAAGCCAAAACCCTGGCTCTGCGCTGCCTCAAACTGGCCGCGCGGAATCGAGTTGAGACCGCCGCGCACAATCTCGGCCATAACGGCGCTGGTAAACAGCGTAAAGGCGATGGTCGAAATCACAATGTCCAAACCCTGCACCGTAAAGTAGATAAACAGAATCCACAGCAGGTTCGGCGTGCAACGGAACAGCTCGATATAGGCGCTCACCAAAATACGGAACGGGCGGGGCGCATAGCTCTTGACGAGCGCCAGCACCGTGCCAAAGATGAGCGAGAAAAAGATCGACAGCGCCGAGATCTCGATGGTCTTAACAAAGCCGCCCCAGATGTAGAGCAGGTTGGTCGCGTTGAAGATTTCCATGCGCTAGGCCTCCTCTACGTTGTCGAGTCCCAGCTCGGCCAGGCTCACGCCGCGCGGACGCTCCTTGGAGCGGCGCTCGAGCCACTGCACCAGCATGGCGAGCGGAAAGCAGATGATGAAGTACATAAGGCAGCAGACGATGTATCCCTGCAGGTAACCGTACAGACTCACAAAGTTGTCGGAACGGTACATAAGGTCGCCACCGGCCACAAGCGCCAGCACCGACGTGTTCTTGACCAGGTTGAGCGCCTGGTTGCACAGCGGCGGCAGAATGATCTTGAATGTCTGGGGCAGCACGATGTACCAGTAGGACTGCACGCGGGTGAAGCCCTGGCTCTGAGCCGCCTCCATCTGACCGCGCGGAACGGCCTCGATGCCGGTGCGGATGACCTCCGAGATGTAGGCCGCGTGATACAGGCCCACGCCCAAGAAGCCCAGCACGAACGGCGCGATGCGCACCGGCTGGTCGGCGCCGGTTATGGCCTGCAAAAACTGCGGGCCGGCCATGTACATAAAGAGCACCTGCACGGGTAGCGGGGTATTCTGGTAAAACTCAACGTACACGCGGCTGATGGCGCGCAGTACGCGCGAACGGGTAGTCGAGAACACGCCCAGCAGCGTGCCCAGCACCAGCGACAGCAGCAGACCGGCAACGACCACCTGCAGCGTCACGCCAAAGCCCTCCCAGAAGGGCCCCATGTTTTGAAATGTCGTCGACCAGCGGTCGGCGTCAAACAATCCTTCGAGCATTTGATTCCTTCCTACGCCGAGCGCCTACACAAGACCCCAGGTCTTGACCTCTTGGTCGAGCCAGCCGTCGGCCAGACGATCGCAAATCACCTGATCGACCACGGCCGAAAGGTCGCAGCCCTTCTTGGTCGCCACGCCGTAGCCCTGCTCGCCAAACTTGACCTCGGGCTGCAACAGCTCAACGGTCTCGTTCATGTAACCGGCCAGCGTGGAGCGGTCCATGGCAAAGACGTCGATATTGCCGGCGTCGAGCGAGCTCTTGATGATGGGGTAGCCGCTAAAGGCCCTAAACTCGGGCTTGCAGCTAAAGCCGTTGTCCTTGATCATCTGCTCGATCAGGCCCTGCGTGGTGGCACCCTGGCTCACGCCGATGACCTTGCCGTCCAGGTCCTCAATCGAGGTAAAGCCCGAACGCTTCTTGACCATGAGTCCCACGTAGTCGGTGCGGTACGGCGTCGAGAAATCCCAGCTCTTCTTGCGCTCGTCGGTGATGGTGTAGGTCGCCGCGACCACGTCGAGTTGGCCGTTATCGATCAGCGGGCCGCGTGTCTTGGGCGTTACGTCGGTAAACTCGACAAGCTCCTGGGCACGGGCTTCCTTGTAGCTCACGCCAAAGACAGCGGCGGCGATCTGGTAGCACAAATCGACTTCCATGCCCTCAAAGCGGCCTTTGGCGGTGTCGTAATAGCCGTAGCCGGGAACATCTTTCTTGACACCGGCATTCAGATGGCCGCGCGACTTGATGGCCGCAAGCTTGGATCCCTTGTCGGAACCCTCGCCGCTGGTGGAGTTGCCGCAACCGGTGAGCGCGGTCCCCGTCAGCGCGAGCATGCCGGCGCCCGCCAGCTGCAAAAAGTGACGGCGCGACACGGCCGCCCTCGTCATATCCGTCATGTCCATCACCGCGCCTAGTGCAGAATCTTGGACAGGAACTCGCGGCAGCGCGGGTTCTCGGGGTTATCGAAGAAGTGCTCGGGCGTGCCCTCCTCCAGGATGCGGCCGTCCTCCATAAAGATGACGCGGTCGGCCACCTGGCGCGCAAAGCCCATCTCATGCGTCACGCAGATCATGGTGATGTCCTCCTGCGCAAGCTCAATCATAACGTCCAGAACCTCCTGGACCATCTCGGGGTCGAGCGCCGAGGTCGGCTCGTCAAACAGGATGATGGGCTGCTTGGTACACAGGGCACGGGCGATGGCGATGCGCTGCTGCTGACCACCCGAGAGATTCTGCGGATACTCGCCGGCCTTATGCGCCATGCCGACGCGCTTGAGCGCGGCGATGGCGATCTCGGTCGCCTCCTCCTTGCTCTTCTTTTGCAGCTTGATGGGCGCGAGCGTCAGGTTGCCGAGCACCGTCATGTTGGGATACAGGTTGAACTGCTGAAACACCATGGAACTATACTTGCGAGCCATCTCCAGGTGGTTCTTTTTGGTGAGCGGCGTACCGTCGATGATGACCTCGCCCGACGTGGGCTCCTCAAGATAATCGACACAGCGGATGAGCGTCGACTTACCCGAGCCGGAAGGCCCGATCATTACGAGCTTCTCGCCGCGCTTGACGGTGAGGTTGATATCTTTGAGCACATGCAGGTCGCCAAAGTACTTGTTGAGATGCTTGATCTCGATCATGTCTGCCATGAATGTCCCTTCCCTGCGTTTACACGAGTTGAACTATTGTACGGAAAGAACCACGTTTCCGCAGCCCACACTACATTCCCGTAAAGAACCCGCAATCTTCCACCCACTCATTGGGGACGGACTTAAATGAGTACCCCCGTGGGTACTCATTTAAGTCTGTCCCCAATGGGCATCGAAAATAATACAACCGCCCTTGTTGAGCATAAGTCAGCGAAAACCCGTACACGCGAGCAAGGTGATGTGAAATGAAAGGGCGCAGACCTTATGGTCGCGCCCTTGAAATTGAACGTCAGATTGCCGCGTGTACGGGTTTACAGCGTCGAGCCGTTACGCGGTTTGGTAAAACCGCGTAACAAATTACGCGAGTTTGGCACCGACGATCTTTGCCGCGGCAGGCTTGTCGAAGTTGCCGCCGGTGGCCTTGCCCAGAGCGCCCATGACCTGGCCCATCTGCTTCTTGGACGTGGCACCCAGCTCGGCGATAACTTGCTCAATCAGGGCCTCGAGCTCCTCGCCCGAAACCTGCGCGGGCAGCAGGCTCTCCAGAATCTTGACCTGCTCGGTCAGGTTGTCGGTACGCTCTTGGTCGGTGCCGGCCTTGATGGACATCTCCAGCGTCTCGCTCGTCTGCTTAATCAGACGCTTGATCATGCTGTTGACGTCTTCCTCGGTCACATCGCGGCGCTCGTTGACCTCGATATTCTTCACCTCGGCCTTGACCTGGCGAATGATGGACAGGCGAACCTTGTCCTTAGCCTTCATGGCTGCGATCATTTCCTTCTGCAGCTCTTCGTTGGTCATCTGCAAATCCTCCTCAATAGTGCGGGCGACACTCACACGAGCGCCGCCCCATGATTACTCAGTCGTCGACGAATTGTCGGTCGAACTCTTGGTGACGCCCTTCAGGCTCACGTTATAGGGTACGTCCTTGGGCATGGGGTTGACGGTAATGTCGGCGTCCTTCTTGTACTGCTCCAGCCACTCACTGTACGCGGTACTGGCCGCCTGCGTCTTCACCACGTTGGAGACGTACTTCTTGATGGCCTTGGGCACCTGGTTGATGTCATCAACCTGATTATCGACATGGAAGTAGTCGGTGCACTTGATGATGTGGTAGCCATAGGTCGACTCGATGACTTCGCTCACGTCGCCCTTGTTGAGCCCCTCGAGCGCCGTCTGGTAGCTGTCGACAAAGGTGGTGAGCTTATCCCAGCCCACATCGCCCTTCTTCTCCTTGGAACCGGTGTCCTCGGAGTACTGCTCAACGGCGTCCTCAAAGCTCAGCTCACCGGAGTTGATCTTGTCCAGGCACTCCTGCGCCTTGGCCTTGGCGGCAGCCTTGTCCTCGTCGGAAGCGGCGGAATCAACCTTGATCAGGATGTTCGACGAGCGACGGGCGTCGTTGTAGCTGGACAGGTTTTCGTTGATGTAATCGACAATCTCGCTGTCCTTGGGTTTGCTCGTGGGCGCGACGGCATCCTTGAGTTTCTGCTGCGCCAGACTCTCCTTGAGCGAATCCTTGTAGGTGTCCTCGGTATAGCCGTAGGTCTTGAGGGTCTTCTTAAAGGCCTTGGCACCGCCCGCGCTCTTGCACGCGTCCTTCCAAGCCTTCTCGACCTCCTCGTCCGACACCGTCACGCCGTTCTCCTTCTGTGCCTGTTGAAGCAGAATCTGCTGCGTGTAGGAGTCGATGAGTTGCTTGCGATACTTCTTGGGCGTGAGGTCGTTGTCGACCAGATACTGCGCCCAGTCCTTGTCCTTGGTGTAGCCGTAGGACGTGCGCATGCTCATGATCTGCTTGGTCACGGTGTCCTCGGTGAGGTTGGTGCCGTTGATAGTAGCAGCAACACCGCCGGTCAGCTTGTAGCCCGAGGTGTCCTCGGCCTGCGACATCAGGCCGGAGCACGCCATCGCCGAGACGGAAAGCAGCATCGCCAGCACGCCGATGACCACCAGAACGATCTTGACGGTCTTGGACACGCGGGTCTTGCGCTGCTTCTTGCGAGAGTTGGAGGCGGCGCGAGCCTGCTGCTCGGGCGTCGGCTCGAGTGCGGGGTTCTTTTTCTTATTTGCCATAGTTGGCCTTTCGCATAACGAATCGAACAAACGCCATTGTGTCACAACGCAGCCCCCGCGGCACGCTTGGTGCATTGGGGACAGGTTAATCTGCACCATTTTGGTGCAAAGGGGACAGCTCTGGCAGCCGGCAGTTAGGGACGTTCCTTTTCTGCCGGCAGTTAGGGACAGTCCCCAAGTGCCGGCACATAAGGAACGTCCCTAGGTGCCGGCTTAGCCCCACCTTAGAAGTGGCGGCGGATGGCGTCGACCATGCCCTGCGGCGTGGTCTGGCCGAGCACGTCGGCTGCGGCATCGGCGTCCATAAAGATGTTCATGAGCGCCTGCAGAGCCTCGACCTGGCCGCCCGGCTCGGCGATGCCCAGATTGATGACGATCTGCGCCGGCACCGGAGCGCCCATGCCAGCCATAGCGTTAAATGTCACGGGCGCGGAGGGCTTCACCACCGCGATATAGGGCTTGGCCACAAACCCCGGATCGGTATGCGGAATGGCAATGTTTGCCGCCGGCATGGCAAGACCCGTGGGATAGGCATCCTCGCGCGTGCGAACGGCGTCGAGCCAACCGTCGGCAATGTAGCCGCGCGGAGCAAGCTCACTCTCGAGTTGCGCAAACACCTCACCCGGCGTCGCACACTCCCAATCAAAAAACACCAGCTCAGGCGTAAACAGCGCTTCGTTATCCGCCATGCGCTCACCTCTCTCACCTAGTCATTCAGGAACGTCCCCGATGACTACCCAAAACAAAAGGTGGCCACGCGCGCCTTGGCGCCAATGACCACCCTGACCACTCAACTAAATTGTACTGTGCGCCGCTAGACGCGGGGCGCATCAATTGCGACCTTGCCGCTCTCCAGCACGTGGACGCGGCCGTCGGCGAGCATTTGCACGACCTCGGGATACAGCACGTGCTCAATCGCGTGGATGTGCTCCTCGAGCGCGTCGACATCCCAGCCCTCCTCGACAGCCAGCGCACGCTGGGCGATGATGGGACCGTTGTCGTAGACCTCGTTGGCAAAATGCACGGTCACGCCAGTTACCTTGACGCCGCGCGCAAAGGCATCGTCAATCGCATGCGCACCGGTAAAGCTCGGCAGCAGCGCCGGATGCAAGTTGACCACGCGGTTGGGAAACGCCGCCAGCAGCGGTGTGTGCACCATGCGCATATAGCCGGCCATCACCACGTACTCGCAGCCGCGCTCGAGCAGCTCGTGCGCGATGATCTCGTCGGCGGCAATAGGGTCGGCATAGACATCCTTGGACAGCGTGAGCGTCTGGATGCCCGCGCGCTCAGCGCGCTGCAAACCCTTAGCCGAAGGACGGCTCGACACCACAAGCTCAATCGAGGCGTTGAGCTTACCGGCGGCGATCAGATCGATCAGCGCCTGCAGGTTGGTACCCGAACCGCTGATGAGCACACCGATCTTGAGCGGCTCGACCGTATCGGTGCCGGTCGGACGGGTGTAGGGCACAAAGCCCAGGCCCTCACTAGCAGCCATCTGCTCGTTAGCGCTCATCGGAGTACACGACCTTACCGGAACCCTCGACGCACTCGCCCACGCGGAACGGCTTCTCGCCCAGCGCGACCAGGGCTTCGGTAACCGCGGCCTCGTCCTCGGGGGCGACGATCAGGCACAGGCCGACGCCCATGTTGAAGGTCTTGCATGCCTCGTTGGGCGCGAGCTCGGCCTGACGCGACACGTAGGTGATGACGGGCGGAACGTCCCAACCCATCTCGGCGCCGTTGCGGGTGACCACGGCGTCGACGTCGTCGGCGAGTGCACGGTTGAGGTTCTCGGTAATACCGCCGCCGGTGATGTGGGCGATAGCATGCACGTTGACGCCGCCGCGCAGCAGCTCCAGGATCGGCTTGACGTAGATGCGCGTGGGGGCCAACAGAGCGTCTGCCAGCGATGCACCGCCGAGCTCCTCGAGCGGACGGCTCAGCTCCTCGGCCTTAGCGGCGGCCTCGGGCGTGCCCGGCTTAATGCCGTCGACGCCAATGACCTTACGCACGAGCGAGTAGCCGTTGGAGTGCACGCCGGTGGAAGGCAGGCCCAGGATCACATCGCCCGGGCGGACGTTTGCGGGGTCGAGCATCTTGGGACGGTCGACGACGCCCACGGTAAATCCGGCAAGGTCGTAGTCGGCAGGAGCCATGACGCCCGGGTGCTCGGCCATCTCACCGCCCACGAGCGCGCAGCCCGCGAGCTTGCAGCCGTCGGCCACACCCTTGATGATCTTTGCCATGTGCTCGGCCTCGATGTGACCGATGGCGACGTAGTCCAGGAAGAACAGCGGCTCGGCGCCCGAAGCCAGAATGTCGTTGACGCACATAGCGACCAGGTCCTGGCCCACCGTCTCGTGACGGTCCATGATCTGGGCGAGCACGAGCTTGGTGCCCACGCCGTCGGTACCGCTAATCAGGATCGGGTCTTCCATATCCTTGAGCGCGGCGGCCGAGAACAGGCCGCCAAAGCCGCCGATGCCACCGATAACCTCGGAACGGTTAGTGTCCTTGACCATCTGCTTAATCGCGTCGACGGCGCGACCGCCCTCGGCGGTGTCGACGCCGGCGTCCTCGTACGTCACATGCTTGCTGTCGCTCATCTGAGCCTTCCTCTCCCACTACCGTGGCGCCGCACGGGCGCCAAACGGTGCTCATAGTTGCGTTCATTTCGGCGCGCGCCATAACAGCACGCGCCGTCATATCAACAAAACAGCAGGTAAAACCTACCAAAATAAACCTGTCCCCATATGGCAGGTTTTATGCCTCGCCGTGCTCCTCTTCCCAGCTGCGGTCGTCGTATTTCTCGATCACGGCGTCGTCGTCAAAGTGCAGCGGCTTGTCCAGGTTGCGGGGCTTAAAGCCCTCCATAAACTTGTCGCGGCCAAAGCTCTCGGGAATCGCCACGGGGTAGCGGCCGGTAAAGCACGCATCGCAGTAACCGCCCTTGGGCATGACCTTAAGCAGGCCCTCGACCGAAAGGAAGGCCAGCGAATCGGCGCCGATATACTCGCAAATCTCGTCGACCGTCTTGTTGGCGCTGATAAGCTGCGACTGCACGTCGGTATCGATACCGTAGAAGCACGGCCAGATGACCTCGGGCGAGTTGATGCGGATATGAATCTCCTTGGCGCCGGCGTTGCGCAGCATCTTGACGAGCTGCACCATGGTGGTGCCGCGCACGATGGAGTCGTCGATGACGACCAGGCGCTTGCCCTCGATGTTGTCGCGCAGCGGGTTGAGCTTCATGCGCACGCCCATGGCGCGCAACTCCTGCGTAGGCTCGATAAACGTACGGCCCACGTAGCGGTTCTTGATAAGGCCCTCGCCAAAGGGAATACCGCTCTCGTGCGAATACCCCTCCGCAGGCGGCAGGCCGGAGTCGGGCACGCCGATGACCAGGTCGGCCTCGACAGACTCCTCATGTGCCAGCTGACGACCCATGTCGTAACGGCAGGCATAGACGCTCTTGCCGTTCATGATGGAGTCGGGGCGGGCAAAGTAGACCTGCTCAAAGATGCAGTTGGCGGGCTCTTCGGCTGCAGGCACGCCCTGCTCGGATACCAGGCCCTCGGCGCTGATGCGCAAGATCTCGCCGGGACGGACGTCACGGACGTACTCGGCACCCACGATGTCGAGTGCGCAGGTCTCGGAAGCAACGACCCAGCCGCCGGCGCGCGTGACACGGACGGCGGAGTCGACCGTCGCGGCGCCGTCCTGCGACGGCAGCTGCGAAACGGCTGCGGCATCGGCCTGGTCCAGACCCTCGTCCACCAGCTTGCCCAGCACGAGCGGGCGAATGCCGTGTGGATCGCGGAATGCGTAGAGCGCCTGCTCGTTGATGAGCGTCATGGCGTAGCCGCCGCGCACGAGCTCCATGGTCTTGCGAATACCCTCGCGCAGGTGGCCCGTACGCTGGGTAAAGTAGCCGATAAGCTTGGTCGCGACCTCGGAATCCGAATTGGAGAGGAACGGCACGCCCAGCTCGATCAGCTGACGGCGCAGCTCGTCGGTGTTGACGAGGGTGCCGTTGTGCGCGAGCGCGATAATGACGCTATTGATGGTAGAGAGGTGCGGCTGAGAGGCTTCCCAGCTCTTGGCGCCGGCAGTGCCGTAGCGCACATGACCCACGGCCAGCTGGCCGGAGAGCGTCGACAGGTCGGCGTTGGAGAACACGCGGTCGAGCAGGCCCAGATCTTTGCGGACCATAACCGTGCCGCCGTCACCCACGGCGATTCCAGCCGATTCCTGGCCACGGTGCTGCAGCGCACGCAGGCCAAAGTACGTCAGTCGAGCCACGTCGCGATCGGGCGCCCATACGCCGAAAATGCCACATTCCTCATGCAGCTGGTCGGATTCCGGATCATACGTCGACATGGTGTTCACCTGTCCCGCGGCACGCTCGGCCGCGCGGATGGTTTCTTGAGACATGGTATCCCCTCAGAGCCTCGTATTTTTGGCGTTACCCGCCTTATTATACGCACGGCGCGACGTGCTCCCCAGCGCATGAGCAGCGCTTTTTAAAAGCCCACCGAGCTAATAATCAGTTTTGTTGCCAAACATTTTATCGGTCTGTCCAGTGTAAGTGCCCGCGCCCCCAGATGGCCGCCGCGTCCGCCGTTGGGGATTACAAAGTTGCAATTGGGACGTTCGCCCTGTCTTTTGGCAGGTCGGCGGCGTATCCTTATAACCTACAACAAAGCGAGAAAGGTTCTGTATGGATCGAAACGAACTCGACCCCAGCGTCCCCAGCGCCACAGAGGTCAAGAAGATTCCCCTCATCATTAAGGTGTACGCCGTCCTGTGCATACTTTCCGGCGTGGGCACGCTCCCGTCGGTCGCTGCCTTTATGTGGCAGGTCATCACGGCACTTGTTAACGGCAACGCCACCGAAAAGCTCGGCGACAACACGCTCGTCGCAGTCGGCCTTATCGTCGCCGGCATCATGCTCTCTGCGGCAAGTGCCGTCATCTTAATCATCTTTGGCCTGGACCTTATCAAAAACCAGCGCCGCAACGCCGCCCGCCTGTCCTACATCCTTATTGCATTCACCGTCGTCGAGCTTTTGGTCGACGTGATGCTCCAGGGCATCGGGCCCTTCCTGCTGCGTCCCGCGATCCAGCTCGGCATCCTTGTTGCACTTTCGGCAACCGTCGACCCCACGCTGCGTCAGGAGCGCGAACTGCAGCGCCGCCTGCAGGAGATGCTCGACCGCGACGCCGCCGCCGAGGGCATGCTCGGCCGCGATGAAACCGGCGAGGGCTACATCAAGCTCAACTACTTCAACCTGTTCTGGGTATTCTTCGTCTGCTGCGTACTGGGACTTATCTTGGAGGACATCTGGCACATGACGGTCAACGACCCGGGCGTCTACCAGGACCGCGCCGGCATGCTGTTTGGCCCTTTCAGCCCCATCTACGGATTTGGCGCCGTGCTCATGACCATGGTGCTTAACCGCTTCTACAAAAAGAACCCCATCATCATTTTCCTGGTGAGCGCTGTGCTCGGCGCGAGCTTTGAGGTGTTCGTGGGCTGGTTTATGCAGACCGCGTTTGGCGTGGTCTCGTGGAGCTACTCGCACATAACGCTGTTTGGTTTGCCCGATCCGCTCGTGGTCCTCACGGGCGGACGCACCTGCACGGGCTTTGCCTGCCTGTGGGGCCTAGGTGGCCTCATCTGGATCAAGCTGCTGCTACCGAGGCTGCTTAAGCTCATCAACAAGATCCCCTGGAAGAGCCGCTACTCGGCCACCGTCATCTTTACCGTCATTATGCTGGTCGACGGCGTCATGACGCTGCAGTCGCTCGACTACTGGTACCAGCGCGTTAACGGCACGGAGCCGGACATTCCCGTCGCACAGTTCTACGGCAAGTATTTCGATAACGACTACATGGAGAACCGCTTCCAGAGCATGACCATGAGCCCCAAGGACGCCACGCGCGTTTAGCGCCCGCCGCGCCCAAAACGCAAAATGCCCGCCGGTATCACACGTACCGGTGGGCATTTTTATAAACGATCCTTCTATCGACGCAATCCTCTATGCCTCGCGCTCGACCTCACTCACGCATTCGTTCTTGATGGTGCCAACGAGCGCCTGCAGTGCATCGACCACGTGTGGGCGAATGTCCCCGCCGATAAGCACGAGCATGATGTCGTCACCTACGGTAAGCTCGCCGCTTGCCAGCCACACGCGCACATAGCCGATACCCGGCATCGCGCGCGTAGTCTCGATAGCAGACCGTACCTTTTCGGCGTCGTAGTCAAAGACCATGCCGCCCACCCTGTGGCCTGGCGCCACGCCATCGGTCTCGACTCCGCGCACCTCAGCCTTGGGCGTCGCGCGCACCACACCGTTATGCGTCAGATACATCCCACAGCCTGCCGCCGAAGCATCGGCCTTGGCCTCGCGCAGCCAAGCATCAATCGAAGGCATCAATTTGCCACTCTCGAGCATCATTTCTCCCTTACCGTCGTCGAGTAGCCAATTTGGGACGGGGCCTTTTTAGCTACTCTCGAACAACTTATTCCTCGACCGGCGTGAGCACCATGACGGCGCGTGTGTTGCTCAGCGACAGCGAACGACAGGTCACAAGCGTTACAACCTTAGTTGCCGAAGCGGCACGATCGGTAGCATCACTCGCCACGGCGGAAGCGCCGTCGAGCATCTCGGACAGGTAGTTCTTGAGTCCGTCGTCGCCCTCAAAATTGGTCGTGCGCGCCTTGGCATACGTGTCCTCGACCACCTTGGTCGCCAGCGGACGCAGCTTATACGTCGCATCGCGCGTGATGTAGTACACAAACTCGATGCTATCGAACGTCGCCTGATCAGTGGTGTCCGAAATCACGTTGAACATCGATCCGTCGTTCATATGGTGGCCGTAGATCGTGGTCTGCTGGTCGACCATTCCCGGCGCGGTGTCATCGCTATCCAGGAAAATGGCACCGGACGCGTTAGCCGTTCCGTCGAACAGCGTGTTGAGGTATTTGGAGTTGTTGTTGGTCTGCACCACGGGATAGTTGATATTGGTTCCCGGCACGTAAATCCAACCCACAATCTCGGGGTTCGTCTGAGCAAGCGCATCAAAGTCGATAATCGGCACGCCGCTGGCGTCCTTATCGCTTACATATTGCTTCTCGATTTTCTGATACGAATCGCTCGCCTGCTTATAGCCAATCTGGGCATTAATAAAGATAGCGGCGGCGGCGACAATCAGGCCGATACCGATGATGATGAGCAGAATGGGAATAATGGAGCGGCGCTTTTTGCGCGGCGGCTCGGTGTAATCCGACGGCGCGGCATGCGATGAAGACCGGGGCGGCTTCTTAGCGGAGCTATAAGACGAAGGACGATATGCGGCCGGCGCGTCCTGTCGACGATACGTCGCCGGTGTCACGGGGCGCGGCGCGCGCGGCTGCTGAGGAGAGGATGTCCGACCCTGCTGCGCCGCATGGGCGGCACCCGGCTTCGACGGATCGGGAATCTGAGAAGCCTTGAATCGTTTTCCCTGATAATCGGACATGGCTCTCCTTATACTGCGGCGAAACGGCGGAACGCTTAGGCGTCAGCCATCTCCTGCTTCATCTTCTCGATAACCTTGCGGTACTCGGGGTCGCATGCGCCCAGAATCTGCGTGGCGTAAATGGCAGCGTTCTTGGCGCCGTTGATGGCAACGCAGGCCACGGGCACGCCGGAGGGCATCTGCACCATCGACAGCAAAGAGTCCATACCGCCCAGGTCACTCGTCTTCATAGGCACGCCGATAACCGGCAGCGGCGTAAAGGCAGCCACGACACCACCCAGGTGAGCGGCCTTGCCGGCGGCGGCGATAATCACCTTGATGCCGCGATCGGCGGCAGTCGAAGCCCACTCGTGGACCTTCGCCGGCGTGCGGTGTGCGCTCGCGATCACGAGCTCATAGGGCGCACCCAGTGCCTCGAGCTCGGCGGTGCAGCCTTCCATAACGCCCAGATCGGACTTGGAACCCATGATGATCCCGACAACCGGCTTTTGATCTGCCATAAACATAGACCTCCTGTTGAGAGCGGTGACGCAGCGAATCCGCGACCCTTAACTGCAAATAATTCAAGTATAGCCGCCGATGCTGATGTGTTCGGCGGGAGACGGAACGCTTTGCGAGATTAAGGCCGAAGGGTCGGAGCTTTCTGCCTACATTCAAAAAGCGTGCCCACCGTCCTTGGGTGGGACGGCGGGCACGCTTGCTTAGCTGTTGCTGGGGCTACTTAGCCTTGCTGCGACGATGGAAGAAAGCGCCGATCGCGGCGATGATGGCGCCAAGACCACCGACGGTCGCGACGGTCGCCGCCGTCTGGTCTCCGGTATTGGGAATCGCCGAACCGTTCTTCTTGCTGCCCTGGGCTTTGTCGCCTGCGGGCTTGCCCGCCTGGTTGCCGCCGTTCGAGCCATTGCCGGAACCCTGGTTGCCCGAGCCGCCCTGGTTGCCGGAATCGGCATCCTTGAGGCTCTCAATGGCCAGCTTGAGCTGGCTATAGGCCGCCTGGATCTGGGTGTCGGAAGCATTCTCATCACCCAAGACGTCCTCGGCGTAGGTAATGGCATCCGTCAGGGCCTTGACAGACTCGGCCGTCTTACCCCTGGTGTCAGTCTCCTTCGCCTGCTTGACCAGGGCCTTGAGCTGCTTCTTAGTCGGATTCTCGACCGGGACCACCGGGGTCTTCTCGAGCGCGTCGCGGGCGCTCTCGAGCGCCCTGAGCGCCTGGTCGACCTCGTCCTGCGTGGCATCCTCGTCGCTCAAGATGGCGCGGGCGCTCGCCAGGGCGTTCTCGAGCGCCGTCCAGGAGGCCTCGGTGTAGTCGCCGGCCTTGAGGTCGCCGGCGGCAAGCTCGGCATCAACCTTTTCGATCGCGGCAGTGAGATCATCCTTCGCCACCGGATCGGGGACGGCCGTACCGTAGAACTTGAGCTCCGCCATGCTGCAGTAGGCATCAACGTCGCCCCCGCCGGCGTGAATCACCTTGACGGTCACGTAGCGACCGCGCGCGGCGCCAAAGCTCATCTGTTTCCAGTCGCCACGGTCGGTGAACACGCGGCCATCGTTGTCGAAGGCGAACGTACCCATCGACGCGGCGGTGCCCTTCTCATAACCGTCGGCAGTGTCGGAGACCAGTATCTCGGCCTCGAAGATATCGCCGTTAGTGCCGCCGTCCTGGCGCGGCAGGAATGTAACGTCGGTGAGATCGTAGTCGCGGCCCAGGTCGACACTCAGATACTGGGGCATACCGGTCCCATGGGCCCAGTCGCTGTGCCAAAGCGTCCGCTCGTCGCCGTCGAGAGCGTTGACGGCGTTGCTGCCCTCGTAGTCGGCCTCACTCGAGAAGCCGGCCACCTTGACGTTCTTGCGGTTCTCGGGCGTGTTGATGAGAATCTTCTCATCAACAGGGCGCATCTTGAGGCCGTCGATTGCCTTCTCGATCTTGGCTGTGGCGTCTGCGACATCCTTCTTGCTATAGCTGCCCTGGCCGCTGTCGAGGAGCTTCTGAGCCGCCTCGACCGCAGTGGTGAGAGCTGCATAGGAATCCTTGGTGTAGACGGACTCGCTGTAGCCCGCGGCCTTGGAAAGCGCTGCTACGAGCGCAGAGGTATCGACACCAGCCTTGACCTCGACCTCATAGGATGCGGTCTTGGAGGGGTCGAGTACCGACGCCACCGTGATCTTTGCCTTGCCGGCCTTGTTGGCACGCAGGTAGTAGCTCACGCTATCGCCAGCCTGAACAGCGGAGACGCTTACCACAGAGGGGTCGGAGCTCTCGACCGTCACATAGGGGTAGCCAGCGCTCTCAGGCGTAGCCTTGGCGTCGACGGGCGTAATGTCGCCTTCAAAGAACTCGGTCTGGTTCTTGCCTAGCTCGACACCCTCGATGGCCTCGACACCCTGCGTGTAGTTGAAGTTGACCTCACGCAGTGTGAGCATCTGGTCACCCGATGCCTCAAGCGGCGTGACCTCGACCTTGGTCGCCTTCTTGCCCTTGTTCTCGGCAGAGAGGTCAAAGGCGTAGCGAGCCAGGAAGGAATCGTACTCCCCGCCCGCGAACTCTTGGGTCGAGCCATCCTCGAACGTCACGACAGCCTTGATCTTCTGCACGGTTCCGTTGCCACCGTTGCGGTTAACGACCTCGACACTATCGAGTTTCGACGGCGTCTTAAATGCGAATGTCATCGTGGTGGGAAGCTTCACGTAACTCGGAAGCTTACCCTCGCTGTCCCAGTTGCCGCTCCAGTTCCATAGGAACTCAAAGCCGTTGTCGCCCTCGTTATTATCGAACAGCGCGTTATAGCTCTTCTGCTGGATAAGTTTCTCGACGTTGGTCCCGTCGTCGGTCGTGAGCTCATCGTTGGTCATCGTGATGTTGAAGGCGTCCTGACCGTACTCGGCGACCGTTGGCCGAGGAACATCCGGCATCGTCACCGTGCCGTCGCTCGCAAACTCAAGTGCGTCGCATGCCGGACCGATGAGCCAAGATGTCGAGGGCAGTTCGACCTTGCCGGCGGTCTTGGCCTTGAGCTTGAAACTCGCCACCGCGCCGGTACCGTTGTAGAGCTTGCCATCGCCGCGGTTGGCAAAGGCGAGATTGATAGTCTGCGTTCTGTCCGCGAACTGGACCTTCTCGCGAGACAGGTTCTCCATGCCGGCAGTCGAGCCGTCCTGCGCGATGCTCTCGGACACAAACTCGAACTGGTCGCTCTTGAAGTTGACGAGAGCGCCCAGGGCGTTGACGTTCTTGGCGTCGGCCGCATAGACATCAACGGTGATCTCATCACCGGCCTCGACCTCGGTCTTGCTCGGAATCACCGCGAGCGAACCTGCGACCTTTCCCTTTTGTTTAGTGCCGCCGTCAAGACCCGCCATGGTGAACGAGTAATCGTAGACGTCGTAAACGCCGTTATCGTTGAGGTCGGCGAAGTGGTCGCGGATCTGCGAACCGAACGTCGGGGTATCGGGCTCGCGATTCTCGAGGCCCAGATAGTTCTTCATGTTGGAGTAGTCTCCGTCGGAGATCGTGGCCTTGTTGAGGTTGGAGCCCACGGCGAAGCCATCCGTGCCGTCGGTCTTGTAGATGGCAATCTCGGACGCGGAGAAGAAATTGCCGACCGAGGCGAGCGGTGTCATGCGCACGTAACGGGCGGCCACGGTGCCGTCAAACGCTACCGTCTTACAATCAGCGGAACGTGCCCAATCGACCTCCTGGCTCGTCCAGTGGACGCCATCGAGACTCGTCTCAACACGCATCTTGGTCACAGTGCCGTTGCCGGCGTCATCGCGCGGATAGTACTCGAGCTTATCGAGCTTGTAAGCGCGTCCATAGTCAACGGTAAGCGCCTTGCCCAGATCGTTGCCACCGGAGTGGAAACCGCCGTCGCCCGACTGGAACTCATGGTCGAAGGCGAGCTCGGCCTTATGGCTGCCGTAAAGTGAGCCCTCCCAGGTGATTTGCTCGGCGTCGGGGACGTTCCGCCACGGATCGAGTGCGGAGTTCGCCTCGAGCACATCGCTCCAGGCGGAGTAGCCCTCGGCGTTGCGCGAACGAATCTGGTAGGTGTGCTTGCTATTGTAGGCGAGGTCGGTGTGCGTGAACTCGGCCGCATCACCCACGGCGAACACGGTGCCGTCGACCTTAAGGTCGTAGGAGGTAGCACCATCGACCTTTCCCCAGGTGAGCTTGATGCTCATTGGGGTCGTGACGTCCTCGGGGGCAGCAAGGTTCGTGGGTGCGGAGAGGCTCTCGTTGAGGCGATCGGCTGTGAGCGTGGCGTCGGCGTTCACGAAACCGCCCAGCTCGAGCGTCTGCGCCGCCGCAGCAACATCGGTCTTCGCGAACTTGACGTAGACCTTGGGGTTCGTGGTGATCTTGGTGTTGTTAAAGCTCTCGCCCCGCTCGGCCTCGGTGCCGTCCACATCGCTGCCGTAGTGGTTGAGGTTAGGGGTCTCGCTGTAGAAGTAGACCGCCTGGCCGGCCTCGGGGGTCGCGGTGTCAAAGGTCTCCTGCGAGTCGACCTCAACCACGTTGAGCGCGGATCCGCCGTTCTTGGCGACGACGCTCATGGGCTTGGCGGACACGTTGGCCACGAAGGTCGTGGTGCGATTGGAGTCGTAGCCGTTGTAGCCACCCTGCGAGGCTTCGGCGGTAAAGGTCGCGGTGCCGCCTGCGGCCTTGGATCTGTAGACGGTGCTCACATGCTCACCGTAGGAGATATTGTCGATCGTACCGTAGGAATCGTCCTCAGTCGTGTTGTTCTCGATGGAGGAGCCGTCGTCCTCGTACTGCGTAAAGGTGCCGTCGCCCTCGGTGGCGAAGAACTCGACGATACGCTGGCTGCGGTCGGTACCCTTGGTGTTGGTGTCGCTCACGGCCTCGGGGTTGTTGTTCTCGGCGTACATCGGCACGATAGCGTTGGCCTTCACAAACAGCGGCAGCTTCCAAAGCGGAGCCTCGTAGTTGTTGAGAACCTGGCCGCCGCGATACTGCTTACCCGAGAAGTAATCGATCCAGATGGTGGGATTCTCGTCGGTGCCGTAGTTGGGGAGGTAAATCCCATTGCGAATGTCGTTGCCGTTCTCGTCTGCCTGGGTATCCTGATAAACCGGTGCCACTAGGAAGTTCTCACCGAACATATACTGGTACTGCGTCGAGGTGCTTGCGGCGTACTCGGAGTTATCGGAAAGCAGCATGGCGCGGATCATGGGCAGGCCGGCATCGCCGTTACCCGTGTCGATGTTGGCCGCCGAGGCCGCGCTCGTGTAGATATAGGGCATGAGCTGCGCCTTGAGCTTGAGGTAGAAGCGCGAGATGCCTGTGTAGGGATCGCCGTGCGTCATGGGCGATTTACGGTAGGTGCCCCAACCGTCCATGTCGAGCATAGAGGGCGTGAACGTCTTCCACTGGTAGTCACGCGCAGAGATGATGGGGTCGCCGCCAAAAATGCCATCCATGTCGGAGCCGATGTTGGGGTTGCCCGAAAGACTCTGACCGATATACGTGGGGATATGGAAGCGAATGTACTCCCAGTTACCGCCATACTGGTCGCCGGTCCAAATGCCACCAAAGCGCTGCGTGCCGGCCCAACCATCGAGCGTGATGATGTTGGGGCGCTTGTTAGCGCCGGTCGTCACCGTGTCATAAGCTGTCTTGATGCCATTAAGACCAAAGGAGTAGCCAGATCCAACCCAGGCAACGTCGGTCTTAAGGGTAGTGATGCCTCCCGTCTTGACCTCGGCGTCGAAGTCGCGAAGCAGATGCCACGGGGTCTCAGGGTTGCTGTCGGGCTCAAGGTTGGACTGGGTCCACAAGCCCGTGCTCACACCCTTTGAGTTGGCATACTCGGTGAACTTCTTAAGGTTGTCGACGTTGGCACGCACAGCGTTAAGACGGTCGGCCGAGCTCGCTCCGTCGGAGTTGACGCCGCCGGTCTTGTAGTAACCGTTCTGGCCATAGCCGGCGCCGTAGCCGTCGTTCGGCAGGAACCAGCCGAGCGGCATGTCGCTGTCCTCGTAGTCATCGATAACCTGCCGAGCAGAGAACTGGCGGTCGAAATCGGTCGCTTTCATGTTCTCGGTATCAACCGTAGGGCCCTCACCGTTGAGCGTCTCGGCCGCAAGTGTGCCGTCGAGCTTGTAGCCCGTCGACATGCCAGACTCGTACTTAACGTCGCCCTTCTCGCTCGAGGACTTGCTGCCCTTGGTCTCCCACTTCTTTTGACCCGAGGTCGTTGACCAGCCATCACGGTTATAGGCATTAAGATGACCAAGGTAGAACCCGTACTCGGGCAGCAGTACCGGGTTACCGGTCACCTTGTAGTAGTCCTGCAGCATCTCAGTTGCCACGTTCGAAGCTCCCTCGTTGGTCGCCACGAAGTAGTAGGCATCAAACTCATTCTCGCTGTGCAAAGTCGTGACCGTCGATGAGTCCGTGGAACCGAAGTCGTAGGAACCCTCTGCAAACGTGTTTCGGAGCACGCCGTAGCCGTCACTCGTCCAATAAAACGGGTTGGGCGAGGCAACGCCGCCATCGGTCCAGTTGTTCGTGTTGGAGATGGCGATGGTCTGGTTGGTGTGCAGGAAGCGTCCGTTCTGGGTGCCGCCGCCAAAGAAGTTCTCGGACTTCTCCTTGGCGAGCGTCTGGACGGTACCCTTCTTATCAAGGTCGAGGGACGCGGACTCGGAAACCACGACACGGTCGCCTGACTTGATACTCATCTTGCCAGTCGCCTTGTCCAGGATCACGGTCGCCTTTCCGCCGGTGATCTCGATAGTGTCGCCCTTGTCGGCAACCGTCGCACTCGGCTTGCTGTAGGTGTCCGAGGTATCGGGCTGAGCCTGGATCTTAGCCGTGTGGGACTTACTGCGCGGCGTGGCGTACTCGGAAAACTCACCCTTGGGGTCGACGTTATAACGGAAAATACCGTCCTCGAGGAACGTAATACGGCCCTTGATGCCGTCAGCGAAATCGATGTCGACGACGTTCGAGGCAGACTGAGACACGGTCGCTGAGTCGACGCCCTTGAGTGGCGTGGCAATCGCCTGCTGGGGATTGGCAAACACGAGCGTCGCTGCAGTGGCAACGAGGACCGCGCTTCCCTTCACCCACCGTTTCGTAAAAATGGAATTCCTACACACCTGGACTCCTTTCCTCCGACATGCGGAAGCGTCGCGGACGCACGCCCTGCAGCATGGGCGAACGCATCAAACGGGGGGGTGTTCGGTACATTCCGTGCAGTGGGCCCACCCGTTACCAAGGGGTCAACTGGTAGTAACCAGATATCCACCTATTAGGTCGAATCAGCATACGGGAGCAGTTGCGCAACCAAGTTCGGAATTCTCCCAGTGGTATTAAAATGAGCGTCAATGGCAGGGTGGGCTAAATAAGCCATACCAATTGGTTCTTCAGTCAAATACCAATTAAGCAAAAATGTACTGTTTATCTGGTATTACACAGACCGTACCTCTCCCTCGGGAGCTGGGCTTCGCGAAGTTTCCCGAGAGAAAGGCTCAGCCGCCACCCTGCGACCTACCGGATATTGCCATGACGTACGTTGACTGATTTGGTTTGGATAAAAAGGTTGACGGAGAGTGATGGGCGGTTAGTTCAGATACGTATAATTTGGCCGTGGCCTTGGGCACGAAATTGCCGCTTGGAAGCCGACGCGGACCCAGTATTGGACCGTTCCCGGCTTGGCTGAGCATCTTGATCGATTCAGATTGCCAAAAGTAGGCCGAATGAGTCCAAATCGATCTTCTCCTACTCTCTAATAAATACGAATTTGAACTAACTGTCCAGAGGCGTCCTCGACTAACAGCAAAAAGGCCTCCATACAAAGAGTGGGCCCTGCCGCTCGAACGAACGGCAGGGCCCACTCTCATTTTCTATTTAGCCTTAGTCATCGCACAAAGCCCCTTCGGCAGCACACGGTGCACCCAAGTCACCGAAGGCCGGGGCGGAGGGGGCCGAGCTTCCCACTGAGCGACTCTGCTTGCAGCCGGAGCGAAGGGGGAACTCGGCCCCCTCCGCCCCGGCCGGACAGGTCGCACTACACCGTGTGCTGCGGCAGGTCCTGAAGGGCGATGACGTCCATTCCCATGTCGTTGGCGCTGCCGTGACCCTGCTGGTCCTCGCGCACCGCCTCGATGGCACTCACGTACGTGTTGGCGGCAGACATCGCGGTCACGCAGGTCACGCCGCGTCGCACGGCCTCGGTACGTAGCAGATAGCCGTCGCCGCGCGAGCCCGGACCGTACGGCGTGTTGATGATCACCGCGATCTTGCCATCGGCGATGAGGTCGCCGATGTTGGGGCGCTCGCCGTCGTGCGGGCCGCTAATCTTCTCCACGATCTCGCACGTCACGTTGCCTCCACGCAGCACGCGCGCCGTACCCTCGGTGGAGCAGATGTCAAAGCCCAGGTAACGCAGGATACGCGCGACCGAAAGGATGTGGCGCTTGTCGCGGTCGCACACGCTAATGAACACCTTGCCGGCGCTCGGGTCGGGCAGCTTGTAGTCAATCGCCAGCTGCGTCTTGGCATATGCCTCGGGATAGCTCTTGGCGATACCCATGACCTCGCCCGTAGACTTCATCTCGGGCCCCAGGATAACGTCGGCGCCCGGGAAACGGCCCCAGGGCATAACGGCTTCCTTCATGCAGAACCAGTCCAGCTGACGCTCGTCGCTCGGCAGGCCCAGGCTCGCGATGGAATCGCCTGCCATGATACGCGCCGCGCACTTGGCCAGCGGCACGCCGGTGGCCTTGGAGATAAACGGCACGGTACGGCTGGCACGCGGGTTGGCCTCGATCACATAGACGGTCTCGCCCTTAATGGCGTACTGCACGTTGACCAGGCCGCGTACGCCCAGCGCCATCGCGATGCGGCGCGTAGTCTCGCGAAGCTTTGCCTGCAGGCTCTCGCTAAAGCTGAACGGCGGAATGCAGGTCGCAGAGTCGCCGGAGTGAATACCGGCCTCCTCGATATGCTCCAGAATGCCGCCGATGTAGACCTCTTCGCCATCGCACAGGGCGTCGACATCGGACTCGATCGCGCCCTCCAAGAAGCGGTCCAGATACACCGGGTAGTCGGGGCTAATGCGCGCAGCCTCGGCCATGTAATCGCGCAGATGCTCGGCATCGTAGGCGATCATCATGCCGCGGCCGCCCAGCACGTAGCTCGGACGCACCAGCAGCGGGTAGCCAATATGCGCGGCCACGGCCTCGGCCTCCTCAAACGAGGTTGCCTGGCCCGCCGGCGGATACATAATGCCCAGCTTGTCGAGCAGGGCGGCAAAGCGCTCGCGGTCCTCGGCAAAGTCGATGGCATCGGGCTTGGTGCCCATGATGTTCACGCCGCTCTCCTCGAGCATGCGCGCCAGCTTAAGCGGAGTCTGGCCGCCGAGCGTCACCACGACGCCGTCGGGTCGCTCAACATCGATGACATCCATGACGTCCTCGTAGGTGAGCGGCTCAAAGTACAGACGGTCGGACGTGTCGTAGTCGGTCGAAACGGTCTCGGGATTGCAGTTGACCATGATGGTCTCGAAGCCGCGGGCCGCCAGCGCATAGCTCGCGTGCACGCAGCAGTAATCGAACTCGATACCCTGGCCAATGCGGTTGGGGCCGGCGCCCAGGATCATCGCCTTGGGCTTGTCCGCCGGCGTGGTCTCGTCGGAAGCCACGCACTTCTTGGCATCCGGGCTCGTGCGGTAGATGTTCTCGTACGTCTTGTAGTGGTACTCCGTGGCGCTCGAGAACTCCGCAGCGCAGGTATCGACCGTCTTCATGCTGGGAATCACGCCCAGACCCTTGCGATAGGCGCGCACAAAGCGCTCGTCCGAGCCGGTCAGCGCAGCGATCTCGGCATCGCTCGTGCCGTACTGCTTGAGCAGGCGCATCGCGTCGGCGTCGATATCCTCCACACGCAGGTCGCGGATGCCCTCCTGGACCTGCACCATATCGTTGATACGGTTGAGGTACCACGGATCGATACCGCAGATGGCATGGATGCGAGCGATGTCCCAGCCACGACGCAGGGCCTCGACCACAAAGAAGATGCGATGCTCGGTCGGGGTTGCCACGGCCTGAGCAAGCTCGTCGTCGCTCAGCTTATCGGCACCCTCTTTGCCACCGGCGCAAATGCCCTGGTGACCGTCCTCCAGTGAGCGCATGGCCTTGCCGAAGGCCTCCTCAAAGGTGCGGCCGATCGCCATGATCTCGCCCACGGCCTTCATGCGCGTGGTGAGCGTGGGGTCGGTACCCTTAAACTTCTCGAAGGCAAAGCGCGGCACCTTGACCACGCAGTAGTCGATCGTGGGCTCAAAGCAGGCGGGCGTTGCCTTGGTGATATCGTTGACGATCTCGTCGAGCGTGTAGCCCACGGCCAGGCGAGCGGCGGCCTTGGCAATGGGGAAGCCCGTGGCCTTGGAGGCCAGTGCGGACGAACGGCTCACGCGCGGGTTCATCTCGATGACAATCAGGCGGCCGGTCTGGGGGTTCACGGCAAACTGCACGTTGGAGCCGCCGGTCTCGACGCCGATCTTCTCCAAGATGGCGAGCGAGGCGACACGCATGCGCTGGTACTCAAGGTCACTTAGTGTCTGCGCCGGCGCCACGGTGATGGAGTCGCCGGTGTGCACGCCCATGGGGTCGAGATTCTCGATGGAGCACACGATGATGCCGTTGCCGGCGTGGTCGCGCATGACCTCCATCTCATACTCTTTCCAACCCTCGATGGACTCCTCGACCAGCACCTCATGGGCAGGCGAGAGCTCAAGGCCCTGGCTCACGATGGAGACGAGCTCCTCGTGGGTATGCGCGATGCCGCCGCCGGCGCCACCGAGGGTAAAGCTCGGGCGCAGTACGCAGGGATATCCCACGCGCTCGGCGATAGCCTCGGCGTCGGCCACGCTGTAGGCATAGCCCGAGCGCGCGACCTCCAGGCCGATCTCGGCCATGGCCTCGTTAAAGAGTTTGCGGTCCTCGCCGCGCTCGATGGCGGCAAGGTCACAGCCGATCATCTCGACACCGTACTTGTCGAGCGTGCCGTCCTTTGCCAGCTCGACGGCGGCATTCAGACCGGTCTGGCCGCCCAGCGTGGGCAGCAGGGCGTCCGGGCGCTCTTTCTTGATCACGCGCTCGATAAACTCGGCGGTGATGGGCTCGACATAGGTGCGGTCGGCAAGACCCGGGTCGGTCATGATGGTCGCCGGGTTGGAGTTGACCAGGATGACCTCAAAGCCATCCTCCTTGAGCACCTTGCAGGCCTGGGCGCCGGAGTAGTCAAACTCGCAGGCCTGGCCGATAACGATGGGGCCCGAGCCAATGACGAGGATGCGCTTGATGTCAGTACGTTTAGGCATGTTAGTTCTCCTCGGTCTCAGTCTCGGCGAAATTCCAGCCAGCCAGGCGGTCCTTCGCGGTGTCGATGTCCAGGTAGTTCTCCTCGCCGTCCATGAGTCGCGTAAAGGCGGTAAAGAGATAGTGAGCATCGGTGGGGCCAGGCGAGGCCTCGGGGTGGTACTGGACCGAGAAGCACGGGGCGTCGAGCAGCTGGATGCCCTCGGCGGTGCCGTCGTTGAGGTTCACGTGCGTCAGGCGAATGCGGCCAAAGCGCTCGTTCATCACGACCGGCGCGATTCCGCGGCGCACCCAGACGCGCAGATCTCCATCGGCCGCATGCTCGGTCTCGCCGCCGGAAAGCTCGGGGACAAGCTTGCCCAAGCTGGGGAACAGCAGGCCAAAGCCATGGTTTTGTGCGGTGATCTCCACGCGACGGCTTACCAGGTTCATGACCGGCTGGTTGCCACCGCGGTGACCGAACTTAAGCTTTTCCATCTGGGCGCCGCAGGCCAGGCTGATCATCTGGTGACCAAGGCAAATACCAAAGACCGGCACCTTGCCGATCAGCTGCTGCACCTGCTCATAGGTCTCCACCACGGCGTCGGGGTCGCCGGGGCCATTGGACAAAAAGACGCCGTCGGGATTCATGTCGAGCACCTCGCTCGCGGGCGTATTCCACGGCACGACGGTAAGGTCGCAGCCGGCGCGGACCAGCCCTTCCAGAATGCCGCGCTTCACACCGCAGTCGTAGGCGACCACTTTGTGACGGGCAGGAGCGGCAGCCGAAAGCGCAAAGCCATGCGTGGCAGGCAGGTCGGCGGCCACAAACTCATGAGGCGCGGGGCAACTTACGGTCTTGACCAGGTTCTCGCCTACCAGCGTAGGCGCTGCGGCCAGACGCTCGGCAAGCTCGTCGACGTCGAAGATCTCGGTCGAGATAATGCCCATCTTGGAACCATTGTCGCGCAGATGGCGCACCAGAGCGCGGGTGTCGACACCCTCGATAGCAACGATGCCGTGTGCGCGCAGGTACTCCGGCACGCTGACGGCCGAGCGCCAGTTAGAAGGCGTGGCGCACATGTCGCGAACGATCATGCCGCGCATGGCCGGAGCGCTCGCAGAGCGCACGGCGTCGCCGGGGAAGGCCGACTGGACGTCGGTCTCGTCGATACCGTAGTTGCCGATCTGCGGATAGGTCATGGTTGCGATTTGGCCGGCATAACTCGGGTCGGTCATGACCTCAAAGTAGCCCTCGAGCGAGGTGTTGAAGCAGACTTCGCCGGTCGCGGTGCCCTCGGCGCCGCATGCACGTCCATAAAAAATGGTCCCATCCTCAAGATACAGGATGCAGGGACCACAGGTGCCCTTGCTGGTTTTGGCCAGCATACGCTGGCAAAGCTCGCTGGGCGCGAAGGTGCGGGCGGCAGCGCCCGCGGTATGGTTGTTCGCCATAGTTCTCCTTCCCGGTCTCACAGGACCGGCTTAAAGGTGTGTAGTTAGGCCTCGCGGTATTGTAACCGTAAGCATGCCTCATGGCGTTAATTTCATCGAAATGTTTACGAAATGATAATTATGACTTTCTATGCATAATGATTTTTCTAGGACGGGGATTAAAAATCATCCCGCGAGACTTGTGGCTCACGCGGGATGATGACGTCTTACTTTTTCTTATCCTGCTCCAGCAGTTTGGACGGTGTGCGATCGGGCTTGCCGCCGCGGAAAATCTCGCGGCCATGCAGACGATGCTCCAGATTGCGCTCGGCCTTTTCCTCGTCAATCTTGGTCTGGCTCACCACCGGGTCCTCAATCAACGACGACACCGAGTTCACCTGCTTCTGAATGCGCTCGGCGATGGTGTCATCCATACTCACGATGCGCATCTTCCAGTCGATACTCGTGGCGTTGGATGAGCTCTTGGTCCACACGAACGTCAAAATGGCGCTCTGGTGGCCGCGCGCGGGGAACATGCCAAAGAAGGAATCGTGCTGAATGTTGCTATCCTCGTCGATATAGGCGTGAACGTTATACACCACGCGGTCGATCTTATCGTTGAGCAACGCGTTGGTCGCAAGCGCCGCGGCCTGAATCTGCCCGTTGGACAGCAGCTCGAGCTCGTTGGCAGACGATGTGTCCAACACCGTCACCTCGACCGTGCCCGTACGCTCATCGGCTTCATCGACGGTAAAGTCGAGCGGGAACTGCGTAAAGCCGTTGCCCCATTCAAGTCCACCCTTGAGCGCGGTCGAAACGGTATCGACCGAAACGCTCTCGGACAGGTTGGCGGTGTTCAGACGACGCATCACGCCGTAGCCAATCTGCATGCCCACGATCAGCACCAAAATACCGATGACCACGGCCATCGCGGTCTTCGTAATGGTATGGCTCACCTGCGAGCCCGAAGGATCGTCCTCGGACAGCGGGTCGATATGTTTTGCCTGGCTCGCGCGGTCCTCGCTGCGCAGCTGCGCTAGCGCCGCTTTGTCACCGCGCTTGGCCGCAGCCTCCTTCTCACGCATGCGCTCGGTACGCTTTTTGGCGAGCGTGGGATCCAAGACGCCGGATGCATCGATTTCGGAGAATAACTCCGTCACTTCTTCCGGAGTCAAAGGGTTCTTGTCAGCCATAAACTTCCTGTCATATCAATCAGTCGAGCTCGTGCGCACGCGCACCTTCGAACTGCATTCGATAGTAACGGGCATAGGTGCCGCCACGGGCGAGAAGCTCCTCGTGCGTGCCACGCTCCACAACGCGACCATGCTCAACGGTCGCAATCTCATCGGCATGCTTAATGGTCGAAAGACGGTGGGCGATAATAATCGTGGTGCGGCCGCGTGCCAGCTCTTCGAGTGACTCCTGCACCGCCTCCTCGCTCTCGTTATCCAAAGCACTCGTCGCCTCGTCCAAAATCAGGATCTTGGGGTTCTTGAGAAACACGCGCGCGATGGCAACGCGCTGCTTCTGTCCGCCCGAAAGACGGCTGCCGCGCTCGCCCACCACGGTGTCGTAGCCCTGCGGAAGCGATTCGATAAAGGTATCGATATTGGCGCGGCGGGCCGCCTCGGCGATCTCTTCTGCCGTAGCACCCGGCTTGCCGTAGGCGATGTTCTCGCCAATCGTACCGTCAAACAGGTAGACATCCTGCTGCACCAGGCCGATGGCGCGGCGCAGGCTCTGCTGCGTCACATCGCGCACGTCCTGACCGTCGATGCTAATGGATCCGGTAGCCACGTCATAAAAGCGCGGCAGCAGCGAACAGGTCGTGGACTTGCCGCCGCCCGAAGGGCCAACCAAAGCGATGGTCTGCCCGGGCTTGATGGACAGGTCCATATGGTCGATAACGGGTCGCTCGTCGGCATAGCCCTCGCCCAGCTCAACGTCCTCGTAGTTAAAGCACACGTCGTGATACTCCACGGCGCCGGCAGTCACCTGCAGATCAGTGGCGCCCGGCTTGTCCTGGATATCCGGCGCCGTCGAGAGCACCTCGTCCATACGCTTAAAGCCGGCGATAGCCTTCTGATACGTTTCGGCCGAATTAACGAGTGTCTCGAGCGGCGTGCAGAACAGCGAAATATAGAGTGCAAAGGTCGCCATATCGACCGCCTGCAGCTGTCCCTTGGCGACCAGCCAGCCGCCCAGCAGCACCACGATCACATAGAGCACACCCGAGAGCAGGCCATACGTCGCGGTATAGACGCCCATGGCGTGATACATGTTCTCCTTGGACGAAAGATAGCGATTGTTGGAGGCGCGGAACTTGAAGCGTTCGGTCTCCTCATTGGCAAAGCTCTTGACCACGCGCATGCCCGCCAGCGAATCCTGCAGCTGCGCATTGATGCCGCTGATTTTTTTGCGGTTGTCGCTGAAGACCTCGCGCATGCGCATGTTCTGCCAAAACATGATGACCGCAAACGCCGCCGTCACCACGGCCATGGCGAGCGCCAGGACCGGGGCGATGGTAAAGAGGATCACAAACGAGCCGATGATCTCGATGCCGCAGATGATGATCCACTCGGGCACGTGATGCGCCGCCTCGCAGATATCGAACAGGTCGTTGACCACGCGGCTCATCATGTCGCCCGAGCTGTTGCGGTCGAAGTACGCAAAGCTAAAGCGCTCATACTGGTCGAACAGGTCCTCGCGCATCTTGGACTCCATGCGCGCGCCCATCACGTGACCCCAATAGCTCACAAAGTAGCGGCAGGCGCAGCGGACGGCATACATCAGCACCAAGCCCACCGCGATCATGCCGAGCGCCTGCATAATGGCAGCCTGACCCTGAGTAAATAGCCCACCGGTCAAATTACGCAGAATAATAGGAAAAGCAAGGTCAATGGCGGCAAGCACCAGAGCACAAACAGTATCAGCAACAAAAAGCCCCATCTGGGGCTCGTAATACGAAAGAAACCTCTTAAACATAATCACCTTACGCGGTTTTACCAAACCGCGTTTCGTCTCGACGCTGCAAGTGCTCCATTTGGACAATCTGGCCTTCAATCGTCGGTCGCGTATATCCATACGCTTCCCTCCTCTTTTAGGCCACCTTGTCTCAAATGGAGCACTTTCGCTGACTTACACAAACCTGCGGGATCATCCCCGCTCGTTAAAGCTCCGCTCCGCCTAGTCGGTGCGCGATGCTATCGCATGCCAAGGCGCCCACGACGGTCTTGGCGTCTTCGATCTTGCCGTCGAGCACGGCATCGATCAGCTCGTGCAGCGGCACCAGGTCCACGTTGACAAACTCGTCATCATCGGGGTTGGGCGCATCAAACTCGAGCTTGGTAGCCAAGTAGATGTGGATGATCTCATCGCAAAAACCGCAGGACGTGACAATCGACGTCAAAAAGCGAATACGACCGGCCCTAAAGCCCGTCTCCTCGTGCAGTTCGCGTTTGGCGCAATCGAGCGGGTCCTCGCCTGGATCGAGCTTGCCGGCGGGAATCTCGACCGTCACGCGGTCGATGGCGGTGCGGTACTGACGCACCAGTACGATCTTGCCGCTCTCGGTCAGTGCCACAACGGCCGCCGCACCCGGATGGCGAACGATATCGCGGGCGCTGCGGTGACCGTTGGGCAGCTCAACCTCAAGACGGTGGACGTCGAGGATCTTGCCCTTCCAGGCGCATTCCTCCGAAAGAATCTTCTCGTGCAGCTCGGCATCGTGCGGGTCGTCATCGCCCAGCACCAGCGCCGGCTCGTCAGAGACCTCGCCACCAGGCTCGCCCTCGGCGTGCCCATACATGCGGCTGTCCTCTTCGACGATCTGCGCGTCCACGAGCTCTTCGTTCTTCTCGTCCATCCGTCTCATTCCTCTCGGACTTTAGGCATCCCAGGCGTCGCGGCCGCGCAGCGCGCGCAGGCCGATGTCGTGACGCAGGGTCTTGCCCTCAAAATCAATCTTCTCGCAGGCCTCGTAGGCAAGGTTGCGAGCGTTCTCGAACGTGTCGCCCAGAGCGGTCACGGCAAGCACGCGGCCACCATTGGTCACGAGCTGGCCGTCCACCACGGCAGTGCCCGCGTGGTACACGGTCACGTTCTCCATGGCCTCGGCATCGGCGATACCGGTGATGACCTTGCCCTTCTCGTAGCTGCCGGGGTAGCCCGCGCTCGTCAGGACAACGGCCACGGCCCACTCGTCACGCCAGTCGAGTTCAATCTGATCGAGCTCGCAGTTGGCACAAGCCAGCATGACCTCGACCAGGTCGTTCTTAAGGCGCGGAAGCACGACCTGCGTCTCGGGGTCGCCAAAGCGGGCGTTGAACTCCAGCACCTTGGGGCCGGCGGGTGTGAGCATAAAGCCGCCGTACAGGCAGCCGCGGTAGTCGATGCCCTCGGCAGCGAGCTCGGCCACGGTCTGCTCCATGACCGCCACCATGGTGGCGTGCTCCTCGTCAGTCACGATGGGCACCGGGCTGTAGACGCCCATGCCGCCGGTGTTGGGACCCTTGTCGCCCTCGAGCGCGCGCTTGTGGTCCTGCGAGGTGGCCATGGGGCGCACGGTCTTGCCGTCGGTAAAGGCCAGCAGCGAGCACTCGGGGCCGGTCAGCATCTCCTCGATGACCACGGTGTTGCCGGCATCGCCGAAGGTGCCGCCAAAGCACTCGCGCACGGCCTCCTCGGCCTGCTCGAGCTCGGTCGCCACGATGACGCCCTTGCCTGCGGCCAGGCCGTCAGCCTTCACGACCAGCGGTGCGCCCTGCTCGCGCACGTAGGCGAGAGCCGAAGCCTCGTCGGTGAACGAGCCGTAGGCGGCCGTCGGAATGCCGGCACGCTCCATGAGCTGCTTGGAGAATAGCTTGGAGCCCTCCATACGGGCACCCTCGGCACCCGGGCCAAAGCAGGGAATACCCGCCGCGCGCACGGCGTCGGCCACGCCCGCCACGAGCGGAGCCTCGGGGCCAATTACCACGAGTCCGCATCCGTGGCTCTGAGCAAACGCCGCCACGGCCGCAGGATCGCAGTCGTCGAGAACAACGTTCTCGCCGCAGCTCGCGGTGCCGCCGTTACCCGGCGCGATGTAGAGCTTGCCGGCGCGCGGTGATGCTGCGAGCTTAGCTGCCAAAGCATGCTCACGGCCGCCGCTGCCCAACAACAGGATGTCGATGGTTTGAGTGTCCGCCTTCAAGGGTGCCTCCTCTATGGATTAACGGCCCGCTCCGCGCGAGCCCTTTGCAAGCAAATATACCCCTCGGCCGCCCGTCCGGGCTGCAAAGGGGTATATCGCAATAACCAAATAGTCCCGATTACTTCCAGAATCGGTTGATGATCTGCTCTCGACCAGCGCCAACGCCAATGAACGTCACGCGGGTGTGTGCCAGATCCTCGATAAACGCCACGTAGTCCTGAGCCTCTTGCGGCAGCTCCTCAAAGCTGCGGCAGCCGGTGATATCGCACTTCCAGCCAGGAAGCTCCTCGTAGATGGGCTTGGCGTGCTCAAAGCGAACCTGATGCTCGGGCACGCTGGTATAGCGCTCGCCATCGACGTCGTAGGCCACGCACACCTTGATGGTGTCGAAGGCCGAAAGCACGTCGAGCTTGGTCATGGCGATATCGGTGAGGCCGTTGACGCGCGAGGCGTAGTTGGCAATGGGGCCGTCGAACCAGCCGCAGCGACGACGGCGACCGGTGGTCACGCCGTACTCATAGCCCTCCTCGGTCAGCGTGTGACCGGCCTCGGACTCATAGGAAAGCTCGGTGGGCATGGGGCCCGAACCGACGCGGGTGATATAGGCCTTCATGACGCCCAGCACGCGGTCGACGTTCTTCATGCCGACGCCGGAACCGGTAATGGCGCCGCCGGCGGTGCAGTTGGAAGACGTCACGTACGGATAGGTGCCATGGTCGATGTCGAGCAGCGTCGCCTGGGCGCCCTCAAACAGCAGGTTCTTGCCCTCATCGATCATGTTGTTGAGCAGCAGGCTCGTCTCGGTGATGTAGGGACGCAGGCGCTCGGCCATCGGCAGGTACTCGTCGCAAATCTGGTCCACGGTGTAGGTGGGCAGGTTGTAGATGAGCTCGAGCTCGGGGTTCACGCGGGCGAGAGCGGTCTCCAGCTTGTCGCGGAACAGCGCCTCGTCCAGCATGTCCTGCATGCGCAGGCCAATGCGGGCCATCTTGTCCTGATAGCACGGACCGATGCCGCGCTTGGTGGTACCGATGTTCTTCTTGCCGAGCTTCTGCTCAAAGGCGCCATCCAGATCGATGTGGTACGGCATGATGACATGCGCGTTGCCGCTAATCTTGAGGTTCTTGGTGGTGATGTCGTCGGCCTCGAACATATCGATCTCCTCAAGGACAACCTTGGGGTTGACGACGCAGCCGTTACCGATCACCGACACGTGGTCGGAATACATGATGCCGGAGGGCACCTGGTGCAGGCCGTACTTCTTGCCGTTGACGACGATGGTGTGACCGGCGTTGTTGCCGCCCGAGTAGCGCACGACGGCATCGAAGTCGCCGGCGACCAGGTCGCAAATCTTACCCTTGCCCTCATCGCCCCACTGGGCACCGACCAAAACGGTTGACGGCATGTTTACTCCTTACATTCATGGACTGTCTACGCGCCACGCCGGCACGCAGAAGCACAAAACATTCCCAGTATACCCGTGCAACGGGCGCCTGTCCTACTCCTCGGCATGTGCCCCATCAAGCTCATAGAACTTGGTGGATGCCGGCAGGAACATCAGGTCGACGTCGCCGATCGGGCCCGAACGGTTCTTGGCCACGACGATACGCGTGACGCCCTCGTCGGGTCGATCGTCGCGCGAGGCCTCGGCCTCGTCGGCGGAGCGGTCCAAGAACATAACGATATCGGCGTCCTGCTCGATGGAGCCCGATTCACGAAGGTCGGAAAGCTGCGGGCGCTTGCCGGTACGGGATTCAACCTGACGCGAAAGCTGCGACAGCGCGATGAGCGGGATCTTGAGCTCCTTGGCCATGATCTTCAGACCACGCGACATCTCCGAAACCTCGACGGTACGGCTCTCGGAGCGGCGTCCCGGCGGAGGACTCACCAGCTGCAGGTAGTCCAGGATGATGATTGCCTTCTCCTTGTTATGGAGCATGCGGCGGCTCTTGGCGCGAATCTCGGTCACTGTGGTGCCGGGCGTATCGTCAATCAGAATATCGAGCTTGGACAAGGTCTGCGTGGCCTCGTTGATATTGGCCCACTGCTCGGGGCTAATGCGGCCCATGCGGAAGTCGCTGATCGAGATCATGGCGTAGGCGCAAATCAGACGCTGGGCAATTTCCTTGCCCGACATCTCCAGCGAGAAGAAGCCGACGGTATAACCGGCAGCGGCAGCGTTGAGCGCCAGATTCAGGGCGAACGACGTCTTACCTACAGCAGGACGGGCGCCGATGATGATGAGCTGACCCTCGCGGAAGCCCATGAGCATGCGGTCGAGCGATGGGAAGCCCGTGGGCACGCCCGCAGCCTGGCCACCGGCCTGGCACACTTCCTCGGCCTCGTTATAGGCCTCGACCATAAACTCAGTCAGCGTCTTGTAGCTCGACTTGACCTCGCGTGCCGTGACCTTGAGCAGTTTGCTCTCGGCCAGCTCCACGACCTCTTTGGTGTCGGTGGGGGCGTTATAGGCCAGCGCGTTAATCTCGTTGGTGGCGCCGATCAGCTCGCGCAGCATCGAGTCGCGACGGACGATGGCGGCATGGTGCTGCCAGTTCACGAGCGACAGGGTCTGACCCATCAACTCCAAAATGTACGCTTCGCCACCCACGGCATCGAGCTTGTTGATGCTTCGCAGGTAATCGATCAGCGAGATAGAGTCGATGGGAATGCGGCTGTTGTACATATCGACCATCGCGGTATAGATGGTCTTATGAATGGGGCGGTAGAAGTCATCGGGCTGCAGCTCGACCTGGGCCTCTTCGACCACCTCGGGCGATAGCAGCATAGCGGCCAGTACATTGGCCTCTGCATCTTGGTTTTGGGGAAGACCCAACTTTGAGCCGCGGTCCTCAACCGTCAGCCCGGTCTCCCTATCGTCATATGCCATGAGCATCCTCATTCATATCGCTTGCGAGCATCCATAGTATCAGCCACGGTCCCAAAACGCGCCGCGCGCCGCCAATCGTCACCGAACCAAACGGATGAACGGTCCTGTATATAGGACTTCGACGCAACGTTCACCATGACACTCACTCAGCGCAAAAAACAAAAGGGCGCCCTGGTTTTCCAGAGCGCCCTTCTTAGAACAAGATTGTTGCGTTGCAGCAAATGCTACTCGGCAGCAGCCTCAGTCTCGACCTCGGCGGTCTCGGCCTCGGCGACCTCAGCGGCCTCCTCGACCTCAGCCTCGGCAGCGAGCTCCTCGGCGGTAACGCCGACGAGAACGACAACCTCGGCCTTGATCTCGCGGTACAGCGAGATGGCAACGGTGTGGGCACCGGCAACCTTGATGGGCTTACCGAGCTCGACGCGCTTGCGGTCGATGTCCATACCGAGCTGAGCCTTGATGGCGTCAGCGATCATAGCGGCGGTAACGGAGCCAAAGAGGATGCCCTCGTCGCCGACCTTGACGTCAACGGTGACCGTCTTGCCCTCGAAGGCAGCCTTGGTCTCGTTGGCGGTAGCCAGACGGACGGCCTCGCGCTTGGCGATGTTGTTGCGACGCTCGTCAAGCTGCTTGAGGTTGCCCTTGGTGGCGGCAACAGCGAGCTTCTTGGGGAACAGGAAGTTCTCAGCGTAACCCTGAGCGACCTCTACGACGTCACCCTCGCCGCCCTTGCCCTTGATCTCATCGAGAAGAATAACCTTCATGATGCGTCTCCCTTCTTAGCCGCGGTCGCGGTTGCCACGAGAGGAAACCACGGGGACGGTGTACGGCAGGAGAGCCATCTCGCGGGCGCGCTTGATGGCGTTGGCGATGTCATGCTGATGCTGCGTGCAAGCGCCAGTGACGCGACGGGGCTTGATCTTGCCACGGTCGGTCATGTACTTACGGAGAAGCTGAGTGTCCTTATAGTCGATGAACTCAGTGTTCTCCTTGCAGAACTGGCAGTACTTACGACGCGGCTGACGTGCAGAAAAATCATTAGCCATGTCAAAATACCTTTCGTTTGGCAACTTCGGCGAACCGAAGCCGCCTCTCACTCAAAAATAGGTGAACAACCCTTAGAACGGGATGTCCTCATCGTAGACGTCGACCGCGGGCGGCGTAGCCACCGGTGCGGCAGGACGTGCTGCGGGCGCGGGAGCTGCGGGGGCGTAACCGCCCTGATCGTAGCCACCCTGGCCACCACGGGAGCTCATAAACTCGATCTCATCGACGATGACCTCAAGCTTGCTCCGGCGCTGGCCGTCGCGCTCCCAAGAGCTGTAGCGCAGCTTGCCCTCGATCGCGACCTTGTTTCCCTTTGCCAGGAAACGGCTCACGGCCTCGGCGCGGGTGCCGAACATGGTGCAGTCGACAAAGTTGGGATAGTCCTCCCACTCGCCAGTCTGCGCGTTGCGGCGACGATCGTTCACGGCGACGCCAAAGGACAGAACCTGGGTTCCGCCGGCGGTGGCGCGCAGCTCGGGATCGCGGGTGAGGTTACCGGTGATGTTCACTCGATTGATGCTCATAACTCACTACTTCCTCTTGGGGCACAAGCCCAGTCCAAAACGACAGTCTTACTCCTGGTCGTCGCGACGGACGATCATGTGGCGGACCACAGCGTCGGTGATGCGCAGGACGCGATCAAGCTCGGCGATCTGGGTAGGATCTGCGTGGAAGTTGATGAGGGTGTAGTCACCATCGGTGAGGTCGTTGATCTCGTAGGCGAGCTTGCGCTTGCCCCACTCGTCAACGGAGTCGACCTTGCCAGCGCCCTCAGCGATCGTGGTATCGATACGCTTCATAACAGCGAGACGAGTCTCGGGGTCGAGCGACGGGTCAACAAAGAACAGCAGTTCATAAGCCTTCATATTGTCACCTCCTCTGGGCAAATGTGGCTTCAGGTCGTGAAGGTGCGCCTGAAGCAGGAAAAGACTTGGTAATAATATCTTTCAACCTCCCAAGCCGCAAGAATATGCAGCTACAACCTCATGACCTCCACATATGCCCATACTCGCACCACGTTTCATGCGCATTCCAACCAAATGCCGACCAAAAGCTTGACAGATCTGTGGACAAGATACGGTGCCGTGGGGACAAGCTGAGCCAAGCCGCAGGTCAACGGGCACAAGGCTGTGGTCGCAAAATGCATACCAGTGGTCCACAGCACCACCCAAAGATTTTTAAATTCATTGCCAAGTCGCTTATGAATACTCCTTTTGAACAATTGAGTTGATCAACCACGCTGGTCGGAAGCCGTTTTTTGGCACCTCAAACCCCACTGCAACGCCAAGCGCGGCCAAGCGTTTTAAAAAATGCCAACTTTTCTGTTTGCACTTTGCGATTCCTCGTGTATACTGACTTTCGCATTTAACGGAGAGTTGTCCGAGTGGCCGAAGGAGCACGATTGGAAATCGTGTAGGCGTCAAAAGCGTCTCCAGGGTTCAAATCCCTGACTCTCCGCCAGTTAATTCCAAAGCAGGCCTTCGAGCCTGCTTTGTTTTTACCCCACGCGGAGGGGTGGCAGAGTGGTTGAATGCGGCGGTCTCGAAAACCGTTTGGCCTGTATAAGGTCACGAGGGTTCGAATCCCTCCTCCTCCGCCATTTTGGTTGAGAAAGCTCCCAACAACGGGAGCTTTTTTGTTATCGAAATACGTCTCGATCCCACGCTTTCCCAAACATGTACGTCACCCTCCAAAACCGACATTTTTCGGCATCTTTGAAGGCTGACGTACACGTTTGGATTGAGCTCACGGGAGTGGCACTATTCGGAAGGTGCCTCTTCGTCTCGCATGCCTTTCCAGTTGCGGATAAGCGCCTTGCGTAGTTCATTTTGCTCTCGCTGGTACCCGGTGTCGGTACAGCGAGGCATGCCGAGTGCTTCGCGAATGTTGTTCATGGCGCGGTGAAAGGCGAGCTGGCTGCCGAACTGAGCCGAAGTGAGCGTAACGATTCGATATCCCATTTGGGAGAGAACGGCCTCTCGCTCCGCATCTGCTCCCTTGCGCTCGAGCTCATCGTGAAAACCGCCCTTATATTCGATACCGAGCTCCCTGCGCTTATAGGTCACGAGCACATCGATTTTGAGTGTTCGAGCTTTGGCGCAATGCCAGAGACGTTGAGGGATCTCGAGCGGTTTGTTGAGTTCGATACCTCGGATGCCAACGCCGCCTTCGCTTGTTGGGAGCGAGAGGGCGATTGCCGAAGCGGTCTCCATAGGCGAGGCCGAGTGATCGTAGATGTGCCTGAGCGCGAGCCGTGCACGCGTGGCACCGGGTTTGCCGGGGTGCCGATCGAGCAGTTCGGTTATTTCATCCTTGGAGGAAGTGGCTGGTTGCTCGGCATAAGGGTCGGCGGGATTGAGCCTCATGCGATAATCGCCACAAACTTCATAGCCATATTCGAGATATTCGATCCTATCCATCCATTCGGCAGCGAGCACGAAGGTGAAGGCTTCGTCGGTGATGAAGATGCCGGGCGTCAACTCGTTAATATGCTCGTAGGGAAGATTTTGTCCAAGAATGTGGCAGACGACGCCTTTGGTACGAATTCGCTCAAATTCGAATACAACCGCGATATCGATAGTCTTAAGCATATCGGACGGAATGCCACAGTCGGTAAGGGCCTGTCGTATGCGCGCAACACGTTGCTGGGTGGAGATGCCTTGTGCGCCTATCTGGTAGTCGTGCCGCGCAAGAGACTGAACCAAATTCTGGGGTGCATGATGGACAAGCCATGCGGTTTTATGCGAAATGAGAACAGGGGTATCCATTGGGGGCCTCTCGCTCTGAGCCGGTATCCAACTCTTATGTCCGTTGAAGTGGGGAAATATACCGGATGTGAGTAAATCAACTCACTCATGCTGTGAGCTCAATCCAAACATGTACGTCAGCCTCCAAAGATGTCGAAAAATGTCGTTTTTGGAGGGTGACGTACATGTTTTGGATCCCTGGCATTCCAGTAACGCCACGCCCGCATCCAGTCCCGACCGTTTACCGAGCAATAGGGTCGCCAGACCCGTCAACCATGTACTATGTACGGGCATTGTCTAAACTCGCAATCAGAAGGACCCCATCTTGCCCGTCGTCGCCGCTATGACCGTTACCTCACACGCCACGGATGCCATGGTCGCCATCCCGTTTTGGCTCGAAATGTTCGCCGTCGTCGCGGCTTCAATCTCGGGCGTGTTGGTTGCGCGCGAGCACAAGCTCGACCTGGTGGGCGCGGTCGCGCTCGCGGTGGTCTGCGGCCTGGGCGGCGGTCTTTTGCGCGATATGACGCTCCAGGTCGGCAACGTCTACATCCTCAACCAGCCCATGGCACTGCCGCTCTCCATCGCCACAGCCGCCATCATCTATATCTTCCCGGCAATCGTCGATAAGCCCGAAAAACTCATTCCCCTGCTCGACATCATCTCGGTCGGCATCTATGCGGCCACCGGCGCGGACAAGGCGCTGGTCTACGGATTTGCACCCGCCGTGTGCATCATGATGGGCTTTTTCACCGCCGTGGGCGGCGGCATGCTGCGCGACGGCTTTATGGGCGTGGTTCCGGGCATTTTCCAACGCACCAACTTCTATGCCATCGCGGCCATCGCCGGATCGGCAAGCTATGTAGCCCTCGTCATGAGCGGCCTCATGAGCAATGTTGCCGCGCTGATCGTATGCGTTGTCGTGACCATGGGTCTGCGCTGGCTCTCGCTGCGCTTTGACATCAAAAGCCCCACCGAAGAAGACATCGCGCGCTTTTTGCATCGCAAAAAGTAGGTAGCGCGGGCTCATCCTTCGAAATGCAACCGAGAGGTTCTTTTAGAGCGCCCGCGCGTTGGGTACCCTGTTAAGTGCATATCGAGCATCTGACGAAGGATTCACTATGTCCCGCAATCAATTCCCGTCGACCCAGCGCCGTAAAACGTGGGGCCGCATCACCATCCTATTCGCGCTCATCGCGCTGGCGCCCACCGCACTTCCCACGGCGTCATTTGCCGGCACGGACACGGCAGGCAACGTACTTGCAACCGACAACGACTCTAATCCGTCCGGTGTCGAGGGCGACCTGTATTGGGCCGGTCAGAGTCTCGAACTGGACGATGTCTCCATCGACCGCGATATCATCGCCGCGGGCGACACCCTCTCAATTCGCGACTGCACGGTGGGCGGCGCCGTCCGTCTGGCGGCACGCACCATCGACATTGCCAAGACCACGGTTGATGGCAGCATGACCGTTGCTGGCCAGCATGTCGTTCTCAATTCCGACAGCACCGCCAACTGTTTCTACGCGATAGGCGAGACGGTTGCCTTGCGAGGCTCCACCAAGTCGGCAGCGCTCGCGGGCGATACGGTAACCATCGACGGCACCGTCGATGGCGATGTCGAGGTTTGGGCCGACAAGCTCATCCTGGGCAAGAACGCCCACATCACCGGCACCGTGAACGCGCACGTCTCCGAGGACCCCGAGCGCGCCGCGGGAGCCGAGGTCGGCGCACTCAAGATCGACCGCACCGAGAACGAGGACACTTCCACCGTTAACGATGTCATCGGCGGTATCGTCGCCGCGGCACTCTCGACCTGCTTTGTCGCTCTGCTGCTCGAGCTCGTCTTTCCGCGTGCGACTGCCAGCGCCGCCGGTATGCTCCACCAGTGCCCCATGCCCCTGTGGGTGAGCGGTCTTCTGGGCACGATTGCTATCGCCCCCGCCGTCCTACTGTTGATTATCTCTATCGCTGGTCTGTCGCTTGCCGGAACCCTCTTGTGCGGTGTTATTGGCATCGCGCTGGTGTCGAGTGCCTTTGCGGGGTGCGCGATCGTCCGCATGCTCGGACACAACCAGAACCGCTACGCCATGGCAGCCATCGGCGGCGTGATCGCCGGCGCCCTCACGGGGCTTCCCCTCGTAGGTGATTTCATCAGCGGCGTGGCCTTCGTCTTTACACTCGGCTACATCATCCAAATCATCTGGCGCAACGCCCACCTTAAGCCGCAGCAGCCGGCTAACGCGCCAGAACTCCCCACCGCTTAGCCGCCAACCACCACAAAGGGGCCAGGCACCTTTGTGGTGATGCAGACCAGCTCAGTCCCTGTGCACAAAAAGGGCGCCGACCATCACGGTCGGCGCCCTTTCTTGTTAGACGCTATAAAGACCAGCGCTTATTTGTTGACCTGACCGGCGCGGACGGTGGCCTTCTTGCGGTCGGTGGCATTGAGCAGACGCTTGCGCAGGCGAATGTTCTTGGGAGTAATCTCGACCAGCTCGTCGTCGGCGATGTACTCCAGCGCCTCCTCCAGCGAGAAGGTGCGGGGCGGCACCAGCTGGACGGAGATATCGGAGGTCGAGGAACGCTGGTTGCCCAGGTTCTTGGTACGGGCGATGTTGACGACCATGTCGCCCGCCTTGCTGCGCTCGCCCACGATCATGCCCTCGTAGCACTCGGTGCCCGGCTCAACGAACAGCTGGCCGCGCTCCTGCAGCGTACCCAGAGCGTAGGCGACGGCCTTCTCGGTGGTCATGGAGATCATGGCGCCGTTCTGGCGGTTGCCGATCTCGCCGGCATAGGGGCCGTACTCCAGGAAGGTGTGGTAGAACACGCCCTCGCCGTGGGTGACGTTCATGATGCGATTCTTAAGACCCATGATGCCGCGGGTCGGAATCTTAAACTCGAGGTGCGTCACGATGCCCGAGGTGTCCATGCTCGTCATGATACCGCCGGAGGTGCCGAAGACCTCAACGACCTTGCCCGAGTACTCGTCCGGGCACTCGACGACAGCCTGCTCGACGGGCTCCATCTTGTTGCCGTTCTCGTCCTTCTTAAACAGAACGCGGGGACGGCCGACCTGGAACTCAAAGCCCTCGCGGCGCATGGACTCCATCAGGACGGACAGGTGCAGAATGCCGCGACCCGAGACCTCGACGCCGCTCTTGTCCTCGAGTTCCTCGATCTTCATGGTCACGTTGTTCTCGGCCTCGTTGAACAGGCGCTCCTTGAGCTGACGGGCGCCCACGATGTCGCCGTCGCGACCGACGAGCGGGGAGGTCGAAGCCTCAAAGACGATGGACAGGGTCGGCGGGTCGATCTCGATGGGCTCGAGCTCAACGGGGTTCTCGGGGTCGGTGTAGACATCGCCGATATCGGTGCGGTCGATGCCCACGACGGCGGCGATGTCGCCGGCGCCGACTTCCTGGCACTCGGTGCGACCCAGGTAGTCGAAGGTAAAGAGCTGCTTGACGGTGGCGGTAGCGCTGGAGCCGTCGTTCTTGACAACCAGGATCTGATCGCCCTGATGGATGGCGCCGGAATACACGCGACCGATGCCGATACGGCCAACGAAGTTGGAGTGGTCGATGGTCACGCACTGCATGGCCAGCGGGGCGTTCTCGTCAACCTCGGGCGCGGGCATGTCGTCGATGATCATATCGAGCAGCGGATACATGTCCATGTTGCCGTCGTTGGGATCAAGGCGGGCAAAGCCATTCATAGCGCTGGCGTAGACCACGTGCTCCATGGCAAACTCGAGCTGGTCGTCGGTGGCACCCAGATCGGCCATAAGGTCCAGGCAGTCGTTGTATGCCTTCTCGGGGTTGGCGCCCGGACGGTCGATCTTGTTGATGACGATCATGATCTTGAGGCCGGTGTCGATAGCGTGACGCAGCACGAAGCGAGTCTGGGGCATGGGGCCCTCAAAGGCGTCGACCAGCAGCAGAGCGCCGTCGGCCATGCGCAGCACGCGCTCGACCTCGCCACCAAAGTCGGCGTGGCCCGGGGTGTCGATGACGTTGATCTTGACGTCCTTGTACTCGATAGAGATGTTCTTGGCGAGAATCGTAATGCCGCGCTCACGCTCCTGGTCGTTAGAATCCAGGACGCGGTCCTCGACCTGCTGGTTGGCACGGAAGGCGTCCGTGGCACGCAGGAGCTTGTCGACCATCGTCGTCTTGCCGTGGTCGACGTGGGCGATGATGGCGATGTTCCTCAGATTGTCTACGCGCATGTAGTTCCCCTATCTTCTATCCATATACAAACGGCACGCGTATGTGACCCGCCCAGCAACACAACGCTCGGCGGGAATATTGAGCCTTTTACCGAAAACTCGTTTATTTTAGCGATTTTAGATGAGAGGGGTTTCCTCACCTGCAGGTTCAGGGTCGCTCCACATAAAACCATCGCCGGCACCCATACCCTCATACAGCACGTATGCCGAAAAACCGCTCTCGAGCGTAGTCTCAAAGAAGCTCACGAGCAGAGCATCGTGATAGCCTCCGTCAATCTCGACGCAGCCGGTATAGCCGATGGCATAGCGGGCGATACGGCCCAGACCCTCGTCCTTAAGACCCATCTTATGCTCGGAGATAAAGTTGGTGGCCGCCTCGAGGCACGCCTCTTCGCCGTCCTCGTCGAGCGCCGCCAGATATCGGTTGGAAGCAGCGTCCTCGATCGCCACAACTACGCCCGGATTCTCGCCGGCGGCAAGGTCGTCCAAGAAGGCGCCAATCAGGTCACACACCATGGCGTCGAGCTCGGCGGAGACGTTACCGGCGTCCTGCATATCCTGTGCCATCTTTAGACCTTCCCATCGAGTCCGGCGTCGTTACAGTTCTTGTGCCTCGGCAGCAATCTTGGCGGCAGCGTCGCGGGCGCGCATCATATCCATCGCGCGCTTGTCGAGTACCTTGATCTGGTTGGTCAGCATTACTGCATCGACCACGCCCCAGATTACCAAGCCTGTTGAAATCGAAAACCCAAGCGCACCAACTGTACCACGAAGGCGCGAGCAGATTGCCGCGACAAGGGCGGAGACGACAACCATCTTGATAAACGAGCCGCGGCGCTCGCGAAGCGTGCGGGCCTGCGTCACATAGGCAATGCGAGCCGCCTCAGAAGCCTCCGAGCGCATCTGGGCCTCGCGCGCAATGGCCGCCGCCTCAGCCGACATACCGCCGGCCATCAGCGAACACTCCGCAACTCTGCCGCCCCGCATTTAGAAATCATCGGGGGAGAGCGTATGGACGAACTCGTCGAACTTCTCGAACTCCTGCTCGTCGTCGACATCCTCGGCGTGGGTGGAAACAGTGCCCAGGCGATTCATGATGTCGTCCTCCACAAACATGGGGGCATTGCTGCGCACGGCAAGGGCAATGGCATCACTGGGGCGGGCGTCGATCTTGCGCTCCTCGCCATCGGCCAGTACGACGATCGTCGCGTAGAACACCGGCGGCTCGGCGCGAACGATCTCGATGCGCTCGAGCTTGGCGCCCAGGGCGTCAACGGTATCGAGCAGCAGGTCATGGGTGATCGGGCGCTCGGCGCGGCCGCTATCGATGCCGCGGCTGATGGCAGCAGCTTCAAACGAACCAGTCTGAATGGAAAGGGAACGCAGCGGCGCGGGCGAGTCCGATTTGCTGCAGCGCTCGCGAAGCACGATAAGCGATGGCACGGGACCGGCGGCCATGACGATGGTCTCTATGTCGACACGAACCATGGAACACCTCCGGTACGTAGCGGTTAACACGCGGCAGCCCGCCGCATTGAATAGCTATACTACCCAAACTTTCGCACAGCACACAAAATCAAAGTAGTCTTTTTGGGATGGGGCTCTTTTGACTACTCCAGCAGGTAAGAAAAAAGCCCCGAGGAAACCCTCGAGGCTCTTCACAGTTTTGATGGTGGACCTGACAAGATTCGAACTTGTGACCTCCCGGTTATCAGCCGGACGCTCTAACCAACTGAGCTACAGGTCCATCATGGTGGAGGTTAGGGGGATCGAACCCCTGACCTCAGGCTTGCAAAGCCCGCGCTCTCCCAGCTGAGCTAAACCCCCACGGAGACAGTAATAAACACCCCAGCGGCGACTCGGCTCTCGCTGGGGTGTTTATTGCGAAAGAAAGTGGTGGACCTGACAAGATTCGAACTTGTGACCTCCCGGTTATCAGCCGGACGCTCTAACCAACTGAGCTACAGGTCCATCGCGCAAGGGATATATTAGACGAGTCGTTACGCGCGCGTCAACAACTTTTTTGAAAAACTTTGGAGGGTGCCCGCCGAGTGGGCGAGATGGGTTAGGTTTGCTGCTCGGACAGTCCTGCGCAAGACGAAGGCCACATTAAGTGGCCTTCTTTGCGTGCGGAACTCGCGACAAACCTAACCCATCTCGCCCACTCGGCGGGCACGGGGTCCAAGGTTGTCAAAAAAGCGGTCGGCGCGCAGTGCGCCGACCGCCGATATATGGGGCCTGATATTTTCTACCAGCTAGTTCCTCTTACTCGTCTAGGAGATCTTCTGGTATGTCGTTGCCGTCGCCTAGGTCGACTGGGGTTTCTTCGGGGGCATAGCTGTCTTCTGCGGCTTCGCCTTCGGGCTTCTCCTTGGCGGCTGTCATGCGGGCTACGGCGCATACGCGGTCGTTGTCGTCGACGGTCATCATCTTGACGCCCTGGGTGGCGCGACCGGTTTGGCTGATCTCGTCGGTCTTGACGCGAATGACCGTCGCGCCCTCCGTCACGATGAACAACTCGTGCTGCGGGCCCACCGTCTTCATGGCCGCGAGGTTGCCCTTACGCTCGGTCATTTGGATGGTGTAGACGCCCTGGCCGCCGCGATTCTGCTCCGGGTAGTCCGCGACCGGCGTGCGCTTGCCGTAGCCGCGCTCGGTGATGACGAATAGATCGCCGTTGCCGTTAGTGACTTCCATGCCCAGAACGCTCACGCCGTCCTTCATACCGATACCGCGAACGCCGCTAGTATCGCGGCCGGTGGCGCGCACCTGCTCCTCGGAGAACATGATCGCCTTGCCCGCGGTGGTGGCCAGGATAATCTTGTCGCCCTCGCGCACGCGGCGCACGTTCAGCAGCGCGTCGTCGTCACGCAGGTTGATAGCGATCAGGCCGTCGCGGCGGCTGCGGTCATATGCGCTCATTACGGTCTTCTTGACCATGCCGCTCTTGGTGGCAAACATCAGGTACTCGTCGGCAGGGAACTCGCGGCAGCTGATGACGCTCGCGATCTTCTCGCCCTCCTCGAAGGGCAGCAGGTTGACGATTGCGGTACCGCGCGCCTGGCGCGTACCCACCGGCAGCTCGTGCACCTTCAGGCGATAGACCTTACCCTTGCTCGAGAAGAACAGCACGTACTCGTGCGTGGACGCGATGAACATCTCGTCGATGACGTCGTCCTCTTTGAGGTTGACGCCCGACACGCCCTTGCCGCCGCGCTTCTGGGCGCGGTAGGCGGCCACCGGGATGCGCTTGACATAGCCGGTGTGGGTGATGGTCACGACCATGTCCTCATCGGCAATGAGGTCCTCGACGTCCAGGTCCTTCTCGACATGGCTGATCTCGGTGCGGCGCTTATCGCCGAACTTCTTGGAGATCTCGCGCATCTCTTCCTTAATGACGCCCAGGATCTTCTCCTCGTGCGCCAGCAGGTCCTCGTAGTAGGCGATGGCGCGGCGCAGGCCGTCCAGCTCTTCCTGGATCTTGTCGCGCTCCAGGCCGGTCAGGCGGCGCAGCTTCATCTCGAGGATGGCCGTGGTCTGCTCGGGCGTAAAGCCAAAGCGCTCGATCAGGCGGCTGCTGGCCTCGGAGTCGGTCTGCGAGGAGCGGATGATGCTGATGACCTCGTCGATATGGTCAAGGGCCATCAGGTAGCCCTCAAGGATATGCGCGCGGGCCTGGGCCTTCTTAAGGTCGAAGCGGGTGCGGCGGGTGACGACGTCGACCTGGTGGTCGATGTAGTGCTGCAGCATCTCGCGCAGACTCAGGCATTTGGGAACGCCGTTGACAAGCGCCAGGTTGTTGGCGCCAAAGGTCGTCTGCAGCGAGGTGTACTTGTACAGGTTGTTGAGCACGACCTGCGGGATGACGCCCTTCTTGAGTTCGATGACCAGACGGATACCCTTCTGGTTGGACTCATCGCGCATATCCGAGATGCCCTCGATGCGCTTGTCGTTGACGAGCTGGGCGATCTTCTCCTGCAGGGTGCCCTTGTTGACCATGTAGGGGATCTCGGTAAAGACCAGGCGGCTGCGGCCGGTCTTGGTGGACTCCACGTGAGCCTTGGCGCGCACGGTAATGGAGCCGCGGCCGGTCTCGTAGCTCTGCTTAATGCCGGCGCTGCCCATGATGATGGCGCCGGTGGGGAAGTCCGGACCGGGCATGATCTGCATGAGCTCGTCGACGGTGGCTTCGGGGTTGTCGATCAGGTAGCAGGTGGCCTCGATCGCCTCGGTGAGGTTGTGCGGGGCGATGTTGGTGGCCATGCCGACGGCGATGCCCTGGCTGCCGTTGACCAGCAGGTTGGGGAAGCGCGCAGGCAGCGCCACGGGCTCGGCGAGTGATTCGTCGTAGTTGGGCTGCCAGTCGACGGTATCCTTCTGCAGGTCACGCAGCAGCTCCATGGCGGGCTTTGCCAGGCGGCTCTCGGTGTAACGCATGGCCGCCGCGCCGTCGCCGTCGATGTTGCCGAAGTTGCCGTGGCCGTCGATGAGCGGCGTGCGCATGGAGAACCACTGCGCCAGGCGGACCATGGCCTCATAGACCGCGAAGTCGCCATGCGGGTGGTACTTACCGATAACTTCGCCGACCGTCCAGGCCGACTTCTTATGTGGGCGGTTGGGGTAGATGCCGCTCTCGTTCATCGCATACAGGATACGGCGGTGTACCGGCTTTAAGCCGTCGCGCACGTCCGGCAGGGCGCGCGCCGTGATAACCGACATCGAATACTCGATAAACGACTGCTTCATCTCGCGACCGAACTCCGAAATCTGGAGCTGGCCGCCGTTGATATCCTCGCCGGCCGAGGCGCCACGGTCGACTTCGCCAAAGCTCTCCTCGAGCTCACCGTCGTCGTCCTCTTCCTCATCATCATCGGCATCGGGGTTATAGGCGTCCGGGTCGCCGTCCTCGCCCTGCTCAGCACGGGCAAGCAGGCGCTTCAGATCATCGGGCATACCGGCATCGCCGGCCTCGTCCATACCCTCGTTATTGTTGATATCGTCTGCCACGTTACCTCCTCATGGTTTGCGTGGTCCATTAGTTCCCTACCACGGAGACGAATTACCGGGAACACCGGATAACCCTCCTAGGTTTTCCAGGTGCCCCAGGTTGCCCTGAAGGATGAGGGCGCGCGCCTTGCGTGCGGCGCCCGAAATCCTGAAGGGCAAGATGGGGTGCCTGGGAAAGCTAGGCGTCTAAGAAGCGCGCGTCGTGCGCATGTTTCTCGATGTACTCGCGGCGATAGCCGACCTCGGAACCCATCAGCTCACGCACGGCGCGGTCCGCCACCACGGCGTCCTCGATCGACACGCGCTGCAGGATGCGGGTCTTGGGGTCCATCGTCGTCGAGGCAAGCTGCTTGGGGTCCATCTCGCCCAGACCCTTGTAGCGCTGGACGGTATAGCCCTTGCGCTTCTTGGTGATCTTGCCGTCCTTGGCCTTGCCGTCCTCGTCGTCCTCGTCGGGGTTCAGGCCCAGGCTCTGAATGGTGTCGCGCAGGATCTCGTCTTCGGGCTGGCGGCCGTTGGGATACACGTAGTGGATCTTGTTGCGCACCTTAATGCCAAAGATAGGCGGGCAGGCAACATAGACGTAGCCGGCATCGATCAGCGGACGCATGTACTTGTAGAAGAACGTCAGCAGCAGGATGCGGATATGCGCACCGTCAACGTCTGCATCGGTCATGATGATGATCTTGTGGTAGCGCGCCTTGGTGATATCGAAGTCGCCGCCGTCGCCGGCACTCGTCGTGACACCGCAGCCGATCGCGGTAATCAGCGACTGGATGGTGTCGCTCGAGAACGCGCGATGGTCACCAACGCGTTCGACGTTCAGAATCTTGCCGCGCAGGGGCAGAATCGCCTGGATGTCTCGGCGACGGCCGTCCTTGGCCGAACCGCCTGCCGAGTCGCCCTCTACGATGAAGAGCTCGGTCAGCTCGGCATCGCGCACTGAGCAGTCAGCGAGCTTACCGGGCAGGGACGCCGTCTCGAGCAGGCTCTTGCGGCGGGTCGCCTCGCGCGCCTTGCGGGCGGCGTTGCGCGCCTTGCAGGCCTGTTGCGCCTTCTTGACGATCTCGCGGGCGGGCTTGGGATGCTCCTCCAAGTAATCGGCGAGGCCGTCGGTCACGATCTTGAGCGTGAGCGCGCGCATATAGGAGCTACCGAGCTTGGCCTTGGTCTGCCCCTCAAACTGCGGATCGGGCAGCTTGACCGAGATAACGGCCGAAAGGCCCTCGCGCACATCGTCGCCGGTCAGGTTGGCGTCTTTTTCCTTGAGCAGGTTCTGTTTGCGCGCGTAGTCGTTGATCACGCGGGTGAGCGCGGTGCGGAAGCCCTCAAGGTGCATGCCGCCCTCGGGAGTGTAGATGTCGTTGGCAAACGACATGACGTTCTCGCCGTAGCCGCTATTCCACTGCAGGGAAACCTCGACCTCGCCCATCTTGGCCACGGGAGCGTCCGGGTCCGATTTGCCCTCGATGTAGATGGGCTCCTTAAAGGCCTCGGGGACGTCCTTGCCCTCGTTGAGGAACTTGACGAAGTCGATGATGCCGCCCTCGTAGCAAAACTCCTCCACGTGGGGAGTCGCCTCGCGCTCGTCGGTCAGCACGATCTTGAGGTTCTTATTGAGGAACGCTGTCTCCTGCAGACGGTTGTGCAGCGTATCGAAATCGTAGATGCAGGTCTCGAAGATCTCGTCGTCGGGCCAGAAGGTGACGGTGGTGCCCGTCGAATCCGAGGTGCCCACGACCTCCATCTTCTTGACGGTCTTGCCGCGCGAGAACTCCATCTCGTAGGTGTTGCCATCGCGACGAACCTGAACGACCACGCGCTTGGACAGTGCGTTGACGACGGAGATGCCTACGCCGTGCAGGCCGCCCGAGACCTTATAGGCCGAGTTATCGAACTTACCGCCGGCGTGCAAGATCGTCATAACGACCTCGAGCGTCGGGATCTTTTTAACAGGGTGCTCGTCGACGGGGATGCCGCGCCCGTTGTCGACGACCGTGATGGAGTTGTCGGCGTGGACCGTCACCTGGATCTCGGTGCAGAAACCGGCCATGGCCTCGTCGACGGAGTTGTCAACGATCTCCCACACCAGGTGATGCAGACCGCTGGCGCTCGTCGAGCCGATATACATGCCCGGGCGCTTACGAACGGCCTCGAGACCTTCGAGAATCTTAATCTCGCCGCCATCGTAATCGTTTTCGTTTGCCACACGTCCTCCTTCAGTCAAGAAAATGTGTACAGCCTTACTAGTTTATCGTAAAAAAATACCCTCGGGACCGAGGGTATTTGGCTCTACAAGGCCACCAGATGCGATTTAAGGCTCTTTTTTGCTTTGCACGCCCTTGGCCCACTCGGCACTGGCTCTCATGGCATTCTCGAGGGCCTCGCGCAGTTTTTGGTCTTCGATGGGCGCCACCTGGCGCTCGATCTCGGTGCACTCGGCCTCACTTAGGTCGGCGTGCGGGGCCGGCGGGCGCTCGGTCGTCGCCGGGCGCAGGCGCTCCTTGGCGGCGGGCGGCGTGTGACTGGGCGCGGTGGTTTTGAACACCAGGCCGTCCACATGCGCACCGGCGCGCTCCATGCGCGCGCGGATGATCTCGCGCAACAACGTCATTTCCTGCGTCCACGAGGGCGAGTCGAGATATACCAGCAGCTCATTGGACTCGGGCAGGTAGCGCAGTCCCGTCACATGCCGCCCCTCGCGCGTGCCCGAGCACACCGCGTTCCATGCGCGATAGACCGTGCGCGACTCCTCGGCGGCCTCCATCTGCGCACGGCGCTCGGGGGTCGCAGCCGCCAGGATGCGCTGGCGCTCTGCGTTCAAAAACCCGCTGAAGGCGACTGTCTCGCTCTCGTAATTAGCACGTCTCACCCATGCTCACCACCTTGGCTCGATCAAGCAGGTCATCGGTAAAGTACCCCAGGTTGGTCGTAGTTATGACCGTCTGGATATCATCGCCGATCAGCCGCAGGAAAGCGCCGCGACGCTCGCCGTCGAGCTCGCTCATCACGTCGTCCAGAAGCAGCAGTGGGGCGGTGCCCAGGACATCGCGAGCCACGGCGACCTCGGCCACCTTCCAGGACAGCACCAGCGTGCGCTGCTGTCCTTGGCTGGCAAATGAACGGGCGGAGCGACCCGCCACGGTGAACTCAATCTCGTCGCGATGCGGTCCCACCAACGTCACGCCGCGGCGAATTTCCTCGTCGGCGTGCTCATCAAGGGCGGCCAGCATGCGCTCGTACGCCCAGCCCTTCAGCTCTTCGCGATCCTCGACCTTGGGCAAATCCCCCAGCGTGGACGCATAGGTCACGTTGGCGGCCTCACCGGACGCCACTTGCCCGTAGGCAGCGTGCACATGGCCCGCCAGCCGGTCGAGCAGGGCCAACCGGTGCACGAGCAGGGCCGAGCCCGCACGGGCAATCGAATCGTTCCACGCGCCGAGCATCTCGCGGCAGCACCAGGCCTCCTTGAGCAAGGCGTTGCGCTGGGTCACGCAGCGCCCATAGGTGCTCGCAAGATCGGCATAGCGTGCGCTCAGTTGCATGCCGAAGTCATCGAGGGCGGCGCGGCGCACACTGGCGCCTCGCTTAACCATGTCCAGATGGTCGGGGCAAAACAGCACGCTCGGCAGAACCCCGCGCACACCGGCGGCAGAGCATCTCTTGCCGTTGCGGCTAAACGAGCGCTTACCGTCCTCCGCGCTCAATCCCATATCAAGCACGCGGCCGTCGCCCTCGAGCCTCAGCTCGATCTTGCACGAGCCCACGCCGTCATGGACGAGCTCGGCTGCGGTCGGATGCCTAAACGAGGCGCCGCTCGTCAGCAGCTGCAGCGCCTCTATGAGATTGGTCTTTCCCGCCGCGTTGGGTCCCGCAAGTATCGTCACGCCCTCGTCCAGGGCAAGGCGATAGCTATCGAAGCTGCGGTAGTGCGCGACGGAAAGATCGCGGGCGAACATGGTCATGGCGCAGCGCTAGATGCGGACCGGCATGACCAGGTACAGGTAGTTGATCTTGTCGTAGGACTTAAAGATGCCCGCCTGCGAGTAGCTCTTGAGCTCCAGCGTGATCTCCTTCTCCTTGGACAGGGCATTGAGGCAGCCGAAGATGTAATGGTAGTTGAAGGCGATGGTACCCGACTCGCCCTCGGCCTCGACATCGATCGTCTCCTGCGCAAGGTCCTGGTCATTGGAAATGGAGGACAGGCCCATCTGCCCGTTCTCGACATCGATCTCGAACTTGACGGCGGGGTTGGCGCTCGCGATAACGGCCACGCGTTTGAGGGCGGCGTTAAAGGCGGCGACGTCGATCTTGACGCTCGTCACGCACGAATCGGGGATGAGCTGCTTGTAGTTGGGGTACACGCCCTCGATACGGCGCGACACGTAGGTGGTGTTGCCGGCCTCGAAGACGACCTGGGTGTCGGTAGCCCCGATCATGATGGTCGCCTGGCTGGCCATGATGTTCAGCGCGTCGTTAAAGGCGTCAGCCGGAACGTTGAGCTCAAAGGAGCCCTCGAGGGTCGAGGTCTCGACCTGCGTATCGCACACGGCCAAGCGAAAGGAATCGGTCGCTACCAGGCGTACGGTGTTGTTCTCGACCTTCATGTGCACGCCGCCCAGGATGGGGCGAGCCTTGTCGGTCGAGGTGACGCGCCACACGCGGCCGACCATTTCGGACAAGACATCGGTCGGCAGCTCCACGGCACTCTCGATGGCATAGGCCGGAAACTCGGGGAAGTCATTGGCATCGAGCGTGTTCAGGCGGAAAGAGCTCTTCTCGCAACCAATCAGCACCTGGCGCTCGGACAGCTCAAAGGTGACCGGGGCATCGGGGAGGGTCTTGGTGATATTGGAGAGCATCTTACAGGGAATAACCATCTCGCCCTCTTCTTCGACATGCGCCGCGATGCGATGACGGATCGAGATGGTGTAGTTAGAGGTCTGGAATTCCAAGATGCCGTCTTGGGCCTTAACGAGCACGCCCGACAGGATAGGGAGGGTGGATGCCGAAGCGACACCCTTCATAACGACGCCGATGGCTTGTGTAAGCGAGCTCTGGCTGACGGTGAACTTCATCTTTTAATACCTTTCTATAGATATAAATATCTTAATAATAGTAATAGCACTGACGAAACTGTTGATTACTCCCAAAGACGCAGGTCAGACCCAGAAAGAGAATCGACAGCAACCTGTGTGCAACAGGGGTGGTTTTCCACGTTCAAAACCTGCGCAAAACTTTTCATCACCGCGGGTTGGGTTTTAGACACCTTATGCCCGTGGTTTCGACAAGTTTTCAACAGGTGTCTCTATTTCCCTACGAGCGCAGTGTAATTTTATCGCGCAGCGACTTGAGGTCTTCGGTGACAGTGCGGTCTTCCTGGATCATCTTCTGGACCTTTTTGTAGCTCGTGCTGACGGTCGAGTGGTTGCGGTTGCCAAATTCGGCGCCCACCGCCGTGGTCGTCATCTCGCACATCTCGATGGCTAGGTAGATAGCGATATGGCGTGCTTTGGCGATATTGGCGTTGCGACGCGGGCCGATGAGCTCCTCGTGCGTCACGCCGTACTGCTCTTCGATGACGGACTGAACCGTCTGGACGTTGATCTTTTTGGCCGATGTGTCGAAGTACTGGCTGGCGATGGCGTCGATATCGTCAAAGGTGAGCTCCCCGCCCTCGCGCTCGCGGTCGCCCGCCTCGCCGGCGCAGCGCTCGCAGAAGCTCTCGAGTTCGCGGATGTTGGTGCCCGAGACCTCGGCCATGTGTTTAAAGTGCTCGTCGGTCAGGTGCCCGCCGTCGCCCCCATAGGCCGCCAGCAGCGAGTCGTCGCCTGCCTCGGGAGCGGCGACGATGGTGTTCTCGTAATAGCGCTGCAAGATCTTGTATTTCATCTCGTAGCTGGGCTCTGCGACCAAGCAGAGCATGCCGGCGTTGAAGCGGCTGGTCAGACGCTCGTCCATGCTCAGGTCCTTGGGGGCGCGGTCTGCCGCGATGACGACCTTCTTGTTGTTGCGGATGAACTCGTCCATGAGCTGGAAAAAGTAGTCCACGCTCGCGCGCTTGCCGATGATGTTTTGGATGTCATCGATGATGAGCACGTCCACGCCGTGGTATGCCTGCATGATAGGGGCGTTGCTCTTCTTTTGGCGGTCGAACTCGGTCATCAGGTCGTCCAGATATGCCTGGGAGTTGGCATACTTGACCTTGATCTCGGGCGACTTTTCGGCGAGCTCGTTTTTGATGGCAAGCAGCAGGTGCGTCTTGCCCAGGCCCGATTTGCCGTAGATGAACAGTGATGTGCACGTGCCACGCTCGTCCGCGAGGGCGGCAAACTTGAGTGCCGAGCGATAGGCATGGCTGTTCTCGGGGCCGTAGACAAAGTTCTCAAAGGTAAATTTTGAGTTCGCGGCGAGCGGGGCTCCATCCGCATTCTGCTCGGCCGGTACGGCCGGTGCCGGCATGGGTGAAGCGGGGGTCGCAGCTTGCGTGGACTTAGTCGGCGCTCCGCCCTTCATCTGGTTCATCATGCGACGAAAATCATCGGCCGAGAGCGTGTTCTTGATTGCAATGCCCGAATCCGCGCCCGCCGCTGCGTCGTGAGCGATAGGCATGTGCGTGACGGGTGCGTTCGTTGACGTCGCCGCCGCGGTCGGCAACGGTGCCATGGTTTCACGGGAAACATCGCCGTGCTGGTGCTCGATTGTCGGCACGTCGCCTGCGGAGGCCGGCACCGCCGGGGAGGCAGCGGGAGCCGCGGCGGGCGCCGTCGCAGCAGCGGATTCCGCCACGGCTCCTTGCGGTGCCACGATGTCGAGCGCAATCGGTGCAAAGGCGATTTCTTCCAGATAGGCCTCAATAGTCGGCTGATGCTTTTTGAGCTGCGCGATGGCAAAGCGCGAGGGGGCCTCGATCGTGAGCGTATCTTCGGTCAGGCTTATGGCGCGCGATTGCCCCAGCATGTTGATGAGGCGTGCATCTTGGCCGTCGCGCTGGCAAAAGGCGATGGCATCCCCCAGGATGATGCTTGCTTCCTCGTCCACTGTCTCTCCCGTTCTTTAGCTCTGAGCTCGCACGCGAGCGGCGCCGAGTTCGGTCAGATGGTATTTCTGGCCATGCTTGATGACCAAGCCGGCCTGCGCCAAGTCATTGAGCGTGCGTGACCAAGTGGGGGCCGAGTTTCCAAACGCCCTCGCCAGATCGGTAGCACCGCACGCTTGATTTTGCGCCAGATAGCCCAGCGCGGCGTTGCCGCGATCGCTTACGAACACGTCCGGTTGTGGCTGCGCATACTGATTTGCTGCATTAGGATACATCATTTGAGCTGCTGGTTGTTGAGAACTCTGCATCGGCGGCATTTGCTGTTGAAAACTTTGAGGCCACTGTTGGTAAGGCTGCGGAGGCATCTGCTGGGCCCAGGGGTTGTACTGCTGCTGTGGCATCTGCTGGTACGGCTGCTGATATCCCTGCTGGTACTGCTGCGGGAACTGCTGGCCATACCCCAGTGGCGGCATCTGCTGATATGGATATCCCTGTTGGTACGGCTGATAGCCCATTTGCTGGCCACCCGGTGCCCCCGTCGCCTGCTGCATTGCTGCTGCATCCTGATCCGCCAGCGGCATGGCCTCTGGCGCGTTTGGCGGCATCGACATCGATGCCGCCTGGGGCTCTTGTGTAGGAAGCATTCCGGGCTGCTGCATCTGTCCCACGGGGGGCTGCATCTGTTGCGTTGCCATGGGCTGCTGCGCAAAAGCTCCCGGCAGGGGATATGTGGGCTGCTCCGTCTCGGGCCGCACGGCAGCACCGCGTCCGCCGGCACGCTCTATTTCCTGCACGCGTTTAGGGTCCAGGCTTACCGTAACCACGGTGCCGTTGCCCATGTTGTCCTCGATGGACACGGCCCCGCCGGCGTTTTCCAAATACTCCTGCACCATGGGAAACCCTGCTCCGGTTCCACGGATATAGCGCTTCATCTTGCTGTTTGCGCTGGTAACGCCAAAGTCGAAAGCACGTTCCTTGTCGTCGATGCCGGGTCCTTGGTCAGCAAAGCGGATGGTGTCTCCGCCGTCCAGAATCGAGATGATGGGCTCGGCAAAGTGTGCGTGGATAAAGTTTTCGACAATCTCGCGGATGACCATGAGCGAGATATGGCCACCTTGTTCTTTCATGCACTGGTAGACGGTGTTGGTCGTCTCTTCCAAATACGTGCGGACATCTTGCGGATCAATGACGATCACCCGCGGTGTCGACAGCATGTCGTCATAGACGGCGATGCGCGCGGCGTACATGGCTTTTGGCGCCTGCGTGGTCGTCTGCTCGCCTTCCGCACGCTCTTCGCGCACGCCGGTGATGTGCTCGTTGTCGGGTGCCGGGTTTCCGGAATCGACCATGGTGTAAAAGTCGTCAGACATGCCGCTCGCAATCTTTCAAAAGGTTTCGAACAAATAGTAGCTCACCGTGCAACGTTTCTCATCTTTCGACAACTTTTCAAAACTTGTTGAAAACTTTGGAAAACGGGTGAAAAGTTCTCAACATTGCCAACATGACCTGTTGAAAACTCGATGAAATATCGTGAAAGGTTGCCATGAGGCGCAAATTTCGGTTGTGCTTATGGGGGAACCGTGTGAACTGCGCAACCTTTTACCTTTGATTTCTTGACATTTGAACATTGATTTCCCTACAATCTTCAAGCTCACGTGTCTATATCTGCGTCCGCGTCCCCGCGGACACTCGAAATGCAGCAGGAGGAACTTAAGATGAAGCGTACGTATCAGCCTAATAAGCGTAAGCGTGCCAAGACCCATGGCTTCCGTGCCCGTATGGCCACTAAGGGTGGTCGTGCCGTGCTCGCCCGTCGTCGCGCCAAGGGCCGCAAGCGTCTCACTGTCTAGCAGCGATACACACATCTCGCATGAAGACTATTAAGTCTCGGCAAGATTTCGAGCATGTGTTCAGTCAGGGGCGTCGTTTCAATCACCCTCTGATTCGAATGACCATATGTGAATCGGTTGGCGAAGGCGACTCCGGAAGGGTCGCCTTCGTTGGTGCTAAGCGACTCGGTTGTGCCGTCGTGCGCAACCGATCTAAGCGTGTGATGCGCGAGGCCGCCCGCAGCTGCGGATTTCCCGTTGCGGGTTATGACATCATCTTGTTTGCAACTCCCAAGACGAGGGTTTCCTCGCCGCAGGAGATGGACAAGGCGTTGCGTTCGCTTATGAAGCGCGCCGGCGTTGCCGGGGAGGAGCGATGAGCAATCACGTTTTGCGACGTGTTGCCATCGCTCCTATTCGCATATATCAACAGGTTATTTCGCCCTTATTGCCTGACGCCTGCATTTATTACCCAACGTGCTCGCAATACGCCATCCAGGCGATTGAGAAGCACGGTGTTTTGAGAGGCTGCTGGCTTGCCGTGAGGCGCATCGCTCGCTGCAATCCCCTGCACGTCGGCGGTTATGACCCTGTGCCCTAGCGGGCACTCGCTATCGGAGGAAAACTTACATGTGGGATTGGATCGTTAACATCCTTTTCGAGCTGCTCAAGCTCATCCAGACCTTTGCGGTCGACTGGGGCCTGTCCATCATCATCCTGGTGGTCATCATCCGTCTGCTGCTGACGCCGCTTATGCTCAAGTCGACCAAGTCGACGGCTCGCATGCAGGTGCTGCAGCCCAAGATGCTCGAGATCCAGGAGCGCTATGCCGACGATCCCCAGCGTCAGGCCGAGGAGATGCAGAAGTTCTACAGCGAGAACAAGTTCAACCCCATGGCTGGCTGTCTGCCGCTGCTGATTCAGATGCCTATCCTGTTCGCCCTGTATACATTGCTGCGCAACCTGCCGCAGTACTTTAACAACGGCACGTTCTCGTTCTTCAACATCCTGCCCGACCTGACCACCACGCCGAGCGCTTCCTTTGCCGATGGCTTTATGGTTGCACTGCCTGCGCTGGTTTGCCTGATCCTGTTTGCCGTCCTGACCCTGATTCCGCAGCTCTATATGTCGCGCAACCAGACCGGCCAGCAGGCTCAGAGCATGCGTATGATGGCCGTTGTCATGACGGTCATGATGCTTTGGATGGGCTGGAGCCTTCCCGTTGGTGTTCTGCTGTACTACGACGTCTCGTCTGCTTGGCAGGTTATCCAGCAGATTTTTGTGACGCAGAAGGTCATCGACAAGGCGAAGGCCGATGAGGAGGAGCGTCTTAAGAACGCTCCGCTGCAGGTTGAGGTCACTCGTCGCGAGAAGAAGCCGCGCCCGCACAAGAAGAAGTAGTGGGATATCAATCTTATTTAGGTACCTAACTTTTGGAGTACGTTATGTCTGAAGAGATCATCGAGGATATGCTTGAGGAGGTTGCCCCGCAGGTCGCGGGCGATTATCCCGAGATTGCACAGCGCTACAAGGCTGGTGAAGAGCTGACCGATGAGGAGCTCGACACCATTGCCGATGTTGCTATTTCCATCCTGCGTTCCATCCTTTCGCACTTCGATGCCGCCAACTCTCCTATCGATGAGTATGAGGGCGACGAAGGTGAGCTGATTTTGGATGTAACGGCTCCCGACCTTGCTGTTCTCATTGGCCGTCATGGTCGCACCCTTGATGCCCTTCAGGTTATGTTCTCTTTGCTGGTGAGCCGCAAACTTGGCTTTAGGTATCCGGTTGTAGTGGACGTCGAGGGATACAAGAGCCGCCGTCAGGACAAGGTTGCCTCCATGGCTCAGTCTGCTGCCGAGCGTGCCATTCGCACTCATAAGAGTGTTTCGCTTCCGCCCATGAATGCCTACGAGCGTCGACTGGTTCACATTGCACTTCGTGGCAATGATGCCGTCGATACTCATTCTGAGGGTTCTGACCCTGATCGCCATGTGGTGATTGTTGCTCGATAATCTACTCGAGTTTATGCTAAGGGGACGTGGTTTCCACGTCCCCTTTTTTTGTCAAAAGTTCTCGATACGCTGATTTTTGTCAGAAAGGAGCTTTCGTTGTTTGTACTTACTGATCAGCAAGCTGACGAGATGTTGAGTCGTCTAGCTTTCTATTGCAAAGAGTATTCCTTGAGCGTAACTGATGTTGAGCTGAGGAAATGTATTCAGCATTTGGATTTGGTTCTAGAAACAAATAAGACAACCAATCTCACCCGTATTCTTAACGTAGAAGATGCTGCAGTACTTCATATCCTCGACTCACTTGTTTTGCTCCCCTATATCAACAAGGCTCCTGAGGGAGCTTTGCTCGATATGGGAACAGGTGCGGGCTTCCCTGGTATTCCATTAACAATAACCACGCATCGTAAAGCTACTTATATTGACTCTGTTGGCAAGAAGGTTGATGCGGTAAATTCCTTTGTCCATGCTCTTGGATTGAAACATGCCCATGCGGTTCATGATCGTCTTGAAGAATATGCTCGGAGCCATAAGAAGCAGTTCTCTGTTGTAACCGCCCGCGCACTGGCCCCTCTACCGATTCTTGTTGAGTATGCGGCTCCGTATCTGAAGGATGGAGGGCTATTTGTTATAACCAAGGGCAATCCTTCGGATGAGGAGCTTGCTTCCGGCATGTCAGCAGCTAAGATTTGCGGCTTCACTTTGCTTCTGAATGACACAATTGATTTGCCTGAAGGCTTGGGTCACAGGGAGTTCATTGTTCTTAAGAAGAGTCATCCAGCATCCGTTTCATTGCCTCGTGCAAATGGCGTGGCAAAGAAGAATCCGCTTGCCTAGATGTTTCACGTGAAACATAATGGATACTAACAACTTGCAGTGTTTCACGTGAAACATGGCGGTTGATATCGATTCGGAATGTTTCACGTGAAACATCCTCCGTTTGACAGCTTTAATACACACCAGGAGGGACCGTGGGATTTCGCGACGTTAAGCGTTCAAAGAGCGCAAAAGACACGCGTATCATTGCAATCATCAATCAAAAAGGCGGCGTCGGTAAGTCAACGACGGCTGTAAACCTTGCAGCAGCACTGGGTGAGCAGGGTCGTAAGACACTGATTGTCGATTTTGATCCGCAGGGAAACAGCACCAGTGGATTCGGAATTGAAAAAGAAGACCTTGATCACTGCATCTATGATGCATTGTTGAATGATGTGCCGGCAGAATCACTTGTTCTTGATACAAATTGCAAAAAGGTATTCGTAATTCCAGCTACAATTCAGCTTGCAGGCGCCGAAATTGAGCTCGTAAGCGCAATTGCACGTGAAACCCGCCTCAAAGATTTGCTTGAGCCGATTCAGGACGAGTTCGATTTTATTTTCATTGACTGTCCTCCTTCGCTCGGCCTGCTTACTATCAACGCTTTGACCGCAGCAGACAGCGTTTTGATTCCGATCCAGTGCGAATATTACGCACTCGAGGGCGTTACGAAGCTGCTTGAGTCAATGAAGATGGTCAAATCAAGGCTGAACAAGGGCTTAGACACCTATGGTGTGCTTATGACCATGTATGACTCGCGTACTTCACTATCGAATCAGGTTGTTGAGGAGGTTCAATCGTACTTTGGTGATAAGGCGTTTAAGACGCTAATCCCCCGTACGGTTAAAATCTCCGAAGCTCCGTCTTTTGGAGAACCGGTAATTACCTATGCACCTCAAAATAAGGGTGCAAAAGCATATATGAACCTTGCAAAAGAGGTGATCAAGCGTGCCTAGTGTAAAGAAACGTGGCGGATTGGGACGTGGACTGAATGCTTTGGTTTCAGAGGCCGAGTATGAGACCGGCGGTTCGGCTGCATCGGCTTCAAATGCTCCATCTGAAACAAAACTACCTATTGAGGATATCGTTCCCAACCCTAATCAGCCGCGAATTCACTTTAACGAAACTGAACTTCGCGAGTTGAGCGAGTCAATCCAAGAACATGGCGTTTTGCAGCCGCTTTTGGTTCGCAAGCATGGAAACGGCTATGAGATCATCGCTGGTGAGCGTCGTTACCAGGCGTCAAAGCTTGCTGGCCTTGAAGAATTGCCAGTCATCATTAAAGAGGTAAATGATGAAGAGATGCTGGCTCTTGCTCTTATCGAAAACCTTCAACGTTCAGATCTGAATCCCGTCGAAGAGGCTAAGGGCTATCGACAGCTCATCGATGCCAGCGGTATGACCCAGGAGGCATTGTCGAAGGCAGTAAGCAAGTCACGCTCTGCAATTACAAACTCACTGCGTCTTCTCGATCTCCCCGAAGTAGTTCAGCAGATGATTTTTGAGGGTAAACTTACTGCTGGTCACGCACGTGCGATTCTTGCAGTTCCCTATGAGGATGCTCGAATTCGACTTGCAGAGAAGGTTGTTGCGGAGGGCCTTTCCGTAAGAGCGACAGAAAATCTTGCTCCATTGTTTTCTGCCGGAGAGACACCTAAGACGCCGCGGCCTGCAACGCCTCAGTCTTTTAAAAAGGCTGCGCGTGTACTTCGTCAGGTATTTAATACCAATGTGCGCGTGAAAAGCTCGCGTGGAAAGAATAAGATTGAGATTGAGTTTAAAGACGAGGAAGAGCTCTCTCGTATTCTTGGTGAAATGATTCAGTTTGATCAAGGAGGCCAAGATGAGGAATAAGATTTTAACTGCGATTGCATTGGTGACGACTGTCGCGGCCGGTGCCTTTGCTGGCTATAAGATCGCGACAGACGATGAACTTCGAGGTCGTTTGCTTCGTGGTGCGCAAGATATTGTCGATTCTTCCAAGAAGAAAATGGATGTTATGACAGAAGATGTTGCCATGCGCACTGCTCAGGTAACAAAAAATCCTAAGATTAATCAAGGTTGGGTTAGCAACCAATGGGAAAATGTAGGCTATTAGGTACCTAACAATTACCCTGCATATTTTGAGCGGACCTTGTCTGATTCATGAGACAAGGGCCGCTTATTTTGTCCGTAAACAATGGGGAAGCTAGCAGCGGTCCAAAATTGAGGTCAATAAATGAAACGGCCCCTGTTGCATATCCTGCAACAGGGGCCGTCCGATGTTTCACATGAAACGTTTTGGAGTGCGACTCCCCTATGCGTTCTTCTGAACTTTGAAGCGCTGTTTCAGCTGTCCGCAAGCGGCGTCAATATCGTTACCACGGGAGTTACGAATCGTGGTCTCGATGCCACGGGACTCAAGACGACGCTGAAGATCCTCAACCTTATGAATCGGCGACGGCTTGAGCGGACTGCCCTCGATGTCGTTAAGTTGAATCAGGTTAACGTGGCACAGCGTTCCCTCGCAGAAGTCGCAGAGTGCCTGCATCTCGGGATTCGTATCGTTGACGCCTTCGATCATGGCATACTCATAGGTCGGGCGGCGGCCAGTCTTCTCGGTGTAGAGCTGAAGCGCTTCGTGAAGGCGAAGCAGCGTGTATTTCTTAACACCGGGCATGAGCTTATTGCGCGTCGACTGGATGGCGGAATGCAGGGAAACGGCAAGCGTGAACTGCTCGGGGATATCGGCAAATTTGCGAATACCGGGAATAACGCCGCTGGTAGAGACGGTGAGGTGACGAGCGCCGATACCGATGCCATCGGGGTCGTTGAGGATACGCAGTGCCTTGAGAACCTCGTCGTAGTTGGCAAACGGCTCGCCCTGGCCCATGAAGACAACGCTTGTGGCACGCTCGCTAAAGTCGTTGGATACATGAAGCACCTGGTCGACGATCTCTTGAGCGGTCAGAGAGCGCTTGAGGCCGTTGAGACCGGTAGCGCAAAAGGCACAGCCCATGCCGCAGCCTGCCTGGGTGGAAACGCAGACGGAAAGCTTGTTACGACGTGGCATGCCAACAGTCTCGACGGAAATGCCATCGTGGTACTCGAGCAGATACTTGCGCGAGCCATCTTTGGAAACCTGCTTGGTGAGTTCAGTCGGCGTATCAAAGGCAAAAGCCTCTTTAAGCTGCTCACGGAAAGCCTTGGGGAGGTTGGTCATATCGTCAAACGAACAAACGTTCTTCTCAAAGACCCATTCGATGAGCTGCTTCGCGCGGAAGGCAGGCTGGCCAAGTTCGGCCACGAGCTCGCGAATATCGTTTTGGCTCAAGTCGCGAATGTCCTGAGATTTAGTCCTGGGATTCATGGAAGCCTTTCGATTTTGGGGAAACGTAGAGGGTATCGCTACAATATGGTATCAGCTGCAGAAATTATAGAGGAGGAGTCTGCCCATGCCGGGTAAAAGCCTAGAGAACATGCACGTAGCGGTCTTGGCGGGCGGTCATTCCGCCGAGCGCGAGATCTCGCTCGATTCGGGAAAGAACGTTGTGGTGGCGCTGAAGGAAGCCGGCTACACCTCGGTGGAGCTGCTTGACACGGCCGCTGATGACTTTATGGTAACCATGGCGACCGGCGGATTCGATGTGGCATTTATCGCCATGCACGGCGCCGGCGGTGAGGATGGCGCCATGCAGGGTGCCATGGAGACCCTGGGTATCCCCTACACGGCCTCGGGCGTACTTGCCAGCGCCTGCGGTGCCGACAAGGAGGTCTCTAAGCTCCTATACGCCAAAGAGGGCATTCCCATTGCCCCCGGCCTTGCGCTCGAGGTGGGCGACGAAGTCGATATCGATCATATCGTCGAGGTTTGTGGCGAGCGCTGCTTTGTGAAGCCGGCCGTCAACGGTTCCAGCTATGGCATTTCCCTGGTCCATGAGCCCTCCGAGCTGCCCGCGGCAATCGCCAAGGCGTTTGAGTACGGCGACAAAGTGCTGGTCGAGAAGTGCATCGAGGGTACCGAGATCACCGTCGGCGTATACGGCGAAGATGACGTGCGCGCCCTGCCGATTGTCGAGATTCGTAAGCCCGAGGACTGCGAGTTCTACGATCTGGACGTGAAGTATGTCGACCCTACGGATATCCATCGCATTCCGGCGCAGATTTCACCCGAGAATTACGCTCGCGCTCAGGAACTTGCCTGTGCCGCTCACAAGGCCCTCGGTTGCCTGGGTATCTCGCGCAGCGACTTTATTGTGAGCGAAGACGGTCCCATTATCCTCGAGACCAATACCATTCCCGGCATGACCGATACGTCGCTGTATCCGGATGAGATCCGCCACACCGACGACATGACGTTCCCGCAGGTCTGTGACAGCCTGATCCGTATGGGCCTTCGTCGAGCGGGCATTGCATGCTAATCGAGGACGCGGTTTCGTCAGGAACGCCGCAGTTTGTCATCGACTCCTATGCCACGCTTGCCGAACGCGCCAAAACGCAGTCCTTCGGCCTTATCGAGGAAGATGTGATTGTCCTCGACACCGAGACCACAGGTCTTTCGGTGCAGGACAACGAGCTGATCGAGATCTCGGCGGCCCGCCTTTCGGGCCGCGAGGTCGTCGACCGCTTCGATACCTTCGTGCATCCCAAGCAACTGATTCCCACCGAGATTACCGAGCTCACGAGCATTACAAATGCCGATGTGGCAGATGCCCCGTCGGCCGTTGAGGCCGTCGCCGCTCTCGCCGATTTTGTCGGTGGTTGCCCGGTGATCGCACATAACGCCACGTTCGACCGCTCGTTTATCGAGTCGGTCAAAGGCGGCGTCAACGTGAGCGATATCTGGATCGATTCGCTGGCGCTGTCGCGCATCGCGCTTCCGCGCCTGGCCTCGCACAAGCTGTCTTTTATGGCCGATCTGTTTGGCTGTGACTCGGTATCACACCGTGCCAATGCCGACGTCGACGCCCTGTGTGGCGTATGGCGCGTGTTGCTCGTGGCGCTCACCGACTTGCCTCAGGGCCTCATGGCGCGCCTAGCCGACATGCATCCGGACGTGCCTTGGTCCTATCGTCCTATCTTCTCATTCTTGGCAGGGCAGAACCCTGGTTCTATCTTCTCTCTCAGCGCCGCTCGTGCTGACGTCCTCAAGGCCGATCGCGCCGACGATCGGGTGGACGCCGACGAACTGCCGGTCCTCAAGATGCCGAGTCGTGAGGAGATTGAGGCAGACTATGCGCCAGGTGGCCTGGTCAATCGCATGTATCCCACCTACGAGCCGCGTGATGAGCAGATCGCGATGGCGCTCGAGGTCCGCGATGCGCTAGTCACGGGCACTCATCGTGTAATTGAGGCGGGCACGGGCGTCGGCAAATCGATGGCCTATCTGGTGCCTTTTGCCGAGGCAGCGCGCCGTAACAACATCACGGTTGGTATTGCGACCAAATCGAACAATCTTGCCGACCAGCTCATGTACCATGAGCTGCCAAAACTTGCCGAGCAACTGGACGGTGGTCTGTCATTTTGCGCGCTCAAGGGCTATGACCACTATCCGTGCCTGCGCAAGCTAGAGCGCATGAGCCGCAGCCAGGTCGAGATTACCACCAAGCGCGATCCGGCGGACACGCTCACGGCGGTCGCGGTCATTATGGCGTACGTCTGCCAATCAGCCGATGGCGACCTCGACTCGCTCGGCATTCGGTGGCGCAGCGTCAACCGTCCCGACTTTACGACGGCCTCGCGCGAGTGCGCTCGTCGCCTCTGCCCGTTTTTCCCTGATAAATGTTTGGTCCACGGCGCTCGCCGTCGTGCGGCGCATGCCGATGTGGTGGTCACCAACCATTCCCTGCTGTTCCGCAGCGTCGCGGCCGAGGGCAGGATTTTGCCTCCGATTCGTCATTGGGTAATCGACGAGGCCCATTCCATCGAGCGCGAGGCGCGCCGTCAGTGGGCGCGCGTGGTGTCGGCGGACGAATCACGCGTTCTGTTTGAGCGTCTGGGTGGCTCGAGCACCGGCGCGCTAAGCCAGGTTTCCCGTGATTTGGCAACCTCCGAGGGCTCTACGCTCTATCTGGGCCTTACTGCCAAGGCGACGTCGACGGTTGCGCGCGCGAGCATGGCAATCGCCGACGTGTTCGATGGCGTTCGCGAGCTCGGCCGCCGTGCGCGTGGGGGTTATGACAATGCCAATCTATGGATTGGCCCCGAGCTGCGCGAATCTGACGACTGGCATGATTTCTTACAGTCGGCCTACACTGGCATCGACGCATTGGAACAAGCTGACAAGAGCGTCGACGCGCTGGTGCAAGCCGTCGCCGCCGACAAGCCCGAGGTTGTTGTCGACCTGGGTGATATCTCGCGCCGCCTGCACGAGCTGGCCGAGAACCTCAAACTCATCATTGATGGCACCGATGAACACTACGTGTATTCGCTGCAGGTCAATCGCAGACTTCGTGCCGGCGGAGAGTCGATGACCGCAGAGCGCATCGACATTGGCGAGGCTTTGGCAACCGAGTGGCTACCCGAGGTTCACACGGCTATCTTTGCCTCGGCGACCATGACGGTGTCCAAAAGCTTTGAGCACTTTAACCATGCGGTCGGCCTTGATCGCATCGGTGCTTCAACGTCGTCATCGCTGCACTTGGATTCGAGCTACGACTTCGATTCGAACATGGCTGTAGTCGTTGCGGGCGATATCCCCGATCCGCGCGATCGTGAGAGCTATCTTACGGCGCTCGACCGCGTACTGGTCGACGCCCATCTTGCTATGGGCGGATCGGTGCTCACGTTGTTCACCAATCGGCGCGACATGGAGGACCTATACGCCCGCGTTGAGCCCAAGATGGCCCGTGCGGGTCTGGAGCTCAACTGCCAGCAGCGCAACTCATCTCCTCGTCGCCTGCGCGACCGGTTTATCAACGAACCGACCTCGTCGCTTTTTGCGCTCAAGGCCTTCTGGGAGGGGTTTGATGCCAGCGGTGAGACGCTGCGCTGCGTCATCATTCCCAAGTTGCCGTTCTCGAGCCCCACGGACCCGCTCTCGTGCGAGCGCAACCTGCGCGAAGACCGCGCATGGGCGCGCTATTCGCTGCCCGAGGCGGTGCTCGAGGTTAAGCAGGCCGCGGGGCGTTTGATCCGCTCGTCGACCGATAGCGGTGTGCTGATCTTGGCGGATCCTCGCCTGGTGACGAAGGGCTATGGCAAGAAGTTCTTAACGTCGCTGCCCACGAGCTCCTACCAGCGCATCGAATCGGCGCAGATCGGGCACTATCTACAGCTGTGGCGTGCACGCCACGAGCGGCGGCGCTAAAGCGGACAGAAGAGGGTTTTTGCCATATCGCACAGACGCTTTGACAGGGCGGGGTCATCCAAGATGCGGATGGCTCCGCCCGCTGCGATTATCTGGCTCAGCAGCCAACGCTCGGAGCCGTAATGTACGGTTACCGTTGCCATGTCTGTCCCGCTGCGCTCGATGAGGGTGATGCCGGCCCAGTCCAGATGCTCCGCCATATCGAATGGCATCAAGAGCTTTGCGCTACGCTGCGTCCGGGCAAGGGAATCGTGGAGGGATGCAACGTCCTGTACATGAGGCACGACGGAGTCTTCCGTCAAGGTGAGTCCCTCGATTTTATCCATGCGATAGGTGCGCTGCTCATCGACCGCGATGTCCCAGGCAATCAGATATGTTTGGTCGCCGTTTGCTGTAATGCGCAAGGGGTCGACCAGACGCTCGCGTGGCCGCGCATCGTCCATCGAGCGATACGAGATACGACAGCGAACGCCGTCCTGAATGGCGCAGCTCAGCTGCTGCCAGTGCGACCCGTGGTTGACGGTGTCAAAGACGTGCTGGTTATAGCCGAGCTCTTCGGGTAGAAGAGCATGTCGAATTCGAGCCGCCGCCTGGGGCTCGATCCCCAACGATTCAAGTTCGTGGTTGAGCACAGCGCCCTCGGCGGCACTCAGGCGCAGCGGTAGTACACGCCCGGCGTCACCGGTGAGGACCACGCGCTCGCCGTGGCATTCGCAGATGATACGCGCACCCGATTCTCGGTCCGCGAGCGTCGAGACGATCTCGAGAATCTCGTCGAGCGACGCCCCCGTGATGTCAAAGCGACTGCAAATCTCGGTTCGTGTCATGCCGCTCTCGCCGGCGGCGTAGAGGGCCTCCATGATGTCGATGGCGCGCGAGAGCCTCTGCTCGCTGGTGAGTTTACGCACGGGCATGCTCGTGCACCGTCCTTTCAATGAGGTGGTTCCACGCCTGCTTGAGCGATTTGGGGGCCATGGGCCTCATGCCGTCCATGGCGTGGGCCATGCAAAATGAGGCGGCGGCTTCAAGATCGCGCACGTCAACGGTCCAAGTCCATCCCGAATCGGTGTGTGCGAGCTCACCTCGCCCGCGCGTGAGGCCGTTGATCATATCGATCTGCGTCTGCGGGGCGAACGAGAACGTAGCCGCAACGGGCGGGCGGTCGGCAAAATCGAATTCAAAGAACAGGTAGTCGTTGAGATTGAAGTCTGCAGGGATGGCGTAGGCCTTCGAAGGACGCCAAGCGCGAACGATACGGTCGCAGCGGAATGTCCTGATGTCGTCGGTGGCATTGTCGAGGCCGCAGAAGTACGCAACGCCCTCGCGCTCGAACATGCCGTAGACGCAGACGGTACGCTCTTTCTGCTCACCGCGTCCGTTCTGATATAAAAATCGCAGCGCGCATCGCTCGGCAAAGGCGCTCCATACCGCATCGACGGTGGGAGAGCGGCGGATCGGTGCTTCGTCCGCCGTCGTCCTGCCGGTGAGGTAGGCAATCTTGGAACGAATATCGGCAAGCGGCGCGGCAAAAGTGGATGAGCCGGCCGCTATTGTCTGGTCGATAGCGTTGAGCAGGATATCGGCGTCGTCTGCGGTGATGAGGCCGCCTGCCGCAAACGTGTGCTCGCGGTCGATTGTCCATGAGCTTTCCTCGGTCTCCTGCGCGCCGGCGGGGCGAACTTCCTTGATTAAGATGCCGCGTTCGAGCAGTTTGTCACGATCGCGCCGAAACTTGCGCTTATCCGAGTCGATATTGCCCGAGCCATATCCCAGGTCAGAATCCAAGACGATCTGCTCGGTCGTCAGCGGTTCGGGGGAGCTGTTGAGTACAAAGAAAAGATTGAGGATGCGCTGAGCCGTTTTATCGAAACTGGGCTCCGAATTCCCCTTTTTAATTGTCGCGGTCGCGTCGCTTGCCGTCATAGAGTCCTCGCATGAGAAGGTGGTTTGCTGCCATGATTTTAGTCCGATATGGAGATTAGGCTATATCCTTGTCCGCTCGGGGCGTTAAGATGGCCCGAATTCGGTCGTTTGCGCTCGCTCGGGGTATACTTTCGACTATATACGGTTCTAATGTGCATGCATTGGGCCTATTTGTCGGATTATGGATGTGGAGCGCACATGGCGAACACCCAGAACTATATTAACCACCTGCTGCAGAACACCGGCATCACGCCGGCATGCAGCGAAGAAGAGCGCTTGGCTGCCGAGGATATCGCTCAGATCTTCCGCAACCACGGCTTTGATCCCGAGGTTCAGGAGTTCAATGCCCCGGCGCCCAGCAGGTTGGCATTTGCCGTTACCGGTATTCTTGCGTTTGCCGGCGCCCTGCTGATGGGCATCGGCGGCGGCATCGGCTTGGTCGGCTCCTTGCTGGCCATTGTCGGCGCCGTTCTTTACGTGCTCGAGCGCACGGGCCACCCCGTGGTTTCGCGCCTGGGCAAGACGGGCGTGAGCCAAAATGTCATCGCCTACCACAAGGCCTCGGGCCCGCTCGCGTCTCCGCGCAACCGCCCGGTGGTCGTTGTCGCACACTACGACTCTCCCCGTGCTGAGCTGCTCGCCCGCGAGCCCTATGCTTCGTATCGTGCGCTCATCGCCAAGCTGTTGCCCGTTGCCACGGTTGCCCCTGCTGCCGTTGCCATCTTGCGTATCCTGCCGCTCCCCGGCGCGCTCAAGGTTCTGCTGTGGATTGTCGCGATCCTCGCTTCCCTCGTTGCGCTCGCCAGCGCGGCAAACATCATTTCTAACCGTTTTGTGCTTCCCTATACGTCCGGCGCAGTGTGCAACAAGTCTTCTGTCGCCGCTATGCTCGGCGTTATGGACAACGTTGCTCCCTTCCAGGGCGAAAACGAGTTTCCCGACGATGTTCCGTTCGATACCTATTTTGGGGAGCAGAAGCGTCGTGCCGAGGAGATGGCGCGCGCAGCAGCGGAGTATGCCGCGGCCCAACAGCAAAACGACTACGGCAACACCATCGAGTATGAAGAGCCTACCTACGCCGAGGACGAGTTCGGTCAGCCGATTGCTCCCGACGCTCAGACCGAGCCCGAACAGGGCGAGGCTTTCGACGAGCAGATCGAGGGCTTTGAGGGTGCGTCTGCCGACGAGACGCTGATTGGCGCCATCGTGCCCGAGGATCAGAATCAGGCTGTCCAGGCCGAAGAGTTCAATGACGAGGTTCCCACTGCCGAGCCGGCGGAGGAGCCTGTCGCGGCCGAGCCCGAGCCCAGGCTCTATCGCAATGCCGCCGGCAACATCCGCTTTGGTTCGGATGCCATCCGTGCGCTCGGAATGCTTCCCGAGTCCTGCACGCTCGATTACGAGGAAGGCGAGGAGCCGACGTTTGAGCCCGAGCCTGCCCCCGTCGTGACTGCATCTGCGCCCGTTGTCGCCGTGGATGATGAGTCTGCCGCGGTTGCCGCTGCCGTTGCCGAGCCCGAGGCGGTGTCCGCGATCGATCCCGCGGCAGGACTGGACATTTTGGCTCCCGCCGCGCCGGCGCAAGACGTTACGGACGAGCCTGACGACGATTACGCTGAACAGCCGAGGCGCGTGTCTTACGAGAGCGATACTGATTTCTCGGCCGAGATTCCCGCGGCAACGCCCCATGCCGATATTGCATCCGCGTTCTCTTCGATTGGCGCCAGCGCTTCCAACTTCTTTAAGGGTGCGCTTGCAAAGGGCAGGAAATTTGTCGACGATTTCGAGGGGAAGCGCGCTGCCGCACGCGAGGCTGCCGAGCAGGAGGCTATCGCTCAGCAGCAGGCAGCCGAGGCGGCACGTGAGCGCGCGGCGCAAGAGTTCGAGCAGAACGAGGCTATGCAGTCCGTGCCTGTCGACGCCGCCGAAGCTACAACGTCCTTTGAGGCTCAGCAGCACGTCGATAGCACCATGTCGTTTGATGCCGCGCAGTTCGATTCCACGATAACGTTTGAAAAGCAAGGCACCGCGATTGCCGAGCCCCTTCCTGTTTCCGATGAGCAGGGCGACGCGGCAGACGATGACGAGCCTATTGATGCTGCCGAAATCCAAGATGTCGCCGGGCACGAGCCCGTCGAGGTCAACTGTGACGAAGGGCAATACGCGGCAGCCGATCAAGGTGATTCGACCGAGGTCGAGCAGGAGGAAGTGCCTGCGGTTTCCGAGGCTCCCGAGACAGATGGGTCGAGGCCTTACTCCACGCAGATTTTCACCATGCCGATCCCGAGTGGTTCCGGTGCCACGGTTGCCGATGTCGCTCCCACTCAGGACGAAACGGTCGATTCCCTTATGGCCCAGATTTCCTCCCAAGCATCGCCGCGTCCGCAGATGAATGTTCCCGATCCGGCGTCGGCACCGTCGCCTGCACCCTCCTCGTCTCCGCTGGCTTCGGTCCCCGATCCGTCGCTGCCGTCGATGAAGCGGACAAACGTTGCGTCTCGCACGTCGCTGTTCGACCTTCCCGATCCCTCCGCACAGGTCAACGACCCCTTTGCTACCGCTCAGGGTCCCGAACCCACATCGGCACCCGTTGCGCCTCCTATGCCCGTTGCGTCGGGCGCACAGCCGATCGAGACCATTTCGGCTCCCGCCCCTGCGGCACCTAAGTCTCGCAAGCGCGGCCTGGGCGGCCTGTTCGGTCGTAAAAAGAAAAACGAACAGGACAGCATGAGTGACTGGCTGGGCGTCGAAGACGATTACGATGCCAAGAAGTCCGGTCGCGGCATCGGTTCGTGGGATAATTTCGAGGACGATAACGATGGCTGGAAGGGCGGCGCTACGTCTTCCGACGGTGCTTCTTCCGAAGATATGCTCTCGGCTGTCGCTTCTATGGGCGACGATGAGCTGCTCGGTCACGATATCTGGTTTGTGGCAACGGGCGCCTCGGATTGTGATGGCGCCGGTATGAAGGCCTTCTTGGCTTCGCATCGCGATAAGCTCCGCGGCGTCTTCTTCATCAATCTTGAATCCGTCGGCGCCGGTAGGCTTTCGGTGGTGACGGTTGAGGGCGAACAGCAGCTGCTCAAGGGCGATCGCCGCATCATGAACCTGGTCAGCAAGGTGTGCAAGTCGTTCCATGTCGATTGTGGCGCGCTCGAGATGCCCTATGCCAAGACCGATGCCTACGCCGCGCTCGAGGCGAGCCGCCGAGCCCTCACCATCGCCGGCGTGGACGGCACGCGTCTGGCTTGCGCTCGTACCGAGGACGACCTGCCCCACAATGTCAACCCGACGAACATTGCCACGGTATCCGAGGTCGTGACCGAGGTTATCCGCCGTTCGTAGACGGAGCTCTAAGGAGTCAACGTGTTTTCGTATATTAAGCGCCATTGGCCTGTCTACGTGATTTTGACCTTGATTGCCATTGCGTTAGGGTTTGGAGCTGCCTACATCGTGGGCGCGAAGGGCTCGACCCCCGCCTCCGCAATCAGCGAAGAGGTGGAGCAAGAACAGAGCACGGGTGCCGATGGGATTCCTGAGTCCGAGCAAGCAATCGTTGATGGTGGATCTTCGTCTGCAGAGTAGATGCGGCGATTTAAATGATTGAAAGTGGGCGAGCCGGGGGACTGGCTCGCCCGCTTTTTCATCGCGCTAGCGCTTCTTTGGGATTGACCTAAGGCGAGCGAACCATAGGGCTGCGGCACCCGAGGTCAGGAGCGCGGTGATGCAAGCGGCGATGGGAGCTGACCCTGTTGCCGGTAGGTCCTGCGGTAGGGTACAGCGTTGAATGACACTGTCCTCGTCATGTGACTCAAGTTTATCGCCGCCGCCGTTGCGGCAAAGATCGACGCGTGCGCTGTTGGTGAGTGCAGTTTGGGGTGTGTAAGCCGACGTTGCCTGCATGTGCACGACTGCGCCCCGAGCATCTGTGCCAAGGATTGCTTTGGCATCGTCAAGGTCGTCGTGCTCATCTTTGAGATCATCACGGGTCCAAGAATCCGTATCGCTTCGAGTCGTAAAGTCGGCGGCTACCGCACCGTATTCAATGCGAATGCCCGTCACGACGGTATTGGATGAAAGGTCGAGTTCTTTCGCCTCGAGTGTGGCGGATTCCGTGGTCGAGACATCCGCCTTCCAGAGGTGCCAGCCGTCGTAATCGACGAGGCGGCAATCTTCACCCAGACTCTCTTTTGCTTCGTCGGACTCAAGCCAAGGATTTTCGTGCCCATCGTCAAGCGTCGCGTTTGCCGGCTCATCGACGTCTGTCGAGTCCAACGGCGTCGTGCGATACCACACGTTGCACAGACCGTTGAGGTCGCCGATGGCGACGGGGGTTTCGATTGAGACGAATCTCGCCGTGCCGTCTTTGGCGCACTCAAGATCATCGGTAATCGTAAACTCATCAACCCAAGTAGCGGAATCGTTTCGAGCATCGATGGTATAGGAGAAAAGCCCATCCGTATTGGTTTGCATCGCGGCGCGGTTTTTTCCATCGCCGTTAGCCAACAGACCCTTCCCGATAGGTTGGACAAGTTCCTGACGCTTGTCGACCTGTCCTTTGATCTCGATGGGCGCATCCTTCATCGCGACGGATTGGACTTCTCCCGTATCCTTTATTTCAAACGTTATCTCCTCGGCAAGGTCATAGGTCCGCGGAGACATCGTTTCGCGCAACGAGTAGGTACCGGGTGCAAGATGTTCGATGCGGTGCGGCTTGTCGGATGAGGTCCAGGAGTCTATTTCGGTTTTATCGGGACCATATAAGGTGAGCTGTGCGCCTTTCACTTCCTGCTCTCCGCTTGCATCGACCTTGGAGATATCAACCTTGGTGTAATCGTCGGATACGTTAAGCCGTGCTTCCACAACGGGTGTTTTCTGGTCGGCATAGGTAAGGTCGACGATATGATGCGTCCGGTCGAGCAAGAAGCCGGTCGGCGCTTGAGTCTCGACAACCTCGTAGCGTGCGGTGCCAGATCCCAGCGGGAGGTCGTCCGCGCGTGCTTCTCCAGTTTCATCCGTCGTGACGGTAGCGACAGCCTCGCCGTCGAGCGCGGCAATGCTACCGTCGGGGCGCACGATATCACCTGAGGCACGGATCTCAAAGATGGCGCCCGCGAGGCTGCTGCCGTCTACGGCATCGGTTTTAACGATCCTGATGTTTCCGGTCGCGGCGTGGTCATAATACGAGACGATTGCAACGGGCGTTAGGTTTATATCGGCGGGTATGTTTACCTCGATCTCTCCGCCGACAAGATAGGGCTCTTTGGCCGAGGTTTCGCGTACATAATAGGTGCCCGGCACGAGCGATTCGGGCAGTGTGACGGTGCCGGTCGCGTCAGTCGTAAAGGTGTCCATTACGTTATGTGCTGGATACCAGCATGTTTGTGAGACAGGTTTGTGATTGCTGTCGAGGAGTTGGAAGGTGAATCCGGCTAGGGGAACAGAGGCGCCTGTTTGGGCATCGCGTTTTACAATCTGGAGATGCGTCGACAGAGCGTGGTTGTCCACGATATATTGAAGCTCGGCGCCGTCGGAAATCTGATTGGCCTCGACGGTCCATTCCCCCGCACGTTTAAAACCCTCGGGGACGGTTTCCGGAACCTCACGAACCGTGTAGCCGGCGCGGTCGTATGGGACGGCTCCGTGGACACCGGCTGGTCGCTTGCCTGTGCCGAACCATGCTTCGGGCTGGTCTTTGGTGGAGGCAAAGCCATAGATGTTTGTAGTCAGTGTGCCAACAACCTGCTGAGAGCTGTTACTGACAACCTCAAAGACAACATCTCCTGCCGGCTGCTCCAGGCCGGATTGATCGCTATTGCCGTAGTCCTTGAATTTGGAAATCTCAAGGTCAAACGCAATGGGGATATTGGAAACGCGAGATTCGATCTCGACCACGCCTGAATCGCCGAGTTGGTCGGCTCCAACGGTGTAAGACCAACTGTCACCGGAGGGCAAATAGCCCTCGGGCGCCTTCGATTCATAGATGGTAAAGGTTCCCAGGGGGACATCGGTGAGGGTAGCTCGACCGCTTTCATCGGTCCTGAGAGTTTGTGTCCATCCAGGGGTTGATTGCGATACGCACACGAATTCTGCTCCTGCGAGCGAAGCTCCAACTTGGGGGCCTGCATTCGTTGCGGCGTCGAGCTTTACAATGCGCAAGGTAATGGTGCCGGGTTGTTCATCAATGGTGACGTATCCGCCGTTATTCGTCGTGGTAAAGGCAATGCGATCGTGCAGGGGGATATAACCAGCTGGCGCTGTTATCTCAACTAGGTAGTATGCCGTGTTGGGTAGGAGTGTTGCCTGCGCTCGACCGTTGCTGTCCATCTGGACGATGCCGACACGCGCGCCGCTGGCGCTCTCAAAAACATCGAATGTTGCCCCGTCAAACTGATAAGTATTGTTTCCGCTGGTAATGGCAGCGTTTGCAGACTGCTTTTGGAAGGAAACAGAGACCGCCGGCAGTACATAGAGCATGTCTTGACGTTTGCTGCCGCCCGATACGGTTCCTATATAGCGCCGCGCGCGGTGCGGAGCGGCTTTGATGCTTCCTGATTTTGCGCTGTCGTGGAGCCACCGCGCAGCCGCCACGACTTCATTGTCGGCGGTAAAGTGCCCGCTCTTGGTTTTGCCCTGAGCGGTTGTGTAGGAGTAGGTGCCGTCGACATGGGTAGTGCCGTTGAGCATCCATACGGCAAGCTGGGTGGCGGCGCGGGCGCGATCGGGTGAAAGATGGTAACCGCCAAACGACGTGGCGGTAGGATATCCGTGACAAACGATTGCCGCGAACTCGTCGTCGAGCCACACCCAGCCTTGATCAAAGTTGAGCCATGGGCCGCCCGGCTTGGTGGGGCCGGGGCGCTCCTGGTTCATGCAGTAGGCAATCGAGGCGTCTTGAGCTTCATACTTGCCGATGAAGAAGGGCCCACAATCATCGCTAATAGTGCGGAAGCCGAGCTGGTCGTAGCCATCGACGGCAAATGCGGCTCCCGGTGCCAGACAGCCGAAAAGCAGGAAGAGGAGCAGGAGCAGCGGACCTGTTGCGATTGCGCTGTGGACAGAGTGCGTGGGTGCGTTGGACATGGCTGCTCCTTATCCCTCGTGCGCCGCATGGGGAGGTTGCGACGCGTAGGATGAGGCTACCCCCGAGGTTCATGCGGGTAAGTACCGGAGCCTGACTAAAAGCTTGCCCAATTCCTGACAAATTGAGCTCAAATACAACAATCAGGCAAAAGCGCAGGTAGAAGATAAGGAGAACAGGAGGCCAAAGGTCCTCGTCTCCACAATTGATGCGATTTTCAAACGAATCTCCACAGCTAAAACAAGCATCGCCACCCTTGTATCGAACAAGACAACCGCGTTATACTAGCCAACACACAAGCGGGCATCGCCAAGTGGTAAGGCATCAGCTTCCCAAGCTGACACTCGCGGGTTCGAGTCCCGTTGCCCGCTCCAGAAAAAGTAAAAGCACGACACCGTTCCGGTGCCGTGCTTTTTTCAATAAAGCGCCGGGACTCGAACCCGCCAGGGTGCGAGCGTAAAACAAACGCGAAGCGTTTGTAGCGAGCAGGCGAAGGCGCCGGCAGGCGCCTGAAGCCGGTACGGATTTGCGAAGCAAATACGCGGACGTCCCGTTGCCCGCTCCATCGAGCGCGGGAGACTTTGGGGCGGCCAATTCAACAAAGTCTTCCCCATCGTCTCCGTGAATCCGAGGAGATCGACCGCAGCCGGTACGGATTTGCGAAGCAAATACGCGGACGTCCCGTTGCCCGCTCCAATTCCAAAATGTTAGGTTAATGCCTGCTGCCCATACTTGCACCTGCGCACGGTACAATGGTTGGGTTACGACCAACGTGCCAATAACCAAAAAGGAGCCGCTATGATCGATCGCTATACCCGCCCGGAGATGGGACACATCTTCTCCCTCGAGAACAAGTACGCCATTTGGCAGGAGATCGAGGTCCTGGCCTGTGAGGCCCAGGCGGAGCTCGGCAAGATCGGCATTTCTAAAGACGAAGCCCAGTGGATTCGCGACCATGCCAACTTTGAGAAGGCAAAGGTCGACGAGATCGAGGAGGTCACGCGCCACGACGTCATCGCCTTCCTGACCAACATGAAGGAGTACATCGACGCCGATGTTCCCGAGGGCGACCCCAAGCCCAGCCGCTGGGTTCACTATGGCATGACCAGCTCCGATCTGGGCGACACGGCTCTGTGCTACCAGCTCACCCAGGCCTGCGACCTGATCATCGAGGACGTCAAGAAGCTCGGCGAGATTTGCAAGCGTCGCGCCTTTGAGGAGCGCAACACGCTCTGTGCCGGCCGCACTCATGGCATCCACGCCGAGCCGATGACCTTCGGCATGAAGTTCGGCTCTTGGGCCTGGGAACTCAAGCGCGATCTGGATCGTCTTGAGGACGCCCGCAAGAATGTTGCCTTTGGTGCCATCTCGGGCGCTGTTGGCACGTACAGCTCCATCGAACCGTTTGTCGAGGAGTATGTCTGCGAGCACCTGGGTCTGGTTCACGACCCGCTGTCCACGCAGGTTATCAGCCGCGACCATCACGCCTATCTCGCCGGCGTTCTCGCCACCACCGCGGCCACCTGCGAGCGCATCGCTACCGAGGTTCGCAATCTGCAGAAGACCGATACGCTCGAGGCCGAGGAGCCGTTCCGCAAGGGTCAAAAGGGCAGCTCCGCCATGCCGCACAAGCGCAACCCGATCACCATGGAGAAGGTCTGCGGTCTGTCGCGCGTCGTGAAGTCCAACGCCCAGGTTGCCTTCGATAACGTCGCCCTGTGGCACGAGCGTGACATTTCGCACTCCTCTGCCGAGCGTGTCGCCCAGGCCGACAGCTTCATCGCCCTCGACCACATGTTCCAGTGCCTCATCCGCGTTATCGACGGCCTGCAGCTGTACCCTGCCCGCATGATGGCCAACCTCAATAAGACCCGCGGCCTCATCTTCTCCTCCAAGGTGCTGCTGGCCCTCGTCGACACGGGCATCACCCGCGAGGACGCGTACGCCATTGTGCAGGAGAACGCCATGGCAACCTGGCACGAGGTGCAGGATTGTGTCTCCGGCCCCACCTTTAAGGAGCGTCTCGAGGCCGACCCGCGCTGCACCGTCAGCCAGGAGAAGCTCGACGAGATCTTTGATCCGTGGGACTTCCTCACCCGTATCGACACGGTCTTTGATCGTCTGGAGCAGCTGAGCTTCGAGTAGGTTCGGGCATAACGTTAGCTTTTTAGGGCGCTTTGCTGGTAATGTGTGTTGCCGGCAAAGCGCCTCGTTGCATTTAGGGAAAGACGGGGATAATAGTCGTCTCGAATAACATTCTGAGAGGGGATCGCATGATTTCGTTTGATTACAAGCCGCAGGGTGTATGCTCTCGCAATATTCACCTCAATCTCTCTGACGATGGCAGCAAGGTGCTGGGCGTTGAGTTTACCGGCGGCTGCGATGGCAACCTCAAGGCCATCTCCAAACTGGTCGAGGGCGCTCCTGCCGACCGTGTGATCGAGGTTCTTGCCGGCAATACCTGCGGCATGAAGAAGACCTCTTGCGCTGATCAGCTTACGCGCGCTATCGAGGCCGCTCGCGCCGAGATCGCCTAATGGGTATCGCCGACCACATCAAGAACGGAATATCGCGCCGCGGCTTTGTGCTCGGTGGAGCTGCCGCGAGCGCTGCCACGGTGCTTGCCGGATGTTCGAAAAAAACAGGCACCAGTGATGATGCCGCTGGCGAGCCGCAGGTTATCAAGGACGATTCGAAGATTGTCTCGATCACTGATGAGTACGAGGCAGTTGACATCGATCTTGAGCCGGCGGCATCGTGGACGCTGCCGCTGGGCACGTTGCTGTACTACTGCGATGGTGACTATGCTGCGGCAATGATGGCGCCCGCATCGGCACTGCACGCCAACACACTCGGTGTGCTCAACCTGGGCGATGGCTCGCTTACCACATTAATTGAGAATCCTATCGAGGGCACGGGATATGCTTTTTACGATGTCCGTGCCGGCGACGGCGTGTTTGCGTGGGTTGAGATGAACTTTGCCAGTTCATCGTGGAAGCTCTACGCTCAAAATCTGTCGGGCGCTTCGCTCTCTGGCGACGTGGTTGAGCTCGATCGAGGTGGCAAGGACTACGATCCGCCGCTGTTTACGGCGTTCGGGTCATCAGCCATCTGGTATAAAATGCCTTCGGCAGGCGGCAATAAAACGAGCAGTGATTCGTTTTGCTATCGTCGCTCGCTTGATGAATCCAAGGCCGAGACAATTTGGAAATCGACGGGCCGCTTTGCGTCGGCCCCGCGCGTGAGCGACGGCATTTTGACCATCTCGCCGCGTGTCCGCAACGACGAGGGCGTCTACTACGGCATAACGGCAATCGATCTGACCGATGACAACAACACCAAACGTGCCCAGCTAGTCCTTCCCTCGTCAGTCTCGCCTTTCGAGGCCGTATATATGGGCGATACCTTCGTGTTTTCTATCGAGGCGACCTATAGTGGCGTGGGCAGCCTGGGCAACATGGGCACGTATATCGGTAATGAGGGAGGGCCGTACCTCTTCCTGTCCCGCGAGCCGCTCGCATGTGCTGCCGGCAAGAAGAATAAATATCTCGTTAAGGTACAGTCATCGCATTTTCTCATCGACACTTCTGCCAAGACCTATGGCTCGCTACTGTCGCCCGACCGCGCTTTGGAATATGGCGATTATCCAGCTACGGCGGGAAAATCGGACTCATTCCTTACGTACGCCACGGTGCGCAACAGCCAGGGTATACCCGAGACGGTCACCGCACGCCTATTCTCTCTTTAAGCTTAGAGGGGTTAAAAAGGCGCCAACAGGGGAATAAACGCGTTGTAATTGTGAGTACCGCCCGCCGAGCTGCCGCGTCATAGTGGCATCCGGCGGGCTCAGGTGCGTTAAAATGGGCTTGTTCTTAGCTGATTGAGACAGGGGGGCCGTGTTATGGATTCAGATGCAAAAAAGATTCTACTGGTCGAGGATGAGAAGGCAATCCGTGACGCCGTCGCTGCCTATCTCGAGCGCGAAGGCTACTGGGTTGTGGGTGTCGGCGACGGCCAGTCCGCGATCGAGGAGTTCGAGAAGCATCAGTTTGACCTGGTCGTGCTCGACCTTATGCTCCCCAAGATCCCCGGCGAGCGCGTTTGCCGCACCATTCGCGATACCTCGGATGTCCCCATCATCATGCTGACTGCCAAGGGCGAGATCGAGGACCGTATTATCGGTCTTGAGCTCGGCGCCGACGACTATCTGATTAAGCCGTTCTCGCCGCGCGAGCTTGTCGCGCGCGTTCGCGCTCTGTTCCGCCGTGCCCATCAGGCCGACGAGCCAGCCGTCGAGGTACTCGACTTTGGCGATCTGGTCATCGATATCTCGGGCCACAAGATTTTGGTCGAGGGCAAGGAAGTCGACCTGACGGCTTCCGAGTTTAAGCTGCTCACCACGCTTGCCCGTCACCCCGGTCGCGTCTACAACCGCATGGAGCTGGTCGAGAAGGTGCTCGGCTACGACTTTGAGGGCTATGAGCGCACCATCGATAGCCACGTGAAGAACCTTCGCGCCAAGCTGGGCGATGATCCCAAGAAGCCCAAGTGGCTCTACACCGTCCACGGTGTCGGCTATCGCTTCGAGGCTCCGGCCAAGACCGATAAGTCGGACGAGAAATAGGGAAATCACATATGACGCCTGCGCGCTTTGAAATCGGACAAAAGCACAAGCAGGAGAGCGAGGCGGGTTCCAAGGCTAGTTGGAACACGCCTCGCTCCGATTCACGGCCAACGATGAGCTATCCCTCGCGCATGGCACTTGCTTTTGCTCTGACATCGCTCATGACGGTATTGGTGCTGGTGGGCGTGGTCTCTGTTGTGTGGGGCACGGTCTTTTCGGATTACACGCGCTCCAATATCGTCGAAATCGCAAATTCCGCTGCCGAAAAGCTTGCGACGTCGTATGAGGAAAACGGCAATTGGACTGCGGGCGAGCTACGTACGGTCGCGACATCGAGTTTGGTGTCCGACGATTTGGGTATGCAGGTCGTCAACAAGAAAGGCGTTGTCGTTTATGACGACTCATGGCCTTCGGCAAGCGCGACCGCCGATGTGCGCGAGAACGAATCGCCGTCGAGCAGCTCGAGCGGGAAAAAAGCATCGCATAGTCCGGTCTCGTCGGCTCCCACCGGCTCCGATAGCGTTGCAAACGTCGAAATCATAACGTCTTCCGGCGAGCATGTCGGACAAGTAAAGCTGTGGGCCATCGGCTCCGATGCCTTGCTCACCAAGGCAGATTCTGCGTTTAGGGAGAAGACCTTTAACGCCATGGCCCTTGCTGCGGTTGTTGCAGTTTGCATTTCGGTCGTTATCGGATCACTCGTGTCGCGCATGCTCACCAAGCCGATTCACCGTATTACCAGCACGGCCAAGCAAATTCGCGATGGCGATCTGTCTGCTCGTACGGGCTTGCGCGGCGATGACGAGATCGATCAACTGGGCGAGACGTTCGATGAGATGGCCACTTCGCTCGAGAAGGATATGAAACACGAGAAACGTTTGACCTCGGACGTGGCTCACGAACTTCGTACTCCGCTTATGGCCATGCTCGCAACGGTCGAGGCCATGCAGGATGGCGTATATCCTACCGACGATGAGCACTTGGAGACTGTTGCTTCCGAGACGCGTCGCCTGGCTCGTCTGGTGCAGCAGATGCTCGACCTGTCGCGCATGGAAAACAGCACGGCTCCGCTCAACCTTGAGCCGGTGGACATGGTTCCTTTCGTGCGTTCCATCGTCAATGCCCAGGAGCGCCTGTTTGTCGACCGCGATCTGCGCCTGCGCTTTGCTGACGAGACCCAAGGTCACGACGATGTCGTCGAAGCCGATCCCGACATGATCACACAATGCGTCATCAATCTCATGAGCAACGCCATGCGCTACACCCCCGAGGGCGGTTGGGTCGTGGTGTCGGTGCTCAGTGACCGCAAACACGTCAGCATTGCCGTTTCTGATACCGGCATCGGTATTGCCAAGGATGACTTGTCGCGCATCTTCGGCCGTTTTTGGCGCGCCGATGCCAGCCGTGCCCGTGAGGCGGGCGGTCTGGGCGTGGGCCTCGCCGTGACTAAACAGATCGTCGAGCGCCATCACGGCTACATATCCGTGGAGTCGGAGCTTGGAAAGGGTACGACTTTTACGATTCATCTGCCTCGCGAGCACACGGCGGACGCGGCATCTACTACAATGGAGCACTAGCTTTTCGCTATTCGGTGAAGGAGGGGTTTCGTCCCTGCCGCTCCGAGTTTGCGAAAACGTGCGGGAAAGAACCCGCATTACTGTCGTATTTTGGTAAGGAGTGACTCACGTGACAACGATGGAGCGTCGTCCGGATTCCCGTGGCAAGGTTCGTGATATCTACGATGCCGGTGAAAACCTGCTGATGGTCGCCACCGACCGCATTTCTGCGTTCGACTTCATTCTTCCCGACGAGATTCCGTTTAAGGGAGAGGTGCTCAACCGCATCTCGGCATTCTGGTTCGATAAGTTTGCCGGCATCGTTCCCAACCACCTCGTTTCCATCGACCCGGCGGATTTCCCCGAGGAGTTTGCTGAGTATCGTGACTACCTCGCCGGCCGCGCCATGCTGGTTAAGAAGGCCCAGACGATTCCTATCGAGTGCATCGTCCGCGGCTATCTGACCGGTTCGGGCAAGAAGACCTACGACGAGAACGGCACCGTCTGCGGCATCCAGCTGCCTGAGGGCCTGACCGAGGCTTCCAAGCTTCCCGAGCCGCTGTTCACGCCGTCCACGAAGGCCGAGATCGGTGACCACGACGAGAACATCTCGTTCGAGCGTTGCTGCGAGATCGTGGGCGAGGACATCGCCACGCAGATTCGCGACCTTTCCCTCAAGATCTACAAGGCTGCCGCCGAGTATGCAGCGACCCGTGGCATCATCATTGCCGACACCAAGTTCGAGTTCGGTGTCATCGATGGCAAGGTTACGCTGATCGACGAGTGCCTCACGCCCGACTCCAGCCGTTTCTGGCCTGCCGCCAGCTACGAGGAGGGCAAGATTCAGCCCAGCTACGACAAGCAATTCGTCCGCAATTGGCTCAAAGCCAACTGGGATATGACGGGGGAGACCCCGCACCTGCCCGCCGAGGTCATCGATGGCACGTCCGAGCGCTATCGCGAGGCCTTCCAGATCATCACGGGCTCCCAGTTCACAAGCATGAAGGAGAACGCATAAGTGAGTACCCGTAGCGCCACGAACAAGCGCACGCAATCCCACGAGGTTACCGGGGTTGCGCGCAAGTCCGCTGCATCCGCCAAGCCCGCCCGTCAGGCAGCGAGCTCTGTCCGCGTCGTGCCGGCTTCGTCTAAGGCACGCCGCAAAGAGCTCGAGAAGGGCGAGAATCTCGAGGGCCTCTCTAAAGAGGAGAAGCGCGCCCGCAAGGCTAAGCAGCGCGCCAAGGAGGATCGCATCTACACGGTGTCGAATATCCTTCTCAAGCAGGATGAGGACTACACCAAGCGCCGCCGCATCTGGTGGGCCGTGCTCACTATCGGCATGGTGCTCGTCGTGGCCATTTGGGCTTCGCTGTACTTCGCTCCCGCTGGCATGGTGTCCAGCCCTGTCCAGATGGTCGGCATTGTTTTGTCCTACGTCGTCATTTTGGGTGACTTCATCTACGACTTCGTTCGTATTCGTCCCCTGCGCAACATGTACCGCACGCAGGCCGAGGGCATGTCCGAGAACAAGCTCAACGCCCTTATCGAGCGCTCGGCTGCCGAGGAGGACAAGAAGGACTCCAAGAAGAAGTAGCGTTTGCATGCATACTTATCGCTAAGATATAAGGCGCGTCGTTTTTGCGGCGCGCCTTTTTACTGTTCTATAGATAGATGGAGTGGCACATGATTCGAGCTGCCCTGACGGTCGAAGAGGCTCTGGAGGGCATGAAGGCCCTAGAGCCCAAGATTAAAAACTATGCGCGCCTGGTTGTCCGCAAGGGCGTAAACGTCAAGCCCGGTCAGGAGGTTGTCGTTCAGTCTCCGGTCGAGTGCGCGCCGTTTGCGCGCGTGGTGGTCGCGGAGGCCTATGCCTCCGGTGCCGGTCACGTGACGGTTATTTGGGCCGATGACGCCGTGACGAGGCTCACGTACGAGCATGTCGAGAAAAGCTATTTTGAGCAGACGCCCGAGTGGAAGCGCCTGCAGCTTGATTCACTGGCCCAGGATGGTGCCTGCTTTATCTTTATCGAGGGTGCGGACCCTGCCGCTCTTAAGGGCATCGATCCCGCTAAGCCTGCTGCAGCTTCTAAGGCAAGGAACACGCAGTGCAAGGTCTTCCGCCGCGGACTGGACTACAACATCAACCCGTGGTGCATCGCCGGCGCGCCGGTCGTTGCCTGGGCGCGCGAGGTGTTCCCGGGAGACGCCGATGAGGTTGCAATCTATAAGCTGTGGAATGCGATTCTGCATACCGCTCGCGCCGATGGCCAGGACCCGGAGAGCGACTGGGAACTCCATGACGCCGCATTCGAAAAGAACCTGCGTTTCCTGAACGACAATCGTTTCGACTACCTGCATTACACCTCGGCAAATGGAACCGATCTGACGATTGGCATGACGAAAGGTCACGAGTGGGCCGGCGGCAAGGGCAAGACGCCCGATGGGCACCCCTTCTTCCCCAACATTCCCACCGAGGAAGTCTTCACCTCGCCTGATCGTATGCGTGCCGACGGTATCGTGTATTCGGCTATGCCGCTCATTCACCACGGTAACAAGGTTGACGATTTTTGGATTAAGTTCGAGGCGGGCCGCGTAGTGGACTACGATGCCCGCGTGGGTAAGGCGACGCTTGCGAGCATTATTGACACCGATGAAGGTGCCGCTCATCTGGGTGAGGTCGCGCTTATCTCCAAGAACACGCCGATCCGTGAAAGTGGCGTTCTATTCTATGACACGCTCTATGATGAGAACGCTAGCTGCCATCTCGCGCTAGGTGTCGGTTTCCCCGAATGCATCGAGGGTGGGTACGACATGTCCAAGGAGGAGCTCCTGGAGCATGGCGTTAACGTCTCGAGCACGCACGTCGATTTTATGATCGGCACGGACGATATCGATATTACGGGCATTACGCCTGATGGACGTGAAGTTGTGATTTTCCAGAACGGCCAATGGAGTTGGGAATAGCCCCAGACCGTGGTACAATGCCACCCGCGGGCCGTTAGCTCAGCTGGCAGAGCAGGGGACTTTTAATCCCAAGGTCCAGGGTTCGAACCCCTGACGGCCCACCATAGAATAGAAAAGCGACTGGCGGATGCCGGCCGCTTTTTTGTTGCCGCGATATGGGTTCGAACCCGAAAGGGCGCGGAGCTGAGTAAACGCGTGAGCGTTTGCCAGCGCAGCGCGCAAGGCGCGAAGCGCCGCAGCGGCCGTCTGCAGAGCAGGCCGAACCTCTGACGGCCCACCCAAAGAAAGGAAAACGAAATGAAAACAGATAGATACGGAATTAGCGGCAGCACATTAAAGATAATAGCGGCCATTTCGATGGTTCTCGATCATGTAAGCAGGATCGTCCTGACCAATGGAATCATGACTCACGCATCGTACAATCAGATATCAGACGAACAGTGGGCGATTCTAAGCGAGGCTTCGGATGTGCTTCATGTTCTTGGCAGAATTGCATTTCCCTTATTTTGCTTTTTGATAGTTGAGGGATTTTTGCATACTCATGACATAAAGAGGTACCTGCGAAATATGCTTGTCTTCGCAATCATTGCGGAGCCCATATACGATTTCGTTCAAACCGGGCAACTATTTGACCTTCGGCAACAAAATGTTATGTGTGAGCTCCTGCTTTGCTTGGTCTTCTTGATAATTCTGGAAAAGATACAAAGCCTTTCCAAATGGAAGAGGTGCATCGCAGAAACTGCTCTGATTGTTTTGACAGCACTGGCAGCTGAATACACTAAACTAGATGGCGGTGTGTATGGCATTCTGCTTGTGGCTGCATTCTATTTATTCCACGACAGCAAGGCCAAGATGTTCTTTGCTGCAGTATGCGCAGTGCTCCTTTCGTCATGCCATATAGTTGGCGGCGGATTTGAGTTTGCTACAGCTAATATATTTAATCCTGATGTTGCTGCCGCGGTCGTTTCGTTGCTGCTTATCAATCTTTATAATGGCAAGCGAGGGCTGAAGCTCAAATATTTCTTCTACATTTTCTATCCGGCTCATCTTGCTCTGCTTTATGGTGTCTCACTTATTGTTTTGAACTGTCTTTAAAAACTCTCAAACAAGTCTCTGAAAGCAGAACTAAATTGACCCTAAGACTGCTTGTGAATTTCCGGAAGAACTGAGAGATGCGAGGATAGGCAACGAGGGCTGCAGAGAGATGCTTCTCAGTTCTCTGGCGGATCGCACGTATCTGTATGAGGATCACTTCCACACACTCATTAATAACAGTGATAAACACGCCAGATCCTCAAAACATGAGGCTGTGGAGGTCGAACGATGCTTCGAAAGCATGAATGGCAGCGAGAAAATGAGTTCGGAAGCGCCCTCTGGATGCTCCAGCATAGAATAGAAAGCGATCGGCTCCGGCTGGTCGCTTTTTTGTTGCCGCGCCACGGGTTCGAACCCGAACTTCTCTATATATAAGAACGCTTGGCGAACAAAACCTGCCTTTTACCGACGGGAAACAAATAACCGATGCTTTTGGAGTAAAGTGGCGCTCCAGAGATGACCGATGCCTCAACATCTATAAACCAGCTGGTCACCGCCAATATCAGAAGCTGATGCTTCAGTTATAACCTCAGTGACGTGACTGAGGGACCTATTCATTTGTGAACAAAATATGGAGTACGGGATTCCCGCCCACGGCGCCCCTCCGGTCTGGCAATATATCTCCTTGCCGCGCGGCCCGGTCGGACCG
>DXMA01000020.1 GCA_019414445.1 Collinsella sp.
ATCGTTGGGGCCAGGCCCGATTTTGCCTCTTGACAATGTCCTGCTCATATTAAAAAGGGACAGGTTTATTTTGGCAGGTTTTATCTGGGCAAACGTAAAGGGCCGACCGCGGAGATGCGCGATCGGCCCTTTTTAGTTGCTTGGCTGCAGGGAGCTGTGGGGGCAGGTGCCTACAGACGATCCTTGTTCTCGGCCTTAACGTCGTGTGCCTGCTGAACAAAGAACAGGTCGTAGACCACGATGACAAAGGCTCCAATATTGACGGCGCTGCCGCCGAGCGCGGGAAGGGTGAGCACAGCCTGCGCAATCGTGGCGATTGCGGCAACGATGCCGAGCTTAAACGCGCCATCCACCTGCGAAGGCTTGTTGGCGCCCTTGATGCCCGCAACACCTGCGGCAAGGTCGATAACGCCCTTGGCGACAAGCACGACCGCGGCGAGCATGGCGTTCGATCCGTAGACGGATTCAAATTTGCCGGTTGCGATGCCGGTGATACCGATGACGAGGCTGGCGATGCCCAAAACAAAATAGATGAGGGCAAGGATTTTGAGTGTCTTGCGCGCGGCGCTCATAGGTAGTCCTTTCGATTCGGGCGCTGCCAGTCTGGCGCGTCCCATATGCTGCACATATCGTGAAGCACATTGTAGTTCAACGTGACGGCGTGTGTGTTAGAAAGCGCTTCTCGCCTGTGCAGGGCAATCTTTCAAAAAGGAAAGCCAGCTGTAAGTCAAATCGATGGCAGCTCATGTGCGGCGCTGTGATGATGAGGCCGTGATAAGAAGTGAGTCTAAGGAGGAGCCATGATGTACGGACCAGAGCAAGTGCGTGAACCGCGGTCGTTGGGAAGGCGCATGGGTGATTCTGTGATCGCTGCCGTGTGCACGGGATTGATGGCGGTGCTTTGCATTGGGATGCTGTGGACCATGTCGCATGTGGGACAATAACGGACGGTTGGGTGCCGACATGAATGGCGCCCATGTATTCGTTTTGTTTGCTAAGGAGTGTCCATGGGCGTCGTCGATCCCTTTTCTGTTGCTCGGGCCGCGGGGCTTGAGCTGACCGGGAAGTCCGAGGGCCTCACGCTCACCGACGGCACGATGGAACTGCGCGCCGATTTTGGCCGCATGCTGCCACGACTCAAGCAGGGCCGCCTGCAGCAAGAGCTGCTGGTAAAGGTTGCGCGCACAAAAGGCATCGAGCGCCCATGGGCGATTGATGCCACGGCGGGCTTTGGTGAGGATTCGCTGCTGCTGGCGGCCGCGGGCTTTACCGTCGATCTGTATGAACAGGATTGCGTGATCGCGGCGCTCCTCAAGGATGCTTTGGATCGCGCGGCAGATGATCCGGCGCTTGCGGCTGCCGTGGCGCGCATGCGCTTACATGCGGGCGAGGATAGCATTGCCGGCCTTCGCCATACAGCCGAGCTGATCGGGCAGGGCGAGCTCACCGCTCCCGACGTGGTGTATCTGGACCCCATGTTTCCCGAGCGCACCAAGAGCGCGGCGGTGAAAAAGAAGTTTCAACTTTTGCACCATCTGGAACAGCCGTGCGCCGATGAGGAGACGCTGGTCGAAGCTGCGCTTGCGGCGCGGCCGCGCAAGGTCGTTATCAAGCGGCCGGTGAAGGGGCCGCTGCTTGCCGGCGTTAAGCCGAGCTATCAGCTTGCGGGCAAGGCCGTCCGCTACGACGTTTTGGTGCCGCCGCGTCCGTAGCTTCCGCACGATGGCTGGCGCTTCGCCAGTGCCGTGCCGATGCGGGGTCTATTTCCAAGGGTGCGACGTCAGGTGCCAGCCGCCGCAGTATTCGCATTTGTAGCAGGACAGGCCGCGCCGTCCGCGGTTTTCGCAGTCGGCCATAACGGCCTCTGCCTCGGCGCGCGTGTCGTAACGGTTTTTGCGTTCGCACGACTTGTAGCGCCAGGCTTCATCGCGCTCGGCGTCTAGTGCGTCGCGGCGCTCGTCCTCGCGCGCAAACAGGTCGCCCATATCGCCGCCGGTGGCAGCGCCCAAAAACTCGCTTTTGGCTTTTGACCAGGCGGCTCGCTTTTTGCTCCCCATCTGCTTCGCGCTCCTCTCCAAACGTTGGTATCATTGCTCAATCAAAGTGATACCAATAAACGTGAGGTCGCCGCGTGATGATCAGAAAAACCCTCGATACCGACATTCCCGCCGTCATGGCTATCTATGACGCGGCCCGCGCCTTTATGCGCGCGCATGGCAACGCCACGCAGTGGCCCGAGGGCACGCCTTCGGCCGAGCAGCTGGCTGCCGATATTGCCGCTGGTGGCAGTTACGTGTGCGAAGTCGACGGCCGCGTGGTGGCGACGTTTGCCTTTTTACCGGGTCCGGACGAGTGCTATGACGTGATTGAGGACGGTCAATGGCGCAGCGACACTCCGTATGCCGTGCTGCATCGCGTGGCATCCGACGGCACCGCGCACGGTATCGCGGCGGCGATGTTTGCCTTTGCCAAGGAATGCGCCGACCATCTGCGTATTGACACGCACGAGGACAACTTGCCCATGCAGGGCGCCATCGCCAAGGCGGGGTTCGAGCGTGTCGGTATCGTCTATGTGTCCGACGGCACGGCGCGTGTCGCGTTTGATTGGCTGCGCGAGGCGTAGGAGCCAAGGCACGTATCATCACCCAGCTCAAATAAAAAATGGCCCCGAGTGGGGCAATTTTTGGTAAAACGCGTCGTTGTGGGACTCGCATTGTTACCGCCCCAGATGAACCCGGGCAGACAAAAAGGGGAGGTGCCGGCTTTCGCAAGGCGCGAACCTACGAAAATCGCCGCGCGGCAACGCGGGGCGATGAGCTCGGTCGGGGGATAGGGCCCGCTTCGCCCACCGGCCCGTAAATTGTATCATCCAGTGTGGAGCGTGAACGCCCGTTGCCGCGTGCGATGGGCTTGCAATAAGAGGAGAGCCATGTCGAAGCAAGCGGTCGTTGGAATCTTGGCGCATGTCGATGCCGGCAAGACCACGTTGGCCGAGGCCATGCTGTTCAACGCGGGCCGCATTCGCAAGCGTGGCCGCGTGGACGATGGCGATTCGCATCTGGACACTAACACGATCGAGCGCGAGCGCGGCATCACGATTTTCTCGTCGCAGGCCGTGCTCGACCACGGCGATACCCACGTCATGCTCGTGGATGCTCCCGGCCATGTCGATTTTTCTGCCGAGGCGGAGCGCACGCTGCGTGCCCTGGACTACGCGATTCTGGTGGTGGGCGCCAACGATGGCGTGCAGGGGCACACCGAAACCCTGTGGCGCCTGCTTGCACGCTATGACATCCCGACGTTCATCTTCATCAACAAGATCGATTTGGAGAATCCCGGCCGCGATGTTTTGCTGGCACAACTCGGGCAGCGTCTTTCCGAGGGCTGCCTGGATGCCAACGAGCTGCTGGCGGGCGGCGCCGTTCAGGAGGACGCTGCTGCGTTGGACGAAGCGGCGCTCGAGGAGTTTCTTGAAGCGGGTGAGCTTTCTGTCGCAACGCTGTCGCGCATGGTTGCCGAGCGCAAGCTCTTTCCCTGCTTTGCCGGCTCGGCGCTCAAGGACCAAGGCGTTGACGAGCTACTGGATGGTATATGCGCGCTGATGCGTGAGCAGGCGTGGCTCCCGGAGTTTGCCGCGCGCGTCTATCGTGTCAGCCGCGGGGATCGTGGCGAGCGCTTGGCTTGGGTTAAAGTGACCGGCGGCACGCTGCGCGCAAAACAGATGATCAGCGGGCATTCCAGTGCCGAGGCGTGGGAACAGAAGGTCGATCAGGTACGCATCTATAACGGCGAGAAGTATGAGCTTGCCCAAGAAGTTGCTGCTGGCGGTATTTGCGCCGTGACGGGTCTTGCGCACGTTCGCCCAGGGGACGCCCTGGGCACGGAGCCCGCGGGCGATGCGCCCGTCATCGCTCCGGTCCTCACCTATACGGTGCTGCCGGGCGAACACGACGTTCATGCGGTGTTTAAAGCGCTGAGTGAGTTGGCGGACGAAGATCCCATGCTCGGCGTAAGCTGGAATACGCATCTTGAGCAGATCCATTTGCAGTTGATGGGCGCCGTGCAACTCGAGGTCGTGCAGCGGGTGTTGGCCGATCGCTTTGGCCTTTCGGTTGCGTTTGAGCCCGGCGGCATTCTCTATAAGGAGACTATTTCGCGGCCGGTCGAGGGCGTGGGCCACTTTGAGCCGCTGCGCCACTATGCCGAGGTGCATCTGCGCCTGGAGCCGTTGCCGGCGGGTTCGGGTGTGCAGTTTGGCACCGTGACCTCGACCGACGAGCTCGATCTTAACTGGCAGCGTTTGGCACTCACCAACGCTATGGAGCGCGACCACCTGGGCGTGCTGACGGGCTCGCCCATCACCGATGTGCGCATTACGCTCACGGGCGGCCGCGCGCATGCCAAACACACCGAGGGCGGCGATTTTCGCCAGGCCACGTATCGCGCGATTCGCCAGGGTTTGATGCAGGCGCGCGAGGTCGGCGCAGACGTGTTGCTGGAGCCGTGGTACCACTTTGAGCTCGAGGTGCCGGGGGAGTGCGTGGGCCGGGCGTTGTCAGATGCCACACGCATGGGTGCCGAGTACGAGCCGCCGACGATGGCGGGAGACCGAGCGAAGCTTGTGGGTCGCGTGCCGGCATCCGAGGTGCAGGATTACGCGCTGGAGGTGGCTGCCTACACGAGCGGGCGCGGTCATCTGTACCTGGAGTTCGCCGGTTATGCGGCTTGCCATGATGGCGAGCGCGTAATCGAGGCTGCCGCCTACGAGCCCGAGGCCGATCTGCCCAACACGCCCGACTCGGTCTTTTGCTCTCATGGCGCCGGCTACACGGTCAAATGGTATGACGTGCCCGCCGCAGCGCACGTAAAGATCGATCCCGCCACCTTCCGTCCCTGGCGAGCAGCAGACGCCGAGTTTTTCGGCCACATGTGACAAAGGGACAGCCCCTTTGTCACATGCTATTGGTATAACTCAGTATAAGTTGGTATAACTGTTACCAGGGTTTGCCAATCCGAGGAGGCCGATATGAATCCAAATCCCTTTAAGCCCACAGCTGGTAAGCGGCCTCCGATACTCATCGGTCGCGAGTCGGTCATCGAAGATTTTGAGGAAGGGCTCGACAACGGCGCCGGAGCGCCGGGCAGGCTCATGCTCATTACGGGAAACCGCGGCTGTGGCAAAACGGTTCTCCTGCGGGAGCTGCAACGTCTAGCCAGCGAGCGCGGATGGGCGGTTGTCTCCGATTCCGCTTCGCTTGGTTTGTGCGACCGCTTGGCCGACGCGCTTCGCTCGAATAAACCCGTTGTGACGTCAATGGAGTTTGGGCCGTCGTTTGGCCGGATGTCGGTCGAGGCGGCGCGGGCAAAAGGCGAGACATTGCGAGGGCTGGTCAACGAGCGTCTCAAGAAGCTCGGTCCGGGCAAGGGCGTCTTGTTTGCGATTGACGAGGCACAATCGGTGTCTATCGAGGAACTGGCGGCTCTTGCCGTCCTCTATCAGCAGGTGCTCGGAGACCAGGATGCCACGGGCTTGCCCGATAGCGACCAGCGCGGTCTTGCGCTGGCGTTCGCCGGCTTGCCCAGTATGGTTGACGATCTGCTCGAAGAGCCGAGCGTGACGTTTTTGCGGCGTGCCCAGCAGCGTACGTTGGGGGCAATATCTTTGCCCAAAGTGCGCGATTCGTATATCCAGACGGTCAAAGACGCTGGTCTTTACGTTGACGCGGAGACGGCGGACCTTGCGGCGCGCAAGAGCATGGGGCATCCCTATATGGTTCAGCTGGTGGGCTATTACATGTGGCGGTCTGCTGTCCGGCGTGGCTCGCAGGTCATCGAAAGGCGCGATGTCGAGAATGGCCATGCGGATGCCGTCTCCGAGTTCTACGAAGCGGTTGACGCACCTCTGTATTACGGTCTGCGCAGCCCTCAGCGCCTCTTTATCGAGGCTATGGCGGTTGACGAGGACAAGCCGACGCGCACGGCGGATATCATTGAGCGCTGCGACCGTACCAAGAGCTGGGCGAGTAAATATCGCGCAAGCCTGATTCGCGAGCGCGTCATCGAGGCCGCCGGATACGGCCTTGTGCGGTTTACCGTGCCCATGCTGGGCGAGTATATCCGCGACCGCGTTTTATGGCATGAGTAGGGTGATAAAGGTGACGGAACAGAAGATGAGCCCGCAGGCTATCGAGGTGCGCGGTGCACGTGTTCACAATCTCAAGGACATCGATATCGATATTCCGCTGGGGAGGCTCGTGGGCATTGCCGGCGTGTCGGGCTCGGGCAAGAGCTCGCTGGCGCTGGGAGTTCTTTATGCCGAGGGCTCGCGCCGTTACCTGGAGGCGCTCAGCACCTATACTCGACGTCGCCTGACGCAGGCCGAGCACGCCCAGGTGGACGAGGTATTGCACGTACCGGCGGCACTCGCGTTGCATCAGCGTCCCAGTGTGCCAGGCGTGCGCTCGACCTTTGGTACCATGACCGAGCTCAACAACAGTCTGCGTTTGCTCTTTAGCCGCTGTGCCCATCACGTGTGCCCACATTGCGGGGCGCGTGTGGAGCCGAGCCTTAACGTGGCTGCGGGCCTGTCGCTCACGTGCCCCGCATGCGGCCGCGAGTTCTACGCGCCGAGTGCCGAGGACCTTGCCTTTAACAGCGGCGGTGCGTGCCCTACCTGCGGCGGCACCGGTGTCATGCGCGAGGTGGACGAAGCGAGCCTGGTGCCCGACGAGTCAAAGACCATCAACGAAGGCGCGGTGCTTCCCTGGGGTACGCTCATGTGGGATCTGATGAAGCAGGTAGCCGGCGAGATGGGCGTGCGCACCGACGTGCCGTTTAACCAGCTCACGCCTCAAGAGCGCGACATCGTGTTCCACGGTCCGGCGGTTAAAAAGCACATTCTCTACGTTCCCAAAAACGGCGAGGGCGCCACGCCGCTCGATTTTACCTATTACAACGCTGTCTATACCGTCGAGAATGCGCTCGCCAAGGTTAAGGACGACAAGGGCCTCAAGCGCGTGGCGCGCTTTTTGCGCGAGGGGCCATGCCGTGACTGTGGCGGCACGCGTCTCTCCGAGGCCGCACGCCATCCCCAGGTGCGCGGTATCAATCTGGCGCAGGCCGCGGCTATGACGCTGGGTGAGGCGATTGAGTGGGTGCGCGGGGTGCCCGCATCCTTGCCGGCCGAGATGCAGCCCATGGCGACGGATATCTGCGATTCGTTTTTGAGCACGGCCCGTCGACTGGTCGATCTGGGCCTCGATTACCTTTCACTCGACCGCGCCGGTGCCACGCTCTCCACGGGCGAGCGTCAGCGCGTGCAGCTCGCCCGCGTGGTGCGTAACCGATCGACGGGCGTGCTCTATGTGCTGGACGAGCCCTCGATTGGCTTGCATCCTGCCAATGTCGACGGCCTGGTAGGCGTGATGCGCGATTTGGTGGATGACGGCAACACCGTGGTCGTTGTCGACCACGACACGCGCGTACTGGCGGAAGCCGACTATCTGGTCGAGATGGGCCCCGTTGCCGGAGCAGGCGGCGGCAATGTGATCGCCGCGGGCGCGGTAGGCGAGGTCGAAGAATCGCAGGGCAGCCGCATCGCCCCATTTTTGCGCTCGGAGCCTGAGCGCTTGCGTCCGCAGGTGCCTGACGACGAAATGTTTGACCGGGGCCATATCCGCATGGCGACCGATGCCATCCATACCGTCAAACCGCTCGAAGTCGATATACCGCGCGGTCGCCTTGTCGCGGTGACGGGCGTTTCGGGTTCGGGTAAGACGACGTTGGTGCTCGAGACACTCATCCCGGCACTTAAGGCGCAGGCAGCCAGCGAGCGCCTGCCAAAACACGTGCGTTGGGTCGATGCCGAGGGCATTGCACGTGCCAACCTGATAGACGCCACGCCCATCGGTGCCAACGTGCGTTCGACGGTAGCGACTTATGCCGACATCCATGATGAACTGCGTCGCGCCTTCGCCCGTACGCCCGAGGCCAAGGCAGCCGGCTACAAGGCAGGCGCCTTTAGCTACAACACCGGCGCCTTGCGCTGCCCTACGTGCGATGGCACGGGTTCGATATCGCTCGACGTGCAGTTTTTGCCCGACGTCGAGATCGTCTGCCCGGCATGTCGCGGCTCACGTTATGCAGACGCGGCTTCGCATATCCATCGCGAGGGCAAGGACGGGAGCTTACTGACGTTGCCGCAGCTCATGGACATGAGTGTGGACGAGGCCCTCGACGCCACGCTGGGACTCAAAAAGGTACAGGCGCGCTTGCAGACCTTGCACGACCTGGGCTTGGGTTATCTCACGCTCGGTGAGCCCACGCCGGCGCTTTCGGGCGGCGAGGCGCAGCGTCTTAAGCTTGCGAGCGAGATGGGCCGCGTGCAGGACGATGCCGTATTCGTATTTGACGAGCCCACGATCGGCCTGCATCCGCTCGATGTTCAGGTGTTGCTGAGTGTGTTTGACGGCCTCGTCGCCAAGGGCGCCACAGTTGTCGTGATCGAACACGACCTCGACCTTGTCCGCAACGCCGACTATGTGATCGACATGGGCCCGGGCGGCGGTGACGCGGGCGGGCAAATCGTCTGCGCCGGCACGCCGGGCGACATCGTGGCCTGCCCCGCAAGCATCACCGGCCGCTACCTATAACCGAATGTGACAAAGGGACAGTTCCTTTGTCACATTCCCGGAAAGCCTGTTTGGCGCGGGGCCTCGTAGAGGACGATGGCGGCGCTGTTGGAGAGGTTGAGAGCGCTGATGCGGTAGTCGTCCGGGTCGACGAAGTTGCCGCAGATATCCTGTCGAAGGATGGCTTCGTGGCTGTCCTCGGTATGCCCGAGCGACTCCTCGTGGGCCTCCCAGGCGTCGGCGTTTTCGAGCGAGTCGCAATCGCGCAACATGGGGATGCGCTCGCAGCGCTCGGGCGCCGCGGCAAGCAGTGGCTCGGGAATCCCCGAGCTCTCGCTGCCAAAGACCAAAAAGTCACCGTCGCGGTAGGTACTTTGCGCATAGGTGCGGCGCGCCTTTTTGGTCAGCAGATGCAGGCGTTCGTCGGCGGGGGAGAGGCCGTTGCGCGCAAGGAAATCCTCCCAGCCGGCATAGGTCGTCACGTCCAAATTTTGCCAGTAGCCCAGGCCGGCGCGACGCACCGTCTTGTCGTCGAGCGAAAACCCCAGCGGCTCCACCAGATGCAGGCGGGCGCCGGTAACCACGCAGGTGCGGCCGATATTGCCCGTATTGGCCGGAATCTCGGGCGCATACAGCACAATGTTGAACATGAATCTCCTTGGCTCAGAACGAAAAACCACCACGAAGGGCACCTTCGTGGTGGTTTGGCGGTTACGTAGGCGGAAAAATGCCCGCTTGGATAAATCTAGGCGCGGTGCCAGTCGGTCAGGCAGGCATCGAGGGAGGCGATGAGCGCATCCTTGTCCATGTGACGGCCGATGATGCACAGGCTCGTCATGCGGTCGCCCGTCTCGTCGTCCCAAATCTGCATGATCTCGGGGTTCTCGTCGATGATCTTCTGCTTCTCGCCCTCGGGCGCGGAGTCAACGAACAGACCGTTCTCCATCAGGCGCATTTGGTGGCCGGCCTGCTCGAACATGTAGCACATGTCCGGATCGCCGGTCTGCCACAGCGGACCCTTGACGCGGATGACCTCGTCGGGCCACTCCTGCTCAACAAAATCGGTGAACTTCTGCAGGTCAAACGGCTTGCGGCGCGAGTACACAAAGGTCTCGATGTCGTACTCGAGCACCTCGGGGTCGTCGTGCTCCTCGGGATGCTCCATGGCCTCGATCCAGGCGGCGGAGTTGTAGGCGCGCATAAAGTCGAAGCGGTCGGTGTCGAGCAGCTCCTCCATGGGGACCTCGCCGTTTTGGGCCTCGACAATCACGGCGTCCTTCTGCAGGCTGCGCACGATAGCCTTGAGCTCGGCGATCTGCTCAGGGCTCACGGTATCGGTCTTGTTGAGGATCAGCGTGGAGCAGAACTCGATCTGCTGGATGAGCAGGCTCTCGATGTCGTCCTCGTCGATATCCTCGGCCAACAGGTCGCGGCCGCCGTTGAACTCGTCGTACATGCGGGCGCAATCGACCACAGCCACGATGTTGTCGAGTGCAAGCTTGGGCTGGCCGCCCACCTTGGCCTCGTCGCAGAAGCTCGAGATGGTGTAGGCGATGGGGATAGGCTCGCAGATACCCGAGGCCTCGATGATGATGTAGTCGAACTTGCCCGAATCGGCGATGCCCTGCAGCTGGTTGGCAAGGTCGTCCGAAAGCGTGCAGCAGATGCAGCCGTTGGTGAGCGGGATGAGGTCGTCGGTCTCGGAAAGGCCGCCGTCGGCGATGAGGCTGGCGTCGACGTTGATCTCGCCGATATCGTTGACGATCACGGCGGCGCGGATGCCGCCGTCGTTAGCGAGGATGTGGTTGAGCAGTGTGGTCTTGCCGGCACCGAGGTATCCGGTAAGCATGATGATCTTCACGGGTTTGTTGGGCATGTGCCCTCCTTTGTTAGACATGGCTTACAGTTGAATCTTATGCCAAACGCCTGCTCTTATACCCACGCGCCGGCAAATAACACAGGCTACTCCCAGGCTCCCCATACATCGGGGCAATAACCGACGGTGGCCTTTTTGCCGTTGCGCACGATGGGCTCGGCTAGAACCTGCTGGTTCTCGAGCAACTTGTCGAAGCGCTGGCTAGGGGTGAGGTGCTGGATGAGCGCGAGCGTCTCCTCGTCCTTGGCCTTGGGGTTGAGCAGCTTGTCGATGCCGCCGACCGCCTGCATCACGCTCGTGAGCTCGCCTTTGCTCATCTCCTTTTCCTTAAGGTCGATAAACTGCACCTTGATGCGGCGCTCCTTAAAATAGCGCTGGGCCTTCTTGGTATCGAAGGACTTCTTGGTGCCAAAAATCTGGATATTCATGTTCCGCCGTTCTAACGAATGAAGTTGGTGCGCTCGCGATCGGCTTCGGGGGCTTCGATGCCGGCAGCCTGTCCTGCCTCGATACAATGCAGGAGCCAAGCCATGTTCTTGCCGATGTTGCGCATGGTGGCCAGGCCCTCGGCGTCCTGGGCGGCCTCGCCCGGCATGGCACCAAAGACGTTGTTCCAGTATGTGGAGGCCACCACGGGCATCTGGTTGATAGTGAAGTATTTGTTGAGTACATCGAAGGTGGTCGACGTGCCGCCGCGACGGGCGACGGCGACCGCGGCACCCGGCTTGTGCACAAAGGCCTTGCTGCCAGCATAGAATGCGCGGTCGAGAGCCGAGAGGATGCGTCCGCTGGGATGCGCATAGTAGACGGGGGAGCCAAAGACAAAACCGTCTGCCTGCTCGGCGGCAGCGATGAGCTCGTTCACCACGTCGTCGTCAAAGGTGCAGCGACCGCCAAGCTTGCCGCACTGACCGCAGCCGATGCAGTCGCGGATGGGCTTGGCGCCCAGTTGGAATACCTCGCTGTCGATGCCCTCGGCTTTAAGTTGCTCGGCGACTTCGGCGAGCGCGCGAGCGGTGTTGCCGTTTGCCTTGGGGCTGCCATTGACCAAAAGAACCTTCATCACAAACTCCCTCTGCTGTTGGTGACTTCTGCAGAGGATTATCGCACGATGGGGGGAGGCGGTGCGGGCGTGGTGCTAATCCAGTTTGGTACCTGGCACCTGCACGGCTTTCCCGAGCAACACTTTGAGCTCGTTCAAAATGGAAACGGGCTGTCGGTCGACGGTATCCAGATGAAGCGTGGCCACGCGAAGGGGCGGCTGATATTCAAACGAGCCAAAGAGCACGGGAGAGCCCAGGAACCGCTCGATTTCCTTTGCGATCGCGTCGGTCTCTTCGGGATCGAATTCGTCGAAAAGCGCCACGAACATCGGTCCGACCGAGCGGAACAGACGACCCTTGCCGCGCGAACAATCCATGAGGCAGGCGGCGCTCTCCGCCAAAACGCGGTCGCCTGCATCAAAGCCAAAGCGGGCATTGACCTGAGCGATATCGTCGATTTTAATGGCGACCAAGCCCGCCTTGCGCGCGACGCGACGCATTTCGCCAATGGCGTTGACCAGGGCGTGGATGTCGCCCAGGCCGGTCACGGAATCGGTCGTATCTGCCAAGCTGCGGTTGATAATCATGCCCACGTACATGTTGGGCTCGGTATCGGTGCCGTCCAAGCGGTAGCCCGTGCAGTCGCAAAGCACGTATGCTTCGGTGGCATCCATCACGCGATACTGCATGTAGTGGAAGTGCCACGTACCGTTTATCACCATGTCGAGCTCGGCGCGTACGTTGTCGCGGTCCTCGGGGTGAACGCGGGCAAGCCACAAGTCGAGTGAGTTGTAGGGATGCTGGGAGGGCAGGTCAAAATCGCGTACGGCATTAACCGACCATTGTGATTCGCCCGTATCGAGATTGAGGATAAACGGATAGCGCGTATCGGAGCTCATAGAGATCGCTTGGAATACGCGGTCGTTGCACGGAAGCTGCTCGGCAATTGGGTGTGGCGGCGCGTCATTGTCTTTCGGTTGCTGCACACGATGCATAAGCTTATAGCGATACATCTTGCGATCGGCATCCATCGTCATCTGGCGACGCGTGTCGCCGGCAAGTGGATTGACGCGCGAGCAGCCAAAGCTAAAGCTAGCGATCATGGGCGCCTTGCCACCTGAGCTCGCCTCGATCAGCCCGGCACGTACCTGCTCCAAGCGCTGCTCGAGTTCAGTCTCGTTTGCAGAGAGCGAGATAAGCACAAACTCGTCTCCACCGATACGGAACAGCATCTCATCGTGCTCCATGGTTTCGGAGAGCGTGCGACAGATGCTCAGAATATAGCGATTGCCTTCGGCGTGGCCAAACCTATCATTGCAATGCTTGAGATGGTCGATGTCAATATAGGCGCAGGTGAAGGGGGTCGCCTTTGCGCCAGAGCTGCTCGACGTGACGGTCGAGTCCGCCACGGTTGTCCAAGTTGGTGAGCGGATCGATATAGGCGTTGCACTCAAGCAGCTGGCGCTCTTGTTGCAGGATGGCATGCGTCTTTTGCAGTTGCTCACCAACGGCGCGTAGCTCAGCAGGCAGCACGGAAACATCGAGTTCGGCGGTCGAGACACCATTCGCAAGTCGCTGAAGATAGGCAATAATCGATTGCTCGCCCAAGCGATATGACTCGTTCATGATGAATAACCTCCTTGGGCAGAACAACGGTTTGTATCATATCCCCAATTCGGTTTGAATTGGGGATATAAGTTAGCTAATGGAGACAAATGTCCCCTTCGGCGGTGGTGTTTTGCGCGCGAGCGTATCAGTTGTTTTTGCCACCATCGAGCAATGCCTCAAAATCATTCGCCGGCATGGGGCGGTAGTAGAGGAAGCCCTGAGCGTAGCGGGCGCCCATGTGGCGTAGTATGTTTGCCTGCTCATTTGTCTCGACGCCTTCGACCACGACGGGCAGATGGAGCGACTGCGCCATCTCGAGCATCGATGACACGATCTGCGCGCTGCGGCCTTGATCGCGGTCGGTGGGCACAAAGGTGCGGTCGAGCTTGATGACGTCGACGTTGACGTTCTTGAGCATCGCGAGCGTGGACTGGCCGGTGCCAAAATCGTCCATATAGGTCGAGAAGCCGCGGGTGTGCAGGTCGGCTGTCAGTTTGTCCACGGCCTCGGACTCCCCCGTATAAGCCGTCTCGGTGATCTCGATACGCATGAGCTCGGGCGGTAGGTTGTATTGGGCGGCGAGCGCCCCCATATGTTCGGCAACGTCGCAGGCAAGGATATCCACGCGCGACACATTAAGCGAGACCGGAACCACGCGAAGTCCTCGATCGATGCGCCCGCGCAGCCACGAGGCGACACCCTGCCAAATGTACTTGTCGAGCGTCACCACAAAGCCGCTTTCCTCGAGTGCGGGGATAAACGTTGCGGGCGAAATGAGAGAGCCGTCCTTGTCAATCCAGCGGGTGAGTGCTTCGGCGCCAATGATCTCGCCGGTTTCCATATCAACCTGGGGCTGCAGGTAGTAGGTGATGTGGTCGTTTGAGAGCGCATACTGGAACTCGGTGAGGGTGCGGTGAAACGCCACCTCGCGCTTGTATTCCTCGGGGCGAAAGACGGCGATGCGATCCTTAAAATCGTTTTTGGCGCGCCGATTGGTAAACATGGCCTTGGCCTGCGCGTCGATGGTGATTTCCTCGTTGGGGTCGATGGGGCAAACGCCCATGGACGGCCAGAAACCCACGCCGTCATCATGCTTGGCCACGGCGGCGCGAACGCGGTTATAGATTTGATGGACGGTGTTGTGCTCAAAGGGGATGAGAATGCAAAAGTCGTCTTGGCCCCAGTATCCTGCGACGCCCATCTCGGCATTCTCGATGTCTTTGAGGACCGTGCCCACATCGGCGAGCACGCGGTCGCCCTCGGCCTGTCCGTGCCATTCGTTGAACAGTCGCATATGACCCATGTCGACGGTGGCGATACACCAAGCGGCGTCGCGCCTTGTCTTAAGAAATGCGTTGGCACGCCGCATAAACTCGCTGGGTCGATAGAGGCCCGTGAGCGTATCGATGCGTTCGGCGACGGCGCTTTTACGCTCAATCTCGGGTATGGGGAGGCTGTCGTTGGGTGCAAGCCCGCCGGCGGCGCGAAGACGACGGTCGAGTTCGCCTAAAACAGCGGTCGCTTGATTGATTAAGCGCTCGTAAAAGGCCGGGACGACAAGACAGACGGGGGTAATGGTGTCGTTCGCGATTCGAACAGGAGCGAAAACGCCTCTTTAAGATGATGGGTCAGTTGCTCGAATGCCTCGTGGTCCAGATCGTTGCTGAGCACGACGAACTGGGCGTTTCGCGAGCGGAAGACGCGACTTCTGCCGCGGGTGATCGATAGCATGCGGCCTGCGTATTCGGCGAGCATGTTGTCGACAGCCTCGGCCCCGTAGAGCTCGTTGAACTTTGCCGTGCCACAAACGCGGACCGCTATAAGCCCCGTCTCGCAACGGTCGCGACGGCAGGCATCGATAGCGTTGATCAGCATACGCTGCGTTCCGAGGCCCGTGGCGGCGTCGACGGTCTCGGCGAGTGAGTGGTTAACAAGTTCGCCGACATAGAGCGAGGGGGTATTTCCGTCGCCGTCGATGCGAAACCCGCGAGCGCGGCAGAGGACGTAGTCGCCCGCGGCATTGCGCATGCGGTACTGCATGACGCGGCGGTGTTTGGAGCCATTATAGATTTGGTCGATGTCGTTGATGTAGGCCTCAAGGTCATCGGGGTGGACGCGCGTTTTCCAGTAATCGTGGCAGTTGTCTACATGCTCAGAAGGAAGACCGAGATCGCGCAGGGCGCCTTGTGACCATAGGGTGCGATGTTTGTCCAAGTTCTCGATAAAGCAATAACGGCCTTCGTTGAGCATCGAAAAGGCGTCAAAAACGCGATCGCTTATTTCGAAGTCGTCGGTGTGGACTTGCGCGATATTGCGTCGATCAAGATGCATGGCATGGCGTAGCTTGTAGTCGTACATGCGATGGTCGGCATCGAGTGTCATGCGATTGGAGACTTCACCCAGGGCGGGGTCGGCGTGCGACACTCCGTAGCTAAACGAGTGAGGCATCTCGGAATCGTTGTTTTTGAGTAGGACCGTTCGGCAGTGTTCCAGGCGCTCGGCGAGGTCGTCCTCGGTCGCAATCGTAGACAGGATGGCAAACTCGTCGCCGCCTATGCGAAACGCCGCCTCGTCCACTTTCATATACAGCTTGAGATAGAGACTTACCTGCAAGATATAGCGGTTGCCCTCGTCATGTCCAAAGATGTCGTTGCAGTGCTTAAGGTTATCGATGTCGATAAACGCCATGGTGACGGGCAGTTCCTGCCCCCAGAGTTCCTCTAGGGAACGGGCAAAGCCGCCGCGGTTGCCAAGCCCGGTGAGCTGGTTGGTAAAGGCCGTCCTAATCAGATCATCCTGGCGCTCGAGAAGGTCGCGGACGGTCTTTTCGAGCGTTTCGGTGTAATTGCTGGCGGTGTCCATGTTGTAAGCGGCTTTCTGAGGTCGGGGCGGATGGCGTCGGGCGAGCTCGTAGTGTACACGCGTCGTTGCTCGGCGCCTTGCGTGTATCCAGGCCCCCGCCTTGCTGCGTTGTTGAGTTACTTTGCCGGCTAATGTTCGCTGTTGATAACAGCTGAGTAGTATAGACAACAGTGCACAATTATATATAGGCGCACATGCTGTGGGCGGCTATTATTCGCCAAACGGCAACGCCTGGGTGCGCATGAAAAATGCGACTGAGTCGATATATGTTGACGGGTATACTTGTCCCGTTTTAAAACGCAGGAACGGAGATGGTCACATGGCACAGCCGGATACGACGCGCACGGTGGGGCTTGCGCTCGAGGGAGGCGGCTACCGCGGTATGTATACGGCGGGCGTGCTCGACGTTTGGATGGAGCGCGGTTTGACCTGCGACCATATGGTGGGTGTCTCGGCGGGCGCGGCGTTTGGCTACAACTTTAAATCGCGCCAGATCGGCCGTGCCATTCGTTACAACAAGGCTTATTGCGCCGACAAGCGCTATGCGAGCGTGACCAGCTGGCTGCGAACCGGCGATATGTTCAATGCCGATTTTGCCTATCACGAGGTGCCTATCGAGCGCGATCCCATCGACTTGGAGGCGTATCGCGCCTGCCCCATGCGATTTACGTGCGTGTGTACCGATATCGAGACGGGCAAGGCCGTCTACCACGATCTACCGTATGGCGACGAGCGCGATATCGAGTGGATCCGGGCGTCGTCTGCCATTCCTGTGGCGACGCGTCCCGTTGCTATTGACGGGCATAAGTATCTGGATGGTGGCGTGGCTGATTCTATTCCCAGCGCATGGCTGTTTGCGCAGGGGTATGACCGCAATATCGTGGTACTCACGCAGCCGGCGGGCTTTGTGAAGCAGCCCAACAGCGTGATGCCCATGCTGCGGCGCGTGTTCCGTCACTATCCGGAGTTTGTTGCAGCGCTTGAGCATCGGCATGAGGTCTACAATGCCACGCTCGATGACCTGGCACGTCGAGAGGCTGCCGGGGAAATCTTTGTGGTGCGGCCGAGCGAATCGGTGAAGGTGCCGTCGCTGTGCCGCGAACCGGATGAGCTCGAGCGCATCTACCAGGTCGGCCGCCACGATGCAGAGGCGACTTTGCCGGCGTTGGAAGCGTATCTGGCGGGGTAAGGGTAGCATACGGAAAGCGCATCCCGGAATGGAGGCCCAAACTGGGATGCGCTTTCCATTGCTGAAGATATGAGGCTGCGAATCAGCTGTTCGGCCTATGCCTATGCCTGCTGCCAGGTGTCGACAAGCTCCTTGGCTGCGGCATGGGGGTCGTCGGCGCTGCAGACGGCGCTTACCACAAAGAAGCCGTCGACGCCGGTGGCCTTAAGCTGCGGCAAGTCGGCCGTCTTAACGCCGCCGCCCACCACGATGGGCACGGGGCTTGCCGCGTGGAGTGCGGCAAGGTCCTCAAAGCTCTTGGTGATGATAGAGCCGTCGGCCGCGCGTCCGCAGTCGCGCTTGGTCTCGGTCTCGTGGAGCGGGCCGATGCCCAGGTAGTCGACCAGGCTCATGTCGGCGGTCTTGACGTACTCGAGCATCTCCTCGCAACGGGCCGAAAGGCCCACAATGGCGTCGGGGCCCAGCAGCTTGCGACAGACCTCGACGGGAATATCGCTCTGGCCCACGTGCACGCCGTCGACCGCAATGCCCTGCTCGCGTGCGGCGAGTACGCAGTCAAGGCGGTCATCGATCAGCAAGGCGACCTGACCGGTCTTGCCAGCCTGTGCGATTGCCTGCGCGGCGTCGCCGGTCAGCGCAATGATCTCGCGGGCGCTTGCCACCTTGGAGCGCACCTGAATGCAGGTAAAGCCGGCGTCGAGCGCCTGGGCCACCACATCGCCCACGGGGCGTCCGAGGGTGTTTTCGGGGCCGAGCACCAGATAGGCCGAGATATCAAGGTTGTCGCGGATGCTCATTGTGCTTCCTCCTGCTTTTTGATCTGTGCTTCCATGCGCTTGAGTTTGCCGGTCATGGTGTCGGTAAATCCGGGTCGAATATCGGCTTTGAGCACGACTTCGGTGCGGATGCCCTTGCTCGCCAACACAAAGGTCGCGTCGCGCACGACCTGCATGACCTCGTCCCAGTCGCCCTCGATCTCGGTGAACATCGAGGTGGTGCGGTTGGGAAGGCCGCTCTCGCGAATGACGCGCACGACCTCGGCGACCTCGGCGGACAGCTCGTCGCCGGTGCCGCATGGGGCGATGGCCACGGCGACGAGCGTGTTCATGCCGGCATTTGTTGCGGGTTCGGACATGGCTTATGCCTCCTCGAGCTCGAGTCGGTTGTCGGCAATATCCTGGGCGGTTGCGCGGTAGAGCTCGTCGATAAAGGCGACCTTAAAGCTTGCCGGGGCATCGGCGACGGCGGCGGCACGCGTGCCGGCAACGTTGTAGACGGCGGTGCCGCAGACTGCTGCCGTAAACGGATCGGTAGCACAGGCGTACACGGCCAGCACGCCGCCCTGCGAGCAACCGCAGCCGGTGATCTTGGACATGAGCGGGCTGCCGCCGTGGGATTTGGCCACGGTCGTGCCGTCGGTAATCAGGTCGACTTCGCCCGAGACCACAACGGCGCCGCCGGTGTAGCGAGCGAGCGCCACGGCGGCATCGCGGGCGGCGTCGACCGTGTCGGTGGTATCGACACCACGTACGCGGCTCAGATCGGCCGACTCGCCCTCAAGACCCCACAGGCCGGAGAGTGCGATGATCTCGGAGGCGTTGCCGCGTACGATGGCGGGCTTGTACTGCTTGAGCTCGTTTACCAGCTGGGTGCGCAGGCTACCGATGCCCAGACCCACCGGATCGAGCACCCAGGGCTTGCCGGCGTCGTGTGCCGCCTTGGCCGCGCGGGGAATCGTCTGCTCGTAGATGGGGAAGAGCGTGCCCATGTTGAGATAGATGGCGCCGCCGCCGGCAACGAGCGCCTCGCCCTCGTCGGGCAGATAGACCATGGCGGCCGAACCGCCCACGGCGAGCTGCGCGTTGGCGACAAAGTCGATCGTCACCGTGTTGGTGATGGAGCCGGCCATCGGATTGGTGGCTCGAATCTCCTCTACGGCCTTGACCATATGTTGCTTAAGCTGTTCCGAATCAATCACTGCACATGCCTCCTTGGCATAGAAAAGGGGCGCTGTGCATAGACAGCGCCCCTGTAAAGGCGGCATGCTCCCTACGCCAGCATTAACTGACAGGTTCAAAGGATTGGGCCCTATGCCCTCTCAGCCTTGTGGTTTGCACCGCCGGCACTCCCGCATCGAATCTGTTGTTCCCTATACTAGCGCACCTGCCAATATGGGACAGGTTTATTTTGGCAGGTGGCAACAGGGGCGCTGCATTTTCCCAGATAAAACCTGCCAAGATAAACCTGTCCCTTATTGGCAGGTCGTTACAATAGACGGGATAAAGAATGACCGAGGGGACCTTATGATCAAACTTGTGCTGACCGATATGGACGATACGCTGATTCCTGCTGGACACGATGGCGCCAGCGACTGCGCCATCGAGGGCATTCATGCCATGCAGGCGGCGGGCCTGCATTTTGGCCCGGTTTCGGGTCGCCAGCCGTCCGCGATGAGCTGGATGTTCCGCAATCGCTCCGAGTGCTTCTCGACCGGTGCGTTTTGCAACGGCCAGGTGATGTTTGTCGATGGCGAGGCGGTTGCCTCGCGCGCAACTGATAACGATGCCCTTATGCGCCTGGCCGACTACCTGGAGCAAGAGACCGACGATACCTATTTGAAGGTCTACCGTCTGGGTGATGACTTTTGGGACAACGACGCCTATTGCGTGACAAGCGATCCCGAGCGTGTGCGTCGCGCCATGGAGTCAGGCGGCAACGCGTGGCTCAAGGGCGAAGAGGCTCCCTGTCGCCCTGTCGTTGACGATGCCCCGGTATACAAGGCGAATATCTGGAGTGCCCGTTCGCGCGAGGAGCTCGCCGAGCTGCGCGAGCGTGTTGCCGCCGAGGTGCCGGAGCTCTCGCTCGTGTTTCCCAACAACCGCGTGCGCCTGTTCGACGTTCTTCCGACCGGCTGGGACAAGGGCTGTGCTGCGCTGGAGCTGGCGCGCGCTTTGGGCCTGACGCCCGACGAGGTGGCCGTATTCGGCGATTCCGATAACGATTTGCCCATGATCGATGCCGTTCCCAATTCCGTTGCAGTCGCCAATGCCAACGAGGCCGTCACGGCTGCCGCGCGCTGGCATATCGGCGCTGCGGCAGATGATGCGGTTGCCGGGGCTCTGCATCAGATTGCCGCCTGCGCCGCGACGGGGGAGATGCCGTCGTTTATGCGTCAGATGGACGCGACGGGTTTCGACGTCACGAACGTCTAGGGAGAAAGCCATGAAGCTCCAGCAGCTCAGATATGTCGTCAAAGTCGCCGAATGCGGCAGCATCACCGAGGCCTCGCGCCGGCTCTTTGTGTCGCAGCCTTCGATTACCGCGTCAATTCGCGATCTCGAAAACGAGATGGGTGTACACATCTTTGAGCGCACCAACAAGGGCGTCATTGTGTCCGAGGAGGGCGAGACCTTCTTGGGCTACGCGCGCCAAGTGCTCGACCAGGCCGATTTGCTCGAGGGTAAGTACAAGAGCGCATCCGAGCAGGTGCCGCATTTTAGTGTGAGCTGTCAGCATTATTCCTTTGCCGTTAACGCGTTTGTTGACGTGATCCGCGAGTTCGATGCCGCGCGTTACGACTTTACTCTGCGCGAGGAACAGACTCACGAGATTATCGAGGACGTCGCGCATATGAAAAGTGAACTGGGCATCCTGTACTTATCCGAGCATAACCGCGAGGTCATCGAGCGCATGCTCGCCGCCAACGAACTCGTATTCGAGGGGCTCTTCTGCGCCACGCCGCATGTCTTTGTATGCGCCGACCATCCACTGGCGGACCACGCCAGCGTGACGCTCGAAGATCTCGAGGACTACCCGTTCCTGTCCTATGAGCAGGGCAGCTACAACTCGTTTTACTATTCCGAGGAGCTGACCTCGACCTTTGAGCGCCGCAAGAATATCCGCGTGCGCGACCGTGCGACGTTGTTCAATCTGGCCATGGGCCTTAACGGCTACACGGTTTGTTCGGGCGTGATCAGCCATGAACTTAACGGCCCCGGCATTATCTCCATTCCGCTCGATGTAGACGAGTACATGGAGATCGGCATCATCACGCGCAAGAACACGACACTTACGCGCTACGGGCAGGCCTATATCGAAGCGATTCGTCAGCACATCTAGACTGCTGCGTTCTGCACGGGTCAAATCTCTTTATGGCAGTCCAAACTGATATAGGAAGCATCTATATCAAACTGTTATAAACATATATTTTACGATGTCCATATGAGCGCTCATACTCTGTCCCAGTAAAGCAACCAATGCAAAGGGAGATATCTATGAGCACTTCGATTCAACCGAACGCGCCGTTTCGTGCCGATATCGTCGGCAGTTTTCTTCGTCCGCAGGCTGTAAAGGACGCCCGTGCCGCCTATGTCGCGGGTAAACTCGACGCTTCCGGCCTTAAGGCCGTCGAGGACGAGGCCATCCGCGACTTAGTGGCCAAGCAGAAGGCTGCCGGCCTGCAGGTGATTACCGATGGCGAGTTCCGCCGCAGCTACTGGCACCTCGATTTTATGTGGGGCCTCAACGGCATTGAGCGCCGCGCCTCGCGCACGGGCTACATGTTCCACGATGAGGAGACTACCGCCGACACCGCCGTGGTAACCGGTCCCATTAGCGGCGAGAATCATCCGTTCGTCGAGCACTTCAAATTTATCAAGTCGCTCGAGGGAGAGGGCCAGGTCGCGCGCCAGACCATTCCGGCGCCGATCCAGACGTTCTCCGAAGTCACACTCGACCGCTGCGATGGCCAGCAGGAGAGTCTGCACGCCGTCTACAAGACCGACGAAGAGCTCGTCGGTGCCATTGCCGCAGCATACCGCACCGTGATTGCTGACCTGTATGCCGCGGGCTGCCGCAACATCCAGTTTGATGACTGCACCTGGGGCATCTACTGCGATACCGATTTTGTTGCCAAAACCGGCATGAGCCCGGTCGACCTGCAAAAGGTAAGCGAGTTGGGCGTGGCGCTCAACAATGCCGCCATCGAGGGCAAGCCCGACGATCTGGTTATCAACACGCATGTATGCCGCGGCAACTACCACTCCACCTACGCTTTTGAGGGCGGCTACGACCCCATCGCGCCGTACCTGTTTGCGCATGAGGACGTTGACGCGTTCTATCTGGAGTTCGACACGCCCCGCGCCGGTGGTTTTGAGCCGCTCAAGTACGTTGCTCCCGGCAAGAAGGTCGTGCTGGGCTTGGTGACCACCAAGGCGGCAGAGCTCGAGAACGAGGATGTTATCGTCGAGCGCATCCGCGAGGCGGCAAAGTACGTGCCGCTCGAGAACCTGTATCTGTCTCCGCAGTGTGGCTTTGCCAGCTGCGAGATTGGCAATAAGCTGACCGAGGACGAGCAGTGGGCAAAGATTGCGCTGGTCAGGCGTATTGCCGAGCGCGTTTGGAAATAGCGCTAGCGTATGCAGGTGGCGGCGCGTGCGAGGTACTGCATATCGCGTACAATGGTTCGGATCGTATCGTTCGGGCAGGTTATCCGATATGCCTGATCGCCCTTCCATTCGAAAGGACTTCCATGTCCCAGTCTTCGACGCCCGCCGTCACCGATGCCATCTACGATGCATCGTCGCTCGGCCGCCCGCGCATGTTTGTGTTGGGTTTGCAACACATGTTTGCGATGTTCGGAGCCACGGTGCTCGTGCCCGTGCTCACCGGCCTTTCCGTTTCGGCGACGCTTCTGTTCGCCGGCATCGGCACGCTGCTGTTTCATTTTCTATCGCGCGGTAAGGTGCCCGCGTTCCTGGGCTCCTCGTTTGCCTTTATCGCGGGTTATGCCGCCATTGCGCCCAACGGCGAGGCTGAGCTTTTGCCCTACGCTTGCCTGGGCGTAGCTTGTGCCGGCCTGCTCTATCCGGTGCTTGCGGCCCTGTTCCGCGCCTTTGGCGCCAAGCGTGTCATGCGTTTCTTCCCGCCGGTGGTGACTGGCCCCATCGTCATTTCCATCGGCTTGATCCTGGCAAGCTCTGCCATTGCTAACTGCCAGACCAGCTGGTTTGTTGCTGCTATTGCCGTTGCCGTGATCATCATCTGCAACATTTGGGGCCGCGGCATGGTCAAGATCGTGCCGATTCTGCTGGGCGTTGTGGTGAGCTATGCCGTTGCGGCCGCGCTGGGCGAGGTCGACTTCTCTGGCGTCGCAGCCGCCCCCTGGGTTGGCTTGCCCGTCGTGTGGGACAACACCGTGTTTGCGCTCTTTGGACCGCAGTTCGATAGCAGTCTTGCCACGACGGCCATTATCACCATCATGCCACTGGCCTTTGCGACCATGATTGAGCACATTGGCGATATCTCCGCCATCGGATCGACTTGTGAGCGCAACTACATTGCCGATCCCGGCCTGCACCGTACCCTGCTCGGCGATGGCCTGGCGACCATCTTGGCATCGCTCTTTGGCGCTCCTGCCAATACGACGTATGGCGAGAACACCGGCGTGCTTGCCTTGACGCGTGTGTTCGACCCGCGTGTGATTCGCATTGCCGCCTGCTGCGCCATTGTGCTTTCGTTCTGCCCCAAGTTTGCTGCGGTGATTGCCGCCATGCCGGCATGCGTTATCGGCGGTGTGTCGCTCGTGCTCTACGGCATGATCAGCGCCGTTGGTGTACGTAACCTCATCGAGAACCAGGTTGATTTCCAGAACAACCGCAACGTGCTGGTGGCGGCTCTGGTGCTCGTGCTTTCGCTCGGCATTGCCTACAGTACCGCCGGTGCCATCGTGCTGGAGCTGGGCGGCGTGACGATTTCGCTTTCGGGCCTTGCCGTGGGCTCGCTGGTGGGCATTGTGCTCAACGCCATCCTGCCCGGTAACGACTTTGAGTTCGATACTTCCGAGCTTGAGGAGACTGCTGAATAGCAGCTGCGTTCAGCCAAATTAAAAATGGCGTCCATGCGTATGTACGCGTGGATGCCATTTTTAATGCGTCAGTATCCAGTGGATGCCGCGTGCCATGCGCAGGTCAGTTTGGGTAAAGTGATTGCCGGGGTTGAGCTCCAGCGTTGTTGGAATGTCACGCTCGATAAACAGCTCTTCCATCGCGCGCGTATCGTCGAGTACGTGCCGCATCATGCGGTTGGGCGTCTTGGTTTCCTTTTTGCCGAGTGACAGATAGACGGCGTCGGGCGTAGCTGTCATCGTGCGCTCGCGCGCGTAGTCGATAAAGCCGGGGAACCACAGCGACCCCGATGCACTCGCCGCGCGCTCAAAGACATCTGTTTGCCAAAGTGCCCACAGTGCAAAAAGACCCGCCAACGAGTAGCCGGCAACGCCGCGCCAGGTGGGCGGTTGCGGGAGCGATGATTCGGCCTCTGGGATTATCTGCTTCAACAACTCGTCAAGAAAACCAGCGGCCTGTCCACCAAAGGGCTCGGCATCGCGCACGGTACCGTCGCATACCCAGGGGCTCAGCTCGCGATTCCAGTTGAGGCTGCCAATGCCGACAAGCGTGAAGGGCGGGCAGTTGAGCTCTCGGCAGCGTTCATAAACCTCCGTGCCGTCGCCCATGACCACGGGAAGATAGATGACTGGTGCGCTTTCGGCATGCTGTGCATGAACGGTTATCTGCTTTTGATGCGCTTCCATGACGGGCTTCTCTCGGCGTTGTGATATCGACGGCCCCCATTGTCGCACGCCGGCTCATGCAGGTTGGGCTAGACCAAAGACAATCTCGTGCATACCCTGCGGACGCATATGGAAAACGCCACCGCCGGAGGGGAGCTCGGCGGTGGCGTTGTTAAACGGTGCTGGGACTCGGGGCCTTCGCGGGAGCTGCCATGTGCGCAGAGGCGTCTAAGAGCGCTTGCGGCTCGCCATGGTGCCTGCGGCGATAGCGGCTGTTCCCGCAAGGACGGTTGCCACGATGGCCGCACCCGAGGTGTCGCCGGTTGCCGCGAGCACGCCGGTAGTCTTGGCTTTCGTGATTGAAGCCGCAACGGCCTTGGTCGGCTTTGAGCACTCAGGCTTGGGGTTCTGCTTGGACTCCGCGGGCTTGCTTTCTGCGGGCTTGGTCTCGTCGGGCTTGGGGTCTTCCGGCTTGGCTACCTCGGGAGGTGCGATGACCATGCTCTTGGCGACAGCTTCGTTATAGGGGGAGTCGATCACAGCGTCGCCCGTGCCGATGGCTTGGCCTGCCTCGTAGATGCCGTCACGGAGCTTGCGATAGTCAATGACCTTGCCGCCTTCGGGCGTCTGGATGGCGGCGTTCTCAATCTTGATGGTGCCGATTGTCTTGCCGTCAGCGCTCATGGCACGGGCAAAGATTGCCGCTGTATCTCCTTCGGCCGTTACCTTGCTGCGGATGATCGAGATGACTGCGGGTGTGACGCCCTCGCTGGTCTGGACGATGATGCCGATGTTCTCGCCTTGGGGCTCGGGGCTCGTCTCACCATCTTGGTTTTCGCTGTAGGGGATGGGGCCGTCGCCGTTCTCGACATAGCGGGCTATGGCCTTGACAACGGAGTCGCTGATGTAGATGTGGCCACCCTCCTCGTTGGGTCGATCGTTTCTGGTGGAGAATGCAGCCGAAACCTCGCCTTCCGCAAACGCGTCCACGGTGGAGCCGTTCTTGACGACGATATCGTCTTGGTAGGTGAAGAGGGCAATGGCGTCACCGTATCTGCCTTTACTTGCGCGGACTGTCACGTTTGCATGATCGAGTGTGATGCCCTTGTGGGCATAGACGCCATATTCAACACCGTTTGCGTTGAGGGAGGCGTTTGTGGCTGCGAGGCTGCCCTTGGCCTCGACGGCGGCGTCTTTCTCGGAGCTCGCCTTGACCTGGCTGCCGTCCGAGATATTGATGTTGCCGCCGCTCCAAATGGCCTCACCATCGGCTGAGCTTGCCTCGACTGTGCCGCCACCCTTGATGGTGAGGTTCTTGTCGGTTCCGATACCCTTGTCCTTGGTAGCCCTGGCGGTGACGGCCCCGCTGTCGTCAATCGTGATATTGCCGTTTGCCCTGATGCCATCCGATACGCCCGTGGCGTTGACGTTGCCCGAACCTTTGATAGCGAGATCGCCCTCGGCGTCGATGGCATCAAACCCAGCGCTCGTGGCGTTGACGGATCCGGCTCCGTCGATGTTGATATTACCCGTGGAGAGGATAGCGTCCTCAGTAGATGTCACGCTGAGCGTGCTGCCCGCGTCGCCTTGGATATTGAGCTCGGCGTTCTCATTCTTGCCATGAGAAGCCTTGATGCCTTCGATCCAGTCGGCAGTGACGATGTTGTTTCCCGAGTAATTCACGTTGAGCTTGCCTGCGGCCTGGATCTCGCCGCCGTTATAGTTGTTGAGCTTCAAGTCGTCGGCGCCGTCCCACGACCAGGTGCCGGTCTCGTCGCCCGCCGCAGTGCCGGCGTTGTATTTGGTTTCGCCGACCTTGACCCATTCCGCCGCGAGCGAGACGCTCGGCATGAGCAGCGAGCTCACCGTGAGCGCGCACACGGCGCCTACGACGAAGCGGCGCGTCACGCGGCGCCAGCTGCCGTGCGCGAGTCCTATGCGACGGCGAACGTCGGGTTCGGCAACATGGGTTCCGGCGGTAGTGTCATTGCGTTTGGGGGTCGTGAACAAGGCTGCCATGGTTGCTCCCGTTCTCATAGGGCCTATACGGCTAGGTTCAGCGTATCTGCTGGATGTTGCCGGCGGTAGTGCCGTTTGGAGGGCAAAATGGCCAAAATGGGGGAGAAATAGGCCGCACGCCGGCGCAGGGACCGACGCTAAAAGAAAAGCGCGGGGCCGCATGGCGACTCCGCGCTTTATTGTTCAGCTTTTGCAGCCTTGCCCTTACGCTACGAAGAAGTAGACGGGGAAGGCAAGGGCTGCGATCCACCCGTCCTGTGCGAAAAAGTGTTTACGAACGTTTGCGACTCGCCAGGGCGCCTGCGGCGATGGCGGCTGTTCCCGCAAGGGCGGCTGCCACGATGGCTGCGTTCGAGGTGTCGCCGGTTGCCGCGAGCTTGCCGACGGTCTTGGCTCCCTTGGCTGCAACTGCAACGGTCTTGGTTGTCTTCGTGCCCTCGGACTTGGAACCCTCGGGCTTGGTCTTGCCGTGCTTTTCCTCGGGCTTGGTCTCCTCGGGAGGCACGATGACCGTGCTCTTGGCGACAGCGGCGTCATAGGGGGAGTCAATCGTGGCATCGCCCGTGCCAATGGTCTGCCCCGCCTCGTAGACGATGCCGTCGCTGAGCTCTTCCTTGTTGCGATAGTCAATGACTTTGCCGCCTGCAGGCGTCTGGATGATGGCGTCCTTGATTTCGATGGTGCCGATCGCCTTGCCGTCCGCGCTCATGGCAAGGGCGAAGATAGCCGCCGTGTCTCCCTCGGCCGTGACCTTGCTGCGGACGATCGAGATGGTCGCGGGCGTGATGCCCTTCTCGGTCTGCGCGAAGATGCCGATGTTCAGGCCCTCGGACTCAGGGATGATTTCGTCGTTTTGGTCTCCACTGTAGTGGTCGGGGCCGTCGCCGCCGGTCTCGGCATAGCGGGCTATGGCCTTGACAACGGAGTCGCTGATGTAGATATGGCCACCCGCTTCGTCGGAGTAGAAATTACTGGTGGAGATTGCAACCGAGAACCTGCCTTCTGCGAGCGCATCCACAGTCGAGCCGTTCTTGATGACGATGTTGTCCTCATCGGTGAAGAGTGCGCTGGCTTCCCCGCCATCTGAGCTTGCGCGGACCGTCACGGTCGCGCCATCGAGCGTGATGCCCTTGTAGACATAGATGCCATACCCAACGCCACTTGCGTTGAGGGAAGCGTTCGTGACCGTGAGGCTGTTTTTACCGTCGATGGCGGCGTCTTCCTCGGAGCTTGCCTTGACCTGGCTGCCACCCGAGATCTCGATGTTGCCGTCGGCCCAAATCGCATTGTTTTTGATAGAGCTTGCCTCTACCTTGCCGCCGCCCTTTATGATGAGGTTCTCGTTAGCATCGATACCCTGATCCTCGGTGGCCTTGGCGGTGACGGTTCCGCTGTTGTCGATCGTGATGTTGCCGTCGGCCCTGATGCCATCCGAATCGCCCGTGGCGTTAACGTTTCCCGAGCCCTTGATGGTGACATCGCCCCCGGCATCGATGGCATCGTGCTCGGTGCTCGTGGCGTTGACAGTGCCAGCGCCGTCGATGTTGATGTTGCCGACGGAAGTGATGGCGTCACGAGAAGATGTCACGTTGAGCGTGCTGGACGCGTCGCCCTGAATATTAAGCTCGGCGTTCTCGTTCGCGCCATCCTTAACCTTGATGCCGCGGCCGTTGTCGTTAGTGACGGTGTTGTTGCCCTCGTAGCTCACGTTGAGCTTGCCCGCTGCCTCGATCGCGCCGCCGTTATAGCCGTTGAGCTTCATGTCGTCGGCGCCGTCCCAGCTCCAGGTGCCGGCGGCGTCGCCCGCCGCGGTGCCGGCGTTGTATTGGGTGCCGCCGACGTCCACCCACTCGGCCGCGAGCGAGACGCTCGGCATGAGCAGCGAACTTACCGTGAGCGCGCATACGGCGCCTACAACGATGCGGCGTGTCACGCGGCGCCAGCTGCCGTGTGCGAGCAGCGTGCGACGGCGCACGTCGGGCTCGACAAAATGGGCTCCAGAGGTTTTGTCATTGCGCTTGGGGGTCGTGAACAAGGCGGCCATGGTTACTCCCATCCTCATAGGGCCTATGCGATTACGCCCAGCATATCTGCAGGATGTAGCCGGCGGTAGTGCCGTTTGGAGAGCAAAACGTCCAAAACTTGCGAAGCAATACATCGCGCGTCCGTGTGGCGCCTGGCTTTAAAAGCAAAGCGCGGAGCCGCTCGATGCGACTCCGCGCTTTGCTGTTTGGTATTGCGAATCTTGCGCCTACGCTACAAAGAAGTAGACGAGGAAGGCAAGGGCTGCGATCCACATGAGCGGCTTGATCTTGGATGCCTCGCCCTTAAAGAGCGCGACGACCACGTAGGCGATAAAGCCCAGACCAATGCCGGCAGAGATGGAGTAGGTGAAGGGCACGCCGGCGACAATCATGAACGCCGGGAAGCCCTGCGACACGTCGGACCAGTCGATCTCGGAGGCCTCGCTCATCATGAGGTAGCCGACGTAGACCAGAGCACCGCAGGTGGCGGCGCTGGAAACGATGGTGACGATGGGGGAGAAGAACGCGGCGAGAATGAACAGCACGCCGGTGGTGACGGAGGTGAGGCCCGTGCGGCCACCGTCGGCAGCGCCAGAGGTGGACTCGACGAAGGTGGTGATGGAGGAGACGCCCATAAAGCCACCGGCAGCAGCGGCCACGGAGTCGACGACCAGGATGGGACGGATGTCCTCGACATTGCCGTCCTCGGTCAAGAACTCGCCCTGCTTGGCGACGGCCATCGCGGTGCCCATGGTGTCGAAGAAGTCGCTCATGAGCAGCGAGAAGGCAACGACGAGCAGCATCGGGTCGGTCAGGACCTTCACGATGGCAAGGTTGCCGTCGGCAGTGCTGGCAAACGGGGCGCCGAAGGTCGAGAAGTCGAGCGGTGCGATGAGGCCCTCGGGCGCATGGGTGACGCCCAGCGGGATTCCGGCGATAACGGCGACGATGATGCCGATGAGCAGCGAGCCCGGCACGTTGCGGGAAGCCAGGGCAACCGTCACGACGATGGAGATGATGCCGACGATAAAGGTGGGGGAGGCGATGTCGCCCAGGCCGACGAGCGTACCGGCGCCAGCGGTGATGATGCCGGCGTCGCACAGGCCGATCATGGCGATAAACAGGCCCAGACCCACCGAGATGGCGTGGCGCAGGACCACGGGGATGGCGTCCATGATGGCCTCGCGCAGGCCGCAAAGGACGAGCAGCAAGATGACGATACCCTCGAGGAAGATAACGCTCATGGCGACGTGCCAGTCACCGCCGCACATGGTGGTGGTGATGCCCGCGATCATGGCGTTGATGCCCAGGCCTGAAGCGCAGGCGAGCGGGCGGTTTGCGAAGATGCCCATGCAGATGGTCATGATGCCGGCGCCCAGGCAGGTGGCGCAGGCGAGCGCTCCCGCATCAATGCCAGCGCCCGAGAGCACTGCGGGGTTGACGGCGATGATGTAGGCCATCGCCAGGAATGTTGTCAGTCCAGCGCGAAGTTCGGTCCCGATTGTGGACTTGCGCTCACTGACGTGAAAAAGTTCGTCCATGCATACCCTTTCCTTGTTCGGCCCCGAGTTTAGGCCGATTGACACGAACTCATTTACTATATCGCCTTTACAACCTTGCTGTTCCTCGCATGTTGATGTTCGGCGCTTTGTAACAGACGGACGGTATTTATCGCATGAAAATGTGTGGGTACCGTATACTTAAGCGGTTACAACGACCCCTATGGAGGAACGTATGATTAAAGAGCTTTGCCACGACGAGGCTATCCTGTCCCAGCGTTGCGAGGTTGCGACCGTCGAGGACGAGTCGGTTGCTCAGGACCTGATCGATACCATCAAGTCGCTCGATGATGCCGGCTGCTTGGCCGCCAACCAGATCGGCGTTACCAAGAAGGTCTGCGTCTACCTGGACGACGCCGGCGAGCCCCACGTGCTCTACAACCCCCGTCTGGTGTTTGGCCTGGGCGCCAGCAAGATGGAGGAGAGCTGCCTGACGCACGAGGAAGTCACCAAGTCCACGCGCTATATCAAGTGCAAGGTTGCCTTTGACCAGATCGTCGATGGCAAGATGCGCGAGCGCAAGCAGGACTTTGTGGGCTTCGAGGCGCAGATGGTCCAGCATATGATCGACCACTGTCTTGGAAAGTTGGTCTAAGGGGACCAAAGCACCGCACTTCGTCTCTTTTGGTCCGGGCGTGACATTGTTGTCATGTCCGGGCTTTTGTGTTTAGCGCCTTTTTGTTTGGTGACAATAACCTTAGCAGGACCGTAAAGCTAGGAGGCGCTATGTGCACGAGCATTCGATTTACCGATAATTCTGGCCACATGTATCTGGGCCGCAACCTCGACTGGAGCTTTGACTACGGCCAACAGGTTCGCGTGATGCCGCGCGGGTTCCACATTCCGTATTCGTTTATCGACGATGCGTCGGCGGCACACGCGGTAATCGGCATGTGCATCGATTACAAGAACTATCCCATGTTTTTCGACTGTGGTAACGATGCGGGTCTGGCTGTGGCGGGGCTCAACTTTCCCGGCTATGCCGAGTATGCCGAGGGCCCTGTCGACGGCAAGAACAATATCGCGGCCTATGAGTTTCCCCTGTGGGTGGCAGCGACGTTCTCGACGGTCGATGAGGTCGAGGCCGCGCTGCGCGACACGGTGATTGTCGCCAAATCTGCCGGAGAGGGGCTGGGCGTGTCGCTGCTCCATTGGATTATCGGCGACAGCCAGCGCAGCATCGTGGTCGAGATGATGGCTGACGGCCTGCATGTATACGACGATCCGGTCGACACCCTTGCCAACCAGCCGACCTTCCCGTGGCACATGGAAAACCTGCGCACCTATATCACCGCCACAAGCGATTTTCCGCAGACGGCGACATGGCGTGGCGCCGAGCTTAAGCCCTATGGAGCCGGTGCCGGCATGCGCGGCATTCCGGGCGATTGCTATTCGCCGAGCCGTTTTGTAAAGGCGGCGTACCTCAATGCCAATTACCCGCAAAAGGAGAGCGAGACCGAAAACGTCGTTCGCATGTTCCGCTCGCTCGAGGGCGTGGTGATGATTGAGGGGGCGTCCAGGATGGGCGATGGCAAGTTCGAGAAGACTATCTATACCGGATGCTTTAGCGCGCGCACGGGCAATTATTACTACGCGATGTATGGGGATCCGTCGATTCGTTACGTGAGCCTGATGGATGCCGAGGGCGCGAGCCCCGATAGGCTCGTGGTTCCCGAGCCGCGTCGTTCGTAGCTCACTGGTCCGTTGCGACATAAAACGGCCTCGCACCTCTTATGAGATGCGAGGCCGTTGTCGTCAATGGCTGGTGGCGTGTTAGAAGTTGGCGTCGTTGAACTGGGTGCTCTCGAGTCCGTCGAGTTGCTGTTCGGGCGTATCTGCGACGCTCTCGAGCAGCTCAGTGGGATCGACGTTCATATTCTTACCGGCTTCGTTGCCGTTGACCAGGTCGTCCGAGAAGATGTCGACTTCCATTTCTTCGGCCTCTTCGATCTGAACCTCGAGCGGCACTTGGGTGCGCACGAGCTTAACGGCCGGGCGCATGCGGGCAAACAGCGGCACGTACTCGATGATGATGGCCGAGTTCTCGAGACCGTACCAGCGTGCCGGGCTTCCGCAGGCGCGGCGGACGGCGTACTTGATGGCCATCACGCGGTGGTCATTGCGGTTGATGTCCGTTTCGGGGGCGAGCATCTTGCGCAGCATACAAAAACGGAAGTCGCCCACGTTGCCGCGCGTCTCGTAGATGGAGTAGGTGTGATGCTGCGGCGGCAGCTCACCCGATGCCATCAAGTCGCCAACGATTTGGCGCAGGTAGGCATTAACGCGCTGGTTGACCTTAAAGCCCAAGTCCAGGCGCACGCGGAACAAAAAGTCCGTGCCAAAGGTCTCGACGGAATACTCGTGCGTATAGGGCTCGTCGGTAACGTGCACGTTGATGAACCAGTATGCCTTGGCGCGCTTGGGATGCTTATCCAAGATGGAATAGAGCACGTCGCGGTCGAGCGTGAGCGGGTCGGGGCTGTTGGTGAGGAACACCAGATTGTCGGCGAGCACGGGGTAGGTCTCGTCGTTGCGCAGGCGGTTGAGCTGGTCAATGTACTTGGAGACGGGCAGCAGGATCGTCTGCGTGCGCTCGATGGCGGTGCCGCGGCGCCACACGTACATAAGGCCAAACAGCAGCGAGGCCAAGAAGATCATTACGTAGCCGCCGTCAAAGAACATGGTGAGGCACGAGGCGAAGAAGCACAGCTCAATGGCACCGAAGAGCAGGGCGAAGACGCAGGCGCCCAGCTTGTGCTTGAGGATGCCGGCGATATAGCTCGTCAGCAGCGTGGTGGTCATAAGCATGGTCACGGTAATGGCGAGGCCATAGGCGCTCTCCATGCGCTCGGAGTTCTGGAACAGCAGCACAATGAAGATGCAGCCGACCCACATGATGTTGTTGACGAGTGGAATATAGAGCTGGCCCTTGGTGTCGCTGGGGTAGTGGATGCGCAGGTGCGGCATAAGGTTGAGGCGCGTTGCCTCGGATACCAGCGAGAACGAGCCGGTGATGAGCGCCTGTGAGGCGATGATGGCCGCCACGGCCGAAAGCACGATGGCAAAGGGGCGTAGGGGCTCGGGGAGCATCATATAGAACGGGTTGACGATATCCATCGCGAGCATCTGGGGGTTGGAGTTATTGGCGAGCAGCCAAGCTCCCTGACCCAGATAGTTGAGGATAAGGGCCGCCTTAACAAATGGCCAGGATGCATAGATGTTTGCCTTGCCCACGTGGCCCATGTCCGAGTAGAGTGCCTCGGCACCGGTTGTCGACAGGAAGACAAAGCCGAGCACCATAATGCCCGAATGGTTGATGGGCGAGAACAGGAACATAATGCCGCGGATGGGGTTGAGCGCGCGCAAGATGGACAGGTTGCCGAGCATGTTGAACAGACCGGCGCCTGCCAGGAACAGGAGCCACAGCGTCATGAGCGGGCCGAACAGCTTGCCGATTGACGAGGTACCGGCGCGCTGCATGGCAAATAGGCCGCAGATAATGATGATGGTGATGATGATGACGTTGGTCTGCCCGTCGCCCAGCAGCGCATGGCCCCATTCGATGGTGCGCAGACCCTCGATGGCTGTGGTGACCGTGACGGCGGGGGTGAGGATGCCGTCGGCAAGCAGTGCCGCACCGCCGATCATGGCGGGCAGAATCAGCCATGGTGCCACCTTGCGTACGAGGCTGAACAGGGCGAAGATGCCGCCTTCGTTGTGGTTGTCGGCCTTCATGGCGATTACCACGTACTTGACCGTGGTCACGAGCGTCATGGTCCAGATGACGAGCGAAAGCGCGCCCAGGATCATGTCCTCGCTGACGGTACCGATGCCGCCGTTGTTGGCGACGATTGATTTCATGGTGTACATGGGGCTCGTGCCGATGTCGCCATAGACGACGCCGAGCGTTACGAGCAGCATGCCAGCGGAGAGGGGGATGGCTCCGTGCCCGCCTTGCCCGCGCTGGTCTTGGAGGTTTGCCTCCAGTTTGTTGTGTGCCACGAGGACTCCCTTAGACATCCGGTTATCTGTCTAGGACAAAAAACTTTATGCCGTCTTTATACATACAAGAGCAGTTTGGCACATCGGGTTATTTTAGACAATAATCCTCAGCTGGGGATTATTTATCTACGCAGGTAGCATTTCAAAGCAGGGGCTTTTAAGCACGTGCTATCTGGGCGATGCCAGCCTTGGCGTTTGCGCGTTTGCCGGCGAGTTCGCAAAAAATCGCGCCGCCGATGATAAGCGCGGCGCCCATCAGGCGGACCGGTGTTATGGCTTCACCCAAAAGGGCGGCTGAGAACACGACCGCCGAAAGCGGCTCGAGGTAGCCGACGACGGCGACGGTCTGAACGGGCAGCTTGGCGACGGCGCTAAAGTAGAGCAGGCAACCAATGCCGGTGTTGACGACGCCGAGCATAGCGACGGCGCGCCAATCAATGCTGGCGGCGACGCCGGCGGACAGGAACGAGGGAGCGCCCTGCGTGATGAGCGTGAGGGCCAGTGCGGTCACAAAGGCGGCGCTCACTTGGAGTGCGGAGTTCTCGAGGCCCTCGATGTGAGGCGCACCCTTGCTGGCGATGACCATCAATGCATAGCAGAAGGCCGAGGCGATTCCACAGACGATGCCCGCAATGGGCATATTGCCGCCTAGACCTTGCGCTGCAATGAGAAAAGCACCGCAGGCGACGGCGATAAAGCCGGCGATTTTGCTGCCGGTCAGCTTTTCGCCAAAAATGAGCGGGGAGAGGGCCATAACGATGATGGGGCCGCAGTAGTACAGCAGCGAGGATACGCCGACGCCGATCGTCTGGTAGGCGCGGAACAGAAAAATCCAGCTGGCGCCCAGCGCGGCGCCCGAGACGATGAGCGCTGCGGCCTCGCGGGGGCGAGACGGAGCCTGCAGGTTATGGCGCTTGGTTATGAAGAGGACGGCGGCAAGGGTGAGAGCGCCCAAAAACGTGCGCAACAGTACGATATCGGAGCTCGGCAGCGCGATGGCAGCGGCGATGATGCCGTTGGAGCCAAACAATAGCAATGCTGCTAAGTACGTAAACAATCCGTTGTTCATGTGCTGACATCCCCTCTATATCCGAGCATGTTCACTATGGGTGAACTGGCTTTAGAAGAAAAGCGAATATAATGCATGGATAACATGACAAAAACTCATGTAAAGGTGGAGGGGTGCCGTGGAAACGAATATTCAAAAGATGCAGGTGCTGCTCGAGACGGTGCGGGCCGGCAGTTTTACGCGCGCCGCCGAGCGGCTGAGCTATTCGCAGTCGGGCGTGAGCCGCATGGTGGGCGACCTTGAGACCGATTGGGGTTTTAAGGTGCTCGACCGCAGCCGCGAGGGTGTGGTGCTTTCTGCCGATGGGCGGCAGATCATGCCGGCGGTTGAGGCGCTCTGCGAGGAGTTTGGCCGCCTGCAGCGACATGTGGACGAGATGCGTGGGCTCATGCGCGGCAAGATCTGCATTGGTACGTTTTCGAGTGTGGCGACCCATGTACTGCCGCCGGTGATTGCGCGCTTTCGCGCCGATCATCCGGATGTCGATTACGAGCTGCTGATGGGTGATTACTCCGAGATTGAGCAATGGGTGGTGGAAGGCCGCTGCGACCTGGGCTTTATTCCGCGCGAGCCACGTGGCGCCGGCATGGCGTCGCGACCGTTGGTGCAAGACGAGTTGATGGCCGTGGTGCCAGCGGACTCCTCGCTTGCCACGGCGGAGGTCGTTTCTCTTGCCGATTTAGCCAACGAGCAGTTTATTCTGCTGGAACGGGGTACCGATGATGAGATTACGCCGCTATTCCGTCGGGCGGGGCTGTCAGTGCGCTCAAAACTGTCGACTTGGGATGACTATGCGATTATGGCTATGGTCGAGGATGGCTTGGGCGTGAGCATTCTTCCCGCGCTCATCTTGCGTCGCTGCCAGTTTGATGTTGCTGTGCGTCCGCTCGAAGGGCATCCCCATCGGCAGATCAACGCCATATATCGAACGGCCGATGTTTCGCTTGCCGCCGCTCGTTTCCTCGAATACCTCTAAATGCGTGCACGTCGTTATCGCCTTGGGATAAATTTCGAGGTCTTGCTCATTTTATTTTTAAAATTGAACTTTTCGAAATAGCACGGCGTTATACTGCTGCCTAAATTGAACTCAGGTTCAATTCGTGTTGTATAAATTGAACTTTGCCAGCAAGGAGGTTCTAGTGGCCCAAGAGACGTTTAGCGATCGTCTGCGACAGGCTATGTCCGATCGCGACGTTCGCCAGTCGGACGTGATCCGCGCATCGGAGATGCTCGGCAAAAAACTCGGCAAGAGCCAGATGAGCCAATATGTGAGCGGCAAGACGATTCCGCGGCGCGATGTGGCAGAGCTGCTCGCCCGTATTTTGGAGGTCGATGTTACCTGGCTGCTCGCCGGTGACGCCGACCAAGGCGAGGAATCATCTCCCCGCAACGATTCCAGGCCCGAATCCCATCCCTCAGCTCAAATTGCAAGGAGCACCACCATGCGTACTTTTTCTAAATCCGCCAAGCTCGATAACGTCCTGTATGACGTGCGCGGTCCCGTCGTCGACGAGGCCGCCCGTATGGAGGACGAGGGCGAGCGCATCCTCAAGCTCAATATCGGCAACCCGGCGCCCTTCGGTTTCCGCACGCCCGATGAGGTCATCAAGGACATGCGCCAGCAGCTGCCCGACTGCGAAGGCTATTCCAACTCGCGTGGCCTGTTCTCCGCGCGCAAGGCGATCATGCAGTATTCGCAGATCAAGGGCTTGCCCAACGTTCAGATGGAGCATATCTACACGGGCAACGGCGTGTCCGAGCTCATTCAGCTTTCGATGAACGCGCTGCTCGACAATGGCGACGAGATTCTGATCCCCAGCCCCGACTATCCGCTCTGGACGGCGTGCGCAACCCTTGCCGGCGGTCATCCCGTGCACTATCTGTGCGATGAGCAGGCGGATTGGTATCCCGACCTGGAGGATATGGAGTCCAAGATCACGAGCGCGACCAAAGCCCTCGTCATCATCAACCCCAACAACCCCACGGGTTCCGTCTATCCACGCGAGGTGCTCGAGGGCATCGTCGAGGTTGCACGCAGGCATCAGCTGATGATCTTTGCTGATGAGATCTACGACCGCCTGTGCATGGACGGCTACGAGCACGTCTCGATTGCCTCGCTCGCTCCCGATCTGCCCTGCGTCACCTTTAGCGGTCTGTCCAAGTCGCACATGATCGCGGGCTATCGTATTGGCTGGATGGTGCTTTCGGGCAACCAGCGCTGCATGAGCGACTTCATCATGGGCATCAACATGCTCTCCAACATGCGTCTGTGCTCCAACGTGCCGGCTCAGTCGATCGTCCAGACGGCGCTCGGCGGCCATCAGTCGGTCAACGACTATATCCGCCCGGGCGGTCGTGTCTACGAGCAGCGCAACTTTGTGTATGAGGCGCTCAACAAGATTGACGGCATCTCGGTGGTTAAGCCGCGTGCGGCGTTCTACATCTTCCCCAAGATGGATGTGAAGAAGTTCAACATTACCGATGACGAGCAGTTCGCCCTTGACCTGCTGCACGAGAAGAAGATCCTGATCACGCGCGGCGGCGGCTTCAACTGGGCTGAGCCCGACCACTTCCGTATCGTGTACCTGCCGCGCATGGAAGTACTCAAAGAGTCCCTCGAAGACCTCGCCGACTTCTTTGACCATTACCGCCAGGCGTAGGGGATAGAAGTTCCGCACTATGAAGAGCTCCCTGCAGTTGCTTGGCTGCAGGGAGCTTTCTTGAATTGGCGCAACTATATAACTATTCCTTGGCAGTGGTCGATTTCGTGCTGGATGATCTCGGCGGTGTAGCCCGAGAAGTTTTTGATGCGGCGGGCAAAGTTCTCGTCCAAATACTCAACCTTAATGCGGCGATATCGGGTACAGGGACGCTCGCCGACGAGCGAAAGACATCCTTCGCTCGTCTGGTAGGCGTTGACCTGCTCAAGAATCTGCGGGTTGTACATAAGCAGCGCCCTGTTGCCGTCCTTTACGCAGATGATGCGCTTGCGTACGCCGATCATGTTGGCGGCAAGCCCCACGCACTCGTGCTCATGCTCATGGAGCGTATCCAGGAGGTCCTGCCCGGTCGCGGCATCGTCGGGTCCCGCGTCTTCGGAAGGCAGGCGCAAAAAGAACTCGGATTTCATGATGGGCTTAATTATGGAGGGCTCCTCATGTCTCATGCTTTCGTGGACTTTCAATAATAGCGCGGAAGGAAAGCTGCGCGTTCGCGTTACAATCTTTCGACGTTGGACCATGTTGCCAGACTCGTCGCGTGCGGCGTCTGGCGTAAGTCTAGGGCTCATCCTCGCCCTGGACTGTTCCTCTGGGGCGATACGACTGTCGTTCCAAGAGGAAGGAAATGCATGGGGAGCAAATCTCAGCAACAAGTTCAAGTAGCGCCATCGGCCACTTCGGCGTTTCTCGCCGTAATGTATATCGCGGCCTTTGTTGCCGCGTTTAACGAGAACATCATTAACGTGGCGTTGCACGACATCATGGCGGCCTTTTCGGTGAGTGCCATCACGGCGCAGTGGCTTGTTTCGGGCTACATGATCGTGACGTCGATCTTTACGGCCATCATGGCCTTTCTTTCCGGTCGCTTCTCGACGCGCAAGCTGCTGTTTTTCGCATGTGGATGCCTGGTCGCCGGAGAAGTCCTGTGCCTGGTCGCCCCAACGTTTACCGTCTTGCTGCCAAGTCGTATTTTGCAGGCTGCGGGATCGGGCATCTTGTTCCCGCTCATGATGAACGTGGTGTTGTCTTGCGCGCCGCGCGAGAAGCTCGGTCTGTATCTGAGCCTGGGCGGTGCCTGCATTACGCTGGGGCCGGCGTTTGGACCTGTGATCAGCGGTCTTATGTGCACGTTGTTTGGCTGGAGGGCGGTGTTCGTAGTGCCGCTGGTGGGCGGCATTGTGGTCGCTGCGGCGGGCGTAAAGCTTGTTCAGAATGTCGGAGAGCGCTCGAACGCCACGCTTGATATTCTGTCGGTTGTTTTGCTCGCTGCCGGCATTACGGCATTTGTGTATTCCGTAGGCGAGTTCTCGACCAATCTGATTGCCGGCATCGTGACGCTTTTTGCCGCCGTTGTGCTGCTCGGCCTGTTTGCGGTTCGTCAGCTCAAGCTCGAGCATCCGGTGCTTAACGTGCGTCCCATGGCGAGCGTTCGTTTTTGGCCTGCGTGCTTGCTTGTGGTGGTGTCGATGATGACGACGTTCTCGATGAGCGTTTTGTTGCCGCTCTATTTTGAGGGCGCATACGGCATGACCGCGCTTGTTGCGGGCCTGCTCATTTTGCCGGCAATTGCCTGCAACGCTGTGACCTCGATTGTGGGCGGACGCGTGATGGACGCCCGTGGCGCATGGCCGCTGCTGCCGGTCGGCTTTGCCCTGATTGCCGTGGGACAGACTGCCATCTCGATGACGGCGGCAAGCATGAACATCGGCGTCGTCGTGGCGCTGACCGTTGTGGTGTATGCCGGAGTCGGTTTGGTGTTGAGCCCCTCGCAAACGGCCGGCTTGGAGACGCTGCCTGCCGCTGAACATCCTCACGGAACGGCATTGCTCAACACGTGGAACATGATTGCCGCGTCGTTTGGTCCGTCGCTGTTTATCGGCCTGCTTTCGAGTTCTGCGGTGGCTGCTGGCGCCGCGGGCGTTGCGTCGGACGTTGCCCAGGCGATAGGATTTGCAGCCGCCGTGCGCGTGGCGGCCGTGATTGCCGTTGTCGGGTTCGCGGTGTCGCTGGTGTACGCTCGCCGCGAGTCGCACATGTCGCATTAATGTGTGCACATAGATTCTGCAGCTAGATTGGATGGCGACACCATAAACTAATGGACGTTTTGCCGAGAGGCATGAATGTATAAAGCGCAAAGAGTGCGCGACGGGCCCCGCGAATGGGGCGATGATGCCCGAGAGGGCCAAGAAGGAGTCTCATGTCTGAGAACGAAGAGATCATGAACGAGACCGAGAACGAGACCATGGCTGCCGAGGTCGAGGCAGTCGAGACCGTGGAGACCGAAGCTGCTGAGGTTGAGGCTGCTGACGAGGTTTCCGCCGAGGAGGCCGAGGTTGTCGAGGCCGCCGTTGATTACGATGACGAAGAGCTGATGGACAAGATGCAGAAGGCCGCCCGCCTGCTGCGTAGCCGTCGCTTTGCTATTTCCAAGGAGGAGGAGGCCAAGGCCGAGCGCATGGCGAACATCGAGCGCGCCATCAAGCTTCTTGACCTCAAGCCCAAGATGGAGCAGAAGGAAATGTCCGACCTGCTGGGCATGCGCCTCCGTGAGCTCGATGGTCTGATGGCCGAGGCCGAGGCTGCCGATCTGGTCGGCCGCATCGACGACGCCGAGGGCGATATGCGCAAGATCGTTGTCTTCGCTGCCGAGGATGCCGCTGAGGGCCTGACCGAGCTTGCCAACAAGAAGGAGAAGCTCCTGCCCGAGCTTTCTTACGAGGAGGCCACCGAGCTGATGGCCGCTCTCGATAAGGTTATCGCTCCGCTCGTCGCCATGGGCCTGGACGAGGACCGCGGTCCTCGCGGCGGCCGTGACGAGCGCGGTGGCCGTGGCGGCGACCGTGGCGGTCGCGGCGGCTTTGGCGATCGCGGTGGCCGTGGCGGTGACCGCGGCGGCCGCGGTGGCGATCGCGGTGGCCGTGGCGGCTTTGGTGACCGTGGCGGCGACCGTGGCGGTCGCGGCGGCTTTGGTGGCAACCGTGGTGGCTATGGCGATCGCGGTGGCAACCGTGGCGGCATCGGCGGCAACCGTGGTAACGACCGCGGCGGTCGCGGTGGCGATCGTGGCGGCCGCAACGGTGGCGGCTTCCGCGGCAACCGCTTTTAGGGGTTACGCGGTTCTACGAACCGCGTAACTAGTTGACGCTGCGCGCCACCCAGGGCGACAATTTGTCATTCAAAAGGCAAGGCATGACCAGAAGGTCTATGCCTTGCCTTTTTCATGCCAACTTGTTCGCCCTGGGCGGCGCTCGCTGGCGTTGCCAAAACATCGGCGTTGCCATGATCCAAGGTAGTCATTGGGGACGTTCTTAAACGACTACATAGCATGAGAGTGGATAATCTCCCGGTTTGAGCCTGCATTCAAGCTCAAAGTGGGAGATTATCCACTCTCATTTGTTATGTGTCCGAAAATCCACGCTCGTTTCTACTCTGTCTACATTTGGGCTTATAGGACAAAATGTGTGTCCACTTTAGGGGCATCGGCGCAGGTCGATGCCCCTTTTTCAGCCGTTTAAATTCCGTGCCCGCATTTAACCGCTCGGACAGAATGTGTGCCCGGTTGCCTATCGTTCCCGCAGGTAGATAACCTTTTCCGGAACCGTTAAACACCCTTTCGGAAGAGGTGTCCATGAAGGCCGTTTATTGCCCCTACTGCGGCGGTCGGACCAAGCGCAACGGCAGGACCTCATCGGGGTCCCAGCGGTGGAGGTGCACGGCCTGCGGCGCGTCGACGACGGTGAGGTACGACGACACGGCGGCGAGGCTCGAGGAGTTCCTCGGGTGGCTCCTCTCGAAGGACTCGCAGGCCGCGATGCCGGGCGGCGGGCGGTCCTTCAGGCGCAGGACGGCCGAGTTCTGGGAGGTCTGGCCCATGCCCGTCCCCGACGGCGAGCTCCACCGCGTGCTCTACGTCGACGGGATCTGGGTCGCGCGCGACCTCGTCGTGCTCATATGCTGCAGCGGCGAGAGGGTGGTCTCCTGGTACACGGCAAGGTCCGAGAACTCGAGGGCGTGGTCGGCCCTCATGGCGCCGATCCCGGCGCCCGAGGTGGTCGTCACCGACGGCGGGAGCGGGTTCGCCAAGGCCGTGTGTTAGCGCTACTGTAAAAACAACCATTTTGACCAACGCTCAACAACCAATCAT